>JANYDC010000118.1 GCA_025359965.1 Pedosphaera sp.
ACATGAAACGCGAAGCCCGGAACGGCAAAGCGCGGGCTCAAACCGGACAACCCGATAATCGGGTGAGAGCCACTCCGGGTTTCCAAGGTGTGTTCAGGATAGCCCGTTTTTAAAACATACCGTTTTTGGAAGTGCCCATCAAGATGAAAACGTGTTGTCAAAAAGGCCGAATTCAGACTGAAGATTCAAAAAAATCGATAAGACAAGTTCTTCATCAAGACCTGTCGGGCTATCTATTACATATTGATCAAAAATGAAGCGATGCATTGATTATTCGTTAAAATTTTGAACCATCGAATTTGGCACGGTCCGGGCAATTTTCAGACCGTCCTGCGACGTACACCCTCATTAATCCACTATGATTGTTGGCTTTGGCGGCTTGACTTTTGAGACTTGAGAACGTGTTTAAGCCTCTCCTGATTCTTATGAGCGAGCTTGCAGCCTTGACGTGCTGCTTGCATATACCATCGCAGGGCAGCCCCGGCATCCTTCCTCACTCCGCTTCCATTTTCAAAGGCCACTCCCAAATTACATTGGGCTTCAGGGTGGCCGGCATTGGCTGCTTTGGTCCACCATCCAACGGCGGTGACTCTGTTCTTACGCACCGTCTCGCCACTGTTGTACATTTGCGCCAAATTATACTGGGCATCCGCATTTCCAGCCCTTGCAGCGCAGCGATACCAGTACAAGGCTCGCTTCTTGTCCGCTTGAACCCCACGCCCTCGATCGTAGGAATAGGCTAGTAGTGCTTGGGAATAGGGGTCTCCCAGCTTCGAAGCCTTGGCCCAAAACTCACAGGCTTTTCCGACGTCTCTTCGAACACCCGTTCCATAATCGTAGAAAGCGGATAGTAGTCGATAGGCAAAAAACTCCCCCAAATCACCAAGCACGGCTGCAAGCCTCAAAGCGATCGCACGCCTTGGTTTCGGACCAAAGCAAAGCTTGTTCATCAGCGTCAATAAAGGCTGATTTTCGGGCCAAGTGGCTTTTCGAACTACGCGCGGACGACGGTAACGCATCGCTTAATCCTGTATATGTGCACCCAGAACAATGCCGACTTGCTGAATGTCAGATAATCCATTCCCAAGTATCGTAATAAAATCCGAAGGACAATCCAGTCAACTGATTCTCAACTTTTTAAATGAACGCCATTAGACCGTCGCCGGCCAGGAGTTCGAGCTCGGCAGAGACTTTGATGAGTTGGTAACGCCAAGCCGCAGGTAATGGAAAATCTAAAGTGCCGTCGGGATCGGGTTGCAGAATCGCGGTGATCGTGCTCACGCTTAAATTTTAGCGAACGCCGAGGCTTCACACAACCGCTTCCGGTGGTTGTGTCATCACGTTGGTGTGAGCCAAAATTCTTCCATCCTCGCTTTTCCTGCGATCATTCGGGAAAAATTGCCTAGCCGCCTAACCACGAAACAATGCCGGGACTTTCCGAGTGCTTGGTTGCCTATCTATCGCGTCCCTTCTACCTCACGCCATGCTGAAGTCCCAAGGAATTTCGTCCTCCAGCCCAAGGTTGGACCGCTCCCGGCCGTCCAACCTTGGGTCACCTGTGCGTTCGGGAAACCAACCACAACGTGGTTGAGTCCGTCCTGATGGGCGCAACCGCGTTGCGGTTGTCAGGCCAGATGGGCCAAGCCTACCCAAGGTAGCCTCGCCGGACTCGGCAACCATTGGGCTGGAGGGCAAAATCCCGTTGGGATTTGGGGCATCCGAGATTTCGAGGAAATCGAATAAGGAGTTTTGCCTCACACCTCGTGCCCCTATGTGAAGTGGCGAAAGCTTGTCGGCTGCGGGGGGATGACCTAGCTTCAAAGGCACATGCAGTTGATTTTGACGATCTCGGTTTTGTTGGCAGCCCTGTTGAACGCACGCGGGGAGGAGCGGAGCTTTGATTGGAGCCATCTCACAGAGGGCAATGTACCGACTAATTTTGTCAGTTTGTTGGGCGGCCAGGGGGAGTTGGGACAGTGGCGTATTATCACGGATGAGGTGCCTTCCCTCGTCGGCACGGTGACGGCCAATGCGGTTACGCCGCGCAAAAACGTGATCGGCCAGATTTCACGGCAATTGGTGGATGAGCGTTACCCGATCCTGTTGCCCAGCGATGAGGAGTTTGGCGATTTCACTTTGACGGTGCGGTTCAAGACGGTGGCTGGGGTCATGGAACAGATGGCCGGAATGGCCTTTCGCGTGCAGGACGAGCGCAATTACTATTACATCCGCGCCAGCGCCAAGGGGTCGACTTTTCGCTTTGCCAAAGTAGTCAATGGATTGCGCAGCGATCCCATTGGGCCGGATATCGAGATCAAATCAGGCGTTTGGCATGAGATGAAGATCCAGTGCGACGGCAACCACATACGCGCCTGGTTGGATGATAAGGATGTGTTGCCCACACTGACGGACACCTCGTTTCGGCAGGGCAAGATCGGTTTTTGGACGAAGTCCGATTCAGTGAGTTATTTTACGGATTTACACATTCAATACACGGAGCGGCAGGTGCTGGGACGGGTGTTGATCAAGGAAATGCGCGAACATCATCCACGGCTTGTTAACATAAGGCTTTACGGTATGGGCCAAAACAATGAGCCGGTGGTAAAGGCTAGCAGCCTGGAATCGGAAGTCGGGATGAAAGGGACGCAAGCAGAGCGGGATGCATTGATCAGCGACCACATGTTTTATGGAAAGGGAAAAACCAACATCATCATTACTATGCCGCTGCATGATCGCAATGGCGAGGTGGCGGCAGCGGTTCGCCTTGAAATGACCCCGTTCGCCGGACAGACCAAGGAAATTTCGATTGCACGCGCAATCCCCATCGTCAAGGAAATGAGTGCACGGATTCAAAACGCAAAGGATCTTTTTTGAACCATGCCGCTAGCTGATCTAGTTCACCAAAAGGCCGGGGTCGACCTGCTGCAAAGGAGTTTGCGGCGCGGCCGGTTGGCGCACGCCTATCTTTTTTCATGCGGTCATCTGGAGGAACTGGAGCAACTGGCCTCGAATCTGGCCTGCGTGCTGAATTGCCTGCAACCGGTGCGTTCGCCAGAAGGAAAGGCCGTGGATTCATGCGGGCACTGTCTGAATTGCCGACGCATCGTCAACTTCAACCACCCTGACGTGCAATGGGTGCGGCCTGAATCGAAGATGCGCATCATCACCATCGACCAGATGCGCGATTTGATGTCGACGATTCACCTGAAACCCACCGAGGCGGAGTATAAGGTGGCGATGATTGTCGGCGCGGACCGTATGAACCCGCAGGCGGCCAACGCATTTCTTAAAACTTTGGAGGAGCCACCATCCTGCACGGTCTTCATGCTGCTGACCACGGAACCGGGGCGCGTTCTGGAAACGATTCTTTCGCGCTGCCTGCGACTTAATTTCGGAGGAGACGCCCGTTACGAATTGAGTGCGGATGATGCGGAGTGGATGCAGGGTTTTGTGCGAACGGCATCAGGACAGAAAACCGGCATTCTGGAGCGGTATAAACTGCTGGGGCTTTTGACCTCCAAGCTCACGCAGATCAAAGAGCAGACGGAGAAATTTCTCAGTGCCCGATCGCCTCTGGAAAAATACGAGGACGCGGATGCGCGCATGCGGGACAAATGGGAAATCGAGCTGACGGCCGCGGTGGAAGCGGAGTACAGGCGCAAACGATCCTCGGTGCTGGTCTGGGTGCAGGGATGGTTGCGCGATATATGGCTGCTGCGCGAGGGGGGCGACCCGGAGTTGCTTAACTGGCCTGATTTGGAAAGCGCCAGCCGATCGGTGGCGGGAAGAATCTCCGGGCATGCCGCGCTGGAAAATGTTCGATCCATCGAGGGCCTTCAACGGTTGTTGATGACCAACGTACAAGAGGCACTGGCGCTTGAAGTGGGGCTTCTGAAGTGGCAATTGTGAGAAAAGCCACGATACCTACGCAGAAAAGTGGGGCGCAGCACGCCGCCGGTTTGATCATGGGGCTGATCCTTGGGCTGGCACTGGTCAAATTTGGCAATCCGGTCGTGCTGGATTACATGGTGGTCAGACCGACCAACCCGGCCGAGTTTATCACCACCTCGTGGCCGCTGGCCTGGGGCTACGCGCTGGCGATTGGCGCGCTGGTGCTTTGCCGGATCATCTGGCGCCCGCCCCTCGTGGCGCCGCCCCCGCTCTGCGCTGTGGCCATAGGATGGTTTGGGTGGCAGTTGATCACAGCGCAAAACTCGGTCACCCCCGACATTTCACGCATCGTGCTGGTGCATTTTGGTTTCTGCATGCTTTTCCTTTTCGGCGGATTTGCCATGGGTAAAAGCATCCCGTGGAAATGGATTGCGGCTGGAATTGCGCCCGGCTTTTTATGGATGTTGATGGTGGGATTGGACCAGCACTACGGCGGCTTTGAAGCGACCCGCAAAGCCTTCCTTGAACAGCCCGACTGGCAAAGCTATCCCAAAGAGTTCATCCTCCGAATGCAAACGAACCGGGTTTTTGCCACGCTGGTTTATCCCAATGCGCTGGCGGGAGTCATCCTGTTGTTCGGTCCTTTGCTCGCGTTGAACCTGCATTATCGAAGCAGCCAGTGGCCGAACATTCCGCGCGGTGTCATTTTCGGCAGCGTGGTTCTGGCCACCGCAGGCGTCTTCTACTGGACTGGGTCAAAAGCCGGATGGTTGATCGCCTTGGTGATGGGTGTGGTGGTGGTGTTCCGGACTGAATTCTTCAAGCGCTGGCGGTGGTGGCTGGGGGGAGCGATTATCGTTTTGGGACTTTTGGTTTTTGTGGTGCGATTCCAAGGGTATCTCTCCAAGGGCGCCACCAGCGCTTCCGCCCGCATGATCTACTGGAAAACGGCGTGGGACCTGTCTGTGGAAAACCCAATTCATGGGACGGGGCCAGGATCTTTTGGAAAGTTATTCCTGCAACGCAAACCCCCCGAGGCGGAAATGGCGCGAATGGTTCACAATGATTATCTGGAACAAGCCAGTGACTCGGGCTGGCCGGGCTTTGCGCTCTATGCTGTTTTTATGATCGGCTCGCTGACGTCGTTGGGTCGATGGGTTTGGACACATCACGATCCCACGTTCTTTTGCGTGTGGCTGGGTTTGTTGGGTTTGGCCTTGCAGGGGACAGTAGAATTCGGCCTGTACATCCCCGCGCTGGCTTGGGGGTGGTTCTTCATGATGGGCTGTTTGTGGGCCTGCCGTGGGGGAGATTTGAGGGAGAAAGACTCAACTCGCGTCAAATCTTAGAAGCAAGGCTTCTGAGGGTCTTCGAGCTGAATCCCCCGCCAGCCCACCCGCCACGGACAATGCTAATGCCACCCATCACCATAAGGCAGGCAAGGACTCCTGCGGCACCAATGAAAGGGGTAAAGATCCCCGCATGAGCCCAGCGAAAAAGCAGACTGCCGACCGAGTAGCTGATGGCCATTCCGAGCAGGGCGCGGAGCCAAACCTGGGCGAGAATGGGAAACACGTTGACTGAAAGATCCCTGGCATAGATCCGAAAAACAGGCCAGCCAGTCCCCGCAATGGCACCGATCAGGAAGGCACCCGCCACGCCGTTCAAACCGAAAAGGTAGGCACCCAAAAGCGAAAGCAGAACCGAGATAATCATCTCACGCTGGAAGCAGCCGCTGATGACCTTGAAGTTGCCCATGCCGTAATAAAGATAGATCACGCCCGAAGCGATGCCCGTGACCAAAAATCGAAGCGCAACCAGCCACAACAGGAAAGAACCCACGACCCATTCCTTGCCCATCCACCAGGCGCAGAAAGGAATCAGCGTAACGGCCAATGAACCGACCGCGGCACCATAGAGCCAACTGTGCAAACGCAACCAAATCAATTCGGCAGAGAGCTTGCGATCCTCCAGTCGTGCGAAAAACGGCCACCCCACCTCGCCGCCGATCTGGAGGACGCTTTTTACAATCCAAACAAACCGGCAGAGAATGTAATAAGCGGCAAAGGTTTCGTCGGGGAGCAGAGCACCGACGATGAAGACATCGGCTGTGGTGATAGCCGCGCCGGAGAGCTGCATGCGGCAGCAGCTCCAAGCCTCCCCTTTGAGCGATGAAAACAGCTTCCAAAACTCACGGTCATACCAAAGATCAAACCACTTGAACCTGGGGACAGAGTGTTTAATCAGCCGAATGGAAAAGGGATAAACGACCACAAATGCACTCGCGGCGGAGGCGGGAAAGGCCCAAACACCCCAACCCCGAGAAAAACCTAGAGTCATCACCGAGACCAGGACCCAGCTCCCGGTGGCTTGTACGATGTACATCTTCCCCTGTTGATGGAGGCCGTAAAGGAGTTCGGTCTGGGCGGTGGAGATGAAAGTTGTGGCGCTGACCGCTCCCAAAGTAAGGAAAAACGAAAGAGGCAGACCGGAATTGCGCGCGCTTTGAGTCATGGAATAGCAGCCCATCAGCAGCACGGCGAGGAAGACAAAGAGAAGCCCCAGCAGGATGTAAAGACTCTGGCCAAAACGGATCATGCGGTCACGATCATCCTCGTTCTTAGTCACCAGGATGCTGCGGTTAAGGAGGACCCTGAACCCGCCATCAAAGTAAGGAAGATAAAACATGAGGGCCAAAGCGAAAGCCACCACGCCGTAGGTTGCGAGGGTAAGGTGCGAGGCATAGAGCTTGAGTGCGTACATGCCAGTCGCCATGGATGAAATCATCCAAACAACCCGCCAGACAGCTGCTTTGAAATAGATGCGGTGCAAAGCTAAGTTCGAAACCGCTGTGCAATGGGGATGCGCCGACCCATGCCAAAAGCGCGGGGCGAAACCTTCAGGCCCGGTGCGGCCTGGCGGCGTTTGTATTCGCTGAAAGTCACTTTGTTTAGCACATCATTCACCATATCGGCGGGGTGACCGAGCAAAATTATGTCCGCGCGGGATTTGTTCCCCACCACATGAGCCTCAAGTATGGCATCAAGAATTTCGTATGGGGGAAGCGAGTCCTGATCGGTTTGGTTGGGACGAAGCTCGGCACTGGGCGGTTTGGTGATGCTCGCCCACGGGATGATTTCGTCGGCACGGTTGATCCAGCGGCACAGCGCAAAGATTTGAGTTTTGAAAACATCGGCGATGGGCGCCAGGGCGCCACACATATCCCCGTAGAGAGTGCAATAGCCGACAGCCATCTCTGATTTATTGCCGGTGGTGAGGACGAGACAGCCAAACTTGTTGGAAATGGCCATGAGGGTGAGCCCTCGCAGACGGGATTGAATATTCTCCTCGGCCTCATTCCGTGGGCGACCGGCGAAAAGCGGTTGCAACTGCTCTTCCATCACCTTGAAGCCCGGCTCGATGGCGATGACTTCAAAACGAATGCCTAAACTGAGGGCCAAAGCCTCGGCATCCTTCCAACTACCCTCGCTGGAATAGCGAGAGGGCATGGCCACACCGAGAACATTCTCTTTCCCCAGAGCTTCCACGGCGAGCACCGCGGTCAACGCCGAATCAATCCCGCCAGACAGGCCGAGGACCACCCCTTTGAAACCGCATTTACGCACGTAATCACGGATGCCTAGAACCAAGGAATCATGGAGCAACGCCTCGCTGCATTGTGGAACAGCAGGTGCGGCAGTAGTGGTTTGCAGATTGACGACCGCCACTTGTTCGGCAAAGGAATGCCCTTGGAAAAGCAGTGTGCCCGCAGAATCAAAGCAGAGGCTTTGCCCGTCAAAAATCAATTCGTCGTTGGCACCAACGCTGTTGACCTGCACCAACGGGATTCGCTCGTCCTGAGCGACACGACGCAGCATGGCCTGACGGGTCGATTCCTTGCCCTGATGCCAGGGAGAGGCCGAAAGATTGATGATTAAATCAATCCCCTGCCCCGCGAGTTCGCGGATGGGATCACGCCGGTAAATGCGGTCCGGCCAGAAATCCTCGTCGTTCCAAATATCCTCGCAGATGGTCAGGCCAATCCGGTGTCCATTCCAAATTACAGGAGCGATGCTGGAGCCAGGCTCAAAATAGCGACCCTCATCAAACACATCATAAGTGGGCAGCAGCGTCTTAGCCTGCCGGTGAGCCACGACACCATTCACAAGCATGGCGGCGGAATTGAAAAGAGGCTTGCCGGGACGATCAGGATTTCGATCAACAAACCCCACGAAAAGTGGTACCCGGCCAACCCATGTGGCCGCTTCCAGCAGAGCCGTTTCGTTGCGCAGGACAAAATCCTCCCTTAACAGCAGATCCCGTGGAGGATAACCACAGAGGAAAAGCTCAGGAGCCACCACCATTTCAGCCCCCTGCCTGCATGCGAGTTCATACGCCTCCCGCAATCGGGTAAGATTGCCGGAAAAATCACCGATGGTGGCGTTAAGTTGTAACAGGCCGACGTTCACTCGAAGAGCCTACGCCGAGAAAGGCGTTTGTCGCAATTCCGCGTTGAGACCGATTTAACCACCAATGCGGAAAGAAATGCGAACCACGTACTCGGAGCCAAAAATGCTTTGCAGCTGATTGAGGATTTTTTTGTGCTGATAACGCACTAATTCATTCAGCCAAGCGCTACTGTCAACGTTGACAAACAGAGTCCCTTTGACCAGGCCGGCTGGCTGGGCATGAGCTGAGAACCGGGGGTCGATCATCGAATTCCACGCTTTGATCACCTCAGCCTCGGCGCGTCTACGATCCAAATTGAGAGTCTTGAGAACATGAGGAATAATCCGGTCCACCTGCCTGCTCCGGTCCCGTAGCGCCGACTCCAACGGCACGTAGTCCATGCCCCGCCATTGGGCAAGGACGGACCTGCGGGCTTTACTGGGCGCATCTTTGAACGAACTCACGGCTTAGCTTAACTCACAGCACCCAACCGGCCAAGAGGGGAAACCTTGGATTCAGGCTTCGCCGGAATCATCCTTGCCACAGCCGCAAGAAGCTCCTGCGCATTGTACGGCTTGTGAACAATATCGAAAAAGCCTTTCCTTTTGACTTCTTCAGGGGTCATCTCCCCAACAAACCCGCTGGTCAACAGCACTGGGATTTGCGAACCAGTCTGCCGAATCCCATCGAGCAACTCCGCCCCACCGAGAATAGGCATCGAAAAATCTGTTATTACAGCGTCAAAACTGCTGGATTCCTGAATGAATTCCGCCAACGCATGCGCCGAGTCCACAAACGCCAAAACCTCGTAACCAGCATTGCCCAGTACCTTTCGAGCAAGCGTTGTCAACGGCTGCTCATCATCCACAAACAGTATTCTCCCCGCACCTTGCTTATGAGGCAGAGGGGAAGTGGGTGGAGAGACGGGAGCAGGCGGTTCGATGAGTGGCAAAAAGATTCGGAAAGTCGTTCCAGCTCCCTTGTGGTTTTCCACGGAAATACCGCCATAGTGGCTTTTCACGATTCCTTGGACAACCGCCAAGCCCAGTCCCGTGCCTTGCCCGGTCGGCTTGGTGGTAAAAAAAGGGTCGAAAATCCGCTCCAGATGCTCGGGAGAGATACCTTGACCAGTGTCATGCACAGAGAGCACGGCATAACGCCCCGGGGGCAGATACCCATGAACCACGGCCAAAGGTTGACTGGTGGTCAATTCATCCTCAGATAGGGTCACGATGCCGTTTTGGTCTCCAATTGCATGCCAGGCATTGGCGCAGAGGTTCATTAGGACCTGATGGAGGGGGCCGGACTCCGCAAACACGTAAATCGAGTGAGGAGCAATCCGGGTTTCTATTGTGATACGCGCAGGCAGCGTCGAGCGAAGCAGGCTGGTAGTTTCCTGAATAAGCGCCTGCAGCCGCACGGGTTCACTTTTTTGATCTTGAGGGCGGCTGAAGGTCAAAATTTTCGACACCAGTTCGCGGGCCCGATTACTTGCCTGCAGAATCTGGCGGACGGATTCTCCGCTGCGCCCATCCTCCGGGTATTCCATGCGCAACAACTCCGCATTCCCAAGAATCGCGCACAGAATGTTGTTAAAATCGTGGGCAATCCCGCCAGCCAGTGTCCCGACGGCTTCCATCTTCTTGGACTGTCGAAGCTGCACTTCCAAGTCGTGTTGTATCTTCGCCGCATGACGGGCTTCGGTAATATCCTGGACGGTGCCGATTAATTTTACCGGCTGGCCAGCAGAATCAGTGATAACTTCGCAATGCTCCTCGACCAATCTCTCAGAGCCATCCAACCGCAAAATTCGATGCTCAGAACGGTAAGGCCGTTTGGTTTTAAGAGCCGCCTCCACCCCCTGCTTCAGTGCAGCGGAATCATCCGGATGAACCATGGCATAGAATGACTCCAAGGTAAGCCGAAACCGTTCAGGAGATTGGTTAAAAATACGATAGGTCTGCTCGGACCATTGCAGTTCCGAAGTGACCAAATCGCGTTCCCAACTGCCGATCCCCCCGATCCGCTGGGCCTGCAGAAGGACCGCCTCAGCATGATTGCGGCGTTCCACTTCGCGAGCAAGACGTTCGTTAACCGTGGTCAGCTCCAAAGTCCTCTCCACCACTTTCTGGTCTATCCTGCTGCGCTGCCGGAAAAGGGACTGAAGGTATCCTGCGCAAAGGATCGACACCACCGATCCGCCCAGAAGCGCCACATAACATAGAATTGGGGCATGAGCCTTCTGCCACCGCATGGTGGGCCGCACCGCAAACATCCATTGGCGGTTTAGAACCTCGTTACTTTGCTGATAAACGATTCCTTTGGAAAAATCAGCGACGGAAAGAACGGGTAGGTTCGAATCAATAAGCTTTTGGTAAAGTATTTTGGGGGCATCGCCTTTGGTGCGATCCTCAAGCAGAAGCTCGATGTCCAGATCGTCTTCCGCCGAGGCTTCGTCCAAAACCGTCTTAATCTCAAAATTGCAGATTACAAAACCGCGCAGAGGGTCTGGTGCATCACCCACCACCACCGGCCTTACGAACACCCTGGGAACCGCACAAAGCACCATCGCATGGCCAGCCTGGATCTCAAGCATCTGCTGCTCTCCGGAATCCCGAGCCGCAAACGCACTGCTGAGAATCGCGGGATTTTGGGCCAAATCCAAACCCGCATGCACAGCGTTCGGAGGGTCCGAGTATAACACCGGGAGATAGAGGGCTCGATGAGGGGCTGGAACGAATTTTCCTTCGCCAATTTCATCACAAATCGTGAAATCAGAAGAGAACCACTCCCGGCGTTTAGCCTCATATTTCTCTCGATCAGCTCCGGTTACAAATTCAGCATACTCCCAAAGCTGAATCCCCCCGTGCCGACCGCGCAAATCCCACAAAATGGATTGAACGTTGGTCATATTGAGAGTCTGGGCCCCCACAATGATGTTTCGCACCTGAGTCACCATCTCGCCTTTTTGATCCAAGACTCTCCACATCAAAACCATCTGCCGTTCCGCACGCCAGTTGAACTCATCCTTCGCCCTGTTCAGTTCCCAATTACGAGTCGTGACATAGGCGATCAGCGACAATAGCAGACCTATTGTGAGGATCATCCATGCAGGCCCCCTGTTGTTCTGTGTTTTTGAGACTGGCACCAGTTTTGAAGAAAAATTAAGTTAGGCAGTTCTGGCACATGCGGCTTTACAAACCAATCCCTCACGCTTGGGTAAAAATCGCTCCCCTTTCGATATCCAAAAACACTTAACCAAAACCGCAAAGTAGCCGAGCGAATTGGGAGCTTAGTGTTGAAAAATCATATATCACAGCGCCTCAACGGACAAGCCTCAAGTTGATAATGGGATCTGTAGTGTCAATTTTGAATCGGGGACTACCATTGCAGCCGCTTTTCAAAATTCAACCAAGTAGCAGCACTGCAAGAACCTCGAAGCGAGCTCACCTCGTCCCAATCCCAAAAAGCTCTGAAAAGCAATGTGTTTTCCTCTTTTCGACAGACAAGAACCTGCTAACGTGCCATTAAATCAATGAAAATCAAATACTTGGCGGTGTTTCTGCTACTTTTAGGGCAAGCGATGATTAATGCAGCGGAACCATACAGTCTTTTTGATGGTAAATCCTTTCAGGGTTGGGAAGGCGATACCAACAAGTCATTCCGAATCGAAGCGGGTGCCATCGTGGGCGGGAGCCTATCCAACGCGGTTCCGCGCAATGAGTTTCTCGCCACAAAGCGTGCCTACACTAATTTCGTACTCGAGCTCGATTGGAAAGTCCTTGGCAAAGGCGTAAACGGCGGAGTGCAGCTTCGCTCGGCGAGAATCCCCAACCATTATGAGGTTTCGGGCTATCAGGCTGATCTGGGAGACCCAGGTTGGTGGGGATGTTTGTATGACGAATCCAGAAGGAACAAAGTTTTGGCGCAAGCACCCGCCGAGGTTGCCGAAAAAATAGTCAAACGGCAGGATTGGAATCATTACACAATTCGCTGCGAAGGAAAAAGAATCCGACTTTCCATCAACGGCCATGCAACCGTTGACTACACTGAAACCGAATCGGGCATTGCGGATGGCGGGATCATCGCTCTTCAAATCCACGGAGGCGGCCCAAGTGAGGCTTGGTACAAAAACATTGTGGTAAGTGAGTTACCTTGACGAGTACTGATATCTCCCACGAACATGCCGATCAGGCGTGTTGGTTCAGGCAGACGCACTTAATTGCCGATACAGAAAAGTTGTTTAACAATTATTGAACGGTTAAGTTACAATCAGGTCACAGAGTCACATGGAATGACGACAGCCGGAAATTCTTTAAATACGGTGGTCTCGATATGAGCGAGGACAGGATGCAGGCCTCGCGCTTCGAGTTGAAGTACATCATCCCGGATGATGTGGCTCTGGCGACGCGTGATTTTTTGGCAGGGTATCTTGAACTTGATGAATTTGGGGCGACGCAGCCCAATTATTCCTATCCGATCCACAGCCTATATTTGGATTCCGACCAATTGGCAACCTACCATTGGACGATCAACGGGGACAAGAACCGCTACAAATTAAGGGTCCGGTACTACGACGACCGTCCAGAATCGCCTGTATTCTTTGAGATCAAGCGGCGAATGGATAGCACCATCAACAAGCAACGCGGAGGCGTAAGGAAAGAGTTTGCCAAATCAATTCTGGACGGCCAGTTGGCCGAACCGAGCCATCTGCTTTCCAAAGATCCCAAGCAATTCATGGCTTTGCAGAATTTCAGCCGGTTGATGAACATGCTTAACGCGAAGCCTAAGATGCATGTCTATTACGTGCGTGAGGCTTGGATCAGCCGTTACGACAATTCTGTTCGTGTTACCATGGACCGCAACGTCCTTTGCGAGGCCGAGCCCGCAGGGCGGTTGACCACCACACTGACCAATCCGGTCCGCCCGTTCGGCAAAATGGTGATTCTTGAATTAAAATTTACCAACCGATTCCCTGACTGGTTCAAGGAGTTGGTCAGAATTTTTGGGCTGGCCCAATGCGGCGCTGCGAAATACGCGGGTGGAGTCGAACTTATGGGTGAACAACAGCTTAATTATTCGATTTTAACGCCACCTCGCCCCTCGGAAAGGCGCGTTATTACGGAGAATTCCACCAAGCCCATTGAATCGACCCGGTCATCCACTTCGGTTAACCAGAGCCTTCACGCTTAGAAAATGACGGACTTTTTATTTAAGGGCGATTTCGCCTCGGCCCCACAAAACATCCCGGCGATGTTGCTGGGCCTGTTGTTGGCATTCTTAGGAGGCCACGTCATCGCCTGGATCTACATGGTGACGCATAGCGGCCTCTCCTACTCAAAGTCATTTGTCAGCTCCCTCATAGTAATGCCCACCGTTGTGGCCATGGTAATGATGGTGCTGTCGAACAATTTGGTGACGGCATTTGGATTAATGGCGGTTTTTGCGATCGTTCGCTTCCGCAATATTCTCCGGGACACCCTCGACACCACCTACGTCCTTTCCGTCATCGTGATCGGCATGGCGGCTGGGACCATGAAGTTTTCCACCGCCATTCTGGGCTGCGGGTTGATCAGCTTCATCATGTTCTATCTGTGGTACACTAACTTTGGTGCGCGCCATCGTTATGACATGATTGTGAATTTACACTGGTCGCGTCCCGTCACAGACCTGTCGCAATTGCGCCAATTGCTTGAGAGGCACAGCCTCAAAACCATATGCGCCAGCCAGCGCAGCAACGAGGGGTATGAAGGGACTGACCTTTCCTACCGCCTGCTTCTGCGTGACCCAAGCCGAATGGACGATTTGCTGATTGAATTGCGCGGGCTCACCGGAGTGTCGCGTTTAACCGGACTCAAGTCCGAGGAAGAATCGGAGATTTAAACTAATTTCATGGACGTGCTGCCTCCCATCCCCGTGCCACCTGGCAAACGATGGACCGAATTCAAAACTCGGTTCCTGCCTCTTGTTGTATTCGCAGTGCTGGTGCTGATGGCAGCGTCGCTCTGGAAAAACAATGTGGTGTCTCCCACCATGCTCGGCCAGGTTGAAAGCGTCAGCGCTGCCGTCATCACACCTGAGAGCGGGATTATCACTTCGTTGCTGGTTAAACGCTACCAAAGCGTCAAAGCCGGTGACCCCGTTGCTGAGCTGACCAGCAACGATCCGCGTTCGGCCGACCTTCGCCTCTCGCTGCTGCGCACCAAATTGAGCTTGATGACCGCCGAGGTGGGTACTTCCATGGATCAAGACCGAATGGGCTTTAACTTTGAGAACATGCGGCTGGCCTATGAGCGCCTTCTCATTGAAAAAGCTGTTACCGGGGCGGAATTGAAAATCGCCGAACAAGTGCTGGAAAGGCTCGCCAAAGGCCGTGCGGAACGAGTCGTTTCGATCATAGATTACGAATCAGGGCTTCGCGTGCGTGACGGTTTGAAAGCACGCCTTGAGGAATCCGAAAAATTGTTGGCCCGCGAAAAAGAAAAAATTGATGGAGCCTCGCATTTCGCTGATTCGCTTGCCGCTCCACGCTCAACCAACAGTCCCACGCTCAAATTGCTGGATGAACTCGCAGTCGAACGCGAGCAACTGTTGAAAACCGAGGGCAAGATTGTACTCCGCGCCCCCATGAGCGGCCAGGTTAACAGCATCCTACGCCAGACTGGCCAGCAAGTCGTGGCCGGAGATTCCCTCCTCATCATCACGGCCAACGAATCAAAGCAAATTATCGGCTACCTCCATCCCCCGGTGGCCTTCGATCCGCAACTGGGCATGAAAGTCAAAGTCCGACGCCGAAGCAACACCCGGGAAGAGGGCATGGCACAGATTGCCTCGATTGGCCCGCAGATGGAACCGCTGATCCAATCACTCCTTCGCCCAGGTGTCACTCATGAGATTGGGCTGCCCATCTCCATCGATATTCCCAAGGGCCTAAAGCTTATGCCGGGTGAACTGGTTGAACTGACAGTCAACAGCACGCAAGACTGAAGAATCACTGCGTGGTTGGGGAATGGTTTTAAAAATGGTTCTTTGGGGCCGTTTGCTTCCAACTCACGATTGCTTCAGAGAAAACTCTTCCAGCCCTGTCAAATTACAGCGAGGAGGCTATATCCAAGACATTGCTTCTGCCTCCGAGAAGGCACCTCGACCCTTTCGACACTCTTTTTTTCCCTGCAATCCTGAAGTCTCGACGGTACAACCAAAGCGATTCATCATTCTGTTCGAGAATTGGGCTGGCGCAGTGAAAAACAGCGTGCCAATGTCCTCATTTAAAACCTCCTAAATCGTTGAAAATAGGGCGAAAACATCGGCAACAAAAATTTTCGCAAAAACGGCTTGCACCCACTACCGGTAGTGGTAGCTTCGCACCATTCCCCCACTGATGGGGCATCCAGTCAACTCTCGGGAGATTGATTAGGTGTCTATTTCGTGGAAAATAATTGATTTTACTGTCCCATGGATTCGGACCGCCCACGAGTCTCCCACCATCCAACCAAAGATCCCATGATCGACGCCCGCGAACCGATAGTTTCCCCAAAATCCTCAGCCGCGCGCCGGGGTAAAACGTCCGTTGCCACAAACCGCCGTTCCACCGGTGGCAACGCTCCTGCCAAACGCCTCACTATCAGCCGCATTTTCAGCGACGCCAAAGTCAAACCCTTCGATCAAATCGAGTGGGATCGACGCACTGCCGAAATCACCGATGATTCCGGCAAAGTAATCTTCAAACAGGACAACGTAGAAGTACCCAAGTTTTGGTCCGTTTTGGCCACCAAAGTCGTTGTTTCCAAATATTTTTACGGCGAACAGAACACTCCCGAACGCGAAACCTCGGTTAAGCAGTTGGTCAACCGGGTTTGCCGCACCATTGCTGATTGGGGTGTCCGTGACGGTTATTTCTCCAAGACGGACGGCGAAATCTTCTTCGAGGAGTTGACTTGGCTTTGCGTGAACCAGTATGGCGCGTTCAACTCGCCAGTTTGGTTCAATGTGGGGCTTTACCACCAGTACGGTGTCGGCAAAAATTCCGCGCTGGGCAACTGGTTTTACAACCGCGAAACCGGTGTCGCTGAACGGGCTAAAACCCAGTACGAGTATCCACAGGGCAGCGCCTGCTTCATCCAGTCGGTGGATGACAACATGGAGAGCATCATGCACCTGGCCTACAGCGAGGCCATGTTGTTCAAATACGGCTCCGGCACCGGCACCGACCTCTCCCCCATCCGCTCCAGCAAGGAAAAGCTCAGCGGCGGCGGGCGGCCGAGTGGCCCCATGTCTTTCCTAAAAGTATACGACCAGGTGGCCAACGTGGTGAAATCGGGCGGCAAAACCCGTCGCGCGGCCAAAATGAACACCCTTAAGGACTGGCACGGCGATATTGAGGATTTTATCGATGCCAAGCAGAAGGAAGAGCGCAAAGCCTGGGCGCTCATCGAACAGGGTTACAACGGCTCCTACAATGGCGACGCCTACGGCAGCGTCATGTATCAGAACGAAAACCTTTCCGTGCGCGCCTCGGATGAGTTCATGACCGCGGCACTCGCAGGCGGCGACTGGTGGACCAAAACAGTCACCGGCAACAAGCCTCTTGAGAAAAAGGACGCGGCCCAACTGCTGCACAAAATCGCCGAAGGCACTTGGGTCTGCGGCGACCCCGGCATGCAGTACGACGGGGCCATTCAGAAATGGCACACCTGCAAAGCCACCGAGCCCATCCACTCGACCAACCCATGCTCCGAGTACGTGTTCCTGAATAACACGGCCTGCAACCTTGCCTCGTTGAACCTCATGAAATTCAAGAGGGACGATGGCACGTTCGACGTGGAACGCTATAAAGCCGCGATCCGCATTTACATCACCGCCCAGGAGATCGTGGTCGACAACGCCAGCTACCCCACCCAGCAAATTGCAGAAAACTCCCACATCTTCCGCACTTTGGGCTTGGGCTACGCAAATCTTGGCTCTCTGGTGATGAGCTACGGCCTGCCCTACGACTCCAATGAGGCCCGCGCCCTGGCAGGTGCGCTTACTGCGGTGCTGACAGGACATGCCTACGAGCAATCGGCCGAGATCGCCGCAGTCATGGGTACTTTCAAGGGATACCATGACGCCCGTTGCAGCGGGGTCAGCAAACCGGTGGGCAAAAACAACGTTGAAGCCATGCTCGGCGTGATCCAGCAACATCGTGATGCGGTTGAAGCCATCCAACCCAGCCGCGAATTCAGCAATCTTAAGGATGAGGCCCTGGTCTGCTGGGAACGCGCGCTCGCGCTCGGTCGCCGTCATGGCTATCGCAACGCACAGGTCACCGTGCTCGCACCCACCGGCACCATCGCTTTCTTGATGGACTGCGACACGACCGGTATCGAACCCGATATCGCGCTCGTAAAATATAAACTCCTCGCCGGCGGCGGGATGCTGAAAATCGTCAACCGCACCGTGCCCGAAGGTCTGAGCCGCCTCGGCTATAGCGCGGCGGAATGCAAAGCCATCATCGACCACGTCGCGGCCCACGACACGATTGAAAACGTTGAGGAGGACGGCCGGATCATCAGGAGCGGTGTCAAACCGGAGCATATCCCCGTGTTCGATTGCGCCTTCAAAGCCCACAAGGGTCAGCGCAGCATCGTTTACATGGCCCACTTGAAAATGATGGGCGCAGCCCAGCCATTCATCAGCGGTGCCATCTCCAAGACGGTCAATCTGCCCAACAACTGCACCGTTGATGACATCAAGGATGCCTATATCCAGGCATGGAAGATGGGCCTGAAATGCGTCGCCATTTACCGCGACGGCTCGAAGCGCTCACAGCCGCTCAACACCAAGAAAACCACCGAAGGCGGTTCGGGCAAGGCCGTTCTCGTTGAGGATCCCCGCTTGGAACAACTCGAAGCCGAAGTGGCCGTTCTCCGCGAGAAGGCCGGCCAACCGATCCGCCGCCGACTCCCCGCCACTCGCAGCGCCGTGACGCATAAATTCGACATCGCCGGACACGAGGGCTACCTCACTGTCGGCTTGTTCGAGGACGGCCATCCGGGCGAACTCTTCGTCACCATGGCCAAGGAAGGCTCCACCATCGGGGGCCTGATGGACAGCATCGGTGCTCTTACCAGCATGTCCCTTCAGTACGGCGTGCCTCTTGAGGCGCTCGTCAAAAAATTCGCGCACCAGCGTTTCGAACCCTCCGGTTTCACCAAGAATCCGGACATCCGCAACGCCGCGTCCATTATCGACTACGTGTTCCGTTGGATGGGCATCACCTTCATCCCCGGTTATCGCGAAGCCAATTCGCCCAACTCCAACCAGACCGAGCTGCCGCTGCCGGAACTGATTGAGCAGGTTAAAAAAAAACTGAACCGACCGGTGCCTGAACTCCCCGTAGTTGAAGAACCCAGCGCCATGGACAGTCTCAAAGCCGCCAACGTCGCAACACCGCAAAAAACGAAGGCTGCCATTAACATAAACGACATCCTGCGCGGCTTCCAAAAAGACGCCCCGACCTGCCCCAACTGCGGCAATGTCGCGGTCCGCAACGGTGCCTGCTACAAGTGCCTCAACTGCGGCGAAAGCCTCGGCTGTAGCTAAGCCAACAACCGAATTCAAAGCGGCTGAGTCCCAAAAAAGGGACCAGCCGCTTTTTAGTGATGCCATTCAGACCGGCGCTCAGGGGGCTATCAACCGGAACACCTCGTTCACATTGGTTGCCGCCACCGTGATCGCTCTGCTTCCGTCGAGCGGCACAGGAACGCCAGGAACGGCCAGCCAGTCAGCGGAGGACAATTTGATGGACGATTCAAGTCGGAACGGCGCGGGATGGTTCGACCACGAAAGCCGGACCACCGAATCATCCAGCCGCTGGATGCCGAGTGCCGGAGTTCCGGTGATCACCCTGAATCGACTTTCAGAAAGTGCGCCATCGTCATCACGAACGTCCATGGAGACTTCGAAATAGCCGGATGCGGGGTATTGATGGTTTAAGGTGAAGGTGCGCTCGGTAAGATTCATGGTCGACCTTAACGTGCCGTCGCCATAAGAAATGTTCACCACCCAAGTATCAGAGCCGGGATCCGCGATGGCAAATTCCCTCAACAACGTCCGGTCGTTTCCAAGGGAAATCGCAGCGGGAACGTCGATACGCGGCGTGACGTTGCGGACGATGATGGAAACCTTTTCAGTGGCAACCGACGCGCCATCAAAAACCTCCAGCCACGCCTGCGGCGACGAATTGTCAGGGTAGGTGTGAGTGGCGAACGGGGAGTAACTATAGTCGGTGTCCCAGACGCCATCATTGTTGAAGTCCCATCGGAATTGGAGAATGTCGCCGGATGGATCTGTGCTTGGATCGGCGTTAAAAGTGATTGGTTCGCCTTCGTTCGCGTCGTAGGGTCCACCGGGTTTGGCGACCGGCGGCAGATTGGTCGCGGAGGTGGCCCACACAGTGTAGAGGAACGTCGATCCATCATCCACCACCGGAATGGCGACGCGGGCGACAGAAGCGAGTTCGTCCGCCCACTGGTCGGCGCCGAACGGCGTCCGTTTCACCGCCACATTCCAACGAACTTGAGGAAAGTGCGCCTTGATCAGGTTCCGAGCGCCCAGCGCGCGGGAGAAAACATCTCCAGTCAAAGGAGCGAGAACGGCGGGCGTCAGGTATGCAAGGATCTGACTGGTGGTCGTCTGGGCGTCGAGGGTTAGACTGCTGATCGCCAAATACGAGAAGCCGTCAACGTCGCCTGACTGTGCGAACAGGTCGCCCGGCTCGACCGATATCCCCCAAATGTCGCGCCCTCCGAGGACGCTCCAGTAACGCTCCGGCCGTATCTTTTCGAGGAAGTTCTTGATCTGCGTGGCCCGATCGAGGGCTTCGTCCGCGCCATCACCGGTGCTACTGTTGGCAATATCTTTGACTACCTTGGTGAAGTCTGAAGCCATGGCAGAAACATTGGTGCCGAACTTCATGTTCTGCGCGATGATGGCGGCGATCAAACCTGAACCGGGAAAGTCCATGGAGACTATTCCCGTGGTGCGGCGCTGCCCTCCTAAAAAAAGAAATTTCAAGTACCGGTAAGGAATGCCTTCCTCACCAAGCAGTCCATTGGCCACGTCTATGGGCCAGATGCCGCCTCGTTCGCTGCTTCCGGACAGAGAATTTTCGTACATGATCGAGGGGCTGCCGATCTCAATCGTGGCGGCATGCCCGACCACCGCAGCCCACTTTGTCGGCATGTCAGAGAAGTCTCCCAGATCCCAATAGCCGTTTCCAGGAATCTCACTGGAATCGAGTCCAAAATCGGTCGGAGGTGTGGTTCTTGGGGAATAGAAGCCTTGGATGATAACAATCTTTCCACGGACTTCACCGAGAGGGACACCATAGTCGGACCGGTGAACCGTTCTTGCAATCCTGCCGCCCAACCCGCTTTCGTCGCGATACCATTGAAACGTCTCGTAGTACCGCCTTGTGTTTCCAAACGGATCAGGGACACCGTCATCACTCAGCCAAAGCAGAATCGACTCCGTCGGATTCTCCGACAGAAAATCATTGCAGATATTGAGCACGTCTCCAAACATCGCTTCCTGAAAAACCGTGCCGTGATGAATGGCGAACCGGTCCTCGATATGTCGAGCACGGATATCCAGCGCCCGTATGCCAGCTTTTAACTGCTCCTTCAGCGGCATCGACTGCGTTTTAGCCAGAGAACCGCCGTATCGCGACATCGTGTCGTGAGTGCCGGGAACAGAGAGGAGGGTCAGCGGGGTGGAATCCGGAACCCAGCGCATCCAGTCCGAGTAGTCGCTCTGCGCCGTTTCGCCCGTGTGAACGGCGCGCGAATCCGCGACAGCAGGAGCTGCAAAAAGCAGAAGGCAGATGGCCGGAACCCTAGCCACCATCCATGCCAGTTGACGCAGGAACTTTGGCCCCCAAAGAGTGCCGGAAAGAGCAGGAGCGGCTATTTCTTGGTCCCGATGCGGATAATAGATGGTTTCGAGCATACCTCCTTCTTAAGAAGTCCGCCTTAAAAGTTTCGCGGAAATCTTCAGCAAAGAATCGGGAGGACGAAGTCAGGCTCGAAAGCCCAGAAAACAACCGACTCAAGGCGAGCGCAGCCCTCTGACCTGCCGCCACGCATCGCTGAGTTCTGTGCGCGTCAGCGGCCGCAGCGAAGTCGTGTCGTCCAGCCTGTGACTGGAAAGCATCTGCGCTCGGAACAGCAGTTCCTTGGGTGTCCCGACGGCCTTAGAGACATCCCAGATGCGCGCCATTCCGTCGCTGCAAGACGTTACAATTCGGGTTCCGTCTGGACTGAACGATGCCTGAACCACCCATGCGCCATGCTTCAGAGGCGGCGTGATCGCTTCACCAGTCGCCGCATCCCAGACGCGAGCGGTCGCGTCGCCAGCAGCGGTCACAACTCTCCGGCTGTCCGGGCTGAACGCCACCTCATAGAGATTGCCGTCATGCCGCAGCGGCGGGGTCAATTCGCGCCCGCTCTCCGAGTTCCAAAGCCGCACTGCGTTTTCTGGATCAGTCGTCGCGATCAGCTTACCGTCAGGGCTCCAATCCAAGCTGTTGATTCCAGCCGCGTGCACCATTTGCACCGCGAGCCAGTTCGTGGTCCCGCAATCCCAGATGCGAACGGACGACACCATGCCAAAATCCAACAGCGCAATCCGCTTCCCGTCCGGAGAGAACTTCGCCAGACTTCCACTACCGCTAAAAGGAATTGGAGGAAAAGCCGGGGTGCCCGTCGCCACATCCAAAACGCTCCACGCCCGCTCACTTCCTCGGGTGAGCAACCAGGTCCCTTCGTTATTCAACTGCGCCCAACCACTCGCTGCCTTTCCCGGAGGAGTCGCGAGCACGAGTTGGCCGGTGGCGGCATCCCAAACGCGTGCAATACCGTCGACCGTAACGGTCAATAGTCGCCGTCCGTCCCGACTGTATCCCGCCGTGTAAAACCCATTGGTGTGCCGCAATGAAAACTGCTCCTTGGCATCGGCCAAATTCCACACGTGCAGAAAACCGCCGCCGGAAGTTGTGATGAAGCGCTTTCCATCGGGAAGAAACGCGCAATAGCTGGCCGTCCCAAAGTGACGCAGAGGGACTGATGCCGGATGACCAGTCGCCGCATCCCAGAGGCGCCCAATGCCTTCCATGCCTGTCGTGAGCAGGCGAGTTCCGTCCGGGCTGAACACGGCCCTTGAAACCGCCTGCTCGTGACGCGCTACAAACAGCGTTCCATCCAACGCCGGCAAGTGCCAGAGCCGGGCAACTCCGTTTCGTCCTGCGGTGGCGACGCGCGTGCCGTCTGGACTGAATGCGGCGCCATTAATCCCGCCTCCTTCGCGCAATGGGGCTAACAGCGGCGTGCCATTGGCCGCGCTCCAAAAGCGCGCGGTCCCGTCGCGACTGGCGGTGAGCACTATATCGTTCGCCTGATTCAAGCGCGCCATATGGACGATACCGCGATGCCGAAACACCAATTTCGTTTCACCACGCTGCACGTCCCATAGCCGCGCGAAGTTATCTTCGCCGGCCACAAGCAGATGCCTGCCGTCCGAGGTGAAGGTCAGGTCCGAAGCCATGCCCTGTTGCTGCAGGATTCCGGGCAACCTCATACCCGAAGCAACGTCGAACACATGAACTGCGAGCATATAGTCCGAGCACGCCAGCCAAGCGCCATCAGGACTGAACACCGCACGCCGCAGGGCTCCGTAATGTTTGATGACAGGGAAGGCTCGTTCGCCGGTCGCCACGTCCCAGATGATCGCCGTGTGGTCTTCGCCGGCCGTGGCGAGGTGTCGGCCATCAGGACTGAAGCACACGAAGTTCACGTGCGTGCTATGCACCAGCAAAGGGCCAGCCGGATCGCCAGTGGCCGCATTGAAGAGCCGGGCACCGTTCTTCAGCGGGACGGCGAACAGCTTTCCATCGGGACTGAAGGCGAGATTGCGCTCGCCGCTCTCCAGTCGAATTGGGGCGCCAATTGCCAGCCCTGTCGCCGCATCCCAAATCCTCGCCGCATGATCCGCGCAAACCGTGGCCACCCGCGTGCCGTCTGGACTGAACTCCGCGGATTCCAAGGCCTGCGGGTGCCCAAGCGGCGGAATCCAGTCCTCACCGGACGCGACCACACGGATGTGCGCCTTCCCATCCCGACTGGCGGTTAGTAGTTTCGATCCATCCGGACTGAACGCCACCGAAACAACAGCGTCTTCGTGGAACCACGTTCGCTCCAATGAGGGTGCTTGACGCCACGCCGCCGCCAAACGGAAACGGTGCATGTCGTCGCTCTTCCCCGCCTGCGAATCCAGCCGAGCTGCCTCGGCAAACCACAATGCGGCCGTCAAAGGATCGCCTTCCTCGGCCAGGCGGTTGCCCGTGGCAACGTTGAGGTGCACGATCTGTTGCCGCCGTTCCTCAGCCTGCCGGGCCAGCTGTCCGCGCGCAGCAGACACACGCACATTCATAACAGTCGAGATGACCGAAACCGCGACGAGTGCGAGGACGAGAATAGCCGACAGTGCCGCAACGGTCGGATTGCGACGGGCCCATTTGCCGGCACGTTCCAATGCGCCACTCGGTCGCGCCAGAATTGGTTCACCGCGCAACCAACGTTCGAGATCTTCAGCGAGCGCGTCCGCCGAGCCGTAACGGCGCGCTGGATCCTTCTCCAGGCACTTCAGGCAGATGGTGTCGAGGTCGACATCGATGCGTTGAGTTTTTCCAGCGATGGCGCTGGGCGCCGTCGGCTCAGTTTCCATCACCCGTCGCAACACCTCCACCGGCGCTCCTCCGGAGAACGGCGCACGGCCGGCGAGTAATTCATAGAGGATCGCGCCTAAACCATAGACATCGGCTGCGGTTGTTGAATCGCCTGCGCGCCCGGATGCCATCTCTGGCGCTATGTAGGCCGGCGTGCCAAGCACCGCTCGTGTCTGCGTCAAGTGAATGTCATGGCCGATCAGTTTCGCGAGACCGAAATCGGTGAGCACCGGTTCGGCACGAGAATCGAGAAGGACGTTGGCGGGCTTGAGGTCGCGATGCAAAACGCCACGCTGATGCGCGTAGTGGACCGTCCGCGCCAGCTTCGCCAGCAAGCTCGCAGCTTCAGATGGATTGAGGCGTGCTTCGGGTCGGGATATCTTCGCGGCGAGTGATTCGCCTTCCACGAACTTCATGGCGATGAAGTGCCGTCCCTCGTGAACGCCAATCTCGTAAACGTGCACGATGCCAGGATGATCAAGGCGTGCCGCCGCCTCGGCTTCGGCCAGGAATCGCTGCACGAACTCGGCCGATGCCCATTCGCCGCCAAGGAGAAGCTTGATCGCCACCACGCGATTCAAACTCGTCTGCCGCGCACGATAAACCACCCCCATCCCGCCGCGCGCAATCTCAGCTATTAGCTCGTAGTCACCGAACTGACGGCGTGGAGCCGCCGCTGGATCATAAACGGATTTGGCCCCGTAAAATTCTGAAGTTCTCACGGCCGTTCCGAGCAGACAATGCGGACACAAACCCGCAGGCGCGTTCGCCTTTAACGCGCGACCGCACTCGGGACATGTCGGAGTGGACGTGGAAATCATCCCTTCAATTTCATATTAAGCGAGCACGGCGAAAAGTTTCGACGGAGCGCTTAATCACTTAGAATATTCAGCAAATGGGAAAGTTCCGCCTCCACTTCGGCGGCGGTTTCCACCGTTTGGGCGATTTCATCGCGCAGAATCTGGCCATAGCTCTGACGCAGACGATGGATACCGGACTTGACTGCGGACTCCGAGATGCCCAGCCGCGCCGCCGTTTCGGCATACGACTGCACCTCGCCGTCTCCCAGCAAAAAACCTTTCAAAACATCGAAGCGTCCCGCACGACCACTATGATCGAACTCCGCCTGAAGTTTCTCTAAAACAATGGCGAGGAGCTGGTGGGCCCACTGTTGCTCGAAGATTCTCTCAGGCGTCAATTCACTCATCGGCTCCAACAGGAAACGTCCCTCTGCGTCCTGGGCATCAAAGGAGAGGACCCTGTGTCCGCCGCCACGTTTGAGCGCACGCTCGCGATCGTAGTGATTGGCCAGAAAGCGGGATGCCGCCGTCAGCAGGAACGAGCGAAACCGGCCGCGGCTGGGATCCGCCGATTCCAGCCAGTTTTTCTCTAGTAACCGGGCAAAGAATCCTTGGGTCAGATCCTCGGCATGATGGGCATCGTGGCCTTTGCTCCGGATGAACGAGTAAACGGGAAACCAATACTGCTGGCATAACCGGTCCAGCGCCCCAGCGGCCGCCGCCTGCTCCGTCCGTCCGGCGGCGAGCACGACGCTCCAATGAGTGCTCGCGAAATTTCCAGCGGGAAACCTATTCATGGGAGGGTCATGCGAAGGCGTTTCCATTTTCTAAAGTCATCCGTCACAGTTCGGATGCTTCCCTCGTCATTGCGGGGAAGACAAAAGGCGGGCTGGATGGCAATCGGGCCATCTTTGTCGGTGCCAACCGATGCGCAGCAGGCTGAAGTCCCCAACATCAAATGCCAAGACCAAAAATGATGTTAGGAAACAAAACGGCCACAAGGCGTGCATGAACCCAAGCAAAAGCCCGCCAAGAGATTTCTCCCGGCGAGCTTTTCTGTTGGCGCAATTGATGGATCAGCGCGACTTCAAGAGATCGCGAATCTCGACGAGCAATTTTTCCTGGGCAGTCGGCGCGGGAGGTGCGGGCGGCGCGGGAGGAGGCTGGTTTTCCATGCGCTTTTTCACGGTGTTCATGGCCTTGATGATGAGGAACACGCAGAAGGCCACGATCACGAACTGGATCAGGTTATTGAGAAACTGTCCATAGGCCATGTAAGGGGCACTGGCTTCCTTGGCAGCTTTGAGGTTGGCGTAGGTTTTTCCGTCCAGCGCGATAAACAATTCCTTGAAATCGACGCCGCTCAGCAGCTTTCCAACAGGGGGCATAATCATGTCGTCCACCATGGAGCTGACAATCTTGCCAAATGCACCGCCGATGATGATACCGACCGCGAGGTCGATGACATTGCCACGCATGGCAAAATCACGAAATTCTTTAGCTAAAGACATAGGGTTTTAAGTTGGGGTTCGGGGTTTCGAGTGGAGGGGAATTCCCCGGGCCGAGTTCAGCCCGGGGAACGGTGTGCCGCTGCAGCGGAACTAGAATTTGTAGCCAAGGCCGGCCACAAGTTTGACATCGTTCTTCTCGCGGTTTGCGGCTGGTTTGCTGCGGAAGGTGTCGAGTAGATAGGTCTCCAGGCTCACAGCCTTGGTGATTTCGGTTGAAACACCAACTTTGAAATTGAACACGTAGTCACCAAAATCCTCCACCCGGGGCTGGAAATCAGCCGACTGGTAGATGCGTGCACGCTCGTTGATCTGCCAGTTGTAATCCTCAGCGAATCGAAGGGTCATGTAAGTGCTTTTCTCGCCGCCCAATTTTTCAAAAACAAGGCCGGGGCCGAATTCTCCGCGAAGCTGCATCTCTTTGTTTTTGATGAAGTAGTAACCAGCACCGGGTGAGAGGGTGACGCGGTAATCAATATCGGCAATGGCATCATGGAGAAAATCGGCGCGGAAGTAACCAAACAAACGTTCTGAGAACAGGCGGTTGTATTGGCCGAAAGCCCCGGCTGAACCGACATTCTGAGCTCCGTTATTCTCTCCATAGCTGCCGTCCGCCCCGAGGCTGATTTCGTTCATCTGCCATTTGCGCTCGCTGAGGATCTGGGCTGTGGCAAGAATGGTGTCGCTGTTACCTTTTTGCAGGGTGAGTCCGGCGGTGGCTTTGGATTTCCAACGGACGTCTTCGGCCGGCTTGTCCTCTGCGACAGCCAGGTTCATCCCGATGGTACCAAGGGCTAGGGCAATCAATCCAGTAGTGGATTTGTTCATGTGTATGAGGGTGTTGTGTTTTACTGCGTTGGGAACAGAAAAAGGGAAATTATTTCTTGGAATCCAACAAGCCGCCGAGAGCTTTCGTCCCCTCTCCGGTCAGCTTTTTTACGCTCTCCATGGCTTTGTCCACCTGGACTTTAAGCTGGTCAACCATCTGTTTTTGCTCTGGGGTAAGTTGCAAGTTGCGGAGTTTCTCCAAAACGCCGTTGGCGTCGGTGAATTTCGACTCAGCCACGTAGCTTTTGGCTTGGTCGATCAGTTTTTGCCCCTCATTTTTGACAGCTTCCACGGCCTTGGTGGATTCCTTAACTACAGTATCCGCAACCTTGGAGGCTTCCGTCTTGACGGTTTCAGCAGCTTGTTTCAACTCCGATTTTGCGGCAGGGGCGGAACCATCCACAACGGGAGCGTTACCGTTGTCAGTCGCCGTTGGAGACTTGCCACAGGCAGATGCCAAGACTAATACCAAAGAAAGAAAGGGAATGAGTGAAAGTTTCATCAATTAATTCAATTTTAAAGTTTGTAACTATCAACATTCGAAGATCAATCAGTCAATCCTCAAACTTTATTTAGAGCGGTGGTGGCATTCTGGACCCATTTTTATTTCAATCAACGCAAAAACTGCTTCACACCCCCACTCTGCCACGTTACAAAGCAAAGGATGCATCCATCTTTGAATCGATGGCTCAGGAATATCCTGGCCGGAGCCGCGCTATTAACCGCCTTCCAAACCCTGGCTGAAGTGGAATCAGGGTTCAAACCGCTGTTCAACGGCAAGTCACTTGACGGTTGGACCACTGTGGGAAAAGTGGGCGACGGCTATCAGGTTGAGAACAACATGATTGTCTGCCCCAAGAAAGGCGGAGGGAATTTACTGACCGAGAAGGAGTATGCGAACTTCATCCTCAGGCTGGAATTCCGGCTTGAGCCTGGATCGAACAATGGCGTGGGCATTCGCGCTCCTTTATCAGGTGATATCGCCTACACGGGCATGGAAATTCAAGTCCTTGACGACACGGCGGAAATCTACAAGGACATCAAACCCTGGCAACATCATGGATCGATCTACAATGTGGTCGCAGCCAAACCCGGCCACCTGAAGCCCGTCGGCGAATGGAACACCGAGGAGATTGTGGCGGAGGGCCGGCATATCAAGATCACTCTTAACGGCCAAGTCATCGTCAACACGCATCTAAACGACGTGAAGGACATCGAGACTCTGCAAAAGCACCCCGGTCTGTTGCGCGAGCGCGGACATATCGGATTTCTCGGGCACGATGCCTATGCAGCATTTCGCAATATTCGCATCAAGGAACTGGCGGAGGATCAAAGGAAAGACAACGTGCCCCCGGCAGGGTTCAAGGCATTGTTCGATGGCAAGACCCTCAATAATTGGAAAGGGCTTGTTGCCGATCCCATCAAGCGAGCCAAGATGACTCCTGAACAACTTGCTGCCGAACAGGTGAAAGCAGACGAAAAAATGCGTGCCCATTGGCATGCAAATGAAGGAGAACTGCAATTCGACGGCAAGGGAGACAACCTTTGCACGGCGGAGGATTATGGCGATTACGAGTTGTACGTTGATTGGAAAATCACGGACAAGGGCGACAGCGGAATTTACCTCCGGGGCAGTCCGCAGGTCCAGATTTGGGACCGCGCTGACACCGGACCGAACCCCAAGGCGTTGGGGTCAGGCGGTTTGTACAACAATCAGAAAAACCCGAGTGAACCATTGATCAATGCTGATGCGTCAGTCGGCAAGTGGAACACTTTCCGAATTCTCATGATGGGTAATCGAGTCACGGTTTTTTTGAACGGTCAGATGGTCGTGAACGACACGGTGCTGGAAAATTACTGGGACCGTTCACAGCCGATATTCCCCAGCGGCTCCATCGAACTGCAAAACCACGGTAATTTCCTGTGGTTCAAAAATGTCTACGTCCGGCCCCTCAGTCCGCTCGCAAAGAAATAAGCTCGCCTCTATTTTGGCGGGTCGTTGATCTCCAAATCGAGTTCAAGACGTGTACGGGAATCAGTTTGCTCGTTCAGCATCTCGATTTCCTTCAACCGCCAGCGACCTTCATCGCGCCCCACTTTGGTGACGGAAAACGATTTAAGCAGCCGGTTCGCCGAGTCATAGGCCTCAGCGCGAACCGGCTGTTTATTTTCCAGATCGATCCAGGACAGGACGCGGGAATAGGTTCCAGCGGGATCGGGGTTGCGTGATTCGACAACGCGGCAGCTCCGGCCTTTACGCATTTCGGAGCGGAGAAAAACGGGTTGGGGCCAATGGAAAAAATCCAGACCCAAATCGCCCGGAGCAAAATCAGTCCCGGCAAAAGGCGCAAAAAGATTGGTCAGCGGCACATTCTTAAAAGGTATTTCAGCGCCTAAGGATTTAAATAATTGATATTCGTTGGTTCGACCGGCCTGGTGCCCGACGATAAGCCGGGCGGCAAGGATCCCTTCGACCGGCTGGGTTTCCCATGTGTCTGACCAGCCTGCGGAGGTCGACTCCGTGATGAGTTTGATAGGGATCTCGGAACGTTGATTACTAGGCTGGCGTATTTTGAAAACACCGTAAATCGCTGTGCGGGCCGCCGGGGCGCGACCACTGATGTCTGACATCCATTCGGTGGCATCCCGATCAGAGTCAGACGCCTTCATCCGCGTGGCGCCGCATCCTAAAATGAAGAGGCAAAGGACGGTCGAATGGAGTGTCATTTGGATTTCAACGCCAAAGGCAGGACTTCCGACAGATGATGGACAAAATGGACTTTCATGCGGTCACGGACTTCCAGAGGAACTTCCAGCCAATCGCGTTCATTGTCTCGTGGCAGAATCAATTGTTTGATTCCTGAACGGGCGGCTGCCAGAACCTTTTCCTTTATACCACCCACTGGCATGACGCGACCTCGCAAACTGACCTCACCCGTCATGGCAAGCTCCGAACGCACGAGCTTTTTACTCAGTAAGGATGCGAGCGCCACAGTGAGAGCCACCCCTGCGCTTGGCCCATCCTTGGGAGTGGCTCCGGAGGGCACATGAACGTGGATGTCGCTTTTATCGTAATCGGTCATGTCCAAGTGGAGAAGTTCGGCATGGCTGCGCAGGTAACTCAAGGCAGTCTGTGCGCTTTCTTTCATTACTTCGCCAAGCGAACCCGTGAGGATCAAGCGTCCCGCGCCCGGCATGCGAGAGGCCTCAACGAACAAAATCTCGCCTCCCACGGGTGTCCATGCCAGACCGATGGCAATGCCGATATCCGTGATGGTTTCGGCATCTTCAGAGTGAAACTTTGCTGTTCCCAAGTAATCATTGAGCTGTTCCGGCCCAATGAGAATGGGGCCCACATTGCCTCCGCGTGTGACGATCCGGCGAGCGGCTTTTCGCACCAATGAAGCTATTTCACGATCCAAATTTCGCACACCGGCCTCTCTGGTGTAGCCTGAGATTATTTTCCGCAAAGTGGTGTCGGGGATCTTAACCAGCTTTCGTTTGACGCCATGCTCATCCAACTGCCTTGGAAGGAGATGCAAACGGGCTATCTGGACTTTCTCTGCTGAAGTGTAGCTGGGCAATTCAATAATCTCCAGTCGATCGCGCAAGGCGGGTTGAACTGGTTCAAGCCAGTTGGCGGTGGTGAGGAATAAAACCCGGGAAAGATCGAAAGGAAGGTCCAGATAATTATCGGTGAAAGTACTGTTTTGGTGGGGGTCAAGAACCTCCAAAAGAGCACTGGCGGGATCACCTCGAAAATCCGAGCCTACTTTGTCAATTTCATCGAGAAGGATGACGGGGTTGTTGGTCTCGGCACGGCGCAGGCTTTGAATGATCCGGCCAGGCAACGCGCCAACGTACGTGCGGCGATGGCCGCGAATCTCAGCCTCATCCCGCATTCCCCCCAAGGCAATACGAATAAATTTCCGTCCCAGAGCCTCGGCAATGCTTCGGCCCAACGAAGTCTTACCCACGCCAGGGGGGCCAACCAAGCAAAGGATTGGTCCTTTAAACTGCTTGCGCAGCTTAATAACCGCCAGAAATTCAAGGAGGCGTTCCTTGACCTTTTGGAGGCCAAAGTGTTGATCATCAAGAATTTTTGAAGCCACATCCAAGTCCAACTTATCCTCTGAACTGACTGTCCAAGGGAGTGATGTGAGCCAGTCCAAATAATTGCGGGAAACGGTAAACTCGGCTGAGGAGGGAGGGATTTGTTCAAGTCTGGATAATTCTTTAAGGGCGACATCCTTGGCCTCAGGCGGCATACCCGCTGACTCAATGCGCGCCTTCCAATCATCCAATTGAGCGCGATGCCCCTCGTCCTCGCCTAATTCCTTCTGAATGGCCCGCATCTGCTCGCGAAGGAAGAAATCGCGTTGACTCTTGGTCATAGAAGAAGCGACTTCCTTTTGTATTTTTGAGCCAAGAGTCAGCAATTCATGCTCACGATTCATCATGGGCAACAGGCGCGTGAGCCTTTCCTGAACTTTTGTCACCTCAAGTAATCCCTGCCGGTCGGCCAAGCTGAGATTAAGGTTGGCGGCAATCAGGTCCGACAACTTGCCGGGATCCTCCGTATTAAGAGCCGCAAGCTTGACTTGCTCAGCCAAAGCCGGGGAAAGGACGATAATCTCTTGAAAACGGGCATTCGCGTTGCGGGCCAAAGCGGTCAGTTCATTTGATCCCTCAAGCTCATCCCGCAAAACTTCGACCTTGGCTTTGAGATACGGCTCCCTGCCGATGTATTCCACCACACGAAAACGCCACAACCCATCAATCAGTATGCGCATGGTGTTGTCGGGAAATTTCAGCATCCGCTGAATGCGTGCAACACAACCGTACCCATGCAGATCCTCTGGAGCGGGATCAACCGTTTCTGGCTTACGCTGGAGAATCAGCCCGACCATCCTTTCGCCAGCCACAGCCTCATCCACCAATTTGATAGACGGAGAAGACTCTACGACCAAGGGCACATTCATGCCCGGAAAAATCACAATGTCAGAAAGGCCAAGAATCGGAAGAATCTCGGGCAAAGAGGGAGGGGTGGCGCGCGAAGTAGATGAATCCCCTCGCACACCTGAAATGCTGATTACCTCTGTGTCCGGATTACCCATGCAATCTTTCCTTGATTAGCCAAAACCTTAACGGCCGACCGGCCTGAGCCCCTACCTGATTTCCGCGGAGGCATGAGGGACATCAATACGAAGAAAACCGTTTTGGTAGGAAGCAGTCGCGAGAGGCAATGCATATCCTGGGGGAAGCTCAATCACGCTTTCAAAATGCCCGTAACTTATTTCCATTACCAAAAAACGGCAGCCTGGACTGCGGCAACCGTCTGGGCGATGGCCGGATATTCGAACTCGATTTTCCTCAATGGAAAGCTCGAGCTCCTCCTTTTTCATACCGGAAATCTCGACTTTAATAACCAAGCCGCCCGCAACTTCGTAGACATCGGTGTTGGGCGACCATGTGGCGCCTGCCGTGTTTTGAGGAGGCTGCGGGACTTTGATGAACTTGGGCGCTGTTTTCACAAATCAAAACAAAACTGAGGATTCAGGATTTAGTGCGGAGAATGATCTCAGAAGGTTTTCCCTTCCGTGCTCGAAAAATGATCGATTGTGGTGTTGTCACATTGCTCTTAGCAGAACAACCGCAGTGAGTTTCGCGCTGAAAGTTGAAGCGTGGACGACGTAGACGAGGCCAGACAAAGAATCCAGCGGTCACCAGAACGATCAATAGAGCCAGAGGCTGCTGCCAATCCATACGGTAAACGTACTACTTTGTCATCGAAGCGCAACGAAAGGTTGGTCAGAAACTGAGACAAGCGCTCTAAAAGGGTAAAAAAAAACGCGGAACCCGAAGGCTCCGCGTCGTGAAAAGAACGGATTAAATAGTGAACGAAGTACCGAGGGTAGGGGTGTAAGAACCACCCTTGCCTGCTGCGCCACCCTGAATGTTCGCCAAGGCAGTGGCAAAATTATCACCACCAGGAGCTGCGGCAATGGCACCAGCAACTGCTGTTTGAGCGTCGATCAAGGACAATGAGGCGCTGGCTTGGAAAAAAGCAACAGCGTCGCCGCCAGCAGCAGCCAAATAAACGATGTCGTTGGATCCGCCGCCTGTGCCGTACTGGGTCAAGTTTTCAACCGTGCCGAATTCGGTAACTTTGGGGGATGTATACAGTTTCTTCATATTTTTATTGTTGTCGTAGTTAAACTAACCGAGATCAAATTAAGGAGAGGGCCAAAATACGTCAAATCTTTTTTTACAAATACTTGAGTGAAGCCATAATTGAAATAACCACACATAACCCTCTGCACAATAAGCCGTTCAACCGAAATCTCAAAAAAAAACGCGGAACCCGAAGGCTCCGCGTTGTGAAAAAGAACAGCTTAAGCAGTGAAAGTAGCTCCGAGCGTAGGAGTAAAAGAGCTTCCCTTGCCTGCTGCGCCACCTTGAATGCTCGCCAAAGCAGTGGTGAATGAGTCACCACCAGGCGAAGCTGCGATTGCGCCGGCGACTGCCACCTGTGCGTTGGCCAAGGATAATCCAGCAACTGTCTGGAAGAACAAAACAGCGTCACCGCCGACGGATGCCAAGTAAACGCTATCGTTGGAACCGCCGCCTGTGCCGTACTGGGTCAGGTTTTCAACGGTTCCGAATTCAGTAACTTTGGGAGAGATATACAGTTTCTTCATATTTTTATTGGTTTAGGTTTTTCCACCAACCTTTGGGACCTTAAAGGCATGAAACCGTACAAGTCAACTGTTTTCTGAGGAGGTCGAACTAAGCGGGTGCATTTCAAATTTGTGAGAGAGGGTGGGTGGAAGGAAGGATTCAAGCGGCAAATTTGAGGGTGTCGTTCCTTGCGGCATGGTTTGCGGCGCGGTTTTGGAAGAAGGGGCCGAGTCGATGGCTCAGGAAAGCGCAT
>JANYDC010000160.1 GCA_025359965.1 Pedosphaera sp.
ACGCTCGGTCAGGGAGAAGAAGGAAAGCTCAGCGGGGCGGATGATTTCAGGCATGCATTCTTTGACGAAATCCACAACCCATCTACTCAAAATCCACACCAGCTTTTTTAACATTATTTCAGTTTCTGGAAGTGCCCTTAAGTACGTCTGCTCGATGCCAGAGAAGCGTTATCGTTTTTGAGCTGACACTTTCAGCCAGATAAGCCGTGATGAAAGCCGAAACGATGTAGATTGTAAACTCCATGCCCGGATTATTAATCCAGCCCAACCAACGACTCATGCAGGCGATTGGGAAGTGCAGTACATACAAAGAATAACTGACACCGGCAAAGCTCGCAAGCAACCGTGTAACTCCATTGGATTCCTTGTTGAGAATGGACGGAAAATATGAAACGCCCAAAACGACAGCAAAGCAGGCTCCAAAATGGCGCAGAGGAAGGATGGGAAACGCTCCAAGAACCAACTTTGTCCCGTGAAATTTTTGCCAAAGCAAGACCCCCCCCCAGAGCATAAAGGAAGCGGTGAGAAAACACAAGCTAGGAACTTGTCGACGGAGGGTGACAGTCTTATGTTCAAGAAATTCGCGGGCAATTTCGACCCCTGCCCACCATGTGATAAAATAAGCCGCAAAAAGGCTGGGCTGGTTAGGAATTAGATTATAGACGACAATACCCAGCAAAGATCCGATACCAACCAAGTACACGCGACGGTTAGGCTCAACAAAGCGCCAAATTGGAAAGTATGCCATATAGAACCACCACTCATAAGATAACGACCAAAGGGGGGCGTCCCCAAAAAAAGGAGAGAACCATACCCCCGGCTTAGCCCATGCAAAGTCCTGTAACATGAGCAGGTTTCCTATTAACTGAAAAGCACTCAAACCCGACCAAGCTCGGTCGAGTGAACTAAAGGAAGCCATGACAAATGAGACAAGGAGAGCGAAAACAAAAATGGGATAAATACGCAAAAACCGTTTAACAAAGTACTCCCTGAAGGAGATGCTCGGCTTCGATGCAGTTGAGAAATAAATAACAAAGCCAGAAAGCACGAAAAATATCATGACCGCCTCTTGGCCAAAAACGAAAGGCAAAGCTAGCCGACTGTCTTTCGTAAAGAACCACGCAAGCAGGAAATGGCCTAAAAAAACGTACAGAGCAGCCGATGCCCTGACAGCCTCAAGTTTGGTTAGCTTCATATTTAACGAGAAAGAAAACCGCACCTATGTCAGCAAAACAAATTTCAAATTTGAACCATATAAATAATGCATAGACGAGAAAACATTTCAGCATCTTCGGAATGCAAGACTTTGTTGGGGTCAAGGAATAATGCTCACTGGAAGCCGGTCTTTGTACTTCAGCATCAGCGGCAGGAGCTTGCGGGCTTTCCAATAGCGATGGAAATAACGCGAGGGTTCTGAGGCGACGCGGAAAGCCCAGCCCAAAAACAAATGATCCGCCCACATGGGGATAGGAACTTGATCACCGCTGAGAAAACCGATGGCGGCACCGATGCAATGAATGCCGGGTTTGAAGTCGAGGCTTTGTTTGATGTGCAGTCCAAGCCGCTCCTGCGTTCCGCCGCCCAACCCCAGAATGATGTGATCTGGTCGCTTCTTTTTGATTAGTTCGATCAGCGCAGGATCATTGATTGCTCCTTTTGGATACATGGGAGCGAGGTAACAATCATCTTCGGTAGCTTTGATGCCGATGGACTGAAGGTAGGCGAGGCATTTGTCCCGCGAACCTTTTGTTGGCATGATGTAAAGAACCGCCCCCGGTTTGCGAACCTGGGGGCGATCCAAGAGTATTTTGAGGTATTCCAGTCCACTAACCCTAGTGAGGGCTTTGCCGCCAGTGAAGCGCCAGACCAAAACCATGAAACCGCTGTCGGTAATCGCGAGGTCGGAATGCAGCAATGCCTCGCGATAGTAGGGATCATCCGGCATCTCAACTAATGCCGGAGCGGCAGGCACGACGACCAAACCGCCGGCGATGCCGATATCAACCGCTTCAGCGGGGCTGCCCGTGAAGAAGCGAACCCCCAGTATTTGTTGGTACTTGTCTGACATCGCGCAGAAAGAGGCGAAGGACTACTTCTTGTTGGCCATCTGGTCGTAGATCCAGCGATAGGTGCGTTCCATGCCGTCGCGCAGTTTGATCTGCGGTTCCCAACCCATTAAAGATTTGATCAGGGTGTTGTCGCTGTTGCGCCCATTGACGCCTTTGGGGGCATTCAAGTTGTAGTTTCGCTTCAATTTGATGCCGGCGATGTCCTCGACAATGTCGACCAACTGGTTAATCGAGACCAGCTCGCTGCTGCCCACGTTGAGAGGCTCGATAACATCACTGTGTGTCAGCATTTGTGAGCCTTTGACGCAGTCATCAATGTACATGAAACTACGGGTCTGGGTGCCTGCGCCCCAAATCTCGATTTCATGTTTGCCGCTGAGTTTGGCTGAAATGACTTTGCGGCAAACGGCAGCAGGCGCTTTCTCGCGTCCGCCTTCGTAAGTGCCGATGGGCCCATAAACATTGTGGTAGCGGGCAACGCGGGTGGTCAGGCCAAAATCCTCACGGAAATGGCGGCACATGCGTTCGCTGAAAAGTTTTTCCCAACCGTAGCCGTCTTCGGCCATTGCCGGGTAAGCGTCCTCTTCTTTGAGGGCGGTGACGTTTGGATCACGCTGTTTATCGCCGTTGTAAACGCAGGCCGATGATGCGTAGAAGTAACGTTTAATGCCGTGCTTCTTGGCGGCCATCAACAAATGGGTGTTGATTAGCACCGTCAGCATGCAAAGTGCCTTGTTGTTTTCGATAAAGCCCATGCCGCCCATGTCGGCAGCCAAATTATAAACGACTGACGCGCCTTCCAAGGCTTTTTCGCAGGCGTCGATCAGGCTGAGATCAAGCACGATGTTTTCCACACCGGGGTGAGTTTGATACCAGTGATCAAACGACTTGTGGTCCACTGAACGCACGTTCGTATAGCCTTGGCGAAGCAAGTCGGCCACCAGATGTCCTCCGATAAAACCACCACCACCGCAAACCACTACTTTTTCGTTTTTCATATGCGATAACCGACGAAAGAGAGTTGGTCGCAACTCTCCTAGATGAAATCTCGACGCTTTTCGTCCACTGCTTGAGGGATTGTATTCTCAGGAGCAGCAGACCGTTCCCTGAGCATAAATCCTACCAAAGACGATATCGGACACAAGTCATTCCAACTCAACTGCTTTTCCCACGTTTTTTAAGTTCGTAGGTTTTCGCGACACAGAGAAATTCGTAAAATGCATGTAACCTTGCAAAATAGAACCCTTCAAGGCCGTCCAAAAATCCCTTCTGAAAGAGGAAGACATACAAAAATCGTTGAAAGGGTCGGAAAGGGAGCTTTTGGGATAGTGCTTTCAATTTGCGCCGTAATCCCACATCGGTGCTCTGTAATTGAGTCTGCCCTCCCTTCAAATAGTGGTCCAAAGCCACACGAGCTTCCCAGTTGGAATAACGGTTGTGTTTTTCGACGAACACTTCCACGGAGGGAAAGGCGAAGTGGTCCATTTCGGCTTTGAGATACCCAGCCGAGCCCTCAACCACGATGTGTTCGTGAACCTCGTTGTCGCCGCTGGCCGTTTCGACGTCGGTCAGTTTTTCGTATCGCCCGACACGATGACGCAACAATCGAAGGTTCCAATTGGGATAGTAAGCGTGCTTGAGCCATCTGCCCATGAACATGAAGCGGCGGTTGATCCAGTATCCATTGAACTTGGGATTGGGGTCGGTGACGATCTCTCGAAACTCCTGCTCAGTCCCTTCGGGCACTGTTTCATCGGCATCCAAAATAAAAACCCACTCGTGCTTAAAGGGAAGGTTTTCCAGAGCCCAATTTTTTTTCTTGGGCCAAGTGCCGTTGAAATCGAACTGAACGACCTCGGCACCGGCCTTGCGGCATATCTCCTGCGAACCATCCACGCTGTGGGAATCCACCACGAATATTTGGTCGGCCCAAGCCACCGAGGCAAGACATCGAGGCAGGTTATGCGCCTCGTTCTTGATCGGAATAAGGATTGCGACGGGGACTTTGTTAAGGTTCGACATACGTGCTTGAGTGCAGGATCACTGGAGCCTGGGGCGCATACGGATCAATTTCGCCGGCTGCCCAGCTACAATTTGGTCGGCAGGAACATCCTTGGAAACAACTGAGCAGGCACCAATAATCGAGCGATCACCCAAGGTGACTCCCGGCAGGATGAACGCTCTTGCTCCGACAAAGCAATCCTCCCCCACCACAATAGGAGCCGTCTGAAGCGACAAGTTAATTACTGAAAAGTCGTGTGTGCCGGTGCAGAGGTACGCCTCCTGAGCAATGGTGCAGCGTGCCCGAAGTTCAATTGTACCTAAAGAATAAGCATTGGAACGGTCTCCAAGACAAGCTCGATCATGCATGATCAAGTTCCATGGAAACTGAACACGGGCGCGTTGGTGAACAAAAGCCGTATCGCTTAACCGAGCTCCGAAAAGCTTCAACCAAAAAAGCCTCCACTTATTAAATGGCTTGGGCGTCCACGCACAAAACAGAGGCCAAGCATAGCCCCACAGCAATATTTTAACACGCTCCTTGAAGGACCAAGGGCTCTCATATGCGCTGGTTTGGGAATAAGTGTGATACCTTGAAGTGTTCACCACTGGCCTAAAGCGTAAAATTGATTTCCCCCAATAAGATAGCCAGCAAGATACGCCTTCTGTTTGGAGGTGGACGAGTGGATGCCGCAAAAGCGCAGAATGCGGCAGACCTGCAAAACAGAATTTCGCCCCATGACAGACCAACTAATACGGACAGCCACGAGCACAAGCAGTCGGACCGAGAAAACCACGCGCTGAATTATTGATTTTCTCATGAATGCCTCGCAATCAAGCCCGGCAATGGACGAGTAGAATCCTGCATAGCCATGCCTCCCTGGATGGCTTTAATCATATTTGAGGCGGCACGGTGAATCTCAAAACGCTCCAAGAACGTGACCTGTGCCGTCTCACCCATGCGCTGACGGCGTTCTGGAGGCAAAGCGGCCCAACGTGTCAGCAATCTGTTGGTTCCATGTTGGTCATCAGACTCCACCAACCCGGCTCCATCCTCCTCAATCTCGCGCCAGATATTGACCTGCTTGGAAATGAGAACAGGTGCCTTGCAGGCCATAGCCTCAACCACAGCGATGCCGAAATTCTCTTGATGAGAGGGAAGCACAAAAGCTTCACACGCATGGAACGCCCCCCATTTGTCGTCGTCTTTCAGCATGCCCGGCCATGAGATCCGGTCGGAGATCCCGAAACCCTCAGCAATCGCTTTAAGGGAAGGCACCAAACCTGTTTGATCGGGGCCAGCCATGACCAAATGCCACGGCTCACAGCTCGGCGATTTTTGAAGCAGTTCGGCAAATGAGTTCACCAGCATATCGCATCCTTTCTTTTCGTGGATGCGGCTCAGAAACAACAGCATGCGCTTGCCTCGGGCCTCAGGGCAGCGCTGATAAAATTTCTCTCTTTGCGCCGCAGGGTCACCCTTGGGGTTGGAGGTTCCATAGTTTACCACCACCTCTTTGCAACGGTAGGGGGAGAAAGATTTACGAGCCAAACGGCGCTCCTCTTCGCAAGTGAAAAGTAGGGCCTTGGCTCCCCTCACGACCCGCTCCTGTAAAAACCACCAATATAAGTATTTTTTAAGGTGTTTCAGCGGATAGGCACGGGCAAACCATGGATCAAGCATACCGTGGGGATAGACGAAATACGGGATATTGCTGCCCTTCAACCCCCGCCAAGCCACCACCGAATTGTACTGCCACATCCCGTTGACAATCACCGCGTCATATTCATCCCGATTCTTACGCAGCCAACCGACAGCATCGGGACAGTAGCAATAACTCAGATAAGACTTTTTAAAACTATGAAGCTTGAGCGGGAAGTTGGCCTGGACTTCGGCGCCGGGGTCAGTCAGACACGCCACGTCAATGGAATGCCCTGCTCGCGAATTGACAGCCCCGAGTTGCTTGACGCCCTCAATCGGGCCACCCGAAGCCGGGTTGGCGGACGTGACTATGTGCAGAAGTTTTAACACTGGTACTTTTTGTTCTGAAAATCTCACTCTTTACGCCACCGAATGCAGTATCTGAATCGTGTCGGTCAACACATCAGGAGTACTTGGTGCGTTCCGATCCAAGTAATGGCCGAGCACGACCATTGACCAAACACGCGTCCAGCCCAATTTTCCCGACAAGAATTCACGCCAATAACCGTCAATGACTGCTGCTGGCAATAATTCATGATCTTTCAAAGCACTCAAACCCTTCCGGCAAAAATCCGCGAGTGAGGTGCGCATCCAGTCCGACATCGGCAAAGCAAAGCCCATTTTGGAACGATTGTAAACTGAGGGCGGTAATAAATCGCGGCAGGACTCCACCAACATGCCTTTGCAGATGCCGTATTTAAGCTTGGTTCGGGCAGGAAGGCCCAAGGCAAACTCAACCAACTGGTGATCCAGAAATGGAACTCTGAGTTCCAGGGAGGGAGCCATGCTCATTTGATCCGAATCACGCAGAAGAATATGCCGCATGTAGGCTGTCAACTCCACCCAACTGATCCGGGCGTAATTGTCGGGAAGATCCGGACTCCAAGAGATTTGGAAATCAGTTTTGGGCAGCCTGGCTTCTGCGATCATGTCGTCCATCCAAAACCGTCGGCGCCAACTGGTGAGTGCATAGACGTCGCCTTCCGGCATTTGGCTTAATCGCCGTCCGGTGGAACCCGCAAACCGCAGCAAGGAGCGCAATAGTTTGGGAAAACTGGCCAGCCACAGCAGTTTCGGCACATCCTGGAAGCTGGGATAACCTCCAAACAATTCATCACCACCCAGACCGGACAATGCCACTTTAATCCCGGCATCCGCCACTTTCTTGGATACGATGTAAGTATTGATGGCATCCACTGAAGGGAGGTCCATGCACCGCACCGCATCACAGACCATCGACTGGGCTTCCTCGTTGCTCAGCTCAATCCGGTGATGCTCTGTGTTATAGCGACGGGCCACTTCAGCTGCGAAAGAAGTTTCGTCCCACTTGCGTTCCTTGAACCCCACCGAAAAAGTCAGCAATCGACCTTCAGTTTTCTGAGCGGCCAGGGCAGTGATGACAGAAGAGTCAATACCGCCACTGAGGAAACAAGCCACCGGCACATCGGCCAACAAATGCTCCTCCACGGCGAACTCCAACAACTCGCGCAACCTGACGGTTGGATGAACCGACTCAGTGCGAAGCGAATCCTGCCCCGGCCAGTACCTTCTCCACCGCTCCACGCCCTCTTCGGTCAGCGTCAGGTAATGTCCGGCGGGAAACATCTGAACCTCGTCGAAGAGCAGGCTGTCGCAGGGGGAAGCCCCCCATTGGAAAAAATTGGATAGTCCTTGCCGGGAAATCTTCCGATTGGTGTGGGGAAGCAGCGTACGGACTTCCGATGCCATCCGAACGCCATCAGGGCCGTTGGCATAATACAGTGGTTTGATGCCGAGCCTGTCCACCGCCACAAAAAGAGACTTTTGCTGCGCGTCGTAAATGGCGAAGGCAAACATTCCTTTCAGTTTGGCCACGATGCCCTCTTTCCAGAAAGAATAGCCTACAAGCAGGGTTTCGGTGTCACTGCCCCCGCGCCAGCGCACACCATGTTGTTCCAGTTCTGCCCTTAACTCCAGGTGGTTGTAAATCTCGCCGTTGAAAATAATGGTATTGCCATTGGTGGAATCTTCCATGGGCTGTGCTCCCATAGGCGAAAGATCAACAATAGCCAGGCGGACATGTCCAAACCAGCAGGCCTCGTCAGGCGAAAGCCACTGGCCCTGAGAGTCAGGGCCTCGGTGGGCCATTGGGGCGAGGTCGATGCCGACCGCCTTTCCGCCTCCGTTAAAATGCAGCGCTATTCCACACATGTTAAAAGCTCTTTATACAGGGCTGCATAACCAGCCACCATGGCATCGGTGGAAAAGAGGGAAGCATTAAGCAGACTTTCTCTGGCCCTACTGTCCCGCTCTTGAACTGATTCAAGAAGGAGGTCTTTTATTTTTTGGGCAAAAGAGGAATAATTTCGGGGATTGATGTACACTGCGGCGGTTCCACCCACTTCCGTCATGGGGGGGCGATCGGTTGTCACCACTGGGCAGCCGCAGGCTTGCGCCTCAATAATAGGCCACCCAAAACCCTCCATCAGGGAGGGAAACAACATGGTGGAAGCCATCGAAAAGAGTGCCCTTAGGGTTTCGTTGCCGCATCTAGTCACCTCCAAAACCAAATGCTCCAAGCCATTGGCCTGCAAGAACTCGCGCATTGCGGAATCGAGAGGCTTGCCCACCATGACCAGCAGGGGACAGCGAGGCATGATTTTGACCAGCTTATGGTAGGCTCGAAGCAGACCAAGTCTGTTTTTGTACCATTGATTTCCGCCCACATGAACGATGTAGGGACGCAACACCGAACTACCGCGTTCGCCGGCCACCAACATTGGACAAACCTTCCGGATAAGCGGCACCGCATCCACTTCGAGCACTGGAAAGTACTCAAAATTCAGTCCGTTGTAGATGACCCGTGTGCGCTCAAGCGAAAGACCGGTGGTCTCAACCAGATCCGTTTGAGTGGCTTTTGAAACACAGGCCACATACCGGGACTTCTTCAACCCCGAAAGGATCAACTGCTGATAGATGCGTCCTGTACGCGACGTTCGATTCTCGGGGATTAATCCGGCACCTGAACGAATGGCAAGCATGTCGTGGCAGGTGACCAAGTGCTTCGTGTGGGTAAGATACTTCGAATAGATTGCGTTCGAATGATCACAAATATGCACCACCAGACGTTCCGCGGTGGCGTTGACAATCCTTTGCTTAAGCGTGCGGGGAAACCAAACCAGCTTGTCCATATACCCCAGCCACTTGCCAAGGCCATGAGGACGCGCCAATCCTCTGGCCCAAACAGGCTGAGGCCTCAATAATTCCGCCGCAACCCCGGTGGCAGGGAGATGATGCAACAGAACGTTTGAAAAGCGCTGCATGCTTTCCTGCTGGTCCGGCGCATAATTCCCAACCAATAGAACCTTAACTTTGTGGTTCATGATTCCGGGCGAACGCTGTAACGCCCGGCACGTCGCTTTGCCCGGGAAACCTCAACTTCTTGGCCTGCCCGGAATGCCGCACCAGTGCCCACCGGTTCTGCTACTTCGATCACGGTAGGCCTGTGGGTCGGCTTGCGAGCCTTAGGGGCAACACTTACAACCGGATCAATTTCAACGGGGGGATGGGCTGCGGCGGCCAAGGCAAGCCCACAGCAGACCGCGAGAAAACCCCCGCCTATGGGCGGTCCTAGCTGACCGTTCAACATCAGCATGAAGCCACTGCCCGAAAGGAGGATGGGAAGCATGTCACCTTTCTTGGCTGCCTTCACGCCAGAGATTAGTAAAAAAATGCCGCCAACCACTCTGTAGGCAACAAATCCTCCCCCGACAAATACGCCACTTTCTCCAATAATACGCCCCCATTCAATTTCATCCACCAAGAAACCTGTGCTTCCAAGCACGACCATGGACCCAAAATTGGTTCCCAGCCCCAATCCCTGACCGAATACACTCATGTTTTCAATCGGAACATAAAACCATCCAAGCGTGCGCAACAGGATCTGAGACAACATCCCGCCCTCTTGGCCTGAAGAAGCAACCTCAAGACGCTTGGCGAATGCGTCCCCCCCTTTTTTGAAAATATCCAACGTGCGAGCCACCAGCATTGCAGCGCCGCCCATCAAAATTAAACGATAACTTCTGGCCATTGTAGGCGGATGACAAATCATTCCGATCAGGCCAAATACCCCCACGACCGCCATCCCAGCCACCATGGATCGACTTCCCGAGACGGAAGAAGCCACCATTGTGGACAAAAGTGCGGCGAAAAGGAGTAGAATGGAAAATTGTCGCTGCTTCAAAAGCCCATGAAGCAGAAAAGCGACAACGAGACCGAAATAATAGATCGGTCCTGAGATAAAACTGAAAGGACCTGGGGGGCGTATTCCACCGGAACTATTGTCGATCTGAAACCCTTTTCCGCCAGCGGAGGTGTTGATCCATGCATCCTTAGGAGAAAGGAATTGATAGGCCATCAAGATGCACATGGGAACAGTGAGAAGCAGCACGGCCTTTCCCATGCGCATGACGTCCTCTCGCTGAAAGAACTTTGGCACCAGAAATACCAGTGGGAGATGGAGAAAATTCGCCCTCCAACCATACATAGTCACAATAAGGCGAGGAGTACTGGCCACGAAGCTGACTCCAAAGGCAGCAATGCTCAGAAAAATGATGGAAACAATCCAAGGATCTTTCGACATTAGCCCCTTCTTGAAAGCCAAAAAATAAATGGCAAACACCACGGGATCACGAATCACCAAGAGCACGTTCGAGTAGCCTGGCAGAACCCATTTCCGTAAAACCCCCTCAAAAATTAACAGCATGAAATACAGCCAAAACAGCCGCCTCATCCACCTAAACTCTCCGCGAACGATTTCGTTGCTCATTTGGAGGCCAACTCCTTCCTTAATTGGCCGGTTACTTTATCGCCATAACTTTCCCAGGTAAGCAGTGCAGCCTTGTCTCGCGCGGCATTACTCATGCCTGCTACCTGAGAGCGGTGATCAGCCATCCATGTCAATTTTTCGGCAATGGCCTCCGGAGAACGGATGGGAACCAAAAAACCGGTCTGGCCTTCAACGATCAAGTCATCTCCGCCGGCGTTGCGGGTCACGATCAATGGCAATCCGCAAGTCATTGCCTCCTGCTGCACCAGTGCCCTTCCTTCCACAATGGAAGGCAGAACAAAAACGTCGCAAAGCTCCATCAATTCCAGCACTTGCGCGTGGGGACGCGGACCTTCGTAAGTGAATTTCACCGGCTGCTTCTTGTAAAACTCAAGTGGAACCACCGGGGAACCCAGCAGCACCAACTCAATATCGCTTCGCTTTAACATTCTGACTGCCTCCATTAAATCGGCCAATCCCTTGCGCTGAGTGAGCGATCCGGCAAACAAAACCCTAAGCGGTCCGCCTCCATCTCTAAGCCGACGGTTTTCGATAGGGCGAGGTGCAGGGGAACCAAATTCAGCGACAACACAATGTTTGGTGGCACGGATTTCCGCTGGAAGTGAGTCGTATACAAATCCACTTGGACTAAAGATCACGTCAGCGCGCCGGGCTTCCTCCCGCTTGCGCTCCAATTTGGACTCCGAGTCGCGGGTGCCAACCAGAGTGGGCTCCCACTCAGGGTGCCTTTCGGCTTCCTCCGTCAGCAGCCTTCTAGCCGTATCGCAGTAGGCGATGGGCAAATCGTACGCGCGAAGCATCCCCAATTCAGCGGCGGCTCCAAAGGCCTCGTAGGCACCGTCTTCGTATGCATAAACTGCCCGAACTCCCAACTCACGCTTCCAACCAGCGAGGTGCGCCGCCACGCTGCGGTCCAAACTTCGATAAACGCCATCCACGGAAGCCCACCCGGTCTCGTGCCCGACCACAGCGCGCCAGCCAGCCCTCAGACTGGCCATTCTCACCGCTTCCCTGCCGCGGTGCTGAAAAATTAGTTTCTTCGGGAGGTCGTACCTGCGGCGACGCAACTCCTTACTGATTCCAGCGGGAAGGGCATTGATCCACTGATCCTTGGCCGTAAAAGCAATGGTCGTGGCGAATTTACTGAGCAAATCTGCCCGTTGTAATCCACCAAGAACGGCGCGGACATTGGCATTTCCCGTAGGATGTGTCAGTACAATCATCGGTTGATGGGCTGTTCCGGCTCGTAAGTCTTGGCACTCGGTGAAATCAACTCCCTGAAATCGTGCATGAGGTTCTCACAGGCTTGCGGAAGGCAATAATCGCTCAAAAACTCTTCAAAACCGCGACTCTCCCACATCGAGGTTGGCGGGAGCACATGGAATAATGGATAAATTATCACAGCAAGGGCAACGGACGAGACGTTGATTCATCCAATCCCAAATCTCGCAAGAATTGATCACGCACGGCAGGCCCTCTTGCAACGACGGGATAACGCCGTGATGACATCAGTTTCTCGATGAAATTATTTTTCCAGTTGAGGACGCACTGGCTGGACATTCCATCCTCGGAATTGATTCCCGAAAAACAACAGTCATTTCGATTTACGATCAACGGGAGACCATGCTCCAGAAAGCAGGCAGCTGTGCCGCTTTTCTCCAGAAGCGAGAGTGGAGTGGCCGCCACCCCAAAGTCAACTGAGTTCATAAGCTGCGAAACCTCCAAAGCACTGATCAGACCCAGTTTACACCATTTCATGGAGCCTCCTGAATATTGCGCACTCAACCTGTCCCACAATGCTTCCCCAGTGCTGAGCTTGCCAAAACTAAGCATGATCAATTTTTTTCCGCTTCTTTGGGCAAATTCTTCCAATTGACCCAATAGTGGCTCTGGAGGCCAATCGGGATGCAAAATACCAAAAAAGCCAAAGATGAGGAATTCGGAGCGTGTTTGGCCGGTGATCTCAATGTTGGCATCCCGCAAGCGATGGTAAAGCCATTCGGAGGCGTCGGTTTGTTGAACCGGGATGTTACCCAGCAGAGGCAGACGCTTGGGCCTCAAACCGATTGACCCCAATAAACTCATATAAGGAAGATTGCTGGTGTGGACTATTTTCGGATGAACCTTCCGCGCAAAATCTCTGATAAGGAGTCGCTGTAACTGCCCTACCAACCGATTCTTCAAGCTCGCCTCAGGAGTGACCCCAATCCAAATTTCATGGAACATGACATGGAGGTTCCGCCCTTCAAAGAGCGGGCCGAGTTTTTCCGCCAAACCCCAGACCAAACCACGATTTCCGTAGGTATAACATACAAACTGAAAACTGACCCAACTGAATCTCGTGGCCTTAATGAAATCCGCTGCAGCCGGCACATTCTCGGCCCAAACCGAACGAGCAGGCAGCCGGAGCACTGGAAACCCGTAGTCCTCCCGCAATGCAGCCCCGTGGACACTTGAATCATTCAAGGCAATTAGTGCGACCGGCACCCCCGCTCCGGCGCAAGCCATAGCCAAAGTCCGAGTATAATCCCCCACTCCGTCGTGGCCGGGTTCAAGACGTCCGCAAACAAAAACCACACCTGAATTCACTGCCGCCCCCGCAGTTCCAGAGAGTGTCCATGCAACTCCAGTTTAAGCAGAGACGCGTACGCACGGCCCAAAATGTCCCAGCCCGAATATTTTTCATACCAAGCGCGCGCACCCTCGGCCACTCGTTCCAAGCCGCCATCCGCCGCCACGCGAAGGAACTCAGCAACTCCGGGCGAACTTCCATCGCAAGAAAGGAAGTGCGTGCCAACTTCCAGCGGGTTTGAATCCGAATTTTCCGTCAAAACAACAGGGCAGCCGAGGGAAAAAGCCGCCATCAATGCGCCTGATTTGCAAATATCCCTCGCCAAATGTCCTCCGAGCACAAAATCAGCATTTTGAAAGACATTAGCCGCATCCTCTGATCCAAGCTGGCCGGCCACCTTAATGCGTGATTCTGGCAACAGTGTCATCAGGTGGGCAACATCCGGACTAGGCATGGAGCCACCTCGAGAGTCTTTCCCCAAAATCAGTACCTCTTCCAGCATGCCGGATTCATCCAGCCTCTTCAACAATCGTGAATGTTTCCGCACAGTCGGAAGCCGGGACCAAGTCTGCCCAAAGACCAGGGCGCGATAACCAGCACTGGAATTCCCCGATGTTCGGGATAACAATGCCGGCGGAAGGTTACTGGCGACTGGAACCACCCGAACCGACCTTTGGGTCATCGAACCAATTCGAGAAGCGTAGTTGCAAGTGCTTGTCACGGACTCATCAGACAACCCTGAAATCCGCCGGACTAATCCACGTTGGACTGCCGAAAGATAGAAAGCGCTCTTCCACGGCATGGGATGAAAGGACCATATTTCATGAAAATTGGTGACCAACCTTGTCGGTATCGCCTTTCGGGCGGATGCTGCCTTCCAATTGGTTAAACCCTCGGCAAGCCATATTGGTATGCCCCTATGCTGATATCCGTACCCGACGTAATGCAAAAGCACCGGATCGCCCCCGCCTCCCTCCAACCGGGCGGTCAACTCAGCTGCCGACCAGCAGGTCATTTTCTCAACTGCAAATCCTTCCACATTCTCCTGCTTCGGCCAGCGTAAATCACAAACGACGAAACGGCTTTCAACGCCGCATTCCCTCCTGAGCCAAAGCGCCAAATTCAAGGCATAATCACCCACCCCGTCCACAGGGGCAAACTGGGGAACTACCTGTGTGATACGCTTGATGGAAGTCATGAAAAAATCGAACTACGCCCAAAACACTGAATAATCGGTCGGCAGGTTTGGAATCTCAGGTTCAAATGATGGCAACGCAACGGTTTGCCGGAACGGATTACTCCAATCAAGCCAAACCTAGCAGCGGAGCCAAGCAGGCGCTCCGATAAAAACGTGTAGGTACCCGGACTCAAACTTCGCATACTGATCATCTGAATGCTGCGCCAGCACTTTCCAGCCACTTTTCCCTATCGTCCTATCCGTGACAGAACCTAAAGCGGTTGATCTCCCAGCCATTCGAAATGCTCGGCTTTTCAATCAGCTCCAAGCCGAAGTTCGAAGAGCCACCACTGAAGTATTCTCAAACATCAGCCAAAATAGTCCACCTTCCTGCAAGCTGGGCACTTACATAAGAAAGTTGACGCAGACACGCCAGTCTTTTCGCAACTCGAAAAGCTTCTCATGCGTAAGGAAATACTCCATACCACCCATCAATACACCTCTTCTGGCATGTAAGCTCCAAGCAAGCCTCCATGCTCAGATTCTCCTTCTTCCTGCCAATAACCTGACGGATCGAAATCGGACTTTCTTTGGGGGAAGCACTCTTTTCGGATGAAAAAAACGCCCTGAACCAACTGATTCAGAACCTGTTACCCTTAAAGTATCGCATCTACGCAAAAAAGTTTTGACTTCAACCCCATTTTGCGCCACACTATTCACACAGCTTACGAAACAATTCGTGACTTTGATCTTTGATTAGTCCAAACCAGTTTTCCGTTGTCGAACTTGTACTACCGACTTCGGTTTCTCCTCGTAAGCCTACATAGTACTTATTTCTGAAAATTCCCCGGGCTTCCCGGTCATCCCCTGACTTGGAAGCCCGGTTTTTTTGTACTCATGTCCCGAGCCGTTTTCGTCTGACATCAACTCAAGCGCCAGTCGCGTTCGTGTCCGAAATTCCCTTGACCACTCGTCCTGCGAATTCCACCCTTAAATCAGAACCTATGATTTCAAAGACCCACTGCGACCTCTTACTGATTTTAGCACTTACTGTGGTTTCGTGGGTTTCTCCCACCCAAAAGGCAATGGGGGACACTTCAGCCCCTTCAAAAATTGCACCTCACGTTTATCCCTCAATGGGGAAAATTGAGCGAAACGATCCAGCCTTTGATCTACTGATCGCTCCCGGCGCGGGGATTGAAAAATTGGCTGAAGGTTTTAAGTGGTCTGAAGGGCCGGTCTGGCTGCGTAAAGAGAAGGCGCTGCTTTTCTCGGATGTCCCCAACAATGTCGTGTTTAAATGGCAGGAAGGTGCCGGGACCACGGAATTCCTTTTTCCAAGTGGGTACACTGGTACAGCCGCGCGGAGTGGCGAACCCGGCTCGAATGGTTTAGTCTTGGACCAACAAGGTAGGCTTATACTTTGCCAGCACGGTGACCGACGAGTGGCGCGTCTTGAAGCGAATGGGAAAATCACCGCTCTGGCCGAATTTTATAAATTCCGCCGCTTCAACAGCCCCAACGACGCCGTTTATCGTTCGGACGGGAGCCTGTATTTTACTGACCCACCTTACGGCCTCGAAAAAAACGTCAACGACCCAGCCAAAGAACTTCTTTTTAGCGGTGTTTACAGGCTGTCCCCCAAAGGGGAAGTGACGCTCGTCACCTCCGAGCTCACTTTTCCCAATGGCATCGCTTTTTCGCCAGATGAAAAGACGCTCTACGTCGCCGTGTCTGACGGGACAAAGCCGGTTATTATGTCCTACCCCGTAAAGCCAGACGGCTCAGTGGATAAAGGCCAAGTATTTTTTGACGCCAAGGAACTCTCGAAATCCAAGCCGGGAGCACCCGATGGCTTGAAGCTCGATAAATTTGGCAATCTCTTTGCCACCGGCCCCGGCGGCGTGCTGGTTATTGATCCAAGCGGTAAGTTATTGGGCACCATCAACACCGGTGAGCCAACGGCCAATTGCGGCTGGGGCGATGACGGCTCCACCCTGTACATCACCGCCAACCACACTCTCTGCCGAATCAAAACCCTGACCCGAGGCCAAGGTTTTTGATCCCTACCAAGATGCGGTTTCAGGGAACAACCCGATTCCAATTAGTATTTCTGATCTGGGCGTGCTGCATCGGCTTGCCGTCCTCTGGCCACAGTGCTGACTGGCCGTGGTTTCTCGGACCTTCAAGCGATAATTCGTCCCCGGAAACAAATTTAATCCGCCAGTTTTCTACCAATGGGCCACCGCTGGTCTGGGAAAAATCTGTCGGGGCGGGCTACAGCGCGCCCTCCATCCGAGCGGGGCGGTTAGTCTTACATCATCGCATGGGCGGCGAGGAAGTGGTGGAATGCTTCGACGCCCTCACTGGGACATCCAAATGGCGGTATGCCTATCCCAGCACTTATGTAGATCCCTATGGATACAATAACGGCCCGCGCTGCACGCCGCTGCTTAGCACCAACCGCGTCTACACTTTCGGCGCAGAGGGAGTGTTAACTTGTCTGGACCTCGCCACCGGACGTAAAGTCTGGCAACGGGAAACAGCCAAGGACTTCGAGATTCCTCAAGCGTTTTTCGGTGTGGGCTCGACGCCAATACTTGAGGGTAACACACTCATTGCCATGGTGGGCGGGCAGCCCAACTCGGGCATGGTTGGATTGGACGCGGCCTCGGGGGTGACCCAATGGCAAAGCGTTGGCCAAACGAACTGGCAGGGGCAGCCCATGATTGGGTGGCCCGGCGAACGGAACGTTGAATGGCAAGCTTGGGAAAAGCAGGCCAGTTATTCGAGCCCTGTCGCCGCCACAGTTCACGGCCAAAGAATCATTTTCTGCCTCATGCGCCAAGGTTTGGTGGGGTTAAACCCCACCAACGGAGCGGTGTATTTCAGCTATTGGTTCCGATCCCGCGTCAACGATTCCGTCAACGCCATGAATCCGATCGTAATCGATGACAAGGTACTGATTTCCGGGGCTTATTACAAAGTCGGTTCTGTGCTTCTCCAATTAGCGCCGGACCTCAAGTCAGTTCAACCCGTGTGGCGAGGACTCGGGCTGGAGTTGCACTGGAACACCCCTGTTTACGAAAAGGGAAACCTTTTCGCTTTTAGCGGGCGCAATGAGCCGGACGCGCTCTTTCGCTGTGTGGATTACAAGAGCGGCGAAATTCGTTGGGAGCGTGACGAGCGCTGGCAGGGCCACCAACCGATAGCGCCGACTTTTGGACGCGGTTCCGCGATTAAGGCAGACGGCCAACTGATTGCCTTGGGGGAAGGTGGAATTCTCGGCCTCTTTGATCTCGACGCCACCCATCCGGTTGAACGCTCGCGCGCCCAGCTTCCACGCCTCGAGTACCCTTGTTGGACAGCCCCTGTTCTCTCAGATGG
>JANYDC010000017.1 GCA_025359965.1 Pedosphaera sp.
CTGAGCCAGACGCTCGGTCAGGGAGAAGAAGGAAAGCTCAGCGGGGCGGATGATTTCAGGCATGCATTCTTTGACGAAATCCACAACCCATCTACTCAAAATCCACACCAGCTTTTTTAACATTATTTCAGTTTCTGGAAGCGCTCTACATTCTTTCACCCATCAGAGGTGGAGTTAAACCGAACCACAACCGTGCTTTTGGAAGAAGTCGAGCGCGTTAAACCCGTGCGGGTGGTTTTTGACTCACTTTCCGAATTGCGCATGTTGGCGGAAACCGCATTGCGCTATCGTCGGCAAATTTTGCAAATGAAGCAATTTTTTGCCGGTAGGAAATGTACGGTTTTATTGTTGGATGACCGTTCGGCGGGGGCCAAGGATTTGCAAATTGAAAGCATCGCGCATGGTGTGCTGTGTTTAAATATTGCTTCCCCGGAGTATGGGGTTGCCCGTCGGCAGCTTTATATTCAAAAAATAAGGGGGGTTCAATTTCACGGAGGAAACCACGATTTAATTCTTAAGAAAGGCGGGGTGGTGGTGTTTCCCCGCCTCATTGCCGCCGAGCACCACACAAAATTCGCACGCGAGTCCTTCGGCAGCGGCGTTGCTGAATTGGACACTCTTCTTGGCGGCGGTTTGGATCGCGGCACCAGCACCATGTTCATGGGCCCACCCGGGACGGGCAAATCCACTTTGGCCACCCAATTTGCCTTTGCCGCCGCACAGCGCGGCGAAAAAGTGCTTCTGTTCATTTTCGATGAAACATTGGGGACACTGCTCACCAGGTCGCGAAAGTTGGGCATCGATATAGAACCCGCCATGAAGCAGGGGCTCATCGAGGTTCGACAGATTGATGCCGCTGAAATTTCCCCGGGTGAGTTGGCGTACGAAATTCGTTGCGCTGTTGATTTGGGGCACACCCGCATGGTCATCATCGATAGCATTAATGGATATCTGAACGCGATGCCCGAGGAACGTTATCTCAGCCTTCAATTGCACGAGTTGCTCGCTTTTTTGAATCAGCAGGGTGTCATCACCATTATGGTCCTTGCCCAACAGGGTCTGATCGGCTCATTAAATGCCGCTGTGGACCTATCCTATTTAGCGGATACGGTGATTCTCTGGCGGTATTTTGAGGCGCGTGGTTCTCTCCGGCAGGCTTTGTCGGTGGTTAAAAAGCGCAGCGGAAACCATGAACGCACCATCCGGGAGATCAAAGTTGATAAGGGCGGCATCCATGTCGGAAAGCCATTAAAGGATTTTCAGGGTGTTCTCACCGGTGTGCCCTCCTTTGATAGAGCGGCTGAGCACATTAATGATGAGGATACCCCACTCACATGAGTCCCAATAGGTTGGAAAATTCAAAAATCGACATAATTCCCGGAGATTCAGCAATGAGTTTCCGTGAAAATCGGGTTTTGCTCCATGCGCCAACCAGCAATGATGCACCACTCACGGCCAAATTTTTGACTCAAGCCGGTTTGGTAGTGCGCATTTGTGCGGAAGTACAAGATTTTTTTGATGAGGATGTTTCAGAATGCGGTGCCATCCTTATTTCAGAAGAGGCACTGGGCGACATCTCCATGCCTTTTTTGCTGAAAGCTCTTTCCGATCAGCCGCCGTGGTCTGATATCCCTGTTATTATCATCACCACAGGGGGTGAAGCCAACCGGATGAGGCTTCAACGACTTGCGATTTTCGGTTCGGGAGGGAATGTCTCACTGCTGGAAAGGCCTTTTCGCCGGGGTACTCTGATTAGCACCGTCGAAGCGGCGTTGCGCGCCCGCAAACGCCAGTTCGAAGTGCGCAACCTGGTTCAGGCGCTGCAGGAGAGTGAAAATAAACTCTCCCGTCTGGCGTACCAGCGCGAGGCCCAAGCGCGACTCTTCGACACGACCCTTTCCTCCATTACCGACCTTGCTTACACTTTCGATCTGGAGGGGAATTGGGTTTACGCCAACAAACCGCTCTTGGAGTTATGGGGAAAGAGCCTGGCTGAAATTTCGGGCAAAAGTTCCCTCGAGCTGGGCTACCCTGTTGAGCTGGCGGACCGCCTAAAAAGCCAGGTAAAGGAAGTGGTTCAAACGCGCAAACCCATTCGGGGCGAAACTTATTTCACCGATGCCAAGGGGGTTGCGGATTATCACGAATATATCTTCAGCCCCGTATTGGCGGCGGATGGTTCGGTTTCTGCCGTTTGTGGAACGACACGCCTAGCCACTGAGCGCAAGCGTCAGGAAGCCACAGCTGAGAGTCATCGCCGGGTCATGCAGCTGATCGCAGAGGACGCCCCGCTGGAGCTCACTCTTTCAGAGTTGGTGCGAGGCATCGAGTTGGGTTCCTCAACCAAGGTTTATGCCTCAGTTATGCTTTTGGATGCGGATGGAATTCATCTGCGATCCGGGGCTGCCCCCAGTCTACCTGCCGAATTCACCAAAGCGTTTGATGGTTTGGTCATTGGTCCCACAGCCGGATGCTGTGGGAAGGCTGCATTTCTGAAAACGCCGGTGCATGTGGCTGATATTGCGAGCGACCCATTATGGGCAGCCCACAAAGAACTTGCCCTGTCCCAGGGATTGCGCGCCTGCTGGTCGGTTCCAGTAGTTTCGACTAGCGGCAATGTGTTGGGGACCTTCGCTATTTACCACCTGGAGCCCCGCGAGGCCACTTCGGAGGATCTGATGTTGGAGGCAATGGCCGCGCGCACCGCTTCCATTGCCATTGATCGCAAACGTTCTGACGCGGCAGTGCGCGAAAGCGCTCGCCGGTACAGCCAATTGGTCCACACCCTCCCTGCTGCGGTTTACACTACGGACGCGCAAGGCCGAGTGGCCTTATACAACGAGGCGGCGGTGGCGCTATGGGGGAGGGAGCCCGAGGTCGGCAAGGATTTGTGGCGCGATTTCATTCAAACCTTTAATCCGGACGGATCGGTGCTTGCAAGCGAGGACTGGCCCATGTCTGTCGCTCTGCGGGAAGGGAAAATGAATCGCGGTCAGGAAATTCTAATTGAGCGGCCTGACGGGAGCCGGGTCAACGTAACGCCTTCGTCGGACCCGATTTTTGATGCTTCAGGCCAGCTGATCGGCGCGGTTCACATGCTGTTGGATATTACCGAAAGCCGCCGTGCCGAGGAATTTTCCCGGCGCCTTGCCGCCATTGTGGAATCCTCTGAGGACGCGATTATCAGTAAAAACCTCGATGGAATCATCACCAGCTGGAACCATGGTGCCGAGCGGATATTGGGTTACACGGCTGAGGAAGCCATCGGCCAGTGGGTTGGCATGTTGATGTCAGAGGATATCCGCGAGGGCGAGGAGGCCAAAATTCTCGGCCGAATACGCGAGGGCGAGCCGATTGAGCATTATGAAACCGTGCGACGACGCAAGGACGGGACCATGCTGGAGGTTTCGCTGACGGTTTCGCCCATTAAGGACGTACGCGGAACAATTGTGGGCGCTTCAAAAATCCTGCGCGACATCACTTTCCAAAAACGTTCCGAACGTGAGCTTGAGGAAGCCCATAAAAAAGTGGTGGCCGCCTCACAGGCCAAAGATGACTTCCTTGCGGCGTTGTCACATGAGTTGCGGACGCCACTCAACCCGGTGTTATTGCAGGCCAGCGAATCAGCGGAAGACGAGCAATTGCCCGACAAAGTGCGTTCGCAGTTTGCCATGATTCGCAACAACGTGGAGTTGGAGGCACGGCTAATCGACGATTTGTTGGATATTACCCGAATCACGCATGACAAACTTTCGTTGAACCGTTGCTTGGTGGATGGCCACGCCCTTCTCAACGAGTCTCTCAGGACCGTGAAAGCGGAAATCCAATTAAAGCGCATTACACTTACCCGGGACTTTGCCGCGAAACAGTGCGCGTTAAACGCGGATGCGGTGAGATTGCAGCAGGTCTTCTGGAATGTTCTTAAAAACGCGGTCAAATTTACTCCGGAGGATGGCCAAATCATCGTTCAAACGCGGGTCGATGCGGGAGCGAACCACTTTGTCGTGGTGGTTAAGGATACCGGGATCGGGATGACAGCAGCCGATATCGCAAAAATATTTCAGGCGTTCACCCAAGCGGAGCATGATATCGCGGGATCGCATCGTTTCGGAGGACTGGGCCTTGGGTTGGCGATCAGCCGCAAACTCATGGACTTGCATAAAGGCACCATATCGGCCGAGAGCGATGGGCCCGGCTTGGGTTCTACCTTCACCATTTCCCTGCCTATGGCGACGATAGGATCAACGAGTCCGATCTCAGAAGAGGGTAAGCCCTCAATGGCGGGCAAAAAGAAACCGCGAATGACAACAGGAGTCGGTGTGCTTTTGGTGGAGGATCATGAACCCACTCGTGCCGCATTGACCCACATGTTAATGCGGCGCGGTTACTCTGTTTCCTCCGCTGGATCAATCGCAGAAGCCCGGAGAGTTCCCATAACAGCTTACGCGTTGTTGATTTCTGATGTGGGTCTCCCGGATGGCAACGGGCTGGACCTGATGCAGGAATTGTCTCTCAGAATTCCAAGCCTTCAAGGAATCGCGTTGACCGGCTATGGCATGGAGGCGGATGTCGCCCGCTCACGCAAGGCCGGCTTTGTGGCACATCTTACAAAACCGGTGAGCATCCAATTTCTTGAAGAAGCCCTCGATTCCATAACTTTTCAGTCCAATAATTAAATTTATTTCTGTCAGCTGGAGTTCAAAATGAGGCTTGGTGTAGAGCTAAATAAGAATGGGCATAAGCGCGAAGCATCCAAGGATGTGAAGCCAGTGGTTGGGCATAGGTGGTAGTTGTTTGGTGGTCGAGAAGAGTGACAATCCTGAAGCACTCAAAATTGACACTGAGAATTCATCGGACTGAGTCGCCACATGGTGGATCGCTGTAAACCCCGGAGTTCTATTTCACTGCTCTGAATTTGACTGCGGGCTGCCAGTTTTTCCAAAAAGAGCCCCAGTTTTCACAACTAAAATCCATCTCAGAAACCTCCTGAACGTGGGGCGCCGCCAATCCGGGTGACCACCCGATTAGATGCGGTTTTCCGATTAGAAGCTTTTCCCAAAGCAATTTGAAGAAGGTTGCCTGCTGCTTTGGCTGGACCGTCTTGTCAATGCGGTCTCGAAAATATTTTCTGGCCGCTCCAATGGAACGAAAGGTCAAGTACGTCCGGCAATTGTCGTGAACGTACAGGATCATATCGCCCGCCTTTTTGATGAGATCGAAATCGTTTCCCGTCCGAAGTAACTCAAGAGCCTCCGGTGTGTCCAAATGCCTGGCGCCAGTGGCGATGATTTTAAGATCAATCACACCGGGTTGATCACAGTTTGCCAACAGGCTTTCCAACTCGGTTCTATTCAATGCCAGCAGAGGGCCGGAACGAGCCTTCCATCTGGGCGGATGAAAACCTTCGCCCCAAATTTTTGAATGGTTAACCAATGCAAAATTTGTGGGCTTTGGGAGTTCGTGAAGTAAGGGAATGAGGTCGGCGACACCATGCGGCCAGAGCTCAAGCATTGGCTTGCCCGAGTTTTCACGGACTCTGATCGCTATGGAGGTTAGCATCCTCTCCCCTACCGCATTGCCGCTTCTATTTCCTCCGGCTCCAAGGGAATATCGCCGGTGAGATCGACTGGGCCCTGATCGGTAACGAGAACGTTATTCTCCAGACGGATGCCCATGTTTTCTTCGGCTATATAAATCCCGGGTTCAACGGTCATGACCCAGCCTGCCTGCATGGGTTTGACGGTGATCCCGACGTCGTGAACATCAAGGCCCAAGGGGTGCCCCAGACCGTGCATGAAATATCGGCGGAAGGCCGGACTTTCTTCCTTTTGTCGCCGGACCTCGCCTTTCGTAAGCAGACCAAGGCGTAGAAGTTCTTGTTCCATCATGGCTTCTGCTTCCTTTTGCCAATCGAGGATTTGCAGGCCGGGCCTAAGACTGGCGATGGATGCGCGCAGCACACGCAGCACCGAGCGGTACACATCCTTCTGCCTCTTGGAGAACTTGCCGGACACCGGAATGGTTCGAGTTAGATCTGCATTGTAATTACTCACACAGGCCCCGACATCGAGCAGCAGCATATCCCCCTTGCGGCAGGGCTGGTTGTTTTCCACGTAGTGGAGCACGCAGGCGTTCGCCCCACTCGCAATGATCGCCGGGTAGGCAAAACGCCCCCGGTTCCGGATAAATTCATGCGCATACTCGGCCTCCACCTCGTGTTCCTGCACGCCCGGCTTCACAAACTTGAGCACCCGCGCAAAGGAGTCGCCTGTTACCTTCACGGAGTGCCGCATCAGATTCAGCTCGACCTCGCTTTTCACGGAGCGGAGCTGGTGCATTAGGCGGGCGAGACGTCCGTAGTGATGGAGGGGATAACGCCGGAGGGTATCGGCAACGAAGCGGGCCTCGCGTGTTTCCACCTCAATCACAGCGCGTTTGTGCTCGTTGGTGTTCAGAAAAACCTGGTCGCACTCGCAGATCAGCCGGTGGAACATGCGCGGAAAATCCTCCAGCCACAGGATGTTTTCGATACCGGTTTTGGCTCGGGCCTCAGCCTTGGAAAGCTTGTGTCCTTCCCATGTGGCGAGCAGCGGAATGGGTTCACGGATGAAAAGAATCTCGCGCAGTTTCGGGTCATGCGACTCGGGGTAGAGCAACAGGATGGTTTGCTCCTGTGTGATACCGGTGAGGTAAAACAAATCGCTATTAGGCACGGCTACCAGGGTGCCATCTGCATTGGTCGGCGGGACGTCATTGGCATTCACCACCACAAGGGATTGGGGAGGGAGCAGCTCGCGCAGGCGCGAACGATTAAGCCTGAAGAGCGTGGCAGATAGTTCTGGCGTTTTCATGAGCGGCCCTGTCTTAGCATATTACGAGCGCGCATACAAAACATTGCTGCTCTATGGAAATTTAGTGTTTCTGGCCACGACGAAACCGCAGAACATACCGTAGCGAAGAGGGGTAAGATTAAGAAGAAAATCCAAGGGGGCCGCAACGTAACGGTCGGTGCACAAGGCCTTCTCCACTTGGCATCCGTTGCGTTCGAGAAAAAACTTAATCTCCAAAGCGTTGGTGGCAACAATGGCGTCGTCGTCCGGGGTGAACGGCACCTTGACGATGGGCGTCATTTTATCAAAGCGCACCGTTTCGGGCTGCTGCCGCATTTGACGGCGCTTTTCCATCAAGCGCTGAAAATTACGCCATTTATTGCCGAGCCCGCGCATGCGAGGGTGATAATCGCGGAAACCGGCCACGCGCAGAAAGTTGGGGCTTGAAATGACTATTTTGCCGCCTGGCCGGACCACCCGCACCAACTCGGCAATGAAGGCCTCGGGCTGGTCCACATGTTCCAGAACGTTCAATGCTCCAGCACTGGCAAAGTAACCGTCCTCAAAGGGAAGGCGCGTCCCATCATAGACGAGGCACTTGTCACTGAATTGGCGTGCCTTGGCGATGCTCGGCTCGCTGACGTCCACCCCGTGAGCCTCGGCGCCAGCCTGCTTAAGGCGGTGAACCACCTGCCCCACACCGCAACCGACATCCAAGGCGCTACCGCCTTGCTGATCCGGCTTCAGAGTGTCGGCATATTTGGCGTAGAAATTCTCATCCCATCCGGCGAGAAATTCGGCGTAGTCCTCGTTGTGCGTGTAGTATTTCTGCTGTTCGCTCATGGCCTGCAAGGGCTGGACATCTTTCACCATGATTGGAAGTCTTATTCGTCGATACGTTTAAGCTTGGCCTTCTTATCCAGCTTCTTGCTGCGCTTGGCATTCGATTCTTCAAAGTCTTGAATGGCCTCGCGCGTGCCGGGCTGCTGCATCCGCTCAGTAGTGGCCATGATGGCTGCGGCCTCAGGCGTCGCAAGGATCGTGGCCTTGATCAGAATCATGAGTTCGGTGCGATTGTTGGCGGTGCTGCTGGACCGGAAGAGAAAGCCGATGCCCGGGATATCCTTTAACCACGGAACGCCGGATTTGCTGGTCGATTTAGTCTCACTGATGAATCCGCCCAGCATGATCAAATCCTTGTCTCGGACAGTGAGCGTGGCCTCAGCCTGACGGCTGTTCACGATGGGGACCGGATTGCCATCAATAGTGACGTCCGCACCGCGCTGATCAAACTGTTGTTGGATTTCCATGACCACCAGACCCTCGGGAGTAATGAAGGGTGTTACAGAAAGATTCAGACCAATGACACGCTCTTGCACTGAGGATCGACTGGTCAGACCACTCCCGGCATAGCTGCCGTAGTCGGTCGTTCCGGTCACATAAGGCACGGTTTCGCCTACGAAGAAAAAGCCCGGAATGGCATGTGACGTTTGGATGCGCGGACGGGAGACGATCTTGATATTGCTGTCCGTGGCAATGGCGTTGATGGCCACATCGAAATCGCCGGCAATGCGGGTGTAATAGTTCATGCCGCCGGGCATGCCGGCAGGGAAATTGGTGATGCTCCGAAGAAAGCCGAACGAATCTGAACTATTGTTCTGGCCACCCGCCCCTACAATTTCATTGCCGATACGCCGGGGTTGTTGGACCGCGCTCACTCCCACTTTTACGCCATCATCCAACTTCACCTCAAGAATGACCGCCTCGATCAACACTTGGGCCAGCAGCACGTCCACCTTGGCCACGATGTTGGTGATCATGACCATGTCGCGCTTGTTGGCAAACACCAGGAGCTTGTTGGATCGTTCATCAGGCACAATATTGGCACCTTCCAACAACTGATTTTCAGCCGCGCCGCCGGCAGCCTTGTTGACAATTTGATTCAACCGATTCTGAAAGCTATTCTGGTTGCCGGCCGCAGAGGTGCCGCCGCCAACAGCCCGGGCCGGAGGGGTAACTTGTTCCGGATAGTATCCGCCGCCGCCATATTGGCTGCGGTTGCCATAACCTCCGCCGGAACCGCCGGCGCCGCCGTTGATATAGTTTCCGCCGTACCTGCCGCCACTGCCAGCGCCATTCAATCCCCCGTAAGCCCCACCGCCGGAGCGGCTGTTTGACCCACCCAAACCTCGGCTGCTCTGGGCTCCACTAAAAGCCCCGCCACCACCTCCTCCTGCACCACCTCCGCCGCCAGAGATTAACGCACTCATTGTGGCATAGATATCAGTCACTTTTCCGTAGCGGATAGGTATTACTTCAAGCTGAAAATCGGTCTCGGGGGTCTTATCGATGTGTTCGATCAGCTCCAACATTCGTTTAAGGTTGGAGGCCGTGTCGCGCAGGACGAGAGACGAATTGCTATCAATGGCCGTCACGGCAGTGGGCAGCTTGGAAAAACCGGCCAGTACAGGGGCAATTTCACTGGGCTTGATGGATTTAAGCTTTACCACCTTGGTAAAGAACTGCTCCGAGTCGGGCAGTTCCTTGGAGGTTAGTTTGCTGATTTCAGCACCCTCCTTGTCAGCCTGGGCGGCAGGCACAGCTTTGATGAATTTTTCCCCCATCGGTATCATGGTGATGCCGTTCAGAGAGAGGACGCTTTCCATGGCTTCAACGACCTCGCGGCGATTTAAGTCCGTTTCCGCTTTAAGGGTCATTCCGGTCGGTCCCGGCAGATTGTAGGCGCGCAGAACAGTGCGTCCTGAGTACTTGGAATAAATATCAAGAAAAGTGGGTAGATCCATGCCTTGAAGCTGAATGGTCCCTGCCTCAAATGTTTCATTGCCGTCCATGGTAGGCGCCAGTGAACTCGCAACCACGTTGGTCCCCGCAAGGCCCGCAGGAGCATTGGTGCGGGGCGCGTTACGCTGCTGCGCGGCCAGACCTATCGCGTTCGTAGCGGCGGCATTGGTCCCCCCATTCGGCAGCGGAAGGACAGCTGCATTTGAGGGTACCGCAGCTGAAGGAAGGCCATTCGTGAGCGAACGGCGAACGCGAGGACCGCGCGGCGGTAGCGAGGGAAACGCGGGTACGCCACCTTGCGGGGCGGCGTTGGTGGCAGTGACGGTCGGCTCGGGCAGCACTGGCGCAGCGGGACCGGGCTCGGCAGACGGGGGTACGACAGCGGCAGGAACGGGGTTGGCCGCGTCGGGCACGGCAGGAACCACATCTTCAGCGCGGCTGCAGAATGCCAGCAGGCCGGTAAGGGTTAAAATGGCGAACAGACGCATAAATATTACAGTTTGGGAGCCGGCTTGGCAGCTCCGGGCTTTGGGGTCATTGCCGGTAAGGAATTGGTTTTGGCTCCCGCCACCCCCTGGGCGGCAGGCTTGGCTGGCGCATTAGTGGCGGGGGTTGACGGACGTTTCTCCACCGCTACGGATGCCATGCGCGCGGGTGGCGCGTTGACGGGGGCTTTCTTCTGGTAACTGGCCACGAACACAAGGGTTCCGGCCAATTTTGTGCCGGACGAATCCGGTTTAACATCCATTTCACGCACGCGGATCATGGAGTTGCCGGTGGCCAGGCTGGCCAAAAAATCAACCAGCGCCTTGCCGTCCGCCAAATATTCCACACGCAGATGTTGATCCTCAAAAAACTGGTTGGTCTTGCCGCCACTAGCGCGGGGTTTGGGGTCGTAAAGGGTAATCTGCATGCCGCTGGCAATGGCCTGGCTCTGGACCAGGCGCTGCAATTGAAGCTCCTCGAAAAGCACATCGGAGCCGTTGGCTTGCATGTCCTTTAGTTTGATGCTCAACGCATTGGTGCGGCCGATCTCAGTCTCATAAGTTTGCAGGGTTCGATCGGCCTTTTCAATGGCGGTCTGCACTTCGGCAAGATCGTTTCGATGCGGGAAAACAAAGAGAAAATTGAGCACTATGAACACCACCACGGCGACCACGACCACCAGCCGTTTTTCGTTGGGTCGCAGATTTAATTTATCGAGCCACCGCATCATTGGGCCTCCACGCGGTTGAGCTCGAGATTGAAACGCCAGCCATTTTGAGGGCTTCCCGGACGGGCGGTCAGCTCAGGAGGGTTTACTTTGCTGAAGATCGGCTGGTCGCCGGCCGTCGCATTGCGCAGGGCCTCATTGTAATCCGTAACTTTGACGCTGCTTTCCTGCGGCACCGTCCCTACAAGATCGACACTCTGGCCCTTGCTGAAACGCAAACTGGTCAGCGTCATGCCTTCAGGTAAAAGTTCCGAGGTAATTTTCAGGGCATCCAAGGATGCGTATTTGAGATTGTATTGATCCTGCAAAATCTGCACCCGCTCCTTCAGCAGCAGTGCATTGGTATATGAAGTTTTCAGCGAGGCCACGTGGTTTTCCACCCTGGTTTGCTTGACCATGTAGATTTGCAGCAGGCCAAAGTAGCCGATGACCATCAGGATGTAGAGCGCCACCACCGCACCCAAACCCTTCATCCACAGCCGGTCCACGAATTCCTGCCGGTGACGAACACTGTATTCGCCCGGCAACAGATTAACTGCATTCCCGCCCGCCGCCGCCTTGGCCGCTGATTGAAGCGCCAGCTGGTCCACCGTATAGGCAGGGCGCGCGTTAATGGGCGCATCCGCCCAGGGGGCAATCAGCGACTGCCACACCGCGGTCACCGAGTCCTCGCCCACGATGTGCCAGCTAAGCTCGCCATCAAGCCATCCTTCGATTTCCCCGGCCCAAATGACTTTGGAAAGGTACTCACGCAGCTTGGCCTCCCGGTTTTCGCCAGCTGGCAGGCTAACCATCTGGAGGTGCTGTAATGTTCCATGCGCAACCCAGGCGACCATGGCAAATAAGTTGATGGGATCGGGGTTGGGATAAAGCCAAACCCCATCCTGATCCGGCCAATGCCCCAAAAGCTGCTCGATCTGAGGCACCTCCAGGCGATCAGCCTGAAAACCCTCCGCCTCCAATCGGTTCACCCAGGTCTCAGCCTCATCGCGCTCGGCCATGACCACCAATACCGTGGTTTGTTTGGCGTTGGCTGGCGCCGGACAGATCACATGACTCGTCACCAAGTTGGCCAGCGGCACTGGGGCCAGCTTCTCAATCTGGAACTCCAGCATGCCCGCGATCTCAGCGGGATCGGTGGTCGGCAATTGAATGACCCGCAGGAAGACTTGTTCCGCACCAAGCCAGGCGACATTGGATTTCGGCGCGTAGAGCGTATGCCAGTCGATGGCCACCACCCTCTCGGGCCAACGGGATTTGGCGTCCATCGGCGGAGTGGACTGCAACACGGGTTTGCCGCTTTGGATGGCAAAACTCCAGAGTTGGCGGCCGGTGGGGGTCCATCGGGCGACATTGCACGTCTTGGGCTTGGTGGTGGCTTTACTCACGCTAAATCGCTCGCTGTTCCTGTGGCCTGCTCCTCGGTCTGAGTGACGCGCAGGACTTCCTCAATGGTGGTTTGACCGGCCCGGACTTTGTTCCAACCGTCCACGCGCAGGGTGCGCATACCGAGTTCAACCGCTTTGGCGGCGATGGTTGAGGCTGGTGACCGATTCAACACCAGTGGACGCAACTGTTCGTTCAAAATTAACAACTCGTAAATGCCCAAACGGCCTTGATAACCCTGTTGTCGGCATAGCTCACATCCTGCACCACGGTAAAATTTGGCAGTCTCAATCTCGTCCGCAGGAAAGCCGATCTTGAGCAGGTAATCGCGTTCCACCTTCTGCTCAACCTTGCAATGCTTGCAAATAGTGCGCACGAGACGCTGGGCCAGCACAGCCTCAACGGATGACGCTACTAGGAAAGGCTCGATCCCCATGTCAATCAAACGGGTAAAAGCACTGGGAGCGTCATTGGTGTGCAGCGTGGTAAAAACCAAGTGCCCCGTCAGCGCGGCCCGGATGGCGATATCTGCCGTCTCCTTGTCGCGCACCTCACCCACCATAATCACATTGGGATCCTGCCGCAAAATGTGCCGCAACCCCATGGCGAAGGTCAGTCCAATATCCGAGCGCACCGCGATCTGGTTGATTCCCTTAAGCTCGTACTCAACAGGTTCCTCAATTGTGATGATGCGTTTCTGCACCGAGTTGATGGTGCTTAAGAAGGCGTAGAGTGAGGTGGATTTGCCCGCACCGGTCGGCCCCGTTACCATCACGATGCCGTGCGGTTTCAGAATGATCTCGCGCAGGGCATTCTCTTCCGCCGGGGCGAACCCCAGTTTTTCGAGACCCAGAAAAATCTTTCCGCGCGTCAGCAAACGCAAGGACACGCTCTCGCCGTAGACCGTGGGCACAGTCGAGACACGGATGTCGATTTCCTCGCCTTTGATCCGCACATTGATGCGCCCATCCTGCGGCAGGCGTTTTTCGGCGATGTTCATTCCCGCCATGACCTTGATGCGGGAGATCAGCGCCGATTGAAACCGCTTCAACTGCGGTGGCATCGGAGTCTGGTGCAAAATGCCGTCGATGCGGTAGCGGATGCGCAACTCGTCCTCAGCGGGCTCGAAATGAATGTCCGTTGCTCGATCCTTAAACGCCTCCCAAACCACTTGGTTGACGAACTTGATGACGCTCGCCTCCTGGTCGCCCTCGGTGATTTCCTTATCCGACGAAACCTCCAGATCAATCGGCTCGTCATCATCCAGCGCCTCAAGGGTTTCCGCGCCGACGCCATAATATTTCTTCAGCGCCTTTTCAATCTCCGCCTTGCTGGCCAAACCAAACTCCACCGACCCGCGCCCGGCGTACTCGATTGAGGCCAGCATGCCAGTATCGAAAGGATTGGTTACCGCCACTTGAAGCACGCCGTTCTCGAACGTGGTGGGCAGCGCCCCGTACTGAAAGGCGATTTTGGTTGCCAACCGTTTCTGCGCCTCGCCTGTGACCACCAGTTTCGCTTGGTCGACGTATGGCCAACCCATCTCAGCTGCCAATTTTTGCAGGAAAATATCCTCCGAAATTCCGGCTTCACGGCTGAAAAAAGTGAACAGCGACTCGGCAGAACCGTTCTCAACAGCCACACGCCAAGCCTTCGACCACTCGGAGAACTGCTCCGGAGTCGCGAGCCCAGCCTGCGCCAGAATACTTTTTATCGATTTCAGGGACATTTAAACGATCTTTCCGTATACCAGCGGATGATACAAACGAAACTTGAGAAAGTTGCGGCTCTTTCGCTCTTACTGACAAGCATTTACGAGGGGTGAATTGGCGAGGTGGTGCGAGACAAAAATCTTCAACCCCCAGTAAACACTCAGATTTTGGAGACGAAGATATTGGTAAAGCGCTAGCGGCACCGTCACTCCATCATCGGGGAATCCCAAGGGGATTCTGTCCTTCAGCCCAGCATCGGACCGTTTCGACGGGACAACTCTGGGTAAAAGCCCCTTCGAGAAACAACCGCAACGCGGTTGCGCCTCAGTCCCACACATAGCGTTCGTCGAAGCTGATTTCATGCTGTAGCAACAACCTACGCAATTCCTCTTGGAAGGTCAGTTTTTCGTGATGAGCCTTCTGGTTTGCGATGTATGCTTCGACGTCATCCAGATCTGATGGGCTCACGGAAAAATCTGCATATCCGCCTTGCCACTCAAAGTCAGCGTACTCAGGGGATTGCGCTTTTAGCCAACCATTTGAAACCCGCTTCACCTCTTTCACCCAGTCCGCCTGTGTAATGGTGCGGCCAAACCGGCACAGCAGGTGAACGTGATCCTCAACCCCTCCGACCAGCAGGGGCGGACATCCGAGTGCTTTTGAAATACCTCCGAGCTGCGCATGGAGTTTCTCTCTGATGGATTCATCCTGTAGAAATGGACGCCGGTCTTTCGTGGAAAAGACCAAATGGATGTAAACGGCAGAAAGGGATTGTGGCATGCAGGCGGAGAGCATATTAGAACCTGGGATAGGTTGTCGATGGGTGGATGAGGGTTGACACTCCGTCAGGGTGGTTTGTGTTTAAGCGAGCCCTGATGGGCGCAACCGCGTTGCGGTTGTCTGGCCAGGGAGGAAAAGTTACCCAAGGTTGCCTCGTCCAACTCAGCAACCATTGGGCTGGAGGACGAAATCCCTTTGGGATTTTAAGACGCCGATAGCGCGAGGAAATCGAAGGAAGATTTTTGCCTCACAAAATTGTCGACGAACCGGACGTTGCGTCCGAATCTCATACAACCGGAGCGCGATGGTGGTGATCGCTTCAGTGCATGACAGCTGCCTCCCTTAACGGATTGATAACTCTGGAGTCCAGTCGGCTGGAAGCTGCGACTGCGCACCAGTCAGCGTGCGGTTCCAACGATGCAGAGTATAAGTCTCCGTTGCCCAAGCGAACGTGACAGCTGGCGCATTACCACGGTAAAAAACGGCAACGCTGGCGTTAGTATCGACCACGACCCTACTGGTGCCCCAATAGATATCCTCATGGTCGAAATAGAACCAGCCCCACCTGCCGCCGGGCCTGCGAAAGACAAAACTGGTGGTGAACGGCTCCGCACCCCAATTGAACTTCTGGATGATACACATCTCGGTGCCATCCGGAGCGACCGCCCGAGCGACAATGCGAGTCCCACTGACGTGCCGAAGAAAAAGCACGAGACTTACAGCCAGTGCAACTACCAAAAAAACGAAAATGATTCGCGTTTGAAATCGCATGGTGCTGACGCCGACTATCCCACGCAGGCCAAAATAGTCAACGCAGGCACACCTACACGCCTGTAGCTTCACTTTCTACTTAAATAAAGCGTTTGTGTATGTTTTAGTTGACACATAATGTCGCTTGAGCTACTTTCTGATCATTAATTAATCATTATGAAACACAACCTCGCCACCAACCCTGAAGAAACAACCGCCGATTTCACCGTTGCTCACCTTGCTATTCTTAAGGAATTTCATGCGAAAGCTATTGCCATCCTTCGCAAAGAAGATCCCAAAATGTCCGAACTTAACGCCGCCTTGAACATGTTGATTAAGATTGAAAAGCAACAATACAACATCGCTCACCGTCGTCCCCCTTACCAAAGAAGTAGACACTTCAAGCCATCTCAGCCAGAAACCCCTTCCATCATCCCCTTTACCCCGCCGTTGGCGCCAGCAACCCCTAAAAGCGAACCGCCACCCACTCCCGCCTCCTCAACCGCTCTCGAAAACTGCCACGTAAAGAAATTTGGCGTCCCAAGCGTTACCTGCACAAGCTGCGTCAACGGCGCATGTGCCCTCTACCCACACTTGGCCGCATAGACCTCCGGTTAATTCCTTCCTAAGACGAGCTATCAAAGGCAGTTGCATCAACACGGTTGCGAAACCCAATGAAGCAGTGCTTTTCGCATAGTGAAAAATCTTCACTTCCCGCCTTATCCTCCTCTTAAGCCAAAGACTCGGTTGAACGCTTATCCGGCCTTGCGCGCCGCCAGCGGAAGTTTCACAACTAAAACTTCAACCGTCATTTGGTTGATAATCGTCCAAAGTTTGGTTGATTATCATCCGTTGCATGGATGATTGGCCCGAGATTTTTAGTCGCCTAACCGCCCAAGGCATGAAGCAAGACCGATAATTCATCAGCCGTTTGGGAAGGGTCTGACAAAGTTTGCTGGATTTCGCGTTTGATGAGTTCCCGAAACCTTCGTCTCAGGCGATGGATCGCCACCTTAACGGCACCCTCCGTCATTCCCATTTGATTTGCTGCATCAGCCTGAGAGACAGCCTCCTTGTCACCCGTCAAAAAAGGTTTGAGCACCTCAAATTGCGCCGCTTTGTCACCAGCCTCATGTTCGGCAGCGAGTTGCAGAAGCGCGCGGCTTAACAGGGTTAGCGCCCATTTCCGGTCGAATTCCCGGTCCGGAGCGACTGCCTGCGCATCGGGCACCTGTAAACCAACGGACGTATCGGTCTCGGCATCCAAAGGCACGTGAACTTGACCGCCACCTCTCTTAAGGCGTTGGCCGTGATCATGCATATCCGCGAGAAAATGCTTCACTGCTCCCAGCAGGAACGAACGAAACCTCCCTCGCTACTGGTCAGCATGAGCAAACCCGGAGCCAGCCAAAACCCGGCGGAAGAATTCCTGGGTGAGGTCGCGTGCATCATTCTCCGGCACAGAACGGCGAATAAAAGCGTGGACCGCCTCATAATAGGCTTCGCACAGTTCACTCAACGCAGTCTGAGCCTCGGGCGACGGTCCCTGCGCTTCAATAACACGGGTCCACCTCGTGGTCACAAAAACAGCGGGACGATGTGGTGTTGAAGGCTCTGGAGGACTCACAATTGAGAGGTATTGGTCGAACCGAGGAGCTCAAAATAACCGGTGTATACTTCGCGAGCTTCGTTAGTGACGCTAAAAGCAGTGCTCGGGGTTCCTTGCAAAACCTTGATGGGACCACGGCCACCTGACTTGGTCAGTGCGAGTGCGGCAGAATGGATTTCCTGTGCTCCAAATCCTTTCGGAAAGGACCAAATACAGTTGTTTCCCAGCTCGATTTGGGAACGGCCGCTGCACGTGGTTGTCTCACCTACCGAACCATCATTTGAAATGCCACCTGCCAAAACCAAAAACCCAGCCGGCACTGACAAATCGTAATGAAAGATGAGCGAGCGAGGAATTTCTGCGACTGAGTCAAACCGTACGGTCGCGGTGGGCTTTTCAGAATTCTGTGCGGGTGTCAACCGGCCAAACGTCAGGAAACCCCTAAAAATGCCGCCGCTGACGTTAGTCACAGCGAACACCTCCATCGGAACGGCCCCAAGAAGAGTGATAGGGCGCTCAGTCAATGCGTGTTGCATTCGAGCACCCATCTCGGTCGCTTGCTCCGTAGAAATTGATTCGGGCAGATTCCAATTAAAAACGGTGATGCGGGCGGTTGAAGAAGAGCCGCGACGAATGATGGTGGAAATGATGGCCGGTTCCACCCGGCCGTCTGGATGGCGAAGGAACGCGTCAATGCGCTCACCGGGCTCAAGGAGTGAGTGCGTGTCTATTCGGAGTGAGCGCGCAGTGTTGGTGATCCCGACCAATTCGATGACTTTTGATGATAGCTGATCCATCACAGACGCCTTGATTGCGGGAGGTGTTTTCAGAGCGGATGCAACCTGAGTCGGGGGTGGCGGCAGGGGGCCTGTTCGAGAAAACACACGATTAATGTAAAAAAAAGCAAAAAATGCCGCCAGCAGGAGGATGATCAAATACTTGAATACAGATAATCCCGGCCAAGTTGCTGCGACCACGTCAGGACCTCGGCGGTGTTGTCTCTTACGCAAGAAGTACCACGATCCAACGATGCCCAAATAAATAAATGCAGCAGAGGTAGCGATTGCGCCAAACAGCCGAGAGGTAAACACAGGTTTGGGTTCGGTTAGGAGATGCCAGACTGGAAGACTGAAGACCATTAACCCCACCAGCACCGGAATAAATCCGAACGAAATCGCCCGAGCAAATAGCGAGCCCTTGGGAAGCAATTCGCGGGCGGGACGCGATGGGGGTAGTCGGCCCGTGCAGGCGGCGATCCCATCCTGAAGGTGTGACATCCAAAGAGCCACGACATTGTTGGTGTGGAAGGTGGAACGCATCGCGCCCCCGTGTGGGGTGAAAAGCAACTGGCGCGACACTCCATTTGCCTCAAATGTGACTGAGATAAAGTCCAACCCAGTGGGTTTAGCCGCCCATGGGTATTGACCCAAACTCAGCTCAGTGATTGAGGAAAGGGGTATCCGGATGACCTCGTTGCGGTGGGAGAAACTCAGCATCTGGCTGTTCAGGCTAAGAAAACCGGAGGCGGTATAGATATAAATCCCGCCGTACCATTTAGCCAGATGCTCTGGAGTGGAGAGATAGCAACTGACTGGCGTGAGCGGCAAGCCTTGCGGCTGAGGCGTGGAAACTCCCGTGCCATTCGATGCGGATTCCACCTGCGTTTTTACATCACCGGCGCTTTGAGGACGGCGGGACGGTTCCTTGGCCAGGGTGCGGAACACCACATCGTCCAGCTTGGGATCGCTGTTGGATTTTTCTGAAGGCGGCGCGAAACGACCCAAAGGAAGCTCGCCGGTTAGCATTTCGTAAAACACCACGCCAAGGGAATAAATGTCGGCGCGATGATCCACCTCGCCGGGGCGTTCGATCTGTTCCGGAGCCATGTAATGCGGCGTGCCAAGGCGTGAACCGGTGCCGGTGCGGGCCTCCTCGGCCCGCGATTCCCCCATTAGTTTGGCGATGCCAAAATCTGCAATCTTCACGCGGCCACGGGCATCCAAAAGGATGTTCTCCGGCTTGATATCGCGGTGCAAAACACCCTCCTGATGAGCATACTGCAGCGCTTCGCAAACCTGCGGGACCACTGCGAGAGCCTGCGCGGGAGTAAAGCGCCCGGCTTGCATCGCCTGCCGCAGATTGACGCCATCGACATATTCCATGACAAGGTAGAAAAACTCCCCCGCCTGTCCGAAATCATGAACGCTAACGATGTTGGGATGACTCAGCCGCGCCAGCAGACGACCTTCCCGCGTGAAGCGTCCCGCAAACGAAGGATCCACCGCCAGAGCCTCCGACAAAATCTTCAGCGCGATAAAACGGTCCAGTTTCGGTTGCCGGGCCTTGAAAACCGACCCCATCCCGCCCTGCCCAATCAATTCAATAATCTCAAACTGCGGAAAAGCCGCAGCCAAAGCCGCCAGACTTGGCGGCGCAGAACGCATGCGGGAGCCATCCCCCGTTTCAGTCGCGAACGAAGCCTCCTTAAGCAAACAATGCGGGCAAAGCCCCAGCGCAGCCTCAGCGGAGATCGCCCCGCCGCAGTTCGGACACCGTGTTGCTTCAGACGAATTGCTCATGACTCCTTCCTGAGGCATTCAATGGCGTAGGTTACACAAAATCTTCACCAATGAGGAACAAGAAGACCCATGTGGAGTGCGGTGGCAGAGCGCCGACCAGCGACATCGCTTTCGGCTAGAACAAAACTGTGGCTGGTAATCTAGAGCGCCTTAATCTCATTGCACCCTTTGAAAGCGGTGTCGACGCTTCGCTCTGCCACCGCACTCCATACTTAGCAAACGATGCGATAGGTTTCTCAGGAAGAAACGTTCTCCATCTCCTCCCTCAACGACTGCCCGGTGATGCTCGCAGGATTCCTCATAATCTCAGCAGGCGGCCCCTCCGCCACCACTCGGCCGCCTTCTTCGCCTGCTTCAGGCCCCAGATCAATCACCCAATCGCTGGCGGCGATCACTTGCAGGTTGTGTTCCACTACCATCACCGAGTGACCGTTTTGGACCAGCTTTTGCAAGGCACGCAACAGCACGCGCACGTCCTCAAAATGCAACCCGGTGGTGGGTTCATCAAAAATAAACAGAGTCGGCTTGGAGCTGGACTGCACGCCAAGAGTGAAAGAAGCCAAGTGCCTCACCAGTTTAAGACGCTGGCTTTCTCCGCCTGAGAGAGTGTTGATCGGCTGCCCCAACCGCACATAACCCAGGCCCACTTCTTGCAACAGCCGCAGTGATTGTTCGGCGCGCGTCGCATATTTGGAACCCTCAAACTTGGCCAGAAATTCGACCGCCTCATCCACACTCGCTTCCAGAAGATCTCCAATGCTCATCGACTGGGATGCATCGGGAGTGGCGACCCGAACTTCCAGCACATGGGCGCGATAACGTCGGCCCTGGCAATCCGGACAGCGAATGAAAATATCGCTTAGGAATTGCATCTCGATTTTCTCGAACCCCGCACCGCGACAGCGCTCGCACTGGCCGGCGGCTGAGTTGAAACTGAAGACGCTTTTTTGATCGAGCCCCACCTCCTTGGCCTCCTTTGAGGCAGCAAAGAAATCGCGCAGATGTTCAAAGGCACCAATGTAGACCGCCGGGTTGGATCGCGGCGTCCGTCCCAGTGAAGATTGATCGACCATGACCACGCCTCCAATTAAATCCGCACCTTCAAGCTCAGCCTGAGTGGCACCCCCAGCGTCATCAGCCGATTCCTCCTCGGTCGTTTCATCGGAGTCCGTTTCCGCCGCCTCGGTCCCGGCCGTGGCCAGCAGCCGAGACAGGGCGGGCTCCAAAATATGGCGAACCAGCGTTGATTTGCCTGAACCACTCACGCCTGTCACACAGACCATGCGGTGGAGCGGAATGCGGACGGTGACATCCCTAAGATTATGCAGAGTGGCATGGCGCACGACTAGCGATGGATGATCAGCGCCGATTTCCCGAGCAGGCCAGTCCTCCATTTTGCGGCGACCGGAAAGGTACGCGCCCGTCAGAGATTTCTCACTCGCGAGCACTTCCTCGAACTTCCCCTCAAAAACAACATGACCACCTTGCGCGCCATGTCCGGGACCGATATCAATAATCCGATCAGCCGCTCGCATCAGGCTGGATTCGTGCTCGACCACGACGATGGTGTTGCCTGCATTGCGAAGGCGTTCGAGGATGCGAATCAATCGCTGCGTATCGCGGGGATGCAAGCCAACACTCGGCTCATCCAGCACGAAGAGGGTGTTCACCAAGCGCGACCCCAGGCAGGTGGTGAGGTTGACGCGTTCGGTTTCCCCGCCCGAAAGTGTGCGCATCTGGCGGTCGATGGTCAGATAGCCGAGACCCACCTCGTCCAGATACCCCAAGCGCGAGCGCACCTCATGCAAAGCCAGTCGCACGGGATCACCCGGCCGCGCAAGCGCGTCAAGGCGTTGAGATTCGCGCTCAATAAAACGAAGAGCCTGCCGCACGGTCTGCGCGTAAAACGTGGCTAAATCAATTTTTTGTCCATCCGGACCCGTGACGACGTAGAGCAGAGATTCCGGTTGAAAACGCGCCCCACCGCAGGCCGTACAAGTCACGTAATCACGATAGCGTGAGAGCAGAACGCGCACGTGCATTTTGTACGTGCGGCCCTCCAGCCATTTGAAATAACCTTTCACGCCGTACCACGTTTTGGCCGGGCCATCCTCGTTCGAAACATGATTGGGGTCACCCTCCATCACCCACAACTGCTGCTCAGGCGAGAGCTGATTGTAGGGCACCTTCATCGATACCTTTTGCTTCTTGGCCAGACGGACCAGATCGTTCTGACATTGCTCACCCGCCTCGGTCTGAAAGGGTTTGATAGCCCCGTCTTCCAGCGAAATGGAATGGTCTGGAATCGCTTTCTGGTAGTTGAGATGGATGCTCCTGCCAAAGCCCCGGCAAGTGGGACAGGCACCCACCGGATTGTTGAAACTGAACATGGCGGGTGTCGGATCGCGATATTCCAGATCGCAACGCGCGCAATGTAGATGACGGGAAAAGGGAAACTCTGCCCCACCGGTCACAGGCTGAACCACCCGAAGCTTGCCTTTGCCAAAATGATAGGCCTGCTCAAAGGCTTCAATAGCGCGACTCTTCTGCTCCGGTTGAATGATCAGCCGATCCTGTATAATGGTGAGGAGTGCGGGCACCTTCCCCTCAAAGAAGGTCACAGCCTCGTCAACGCGCACCATTTTGCCATGGACCCACAAGCGCTGAAAGCCTTGCTTCGCCACCAATGAGAGGGAATCTTCCAAGGATAATTTCTCGCTGATAGGCAGATCGAAAGTCACATGAACCTCCGTCCCCTTCATCGCGCCTGCGGCCAATGCTTCCCAGACTTGCTGCGGGGCATCTTTTCTAACAACCCCGCCGCACCGACGGCAATGGAGCGTGGAGAGATGCGGCCACAATACCTTCATGTAATCGGTCACCTCGGTCATCGTCCCAACCGTGGAACGCGTGGATTTCACCGCGTTGCGTTGTTCCAACGCGATGGCAGGAGGAATGCCGCTGATCGAATCAACCTGCGGCTTGTCCATCCTGTCGAAGAACTGCCGCGCGTAGGGGGAGAAGGTTTCGATGTACCGCCGCTGGCCTTCCGCATAAAGGGTGTCGAAAGCGAGAGAGCTTTTGCCCGACCCACTAAGACCCGTCACCACGATCAAGCGCCCCAGCGGCAGATCGAGGTCAAAATTCTTGAGATTATTGTGACGGACACCGCGCAAGCGAATGGCCGCCCCGTTTGCGGTGGTCGACATCGGCTTGAAATCTAGGGCGGCCCGCTCTCCTGTCAAACTGATGCTTTCAGGAGTGCAGCCACGTCACGATAGCCGCTCAAGATACGAACGACCTCCAACGGCCGCGCGTTAGGATCGTAAATGATCAAGTAGGAATATACGGACCAGAACCGAACCGGCTTGGAGGTTAAGTCGGGCCTGAGATGACCGAGTGCCGGATTTGTCGCGAGCATCGAGACCGATTTTTGAATTTCCTCCTCCACACGGTCGGCGGCATCCACATTGTCCCTTGCTATGTGCTCCCAGATTTCGAGGAGATCAAGCCGTGCCTCCCGAGAATAGAAATAATCAGCCATTTTGCCCCGCACGGCGGCGGCGGCTGCGCTCTTGAATTTCAGCGTGAACCTGCTCGCCGGGGATTTTTTCGCCACGCTTCAGCTGTTCAAGTCCCACTTCAATCTCGGCATCCAAACGACGACGCAACGCGCCGCTGTTCTCGCGCAGTTCGAGCCATTCCAACAGGGCATCCGTCTGGATTTCGTCCAAAAGTTTGACTTTTTCGACTGCCAGTTCGATGCGGCTCATGGTGGCAACCTATCAAAACGGTGACAGTTTTGCAATTCGTGTTTGAGCGCCTTGCCCACAAGTTGGATTTCCGCAACACTCCCCGTCCAAGGACATCAGGGGAGGTGGGGTAAAATTTACCCTGCTGTAGTTGCAGCTCGCTCAACTGAACCCGCATTCGTGGAACACAGCCGCGCTCCTACTGCTTTTTCCCGACCAACTGCGGGTCTTTGCCGCCGCCGACATTCATTTCTGAATCGTAGAACAATTGGTCATCGGCAAAGCGCAATTTCAAACCTGCAATGAAAGGAGTCTCGTAAAGGGCCATTTTGACCACATAGGTATCCTCGCTGGCCCATGCGCCGCAGGCGGCAGAGGGCTGGTTGATTTTCTTAACGGTGACAAAGCGACCCTTTTTCCATTCCCCCATGCCACACTCAACTCGTTGTTCGAGTCCGTCCTTTTTGATGACGACCGTCGCGCCCTTCCCAGCCGACCCGGCCTCAATCATGACCGATTCCAGTTTCTTATCGTTCTCGGCAAAAACGTACTTAGTGCCTGCGACTTTCTTCAGAATAGGCGACTCGGCAGCGCCTTCTGGTTTGTGAATGGACAACCCTTGCAGTCGTGCCGCAAGTTTTCTCGCGTTGACCGGGTCGCTGGAAAGTTTCTGCGGCTCCATGGCGGGCAAAAGCTTGTCCCACACCAGGTTCATCACTGCCTGCATGTCGCGAACGCCCGAGGTAATCACCACAACCGCCTCCTGCTCGGGCATCACAATACAATACTGGCCATAAGCGCCATCCCCGCGGAATGCCCCGTTCCGGCAGCGCCAGAATTGATAGCCGTAACCCTGGTCCCAATCACTTTTCGGATTACTGCCATTCGAGGTTTGCAAGGCCGTCGCCTCATCAACCCATCCTGCGGGAATCAATTGTTTCCCTTTCCATTTGCCCTTTTGCAAATAGAGCTGACCCAATTTCGCAATATCCTCGGTGCGCACGCTCAAGCCGTAACCTCCAAGGCTGATCCCTTGAAAATTGGTGCCCCATGTGGGACCAACAATGCCCAGCGGCTCGAACAAGCGCGGCTTGAGAAAATCGAGCACGCTCTCACCCGTGGCTTTCGTGACCATTGCGGAAGCCATAAAAGTAGCGGGGGTATTATAGAGAAAATGCGTCCCCGGTTTGAATGGCACTGCATTGGTGAGAAAAGTTTTGGCGGAAATGACATCCGGTGCGGTGGAGACTTCCTTCTGATGCCCCGCCGACATCCGCAACAGATCCCTTAAACGCATGTTCTTCAGGTTCTCACTAACCTCAGCGGGCGCGTCGTTGGTGAAATAGGAGAGAACCGAATCGCTAATCGTCATCTTGCCCTCGGCGATGGCCATACCTACTGCCGTAGAAGTGAAACTCTTGCTCAACGAATACAACTCGTGACGGCTCTCCGCCGCGTAAGGCGACCACCAACCCTCCGCCACCACATTGCCATGACGCACCAGCATGAAACTGTGAAAGGAATCGATCCCGGCATCCGCCGCGTCAACAAACCCCAGCACGGCGGTCGAAGACATGCCCTGCTCCTCCGGAGTGCTGCGGGGAAGAGAAGAGGGAGACGCGGCCATCGCGATCGCGCGATCCACATCACCAAAAACGCAGGCCAAGCCCAGAAGAAAGGAATGAAATATTTTCATGGCAGATGGGCCATACAATGGCGCGAGAAATCGAAACTGACAACTTGGAAGAAGCCACAATTTGTTTGTCAAACGAGCCCGGACCGACGCAAGGTCTGTCTCAAGCCCACTGAGTGAACCCCAATAATCAGCCATGAAATCGTTTTCGCCGAAGACCGATCCGGCCGAGCACTGCATGGTGATCAAACATGGGTTTACGTTGATCGAGTTGCTCGTGGTAATCGCAATCATCGCCATTCTGGCCAGCCTGCTGCTGCCTGCCCTGGCACGGGCCAAATTCAAAGCCAAGGTAATCAACTGCACTTCCAATTATCGGCAATGGGGTTTGGCCTCCAACCTTTACGCAAATGACGATCCCAAGAGCGGGCTTCCTTCGTTTGACATGCCTGTGACCGGTTTGAACCCATGGGATTGCTCCAGCCAGATGGCCCCAAAACTGGCTGCCTTTGGTTTGACCGTGCCCATGTGGTTTTGCCCGGTCCGCGCGGAGGAGTTTACCGAGGCCAACACTTGGTTCCGCAAGCAGAACAAAGGTAATACCATCGCATCCGTCGCGGATCTCAATCGCTATCTCGTCTCCCGCTACTCTACTTTTGCGATTTTGAATCATGACTGGTGGGTCCCAAGGCGATTGGAAGGCAACCCCAAGCTTATGTTTCCAGGACCGGGTATTGCTGCCACAGTCACACGCACCAAGGAAGGCTGGCCCCTTCGCCTGACTGATTCCATCGCCGCCACTCAGCCGATCATTACCGATCTCATGGTGTCGGGAGGTGCCAATGCCACCAACGTCGCCCAAGCCACGGCGGGCCATTCCATTGGCAAGAATGTGCAGTCAGTCAACCGGGCCTACGCCGATGGCCATGTGGAACTGGCCACACGCTCCCGCATTCAATGGCAGCATACCGGCAATTGGACGACATTTTATTGATTTACCTTGGACAAGCTTCTTCCATAGTCGCTCGCGTGTCCTTTTCCCAAGTCAACCCCCAGTCCCTCATGCTTTTTAACACTGGCAACAAAGCGCGTCCCTTTTCCGTCAACTGATAGGCAAGATGCTTTGAACCTTGGCCAGCACTCATTTGTACTACCACATCATGGTCAAGAAGTCGTTTTAAGCGCTCGCTCAGGATGTTGGTCGGGATGCCTTCGGGCGAGTTCGCGAAGTCCTTGAACCGCGATTTGCCTAGGACAAGATCCCGGATCACCAGCAAGGTCCAGCGATCACCAAAAATATCCAAGGAGCAAGCCACCGGGCAGGGCGAACGGCGGACAGCTGTATTGTCGTTTTTAGATTTGGTGTTCGTCACTATTTAAAAATCGCAGACATTCACTTGCATTCAACAAGTAAATTACTTTTATTATGCAAGCATGCTGAATGAAGCCAACGCAGAAGAGCCCAAACTTGCTCCACCCGGTGCAGGCCTACCCTGGCCAGAACTGTTAGTTGCCCGTCTTATTTTTGGCTGGACGCGGAAACACACCTCTCGCGAACAAGCCATGGAGAATTTCACACGGCGCAGAAATGCTATTCTACAGCTGGCCTGCGGCTGCAATGCCAAAACAGGTGCTCAACGAGTCCTCATTGCGAGGCTCCGCGGCCTTGAGGATAGCAGTCGTTATTGGTCAGTATTCATGACTCTTGATCATCTGCGGATCGTCAACGATTCCATCGCCGGAGCCGTCACTGCGCTTGTGTCAGGCAATGTTCCGTCGCGAACTGCCAGCACCGCCGAAGTAAAACCCACACTTAATGCTGACAACAGCGTCCTAACCGCCTTTGAACAGTCCTGCACCCAGTTCGAGCAGACCGTCGCAACCTTCCCCAATTTGACTACCCCGACAAAGTACCCCCATCCTTGGTTCGGCCCTCTTGACGCTGCAGCATGGCATTTCATGGCGGGCGTCCACATGAACCTTCACCTCAAACAAATTCAAAATATTCTAAGCCAATTGACACATCCACATTTGTGATATTGCACATTTGTTCAAAGCCTTCGGTTGTTGTTGAATGAGTCGGATTTCCATTGGGGGAGGAACAGGCTGAGCACTACGCAGGGAGGCTCCGGAGTTGTTTCGAAGCCATCGGGCATGACGAAGCTCGTCCCCGCGAGCTACCGGGGGCGTTGACTCGGCAAAGCAGACCGAACGCTCGCCATCGCACAGCGGCGGAAGGATATGTCTGTCGTCCCTGGGACTCGATCCCCCCGCTACTAGTACCCAGCACTGAAGTGCTGGGCTATTTTCAGCCGAAACAGACCGGTCACATCCCAACGAACACCCCAATCGTCAGTCAACCGCCTCCCTCTCACGATGTCCCGTCCCGCCAGGGACGGCAGATCAATCCCATCCGGTCACTGCGGCGGATGGAAGCCATTTTGGAAACGTCAAAAAATGCGCCAGAATTAAACCAAATATAAGCTTGTCACTCGATAAACCAGCCTCTAAGACTTTTTGATGAAAAAAAGGCCACCTGCAACAATCATGCACTGCACATCAAAAAAACAAAATCATTCCCAGCAGGACTGGCAAAACTTATCAATTCCTAGTTCATTTTGCCGATTTCTATCCACACTAACCTTGCTGGGCCTATTATTAGGAGGGCATTCAGTGTCGTTGTTCGGGGCTACAGTGGTTACTTGGGGGGATAATGCTGAAGGCCAGTTAAGTATCCCGCCCGATTTGGCAACTCCGGTGGCTATTGTGGCGGGTAGTGGGCATACTGCGGCCCTGACACGCGACGGAACTGTCATCGCCTGGGGCCGCAATACGGAAGGACAAACGAACGCCCCCGCAGGCACGCTCGGCGTAACCGCAATTGCAGCGGGATGGTATCACACGGTGGCTTTAAAGAATGATGGCACAGTGGTGGCATGGGGGCTGAACAGTTATGGCCAAACAACCATTCCAGCCGGCTTAGGCGGAGTAAAAGCCATTACCGCAGGTTTCGGTCATACTCTGGTGCTAAAAAACGATGGTACCCTTGTGGCATGGGGGCGGAATGAACAAGGACAGGCGAGCATTCCTAGCGGCTTAATCGGAGTAACGGCAATTGCCGCAGGCTCTGATCATAACCTTGCATTGAAGAGCGATGGCACGGTCGTGGCCTGGGGATTTAATGATTTTGGCCAGATCAACATCCCAGCAGGACTAAGCGGAGTGAGAGCCATTGCAGCCGGGTATTATCATTCCATGGCCCTGAAAAACGATGGCACCGTCGTGGTTTGGGGAGCAAATGATTTTGGCCAGTCGACCGTGCCAACAAATCTGAGCGGGGTCAGGGCCGTTGCTGCGGGCTACTCACATAGTGTGGCGTTGAAAAACGATGGGACCATTGTAGCGTGGGGGCGTAATGATGCCGGTCAATCGACGGTTCCCCCTGGCTTGACGGGAATTATCGCTGTCACTGCAGGCCGAGCCTGTGTTTTGGCATTGCCCAATGGCGGCTCCCGATTGGCCAAAGCAGTGCCACAAGTTGTCAACGGCTTTTTAGTAGGGGTTATCATCATCGACGGTGGCTATGGCTATACCAATACACCGCAAGTATCTTTCAGTGGAAGTAGTGGGACAGGAGCATTGGCCACAGCCACGGTTGTTGATGGTTCCGTAACAGCCATACAGGTCAATAACGCTGGTGGCGGTTACTTTACAGAACCCACAGTAGTCATCGCACCTCCTCCTTTCCCGCCCAGAGTGGCCACCGCCGTCGCCAAAATAGTTAACGGATTCCTCGTTTCCATTACCATCACCGATGGAGGCGCAGGATATACTAACAACCCTTCCGCCATCATCTTTGGGGGCGGGGGCAGCGGCGCGAAAATCATAGCCTCCGTAACCGGTGGGGTTATCACTGATATCAAAGTCGTTGAGCCTGGAATTGGCTACGACCTTTCAACCAAGGTCGCGATTGCCGCACCGCAATTCACCGCCGCTTTGACAGTGGAGGTGATCAAATCAACTCAGACTGGCGGCTCCGTGGTGACTTGGGGAAATCCTGATGGCGGCCTGCCCCCTGTCCCCACCAATGCCATTGGAGTGACCGCAATTGCCGCAGGGACTTTTCATAGCCTAGCCTTAAGGAGTAATGGCACGGTGGTCGGTTGGGGATTAAACGACAACGGTCAGGCTACTGTTCCATCTGCTGCCAGCAATATCGTTGCTGTGGCCGCCGGCTATGACCACAGCGTAGGCCTCACAAGCGACGGAACGGTAATAAGCTGGGGCCTCAACCCCCAAGGACAGGCCCAGCCTCCCGTCGGACTGAGCAACGTTACAATGATTGCGGCGGCAAACTACAACACTCTCGCACTCAGGAAGGATGGCACAGTTGTCGCATGGGGGAATAATAACTTCGGTCAGGTCGACGTCCCCACAAACCTTAACAATGTCATTGCGGTGGCAGCGGGTTACTACCATTCCGTTGCCCTGAAAAGCGACGGCACCGTTGTGGTTTGGGGCAAGAACACTGAAGGACAGCGCAATGTACCCGCTGGCTTATCCGGTGTAATCGCCATCTCGGCTGGTGGTTCCCACACTCTGGCACTGAGGGTTGATGGGACGATCGTAGGTTGGGGTGACAACTCAGCTGGTCAAACCAACGTGCCATCGGACCTGCGCGGTGTGACGGCCATCGCAGCCGGAGGAAGTCACTCTGCGGCGTTAAAGAGCAACGGAACCGTGGTGACTTGGGGGTTGAACTCACCACCCCAACCAACTGTTCCATCAAACCTCCGTGGGGTGACAGCAATCTCAGCAGGCAATAATTACACACTAGCCCTGAGGCGCGACACCCCAAGAACCGCCACTGGCACGGCGCAGGTCGTTAACGGTTTTACGGTCGGGGTTAACCTTTTGGAATCTGGACTCGGCTATATTTCCGCACCAAAGGTTTTGCTTACCGGTGGCGGTGGAATCGGGGCCACGGCCATCGCCAACGTTGCGAACGGTTCCGTAAGCTCAATCACCATTTCCAATCCCGGGCACGATTACACGTCGCTTCCCACAGTAAGTCTTTCGGCTCCCTCAGCAATTGGAATCAGCAGTGTTGGAGTCAGGCTCAATACTGTCTTCGGCAGCACTGTAGTTTTGGAATCCTCCAACGACCTTAAAACCTGGACACCCACAAGTAGCCCTTTTGTGGCTCAAGGCGAGGGTCTATTGCAGGAGTTTAATATTAATTCAGTAGGGCAGTTTTTCCGGCTCGTCCAGGCATTCTGACGCCGCTTCTTCATGCGGACCCGTGCCAATCCGATGGCGTAATGCTGTTGCGGGCTTGCGTTGACCCGTCTGCTCGTCCGGCTTAATCTGGCGGTCATGGAGCTCCAGCCGACTCTCGAACGCGCGCCTTGGTGGCTGCGCGGGTCGGACCGTTTGGGGGCGTTGATCCTGCGCAGTGTGGTGATCATGCGGAACGTGGCTTCTTTTGCTTTGATCACCGTCGGGGTCACGCTGAGGAAATGGAGGCAATCCCGCGAGGCCATCCTGCCGGTCGTCCTTGGCGAAATTCATCGTTCCGGCATCCAACTCCTTCCCATGCTGACCTTTATGGCAGCGGCCCTTGGACTGGTTATCATTGGCCAGACGGTGAGCTTGCTGACCAAGGTCGGGGTGCAGGATATTGCGGGCATGGTGATGGTGACGGTGGTGGTGCGCGAGTTGGGACCTTTCATCACGGCGCTCCTGGTATTGACGCGGATCGGCACACAAACCGTTATTGAACTAAGCACGCGCCGGGCGATGGGCGAAGTCGAAGCTCTTGAGGCTCTGGGAATTGATCCCATTCATTATTTGGTGATGCCGAGGGTGATTGGCTTGTCAGTCTCCATTTTTGCGCTCACGGTATACTTCATCATTCTGGCACTGGTCTCAGGATTTCTTTTCACCATGGTGCAGGATGTGGCGCTGACTCCTTCTGATTATTTCACGCAAATCGCCCTGGCATTGCGCTGGGAGGATTTTATTCTGCTCACCCTAAAAACCTTCGCCTTTGGCACCATTATCGCGACGGTTAGCTGCTATCAGGGGTTGGCCTTTCCCGTGCGGTTGGAGGATGTGCCGCGTGTCACCACCAGGGCGGTGGTGGTCAGTGTGGTCGCTTGTGTGCTGATCGACGCGGCGTTCATTGCCGCTTATCTCGTGCTGCCATGAACTCTACCCTTCCATCCGTCGCACTGGAAAATGTGACCGTCCAGAATACCGGACGCAATGGGGCTCAATTGTCGGGCGTGGATTGGACCATTGGCGGGGGGGAGTTTTGGATTGTGGCTGGGCGGCCAGGCGATGGAAAAAGCGATCTCATTGCCACGGCTGCGGGCCTGCGCCGACCCACCGAGGGCAATGTGAGCCTGTTCGGAAAAGACCTTGCCGAAAGTAATGAGCAGGAACTGGCTGAAATGCGGAACAAGGTGGGTTTTGTGTTTGAAAATGGGGGCAGACTTTTTCGAGGGCTAACGGCGTTGGAGAACATTCTTCTGCCGTTGGTGTACAACAGGCAGCTACCGTTCCACGAATTGAAGGAAGTGGGGCTTGCCGCGCTGGAATCCGTTCAATTGAGCCATCTCGGACACCGTTTGGTGGAGCACATTGACCGCCCCTTGCACCAACGCATTGCCTTGGCTAGAGCTTTGGTGTTAAAGCCGGAGGTGCTCTTTCTGGACAATCCGCTCTTTACCCCCGATCGCCGGGAATTTGCCTGGTGGCGGCATTGGCTGGCCGAGGGCAAAGGCAATCTGGCCAAACCCGATGACAACCCAAATTCGATGGTTCTGGCCACCAGCGAGTTCCGGCAGGCCCACGAATTGGACGCGCGATTTGCTGTGATTGACTCTGAGGGCTGGCATTTGATTGGGAACCGTGATGAGTTAAAAAGCCATCCCAACCCCACCGCACGCGAACTGCTGATGGAAACCCCATGAAACAAACCTTATGTATGGAGTGCGGCACTCATCAAGTTTTAGCTAACCTCCCTATATGGCCGTACAAGATTTAACGCCCCAATTGCGAACGCGCTTGAACCGTGCAGAGCGCGCAGTGGGACTTTTTGCCTCGGTCGCGGTGGTGCTGCTGCTGGCGGCTTTTTGCTACTACCTTTACCACACGGCCAAACGCAAAGCGTGGTTCGTCACCAAGCTTCCCTATCACACTTTCATTAATTCCGGCGCTGGTTTGAAGGTGGGTGACCCGGTCAAGCTGATGGGCTTTGACGCCGGGAATATCACTGACATTACCGCGATGCCCCCCGGCAGTTCCGAAGGCCATGTCTACGTGGAGTTCGTGGTGCGTGATCCCTATTTTGGATACATTTGGAACGATTCAAAGGTCCGGGTCACGACTGGGGATTTTCTGGGCAAAAGAATTTTGGATCTGGTACCGGGGGGTACGTTTCAAACCAATGATCTGCACGCGACTTATAAGACCAAAGGCAAGGAAGTTGTAGGCATGTGGAATGGCCTGCTTGGCACTAACGGAGCCTATCTCATGGGCACCCAATCAAAAGGGTACACTCTGGAGCCCATCGAATCCCCTGCGTTAACCGACCGGTTCGAAGCCATTGCCAACGACGTGCGCACCGCGCTACCAGGTATTCTCGGGCTCACCAACCAAATTGCCCTGACACTCTCCAATGCGAATGTCGCGATATTGAAGGCCAACACCCTTCTCGCTGAAGTCAGACCCATCCTGGGCGATGTCAAATTGATCAGCTCGAACCTGACTAATCCCCACGGAAGCCTCGGCGAATGGATTCTGCCGACCGAAATCAACGGTCAACTCGCTTACACCCTGTGGGCGGCCGGCGAGACTCTGACCAACTCTACAGTGCTCGTCACCAATCTGGATGCCACGGTGGCCAAATTGTCGGTAAGCCTTGATGAAACCATCCGCAATCTTGCGTCTCTCACCAGTAATTTGAACGCGCAGGTGGGCATTAACACCAACATCCTTTCGCAGGTTTCCTCGGCTGTAGTGAGCGCCGATCAACTGATGCAGGGATTGCAGAAACACTGGCTCCTGCGCTCCGCGTTCAAGAAAAAGCCCACCAACGCCCCACCCTCATCCCCCAAACCTCCGCGTGGGGCGCGCTAGTATAGGAGGTATTTCTGGCGGCGGCTCTTGAAGGAATCCAAGCCCGACTGCCAGGAAGCCTCGATGCTCTGCCAGCTCTCTCCGCTTTTGATTTTGGCCAAGGTGGCAGGATCAACGAGAAGCGTCCGCATTTTATCGACCTGTAGTTTATCGCCATACTTGCGTTGTAAGACGGTGGCCATGCCGACCCCAACCGCCAACGGACGCAAGGCGTTTATATCGGTGACCACGATTTGCACCCCGCTGCATTCGACGTTTTTATGAACACTGGCCTGGGGGGTAAACTGAAGGGGCAAGAATTGAACCCCTGGTAACTGAAGATTGTTGAGGTCACGGGCGAAGGCTAGGTCATCGATAAATGGCGCGCCCACTATTTGGAAGGGGGTATCGGTCCCTCGGCCTACTGATACCGTGGTCATTTCCAGCAAGCCGATGCCGGGATACAGAAAGGCGCTTAACATCTGGCGCATGTTAGGCGAAGGATGGATCCACGGCAGACCGGTTTCGCCGAACGTTTGAGAACGCGCCCACCCCTCTACAGGCACAATTTCGAGTGGATTTTTCCAGCCATGTTCCGCGTGAAACATCCTGGCCAGTTCGCCCGTGGTCATGCCGTGCCGGACAACTATGGGATGCCACGCCACGAAGCTGGTTTCACCAGCCAGCAAGGGCCCTTCGACAGCACTCCCGCCGATAGGATTGACCCGATCCAGGACCATGAAGCGCAGGTTGGCTTTATTTGCAGCTTCCAGGCAAAGGCCAAGAGTGGAGATGTAGGTGTAAAAGCGGCAGCCGATGTCCTGAATATCGAAAACCAAAATATCAAGGCGACCTAACTGCTCTGGGGTCGGACTGCGTCGGGCTCCATAGAGGCTGTACACGGGCAGGCCTGTGTGTTGATCCACGCTATCATCCACCTTTTCATCCACTTTTCCGCGGATGCCATGTTCCGGACTAAAAAGAGCCACCAGTTGAACCCCGTCGGCGGCTTTCAAGAGGTCGATGGTGGGATCACGTTCATGGTCGATACCCGTGTGATTGGTGATAAGCCCGACCCTCAAGCCTTTCAATTCCTTGAAATCATGACGTTTCAAAACATCAATCCCGTTCAGAGCTGAGCCACCCTTGGGCTCCGTTTTTTTCGCGGGTGGCAGCGGGGCCAAGGCTCCAGGAACATTGGTAAAATCAAAACCCGCCACCGCCTTTGCAGCAAGCGTGGCCAGCTCCGCGCGCAGTTGGATCACATTTCCAGCCTCGGTGGGATGATTTCGGTTGGAAAGCAGGATGAGAAAGGTGCGCGAAAATGGATCAATCCAAATTGAGGTACCGGTCCACCCGCTGTGGCCATAGGAGCCGATGGGAAAAATACTCCCGCGCATCCCTGCGTAGGGCGAATCAATATCCCACCCCAGCCCGCGCCGCGCACGTACCGAGGGCCCAGTCTGCACAGTTGTCATCAAACGCACGGTGGCAGGCTCCAAGACACTCACAGGAGCAACCCCGCCCTCAGTGTGGTACATGGCGCGACCGTCATTGAGAAACATGCGGGCGAACTTGGCCAAATCTCCTGCTGTCGTGAACAGGCCGGCATGTCCCGCAACTCCGCCCATCCGTCGCGAAGTCGGATCATGCACCACTCCGCGCAGGACTCCTTTCGCGGTGCGTTCGGTGGGTGCGATTCTCGGAATCCAGCTTGCAGGGGGATTAAATCGGGTGGAAGTCATCCCCAGGGGAATAAACACCTCGCGTGCCGAAAACACCTCCAACGGGTCTCCACTCACCATGCGCACCAGTTCACCGAGCGCAATGAAATTGATATCGCTGTAACGGAAGGCCTCACCCGGTGGGGTGACCAGTTTTTCCTCACAGATCAAACGGTTCGCGGCACTGGCTCCCTCCCAAGCCGGGCTGAGGCTCAGGCCGGGGCGCAATCCCGAGGTGTGCGTCAGCAAATGCCGAATCGTGACGCCCTCCTTGCCGTTGCGCCCAAAGTCCGGCCAATACTTGGCCACCGGTTCATCCAGCTGCAATTGTCTGCGTTGGACGAGAATCATGATTGAGGGCGCGGTGGCAATGACTTTGGTCAGCGATGCGGCATCGAACACTGTGTCATCGGTCATCGGTTCCAGAGCGGGTTCGACTGATCGGTGCCCGTAAGAACGGACATAACTGGAGCCATTACGCTCAAGCCACAGCACGGCGCCCGGCAGAAGATTCGTTTCCATGGCCCGCACCACGGCCCCATCCATCGCTCGGAGTTGATCGGCCAAGAAAACCGGCGGAGCCTGGATATTGCGGGTTCCTTTGGACGTGGGGCGGACGCATCCGGCCCCAATCAACACCCCGCAAAAACAAGCCAAAAGAAAAAGTGCGAGAAATCGGTTTTTGAGGTGCTCCATTTTCAAATAATTGCAGAAACCCCTTAAAATACGCGAAAAATATTTTTAGGGTCGGACACTCTGTGTCCTATGGCCCCCCGCAAGATGGTGCGGTATGAAAAACAATTCGTTTGGTTTTGAACAACAGATGGAGATGAGTTTTGAACGCGCATGGGAACCATCTCCCAACCGTCCGCGCCGTCAAACCCGCCACCAACGTGCGGCATGGTGGTTTACTCAGATGCGCATGGCGGTCGAACGCGCGTGGGCACCCGAGCCTCCTGAGGCTCGCCCCGAGCAGACCTATATGGCTTTGCCGGGACGAAAGTCCTCCCACTGAAAGGGCCTCTGGCCAGACCAGAGGATTGGCGAATTGCCAAAATTCACATTTAACTTTCCTTGACCATTGTCGATAAGAGGTTTATGTGGATATTGGTGTTTGCGCACCCCGTTGGTGACCAACAGTCAAATTAATCCCCCTTATGACAAAGCGTGATTTGGTCGTGCGGATCAGCGAAGAAACGAACTTGGTTCAACAAGACGTTCTGGCTGTGGTTCAAAAAACTCTTGATTACATTGCGGAGGCCCTTGCAAGCGGCCGCAAAGTCGAGTTGCGAAATTTTGGAGTTTTCGAAGTTAAAGTCCGGAAAGCCCGAGTGGGTCGAAACCCGAATTCCCCTGAGGCCGATGTGCCCATCCCTCCCCGAGCTGTGGTTAAGTTCAAGCCCGGCAAGGAGATGCGCGAATCGGTGATCAGACTAACTCCCGAGCAAGCCGCTCGCGCCGCCGCCGAACAGGCTGCTGCCGAAGTCGGTGCTGCCAAGGACCATTAGAGGCGGCAACGGCTCTTTTGAGCCGCCGAATTTCGATATTGCCGTGCCCATTTGAGTGCTGCGGCTAGGCTCCCGCGAGGGACAAGCCTAGCCGCGCTTCATTTTTACACCTTGCCCCGAAGCCATGGTCCTTGGCATCTTCACGCCACAGGAACATGGAACGTTTACCCGGATTTCGCGATTTTTACCCCGAACCCCTGCCCTCCAATGAAAATTGGAGCGCGGACGTTCGGCAGATGATCTTCTCAACGTGGCGCAGCGTGGCTCAAAGGTACGGCTTCCGTGAGTACGATGGCCCTCCCCTTGAATCGTTGGAGCTTTTCACCACCAAAAGCGGCAGTGAAATCGTTGGGCAGCTCTACAACTTTACCGATAAAGGCAATCGTGAAGTCGCGTTACGACCGGAAATGACTCCCACCTTGGCTCGAATGGTGGCCACTCAGGAGCGTCATTACAAAAAACCCATCAAGTGGTTCGCCATCCCCCAACTCTTCCGTTACGAGCGCCAACAAAAGGGCCGTCTTCGCGAGCACTTCCAATTTAACGCTGATATTTTTGGCGAAAATGATCCGGCCGCAGACGCGGAACTGGTTGCGCTGCTGATTGATACACTGCGGGCTTTTGGCTTGAACCATGAGGATTTTGTCATCCGCCTGAGCAGCCGGAATGCCTGGCAGGAGTTCTTTTGCAAGCGTTGCCCCGACGAATCAAAAGCCTACGAGTTCTATCAGATCATCGATAAAATGGAGCGGGAAGACCCGGTCAAAAGCGATGCGCTTCTCCAAGCCTTGGGTTTTACGCTTGAGGATGTAAAGGCATTCATCGCAGCAGGCATTCCCAACGCAGAACTCCAATCCATTCTCGACAATCTCAAGTCGCGCGGGCTTTCGGAATACGTCAAAATCGATTACATGGTCATCCGCGGCCTGGCTTATTACACAGGAGTGGTTTTTGAGGCCTTCGACCGCAAGGGTGAATTCCGCGCCATCGCAGGCGGTGGCCGGTACAACAATTTGGTGAAACTGCTGTCTGCCGGGAAAGTCGACCTCCCCGGGCTTGGCTTTGGCATGGGCGATGTGGTGCTGGCTGAATTGTTGAAGGAGCGGAAGCTCTTGCCCAAGACAGAGTTCGGCATCCGAGCCTTTTGCCTGATCGAGGATGAAACACTGCGCTACGCCTCTCTAGCGCTGGTGCAAAGCCTGCGCGAGAAGCAGCTGGGCATTGATTACCCTCTCACCGCCACCAAAGGCGACAAACAGTTTAAGAGAGCCTTGGAACTCAACGCCCGCTTCACCTGCCGGGTTGAACGCGATGCAGCCGGTGCGGTGTTGGTGCGCGTCAAGAATCTGGCTACCCGTGAAGAAAAAATACTCCCACCCGGCGACGTTGCGACCGCGTTGGCCTGATAGTTGTCATTTTGTGGCCGATCCGGCGAGGACTTTGAAACGCTCGCGAATTTCCTCGGGGGTTCCGAGCGTTAGAAACACATCGTATTCAAAAACGAATCCCGGTGTGATGGCAAATTTGACGAGGGGCGCGAAATAGGAGCAAGCCCCCTCAGTGCTGGTGTATCCGGCAGCATAACGATAACAGGTCAGTTCATTCGCCACCGGCACCATCACACCCAAACCAAAATCCTGGGCATTCACGTAAGCGGCCCAATTCTCGGTGATGCGCCGCGATTCATTGGGCCAACCCGGAATCGAACGCGTCAGGGCCGCCCCTGTCCATGGAAGTTCACCATCAAAATGAACCAGCGTGGCCAATTCAGGCTCCACAAAGACCGCCGGAACTTCCTGATGCCGAAGCTCATGGGTGTTGGTGCCGGTGTAAGTCATTTTGAAATGGACGCGAGCCACCGATCCATCCAGCCGGATTTTTTCCTCCATCACCACATTGGTTAGCAATTCTCCCCCACCCCAATTGCGCGGATGCAACCGCGCATAAATCTCCGTGGCCGACACCTTGGTTTCGAGCAATTGCGAGGGCGTCCCCTTCCATTCCCCGCCCTGCACCGGATTCCACCGCCACTCCTGCCCGTTCCACTTGGAACCATCCTTGTCGCCGTAATATGACTGCTGGATCAGCCTGCCCTTATCAAAATGATTAAGCCAATTCGTCCGGCCGGAGGCATCGGATATCCAAGCCAGTCCCGCGCCGGAAGTAGTCTTCACACCCACGCGAAGGAATGAGTTGGTGAGGTAAAGCCATTCATTGGTACTCACGTCGGCTCGCACGGCTAAGGATAAGGAAATTAACCCCGCCAGAATCACAGAGAATCGCATCGCCCTCAGCGATTGGCGGTAAAGCGGTGTTTCCATATAGCAATCAGTGGATGCCAGTCCCTGCGATCAGCAGCTTCCAAGGCCTTAAAATATTCCAATCGTCCGACTTCAGTTTGTGGCGCAAGCTCCACCCTCGGCAGATCAAGACGCCGAAGCAATTCCAGAAGAAAGATGCGGATGGTACGGCCGTTGAAATCGAAAAACGGATGAATACTTAAAAACCGGCCCTCTGCGAATGCCAAAAATTCAAGGGTCAGTTCAGAAAGTGAATCGGCCACTCCAACCCATCGGGCTTGAAGGTCCAGCCCATATTCGTGCATCAATCCGGGCAATTCGTGAGGGGCTGGTGGATTCAGGTTCCCGACCGTAACCCCCACGTTGCGCCAACGCCCTGCCCAATCGGGAGTTAAATCCGCGCAAAGGTTTTTATGCAAATTAAGGGCCAACTCAGAACCCAAACTTTGGGCATCAAAAGCTCCTGAATAAAGGCTGGCCTCGAGCCGAACGACGCGCTCAGCCAAAAGCGGCGCCATTTCTACGTAGCTCAGGATGCCTTGGGTTGTTTCAATATGTCGGGTGGCTCGATCTGGCCAAGTATGGCGCGGACCATCGTCTCCGAGACCGGTTCCCGCTCGAAGGCCATGCTCTGGACCACATCCGACGGGATGGATTCCCAGCGGAGCTGTTGCTTCTGCTCCGGGGTCAGCTCCCGCCACTTCAGAATGTTGTCCATCCAGTTCATCACTCATAATCTTCAAACAAAAACGCCCGTTCTGCAAGGGAGCAGAAGCATCATGGTGTAGGCGGTGGAAAACAGAACGTTCGCATCCCGAAACGCCGCGTTAACTTTTTTTGATGGGCTGATGTGCAATGCTCCTGAGATCTAGCCCCATCTTGCGCACTCCTTTCAGTGCCGCCTGATAATCTGCGAAGTCCACCGCGTTGTTCAGTCGGAATTCGGCGATTCGCTCCGGCGTGTAAATTTCGATGGGATAGGTCACGACCGGGGTACGCAGCACTCCATCTCTAATCAGATCATCCATAAATACGGAATAACAGGTTTACCGTGTTACAGCAAATACGCGTGGAGTCGCGAAGCGTCTTGGATTGCGGTAGTAGACCGCTACGCGGTCCACTCATTTGGAGTTCTGGCCCTATGCCGTTTTCCGCAACTGGCAAACAACAACCTCATCCACGGAGTAAAAGCGGTAGAGGACTACCGCAGTCCAAGGCGCTGCCGCGCAGGAGGAATCCTCCGTGCATAGCAAAACAGGTTGAAGGATAGCCAGTTTTAGTCGCCATTTCCCCTCTTTTCGTCTGGCTGGGGCGTGGTAGAATGCGTTCATGAAATATCGCAAGATGCGTAAGACGGACCTGAATGTGTCCGAGATTGGTTTTGGGATGTGGACGGTTTCGACCGGTTGGTGGGGCAAATTCACCGAGGGTGAGGCCATCAGCATGCTGCATAAAGCCTTTGATTTGGGCATCAATCTTTACGATGCCGCCGACACTTACGGCAATGGTTACAGCGAGGAACTCATTGCCAAGGCTTTCCCCACCCAGCGCGATAATATCGTTATTGCGACGAAGGTGGGTTACGATTTTTACAACCACGGCGAAAACCGCAAAGGGCAGCGCGAAATTCCGCAGGATTTTTCACCCGCTTTTGTCCGCACCGCTGTGGATCACGCCTTGCGCCGCTTGAAAACGGATCGCATTGATTTGCTGCAATTGCACAATGTTCACCACTCGCAAATCGAGGACGACGCACTTTGGCAGACGCTGGACGACCTGCAAAAGGAGGGTAAGATCCTTAATTCCGGCGCGGCTCTGGGGCCGGCTATTGGCTGGCTTTACGAAGGGGTCGATTGTATTCAACGCCGCAATCCCATCGTGATGCAGCACATCTACAACATGCTCGAACAATTTCCGGGCAACCAGCTGCATGCCGCCACTTATGGCCGACTAAACAGCCCTCAATCCACAGTGGACGATTTGCCGGAGTTCAAACACGGGCAAATGGAAATTCCTCCCCAGCTCGACACCTCCTTCCTCATTCGTGTCACCCACAGCTCAGGCATGCTGGAAGGGAAGTACACCGAGGACACTGTTTTTGCGCCAGACGACCACCGTTCGCACCGGCCTCGTTCGTGGCTCATCAATGGCATCAAGAAAATCAAAACGCTGGAATTTTTGACCGGCAAGGAAACGGGCCGCACCTTGGGCCAAGCCTCGCTGCAATGGCTGCTCACCGAACCCACGGTGGCCTCCTGCCTGCCGAACATTTACAACGAAGAGCAGTTGGTTGAGTTCTGCGCCGCTCCCGAGAAGAACCCTATCACTCGTGAAGAACTGGTGAAAATCGCCGACCTCTGCGCAAACAACTTCGGCGTGACCGAAGAACATGGCCGCTACAAAGGGACCATGGAACGCGAGGTTGTGGCAGGTTGACATCTGTCATTTGGGAGCGCAGGACGGAATGAAATTGTCCTGACAATCAGTCCGATTCAATCCCTACAGGATTGAATAAACTTTGGGGGGCGTATTTTCCCAGGGTAGGCCCATGGAGGGCCACCCATGGGCTAAATTTCTGATTCCCCTTGGGAATCTCCGCGAAGAGGGAAGATGACTATGGCGTAATACGACCGATTATCGCGGCTCTTCAGGCCGCATTTCGTTTCGCCAATCCTTTACCCAGGCAGGTGGCCAGGGCTGAGGAAGTGCGGCCCTTTGGGCCTTCCCCGGGTTAAATGCGGGATCCTCAGAGCAGATTTGCTGCGATTTCGGCCAATTCTGAACGTTCGCCACGTTGCAACTCGACGTGGGCGGCGATGGGTTGGCCTCGGAATTTGCTGATGATGTAGTTGAATCCGTTGGAGGCTGAATCGACGTAGGGATTGTCGATCTGATAGGGGTCGCCGGTAAAAACAATTTTGGTTCCGCTGCCCACACGCGTTACGATGGTTTTGGCCTCAAGGGGGGTCAGATTTTGCGCCTCGTCAATGATCATCATCTGATTGGCGATGCTGCGGCCGCGGATGTAACTGAGGGCTTCCACCACAATGGCACCGGATCGGATCAGATCATGGCTGCGACGGCTTTCGTGACCCATGTTGAGATCACCCAACAGTTCGAGCGCGTCATGGATCGGCTGCATCCAAGGAGTTAGTTTTTCCTCCAGCGTGCCCGGCAGAAAACCAAGTTCCTTGCCCAGGGAAATAGTGGGGCGGGCGATGACCAGACGGCGGAATTCACGGTCCAAAACGGTGCGCTTGAGTCCCGCCGCCATGGCGAGCAGTGTCTTGCCCGTGCCGGCTTTGCCCATCAGCGTCACCAGTTTCACTTTCTCGTCGAGCAAGGCGTCCAAGGCAAAGTGTTGCTCGCGATTGCGCGCTTTAATGCCCCAAACGCCTTCGCGCGCCTCCAGAATGGCAATGAGCTTCTTCTTGGAGGCATCGACTTTGGCCAAAGCGGTGCGCTTGGGATTGGTCGCCTCACTCAGACAGCAATATTCGTTGGCATTATAACCGCGCAGCTCCATCTCCAGCTCACCATCCGCGCGAAAACGGATCATCTGCTCCGGCGTGATCTGCCTCTCGAACATGCCGGTGTAGAGATCCGTTAGAAGAATGCGGTCCGTCTCATAATCCTCGGCCTGCAATCCCAAGGCGTCCGCTTTGATGCGGAGGTTGATATCCTTCGAAACCAGAATGGTGGGAATACTCTGATCAGCCTCAAAAATCGCCAGCGCAGTGTTGACGATTCGGTTATCCACGCTCATGCCCGAATGTCCATTGGCCCCCGAACCTTTGATGGGCACAACGATGCGCAAAGTTCCACCGTTTTCCAAGGCAACTCCCTCGCTCAGACGCCCTTTCACTCTCAGGGCATCCAGTGTTCTGGACACCGATCGCGCGTTTTGACCCAGCTCACTTGATTCTCGCTTAAACCTATCTATTTCCTCGATCACTTCGATGGGGACCAACACGTTGTTGGTCTTAAAATTCATCAACGAATCCGGATCGTGCAGCAGCACGTTCGTGTCGAGTATGTAGTTTTTCACGCGCGAGTTTTAGCCTGGGATGAGGTTGGGGAAGGTTTGAGTTTCAGCTTTTGCATGCGACTGTACCAATCTTTGATCCGGGGGACCGACCCCGGTAATTGGTAATGCCCGGAATACAGGTAATTGGCCAGCATTCCGAAAAGGTTAAAATCCACAAAAAGCGGGCGATCCGCCAGCAGCCACTCACGCTGGGCCAGCATCAGCTCACAGGGTTGCAGCGATGCCTCAAGACCTTCCAGCAGCTTGCCCTGGTCATGACCCCATTGGTCCAGACAACCGCGCCCAAACTTGCGCTCCTTATGGCGAACAAAATTGAGGTGATCCGACTTGGGCACCATCTCCTGCCAATAAATATCGTTGAGCTTGAAACCGAAGCCCTCCACCTCGTTCTCGAAGTATTGCCAGAGCAGGCACTGAACTCCCTCCCATTCTGCGGGAAACAACCCAAGGCCAAAACGTCCATCCAGGTATTTGGCGATGACTTGGGAATTGCCATCGGTCTCGAAAAGAACGGTCTTGCCATCGCGCAGCACCGGAACTTGATAATATCGGCCGCGAGTGACTTTCCAGACCAGCCTTCGATCCCCGTTGGGAACATTGGTAATTTTGAACCGGATGTCTGATGCCTCAAGTATGCGCCGCTGAACGATGCAGTACGGGCTCCATGGAAACTGAATCAGATCAATCATGATGGAACAAACCTGGGAAACTTCTGCCAAGAACCTAGTGTGCGAGCCCAACCGTGACAAGCGACATTTCTGCCAAAATACGATTAAAACAGAGGCCAATAATCCAACAAAAAACCCAGCCCCTTGGGAGGCTGGGTTTAACAGAGCAAATCACCCTGTCGCGTAAAACCGGTTCAGAGATAATTAAAGTTTGCGCGTCGTGCGATCCTTCAGCCATTGTAAATCAGCACCATTGCTGCTTTTTTGCTTTGGCGTTCCAAAGGTTAACACAGCATCCTCTTTCCATTTCTTAATTTCGGCATGGCCATCAGCAAAAGACAAGCCACCCGCATTATTATGGTAGGAGGCTGGGTAATCCACCCAACCGTCTGAAGTACCTTTGGGTTGAACCACAAACCATCCGTCATTAATTGAGATGGGGTTTTCATCAATAGTGACCCAGCAAACGGACGGAGCGGGATCATTAAAATCAGTTGTCTTTCGATAAATTTTGCCACCGTTACCCCATGAATTGATAGGGTTCATCCAGCAACTCATCGACATGCTCCGAGTCGTCGGGGTCTTCAGCTTGTCTGGAGCGGTCTTCTTGTCAGCAGGGCATTTATACACTTTGAGTGAGTTGATGTAAGGATAGAGCATTCCCTTTTTGATCAACAATTCGTTCGTCATACCGGGCAATCGATCGATGCTTCCGAGAACCCACTGGGCATTGGCCTTTCCAGGTTGAACCGAGGGGTCGTTGACGTTTTCAACCAGAACGTCCAAGCCCCCGGTTGGCACCAGTTTTTCGCCGTTGTCTGTCGCGTACATGCTCCAGCCCAGCTGAAGCTGCTTGAGGTTGTTCATGCAAAAAATACCTTGAGCCTTGGTTTTGGATTTGGCGAGAGCGGGCAGAAGCATGCCGGCCAGAATGGCGATGATCGCGATGACCACCAGCAGCTCGATGAGCGTGAAGCCACGGCTGCGCGTGGCTACGGGACTTTTCATATTTCGACAGTTCATATGCGTGGCAATAAAATTTCCGGGCAGGGCAAGGACTGAATCATACACAATCCGTGACTCGCGTCAATGACCCGGCGGTCGTAGTTATGCTATGCAAAGAATATGGCAGGAACTCTCCTTTCCGCCTAGTGTGCGTCTCACAGCACAATCGGCGGAACTTGTCCCTGACGCGGAATCACCCCCCACTTGGGCCTGCCTGCCGGGCGTCCTTAACGCTTGGCAGTGGACCGATCAATAATCCAGGCAATATCGCGGCTCTTCGGCGCAGCGAATCCATTGTATTGCGAATACTTCACCTTAACGACCGTGCTGGTTTCAAGCCACTTTTTGATCTCGCTGTGCCCATCCGCGAAGTTGAATCCACAAGCTCCATTGTGATAACTGGCGGGCAGGTCCACCCAAGTGTTCCGATCAGTCGGGTTCATAATCTCCCATCCATCATTGATGCTGTCAGGGTGCTCATCATTCATCAGCCAAAGATCACTTGGGGTGGGGCGGACCACATCGGTGATCTTGTTGTAACTGAAGTAGGCTGGGTACCAAGTGGAGCCCGCACTGGTTTTGCCGTAAGCACCCCCCTCCACAAAGCCGTTCATGGAAACACTGCGCACGCGCGGCCGCGATATCGACGCGGCCATCACCGAGCTATCCGGGTTCGACGGCCCGATATCCTATCTATCCCGAAAGGATTGATTCATTCCCACACGTAACGTTCGTCGAATTCAACTTTGTATCGTTTCAACAAGCGCCGAAACTCATCTTGGAACGAAAATTGGCGATGATGCTCCTCCTGCCCGACGATGTAGGCGCGCACCATTTCGATCTGTGAAAAACCCACCGAAAACACTCCATAACCGGCTTGCCATGCGAAATCCTGAAATTCTGGCCCCTTGGTTTTGAGCCAGAGTGAGGACCTGCGTTTTACTTCCTTAACCATGACCGAGGCTTCCACAGTCCGAGATAAAATCGACAACAGATGGACGTGATCTTCCACTCCTCCGACAATGATCGGCTGGCAGTCCAGGTCGGCCAAAATGCCGCCGATGCAGCAATGCAACTCATCTCGTTCCACAGGGTCGCGCAAGAATGGCCTTCGGTCCTTAGTGGAGAAGACCGTGTGGACAAGAATTTTTGCAAGAGATTGCGCCACTTTTTAAGAATAGTTGGAAATGGGGCGGGGGTTCAATCCTTTCAGGATAGGGAAGATATTGGGGTCGACCCTGGGTAGCACGGTGCGCAACCCAGGGCTGAGTGAGACAATCCTTGCAGGATTGGGGATAGGGAGGCCAGAAATGGGGCAAGAGTGTTCTGGTTTATTCTTGTGTCGGTACTCCATACACCCAAAATCGAGTCGCCAATTTCCACGTTGGAGTCCAAATCCGGAGATTCCTGAAAGGAATCCTTCATTCAGCCCTGGGTTGCGCACACCGCGCTACCCAGGGTCCACCTACCAATATTTTTCCTATCCTGAAAGGATTGGTTCATTACGCCCCCCACTCACCTCCTCATCAACCGTTTAACTTCGTAGGCTGGGTAAATGAAACGAAAATCCGCACGGTTCAATTCGATGGGCGAATAATTGGGGTTTTCACTGGTGAGACGGATGCGGGTGCCCTCGGGGCCGGTGCAATGGTACCACTTGAACAGCACTCCCCCGTCAGCCAAACGCGCCAACACAGCATCGCCATTACGCGGTTCGCTATTGGGCAGGAAGATCACGCGATCACCGGCGAAAAAACGGCCTTCCATGCTGTCTCCCTCCAAAATCAGGGCAAAGGCATTGGGGTCGCGGCAATCACTTGAGACCTGCTCGTCCAATTGGGCATCAAGATCTTCAAAATCCTTCCCCGTCCCGGCGGTGGCCCAGCTGATGACTGGCACGGGTTGAAATAACTTAGTGACACGGGGCTCTTCTTTGACGCCTCCGCGCAGATCAATGGAGGGTCTTCTCGGTGATTGTTGCGACGCCTTGGCTACAAAGGTTTCCATTAAATGCCGCAGTTTAGCGGAGGGAATTTTGTAACCTTTTTCAACAAGCACGTAGTAAGTGCGGTGAATATCCAACAAATCAGCAACTTCTTGCTGTGTGTAGCGCAACGACTTACGTGCATTCCGTAAAATTGTTGCATCAAAGCCAACATTTCCAGTTGACTCCACATGGGGTGTAGCATTATCGTCCATACAACATGAATTAAGTAATCAATGAAACCAAACAGCGTAACATATATGAAGAATCCGAGCAGTATACAATCAAATTCTGGCACTCCCGCCTTGGCCGTAGTGGTTCTAGTGGCAGTGGGTTGCACTCATCTGTCCTTGCAACGGTCCGCCCGGAAGCAGGCGTTGGAGGAGGAATCAAGGGCCTTAACCACGGCGGTCGTTGACACCTTGCAGGCCCAGCCTTTCCCGGTGCGCGATGGATATACCGCCACCGCGCTCCGTTTCGCCCGTCAGGACCAGCACATCGTGGGGTTGCCCTTGCAGCCTTTCGATGTGCCGGCCCTGCTGGCGGCGGTGACCAATATCGGCTCATCCAACAGTGCCTCCCGCGCAACTATTGCGGCGGAGGCGTCACTCGCCACGCGTTTTGCCAAACAAGACGCCTTGCTTGGTGAGGTGGCCCGGATCGACGGCCACCTCATGGCACAGGGCGTGAAGCGCGAGGAGGAACAAAATGCGCGCCGCAAATGGTGGTTCAAAGTGCTGGCGGTTGTGGCGCTGCCGCTCGGCGGCTTGGTGGCGGTCGTGGTGTTTTTCCCGGTGGCGCTTCCCATTCTGGGACGGCTGCTGGGGGCGGTGGTCAGCCGGCTGCCTCAATTGGCGGGCTGGCTGGGCTTGGTAAGCGTGCGCGCCTTCGACAGTTTGGTCCACGGCATCGATCGATGGAAGCAGGCAAACTCCGGCGGTGCGCCGACTGTCGTTGGTGGAAACACCGACGCCAGCCGACGCCCCGACGAGAGCACAGTGGAGAGTCTCCACACCGCGCTGAGTCGCGAGATGGATTCGGCGGACAAGGCATTGGTCCGCGCCCGCCGGGAAGGCTGATCTTCCGGCGCGTATAAGGCTGCCCCTACTCCTCCTCGCGCCCCCGTGCGCCCATTTCACCCACTTGGTTATGAATTTCTCGTGTATCACCGGCAATCTCTTTGCCTACCAGCGCCGCTGGCTGGATGACGGCAGCCGACTCAAGATCGGCCTCTGGGCGCGGCAGACCGGCAAGGATTTCACCTGCGCGGCGGAGGCCGTCATGGATATGGCCACCCGGCCCAACTCGACTTGGGTGATCTTTGCCGCGAGCGAGCGCCAGGCTCTTGAAAGTCTCGACAAAGCCAAGGAATGGGCTCGCGCCTTGAAAATGAGCGCCAAGGATACCAAAGTCGAGCGCGACACGCCCTCCGCCATCCTGAAGGCAGCCTCCATTGAGTGGCCCAACGGCTCCCGCATGCTGGCCGTCCCCTCCAGACCCTCCACCGTTCGCGGATTCTCCGCCAACATGATCCTCACCGAGTTCGCCTTCCACGATGATCCTGCCGCAGTCTGGCGCGCCCTCTACCCCACCATCTCCAACCCTCTGAAGGGCGGCGTCAAAAAAATCCGCATCATCAGCACTCCCAATGGACGCGGTAATTTCTTTCACGAGCTGTGGGAATCACCGCGATTCGCCAAGCATCGCGTCACGATCCATCAAGCCGTGGCCGAGGGACTTCCCATCGACATTGAGGAGCTGCGCACCGGCCTGAACGATCCCGAGGCTTGGGCTCAGGAATACGAGTGCGCTTTCATTGACAACGCCAGCACCCTTCTGACCTACGAAGTCATCACCGCCTGCGAGCATGCCAGTGCCACCACCATCAATACTGAACCTCCCGCTCCGTGCGAACGCGTTCTGGTCGGCATTGATTTCGGGCGCAGCAAAGACCGCACCGTCTGTTGGACACTGGTAGAGCGCGATTCGATCTGGTGGACCCACGAAGTCCTGGTGCTGGAGAACACTTCGACACCCGATCAACTCGCCATGCTCCGCCCCCGTGTCGCCCGTGCCCATCGCGTTTGTCTGGATTCCACGGGGGCGGGCCTTGGCCTTGGTGAATTTCTGGCGCGCGAATTCGGCGAATGGAATGGCGAACCGTTTGCGCCGGGCCGCATCGCTCTCTGCCATTTCACGGCCGCGCTAAAGCAGGCCATCTTCGGACGCCTGCGCCCGCTGCTCGAAACCCGCGCTGTGCGCATTCCAATCGACATCGGCATTCGCGAGGATCTCCATGCTCTCCGCCGAATTCCGCGCCCCGGTGGCGGCATTTCCTACGAGGCTCCGCACGGGCCGGATGGGCACGCCGACCGCACCACCGCTCTCGCTCTGGCCCTGCACGCCTCGGTGTTGGATTCGCCTGTTGGGCCGCCTCCTCCGCCACGCGCCATCGTGACCATTCCCTCCCGCTTCCGCATGCATCGCGCGCTTCACCTGCGCGGTTCTTTGTAACGCCTCGTCCTTAATTAAACCGTCCCCTTTTAACATTTAGAACCTCCATGAACACCACCTCACACCTAAGCCCCGAACGCATCAAACGCGCCACACGCTGGCGTTTTCAATCCGTCGCACGCCTCACGCCCGAACGTCTCGCCCAGCAGTTGGACGCGTTCGACAATGGCTGGCTGCGCGACGCCTCCCTGACCTGGCAAACCATTGAACGACGTGACGACTTGATTCAAGCCGTTGCGCCCAAACGTCGCAAAGCCGTCGCGCGTCATGGCTGGGCCATTCTGCCCACGCAGGGGTTGACTGCGGCACAGGCTGCCGAGGCACGGCTCCACACCGAAGCCCTGCAATACTTCTACACGCATCTGACCGCCACCCATGGTCTCGACGGAGCCGAGCGCGGCGGCTTCAAATTGCTGGTGCGGCAAATGATGCACTCCGTGGGCCATCGTTTCTCCGTGCATGAAGTGTTGTGGCGGCCTGAATCGGCCACCTCGCGCGGCGCGCAAAACCGCCCACGCTTTCTCACCGCTGATTTTCGTTTTGTGCCGCTCGATTTTTTCGAGAACACCACCGGCACTCTGCGGTTTCTGGCCGATGAGCGGGCCATGGAAGGCACGCCCTTGGAACCCGGCGCGTGGCTGATCACCACCGGCGAGGGATTGATGCGCGCCACTTCCATCGCCTGGATGCTCAAGCAACTGACGCTGAACGATTGGTCCCTTTACTCCGAGCGCCACGGCACGCCCGGTGTGCGCGGCGTCACCACCGCCGCGCGCAACTCGGCCGATTGGGATGCCATGGTGGACGCAGTGGCTGAGTTGCTGAACGGCAACGCCATTGTGACCTCCACCACCGAGGATATCAAAGTGATCGATCTGGCGGCGGGCGGGCAGATGCCTTTTCCTGCACTGGTTGAACGGATGGACCGTGTGATCGCCGCGCTTTGGCGTGGAGCCGATCTTTCCACGCTCAGTCGTGAGCACGGTTACGGGGCCAGCTTGCAGGAGCGCGAGTCCTGCCTGTTGGAGGAGGATGACACGGAAACCATCTCCGAAACACTCCACCAGCAAATCGACCGTGAAGTGATTCGTCTGGTTTTTGGCGAAGGCGTGGAACCGCTGGCACGCGTGGAAATCCTAGGCGCCGCCAAGGAATGCACGGACTTTGATTTGAAGATCGACTCGTTCTTTTTGGATCATGGTGTGGCCATTGATCCCGAGGCACTGCTGGGACGCTACGGCCGAACCAAACCGCCGACCGTCGCCAACACTCTCGCCGTGGCAAACTCGCTTGAGGCGGTTCCACCCGACTGGATTCAGCTCTCGCCCTTCGGCGATTTCCGCCACCGTCAGGGGTTGCAGCGGGTGGATCGTGCAGCGGCCGAGGCCATGAGCACGCAGTTCAAATCCTTCTGGTCGCGGCTGGGACGGGCCTTCGGCGGCCTGCCCTTTTATGTGGGGCATCCCGATGTCCCCGAGCTGGCCGGTCCGCAGCCTGATCCACGCGCGTATGGATGGATCATGAATCTCGAAGCCCGCAGCGATGGCCTCTACGCGCAAGTCCGCTGGACGGAGGAGGGCCGGCGCATGATCCAGGACCGGCAGTTCAAATTCTACTCGCCCTACTGGCAGGTCGAGACCATCGGACAGGAGGCGGGCCTCCCGTTGTTCCGGCCGATGCGCCTGATCTCCGCCGGTTTGACCAATCAACCCAATCTGCCGGTGCTCCCGCTGGCCAACCAATCCACAGCGGTGGGTTTGAGTCCGCAGCCCCAAAGTGGAATTGCCGATGCGCTCTTTGAGACGGCACTGCTCCACGGCGAGGCGGCTCCGGCTGATGAGAAGATCTTTCGCGAGGCTTGCGATTCAGGGGCATTGGCCAATCGCATCTCCGCGCCTGGTCGCACTCCCCGGCGCTTCCGCACCGTCGAACATTCCCAAACACGTCGGCTTAACGAATCGCGCCGCGCACGCGCTCTTGGCGGAACCCGCTCGCTGGCTCGCGAAAGACTCGATGCGCTTCTGGATGCCAAGACCATCGCCGGTATTCCCTTCGAACAGGCCTGGGCGCTGGTGAAAACAGAAGCCCCCGAACTCTTCGCGCAACTCGAACAACCCCGCTGAATTTTTGGTGCGGTACGCCGAGTCCAGGGCGCACAGCACTTCACTCAAACCATGGACATTTCCCACCTATGAAAACCAAACCCATCCGCAGGGCTTTCAACGCCCTGCTCCACGAACTCAAACGCCGCCATTTCGCGGCACAACGCCGCAACCGGGCCTTCCGTCTGGCCAACATTGCGGAAGGCACCCACGAGGGCAATATCACCAAGACAACGGACGTCGTTATCGGCGAACGCTTCCTGCTGGCCAAAATCGGCAGCGCGGCGGATCGCGTGAACATCTGCACCGCCGTCGATAATCCCATCGGCGTCATCACCGACGAAGCCGCAGCCGTATTCGACCTTGTCAACGTGGCTTTGCTCGGTTCCATCGGGACCACCGTGCGCATGGTGGCCTCGGCCGCGATCACACAGGGCTCGCTGCTTGAACCCGCCGCGGCGGGCCGCGTGGCAACGCTCGGCGGTTCCGTCGGAACTCACTATGTGGTCGGTCGCGCTCTGGATGCGGCCGCCGCCGCAGGCGATGTGATCGAAGTCGATCCGCTCTACTTCCTGCGCGTCATCTAAAACTCAACTCGAAACAAGAATCCCATGAACACAGAAAACATCGATATGCAAAACAACAACTCCTCACCCATCGCGGCTTTCCGGTCTGACGAACGCCTCGCGCTGGACAATGGTCGCCCCGACCCGGGCCAGCTGGTTCTGGCCAACGAAGCGCGTTTCAACGCCTCGTTCTATTCCGAGCCTCTCACCGCCTACGCCGTGGGCTGGCGTGATCAAAACGAAATCGAGAAAACCCTCGATTTTCTTGCCCCACCGGTCCAGGCCGGTCGCCGCTATGAGTTCAAGAAATCGGATAACACCGAGGCTTTCTATTCAGAAACCGATGACTTGCGGGCCATCGGCGCGGATTTCAAACGCGTCGAGTACAAGGGCATAACCCAGCTCGACAAAACCCTGAACAAAGGGCTGACCCTCCGCGTCGATCTCGATCAGATCGACAGCATGGTTAATTGGCGCGAGGTTTTCACCGCCCGCCTGCTCCAACGTCTCCTCCGCAACGAACTGCGCCGCGCGATCACTCTCATCGCCGGCGTAGCCACGAACACCGCCAAAACATGGGACACCACTGTCGGTCGCGATCCTGACCAGGATGTGCTGACCGATCTCATCGCCGCTGTGGATGATTCGGGCGTGCGACCCAACCGCCTGTTGTACGGTGATGTGGCGTGGAACAAGCGCCTCATCGCCCATCGCGCCCAGGCCTCGGCGGGCGGTTATGCCTCGGCCGGATTGACCACGGGCGAACTGGCCGGGTTCATGGGAGTCGACGGCGTGCGGGTCTCGCGCGAGCGTTTTCAATCCACCGCTGTACTCAAAGGCAAAGTCGTGCCGGACGTTGTTCTGGAATTCTTTGCCGAGGACGGCGTGGGCCCGGATGATCCCAGCCACGCCAAACGCTTCTGGACCGCGGTCGAGGGCGGCGGCAAATACCGCGTCTACGAGCAGCAAATGAGTGCCAAACTCATCGACCTCACCGTCGAGCATTACAGCAACGTGTCGGTGACCTCCACCCTCGGCCTGCGCAAACTCACCATCAGCTAAACCCACCCGCCACGACGACCGGGGTTGCCTCAATCAACTCCGGCCGTCGTTGCGGTTTTCAATTTTTACCTTATGAAACTGATTTCCCAACTCAACCGAATCCCCACCAAACTTTACAACCCCGAGACCCTGCTCTACCGCGACCGCGTCATTGCCAACAGCGGCACCATTTCCGATGCCTCGCTTGATGCCGTCGAGAAATTTGTGCAGGACTGCAAGAACGCCATGGTCTGGGACAAGCTTCTCGAAGTCGGCGTGTTTGCCGGCAACAACCTCAACGCCGCCCTGACCAAACTGGTGGTCGGCCCCGGCGCGCCCACCGCACTCACCAACGTCAATTTCGTCGGCGGCGATTACGCCGAGACGGGATCATCCGGCGGACTCAACGGCGATGGCGCCACCAAGTATCTGAACACTGGGTTCTCCGGCACCAATCTCCCCGACACCGCGCACCTCAGCGCGTACCTGCGCGATGACGTGGTGGCGGCGGGCAATCGCTCGCTTCTAGGCACGCTCACCGGCACGGACCAGTTTTGGATGGGCGGACTGAACGCGGCGGCCACAGTGGACTTCCGCTATGGCCAGCTCAACGGCACTACCCTGCTGACCGGTTTGGTCAAGGGGTTCTGGTGTGGAGTCCGCGTAAGCTCCAGCATTCTGCGTCTCTTCCGCAACGGGACCTACGCCGATCTCAACAGCAGCGCCACCACCCTCGTGAAACCGGCAGGGAACGTTTTTATCCACGCTTACAATTTATCCGGTTCGCCAGGCGGTTATACCCCGGGCCGCATCTCCTTCTACAGCATTGGAAACGCCATGAGCGATCCCGATGTCCTGGCCTTCCACCTCGCCGTCCGCACCCTTCAATACAACCTCAACCGTGGCATCAACTAACATGAAAATCCTTATTCTCAAACCCTCCGCGCTGACCACCCTCGACGCCAAAAACACTGCCGAAACCAAGAACCAACTCCTCCACCCCGGCACGCTCAAAACCGGCGAATCCTTCCTAAACGCCGACCTCCTCAGCGACTGCAACCCCGGCCAAACCTGGGAACATTACCACGACCTCATCACGGCCGCCGAAGTGCGGGACATCACCGACAAAGACCTCCGCAAAGGCCCGCAATTCACCAAACAAGGAATCCAAACCGAGGTGGAATTTGATGCGGCTGTTGCGCAGGCGAAAGAAAGCGCCTGATGATTCGCGAAGCGTCTTGGAACGGAGCCCCTTCCGGGCCATCCCGGAGGGATGCCAGCTGGTAGCCGGGGGTCGCGTGAGGAACGAACGCTACCCCCGGTAGGCCGGTTAAATAATAACGATCCTGAAGGGATCGCAGACATCCTACATCCGGGATGGCACCCCTAACCTGCGACCCTTTCAGGGTCGAATTTTTTGCGTACCTGTTCCGGTGGTGTCGTCGCTCCGCTCCTTACTCACCGGCTAATGGCTTCCAAGCCTCCAGCTTGGAAAACTTCAAACTTCAAACTTCAAACTTGTAGCTTAACACGCCCAACCCCACCAAACTTGCCTCCCACCCCCGCGCTTTGGTTGAATTTCGACCTCAGGCCAATATGAACACCGAAATCATCGCCTCCACCACTCGCGCCACCCTGGCGGGCACCATCTCCTTCCCCGACGTCGTCGCCGCCCTTATCGCCACCGGCGTGGAATATTATCACGTCGATTATGCCGCCCTGCGCATTACTTTTTACAACGGCGATGGTGCCGCCATCGTCATGCCCATCCTCTACGAAGGCCTCCCACCCATAGCTCCCGATTTCCAACCTGATAATTTAAAAGCCGCCATTCTGGACAGCCAATGTCACGGACAAAAATTCCGCGACTTCACCCACCGAGCCATGTCCGCCGGCGTGCAAAGTTACACCGCCTTCCTACGAGGCCAACGCGTCACCTATTTTGCCGGACCGGCGACCAATACACCGAATGGTTTCCAAGCGCTGCACTAATGGGGATCCTCACGCACTAGACAGGCTAACCCCGCCGAAAGGACGTTTAAACCCGTGTTTGTTTGACGTACAGCTATTGATACGGTTTGCTGATTTAAATGCACAAGAATGAAACCTGTTTCGTCATCATGCCGTTCAGCGAAACAAACCATTCCATTGGTACCACCGACGTTGTTTTGATGAAGCGTGATTGGGATCACATTTATGAGAAATGGATCAAACGTGCTGTGGAGTCCTTCTCTGAGAAACGAATTGAATGCAAGCGCTCACCAGCTCAACCGGGAAGTTTTGTCCGGGGAATTGTGAATGATCTGGCTGAGTCGTCGCTAGTAATAGCAGATCTCACAGGAGGACGACCTAATGTCTACTACGAACTTGGTGTCCGCCACGCCCTGCGAACGGGCACTATCATAATAACCCAACACCTGTCTGCATTACCTTCTGACCTGCATGGCTATTACGCCTTCGAGTATCGATTCACTGAAAGGAGCACGGATTACGAAGATGCTTATTTCGAATTTGAGAAAAACTTGCATGACAAAATCCTTTCCATTTTCTCCGCGAGAGTCACATCTGATAGCCCTGTCAGCGACTTCCTAGGCCTGCGCCACCAGCTATTGCTTAAGTCAATGGAAGAAGAGAAAAATGAGTTGGTCTGGACTTTAAATGTCTGCGGGAAGGTCCTCGAAGAGAATTTCCGGACTGCTGAATGGATATGGAGGTCAGCATCATCCAAAAAGCCGGGTAAGATAGAGAACATGTTGGTCTTCGATACGGCGGCGCTTGACATTGCATATGCTCGACTGCTGAACAGAGCCTGGCGGTGTTTACCTGAACCCCTTCTCAACAACCTAATGGAAGTTCTCAATCAGGACCGACGAATGTTCCAGTCACTCAATCAGTATATGACTGTTCTGATGATAAACTTGTCAGGGCATTTTAGTGATTCATTCTTTGCGTTTCTAGAACATGCAGTCGAACGCCATGCGACCTTCAAGAAAAAGTGGCCTAAATTGATTGAAAGCGCAAATTCAATATGTCCTCAAATCATTGCGGAGCCAGATGTAAGCGTTCAAAAGCGGAAACGTGCCCGAAGAGGCTGATACGTGCAGAACGTCCGAATTGAATTCTATGCCATTGAAACAATAGAGACCAACGCAGATTGAACTATCAACAGAATGCGAGACATTTGAAAGTTCCGATAATTGATCGGGTCACAAATTTCCGATAAATCAAATCCCTGTAATTTGGTCCTTCATCGTCCGCACTACGTTGGATTCATTTTATGGACGAGCCCAATGATTTGAAGAAGATCCGGGAGGTCATTGCCACTTGGATGAAGGCGACTTAGTCGGGGGATGTGGAGATGGTGCTGGGGTTGATGGCAGAGGATGTGGTTTTTTTGGTGGCGGGGCAACGACCCATGCGAGGGCGGGAGGCTTTTGCGGCGGGGATGAGGGCGGCGTTGCAGCGGGTGCGGATTGAGGGGGTCTCGGAGATTCAGGACATTCAGGTGGATGGGGATCATGGGTATTGTTGGACGTATCTTGCCCTGACGATCACGCCGGTGCAGGGAGGACCGCACAAGCGGCGGGCGGGCAATACGCTTTCGGTGTTTCGGAAAGAGGTGGATGGACGTTGGCGGTTGATCCGCGATGCCAATTTGCTGACGGAGGTTTAGGGCGGCGGCGTGAGTTGTGTTGGATCGCTGTCAGGCGGCTTTGAAGGCCTGCCAAGGTTCCCATCGGGAAAAGGGAGACTTGGCCAGGATTGCGGCTCGGCTGGGCACGATTTTTTTTCATCCACACCTCCGCAAAGCCGCAGCAACGGGAATTCCAACTATGCTGCCCGCAGAGCGGTCGGCTGCCGCACTCCCAGGCGATTCGCGCAATTGGGCGATAGAAGTCCGCAATCGCACGAATGCGGATTTTTCTTGTTTGGGCCATACTTACATTGTGTTGAAGACCCATTCTTACTTTCGCTGGCTGGCGCCGGTGGCGCTGGTGATGACGGCGGCGCCGGGGTACGGCGTCCAGTACCTGACCATCGAACAGGCGCAAAAAAGCTGTTTCGGCGCGGAGGCCAGGTTCGAGAGCGCGGATCTACGCCTCACCAAGGAACAGGCGAAGACGATTGAGGCGCGTTCGGGGGTAAAGGTGAGGCAGACGGATCAGCGCGTGTGGAAAGCAGTGGTTGGAGGTGTGTTGGCCGGGTGGTTCATCGTGGATGAGGTCATTGGCAAGCATGAGTTGATTACTTATGGGCTGGCGCTCTCAACCGATGGCGCGGTGCGGCAGATTGAGGTGATCGAGTATCGCGAGAACTACGGCCAGGAGGTGCGAAACGAGAAGTGGAAGGGACAATTCACCGGAAAAAAACACGGCGCGCCCCTCAAACTGGAGGACGACATCAAGAATATCACCGGCGCGACCTTGTCCTGCCGCCACATCACCGAAGGAGTTAAACGCCTGCTCGCTCTTTATGATCTCGTGCTCAAGTGAATTACGGCGGTGCCGGCCGTGTCTCGGCACGTTTGTTGAGGTGACGGTGGAATGCGCTGATCCCTCCGGGGCTCATGGGGGAATTGAAAGTGCCTATCAAGCGGTCATGCTCGTGCAAAAGCTAATGAGCGCCCACGACGCACGCAGTGAGTTGAGTGTGCTGAATCGCGTGGCCCATGTGCGAGCGGTGAAAGTTCACCCTTGGGTTTATGAGGTGTTGCAGGAGGCGGAGACTCTGCGTGTCCGTTCGGGAGGCCTGTTCAACGCGGCGGTGGGCGGTGAACTGGAGCGCTTGGGTTATCTGCCGGAGGCGGGCGCATCTTCCACGCGGGGAGCAGGGCCTTTCCATACCGATGAACCGATGGTCGAACTGATGTCCGGCCACCGGGTGCGTTTTGCACGTGCGCTGCGTTTGGATTTGGGCGGCATTGCCAAAGGGTTTGCGGTGGATCAGGCGGTGATGGCCTTGGAACGCGCCGGGTTCACCAATGGCATGGTCAACGCCGGGGGAGATTTGCGGGTGTTCGGACCGCGGCCGCGCCGGATTCACATCCGCCACCCGGAAACGCCAGGCGAATTGCTGCCGTTGTTGGAGATTTCCAACCGAGCCCTCTGCACTTCGGCGGATTATTTCTCGCGCAAAACCGAAGGTGGCCGCGAAATCACGCCGCTGATTGATCCGCGCACAGGTGAAAGCTCGGGACGGCGAATCAGTGTTTCGGTGGCGGCACAAAAGGCGCTGCACGCGGATGCGCTGACCAAGGTGGTGACTTTGGCGGGCGCGGGAGCCTCTGCGGTCTTGGAAGATTACGGCGCGCATGCTTTCATCCTGCAACCGGATCGCCCACCAGCCTTGCTGGGTGCGCCGTTGTATGAATGACCATCTCAAACTAACGCGTGGGCACAAAGCCTGGCTTTATGGAGCCTACGGACTGCTGACCCTGAGCGGCGTACTGTGGCTGGTCCTCCAATTTTTCCTTCGCGGAAAAGGTGATTACGGCGATGCGCCACACCCATGGCAACCCACCACCATGCAGGCGCATGGGTTCGCCGCCATGGCCACCCTGGTCATGCTCGGGACGCTGTTGCCGGGACACGTGAGGCGTGGGTGGCGGGCAAACAAGAGCCTGCGAACCGGTGTCAGTTTGCTGGCGTTTAACGGCGTGCTGGCTCTAACCGGTTACGGCCTGTACTACGCAGGCGGGGAGAAACTCCGCGAATGGACGAGTTTGACTCACTGGGTTTTAGGGTTGGCGGCACCGGCGATTTTAGCGCTGCATGTCTGGATCGGCCACCGGGCCCGGCGGAGATGACGCTCCTTGGATTTGGATTGGACAGAGACAGCGAATAGTCACATGGTCGGATTAGATTCTAAAGATGTAATGCAATTATTAAAGGCCACAGCTCTCGGGGTTTCGCTCATGGCGCATCATCTGTTTGCGCAAGACGCTGCCAGCACCAATGTTAATCCGGCGAAGATTTGTATGCAGGCCTTTGCTGCCGCCCCCGTCTTATCCGTTGAGGAAGATAGGTACTTGGATGACTTAGGGTATCTGGGCAACACTTTCAACACGCGGGCTGAGGAACTGCTTTCAAGATTCGATAAGGAGTTCTTCATTCTTAGGCAGGTATTGCAACAGAGCGTCGACTGGGATTGGGGCTCGGTCAGCCAGGAGAAGTCCACCAAATTTCAGCCGGACATAAGCAAGTGCAAGAGCGCGATGCATGCCCTTCGTGCGCGGGTGAAGTGGAACCTCGTCCATGGGCGGCAGTTTGAAGCAAAGGAAGGGTTGCTGGCTTCGTTGGCATTGGCAAAAAATGCAGGAAGGGGATCGCCACAGGTGATTAGTGCGCTTGCAGCAGGGGCGATGGAGAGAATCGTCATAGAATGTGTCGTGCGCAGCTTTTTTGAGTTTAACCCTGAAACTCTGGAGCAAATAGCCTTGGGTTTCAAAACAAGCAGAGCCCGACTGACGATCCAACAAGGAATGAGGGGGGAAAAGGCGTTAAATTATGACCTCCAATTGGCGAAGGTGCGAAAATTTGAGGCGGAACATCCAGATAACAATGCGGCAACTCAAACCCAGAGGCGTGCGCTGATGGCACAGCTATTTCAGGGTGAGGAGCCGCCCACAAAGATGGTTAAAGCCAAGCCGGAAGCCCGAGGCAGTCTCCTGCAAAAATTTTTGGAGGTTGAACCTTATTATGCAGAACTGGATGCGCTGCTTGCGCTGCCAGAGCGAGAGACTGAACGCGCCTGGGAGGTGTTTAACGAGAAAGCGAAAAAAGATCCGGCCTCCATCGAATGGAGGTTCGTCAACGCGTCCCTGCATCGCAAAGCCCGCAACAAGGAATTTGTGATGGATGCAATTCTTGCGATGTTTTTGGCAGGGATTGAATATCGTTTGCATGGGGAGGAGGCTTTCAAGAAAGTGCGAGACCCTTTTGGGGATGGACCGTTCCGGCTCGAGCCGTTGGTGGTGAAAGGGGTGGACAGGGGGTTCGTCCTGAAATCGAAGCTTAATACTGGAGAATTCGACGAGGCTCTGGTGTTTGCAACCAATGCGGCTCCACCGGTGATTGTATCCGGGAGCAGAGCCGGGCAAGTGTTGGAGATTTCGGGCCGCGGAGGGCTTGAGGCGGAAAAATAGCCTGACCCCAACGGGTTGGGACGGCCAATGAGCTTCATTTACTGGTCGCAAACCTCGCTCGTCGTGCTTTGATGTTGCCACGGGGGCGGCGATGGCCTAACAAGGCTCTTTAGCCAATATGACTCGCCCGCCACGCCCAAGCACCACACGTAAACCCATCGCGCCCTCAACAATTGCCCTGGCCTTTATCACGATTGCGGTGGCAGGTTTCCTGTTGGGCATGTACCGCCATCAGCCGCAGGCCAAAGTCTCCTCCAATGCCACCAACTCTGTCCCGACCTCCAACTCGACTGCTCACGGCGAAGTCATCAGCCTGTTGGGGACAGAGCCCACCGAGCAGGCGGTCAACCTACTTACGGAGGGAAATCAGTTGATGGAATCAAAGGATTTGGAGACCGCCGTGGCTAAATATCGGGCCGCCCTCAAAGCAAATCCGGACGAGGAGGATGCCTATTTTAATATGGGTATCGCCCTCGTTCGCATGGGTAAAACCAACGAGGCAAAGATAGCCTACGAAGAGGCATTGAAACGCGTGCCAGACTATGCCGAGGTCCACATCAATCTGGGCAACCTGCTTATGGCGCAGGACGATCTGGCTGGAGCGGAAAGCCACTTTCGGGAGGCCATCAAGAGCCGGCCGGAAAGCGCTACCGGCCAAAATGCGATGGGCACGGTGAACGCGCGTCAGGGAAAGACCGCAGAATCCACTGTGTTTTTCGCCGAAGCGGTGCGTTTGCAGCCCGGTTATGCCCAAGCCCATGTCAATCTGGCCAATGCTTACATCAGTCTGAAACGCTTCGACGAGGCCAATCGGGAATTAAAGATGGTACTATCGACCAACCCTACCTTTGAACCTGCCCGCCGAGCCATGGCACGACTTCAAAAGAGCGCACGCTGACCTGTTATTGCGGTTTTAACCCTTACGATGCGGAAATACGCATGGTTTGGCCCGTTACCACTTGCGCGGAGGGTTGGTGTTTTCTACGTTGCAGCCATGAAACGGAGATTTTCAATTTTTATGGCCTTGGCCACCACCCTGCCGGTGCTGGCGCAGGATCCGGCCAACCGCGCCGCCGCCATCAATGAGCAACGCGAGGCCGATGAACGGTACCGCAGCCTGTCTGGTACTGTGGAGCAATTGCAGGAAGCCTATTCAGCCCAGACCCGCCGACTGAACGGCCTCGCCTCGGAGATCAGCACGCTGCGCGAGCAATCGCGTGACGACGCTCGCAAAGCCACCGCGAACCTCGCCACGCGCGAGGAGTTAAAGCGCCTGGCCGAGCAGGTGCAGGAGATCGACAAGAAACGTGAGGCCGATACCAAGCTGATTTTGGACAAGATTGAACGCCTGGCCAAGATTGTGTCCACGCCGGCGCCTGTGATCGTTACCCCGGCCGCCGTTAACAATTCGGACAGCGAGACCAAGCCTCATAGGCCCACGACGAATGACGTGCCCGAGGGTAATTATTACATGCACAAGGTGAAGAAGGGGGAATCGCTTTCCGCCATCATCGCCGCCTTCAACACCAAGCTTAAGGCCGAGGGCAAACCAACAGTGACGTTTGACGCCGTTAAAAAGGCCAATCCTACGATGGACCCTAACAACGTCATTATCGGCCGCACCATCCGCATCCCCGCAGGTTCCTGATCACCGACCGCATGTCCGCCGTCCCTGAAACAGCACCCGTCCCACGCAAACCCGCGTCGGTGGCGGTCCTGCGCTGGGTCCGGCGCGCGCATTTATACCTGAGCTGTTTCTTCACCCCGCTGTTGGTTTTTTACGTCGGCACCGGCTGGTATCAGACGGTTAACACGGATCGCGCCAAGCTGGCCGGTGAGCGGACTGATTGGATCGGCAAGCTCATGTCCATCCACATCGATCAAATCCTGCCCAACCCCAAGGCCGCCTCCTATGACCCCCGGCTGTTCCAATGGCTGGTGGTGGCCATGTCCATCTGCTTGCTGCTGACTATTGGATTGGGGATATTTCTGGCCTTCCGCACCAGCAAACGCTCATGGCCGGTCTTGGTCGCCTTGTGCGTGGGGCTGTTGCTGCCTATCGCCTTTTTGATTCTCGGGCAGTCCAAACATTAATGGCGCATGGCGAGCACTGTGCATTTTCACGAATATCCCCTACTTTAGACCGCATGAAATGGTTTTTAGCATCAGTCCTAGCCGCGCTTTTTTTGACACTCGGGTGTGAACGCGCAGTGCCTCCTGCCGCTAAGCAATCCGCTGCGATCACCAACACTTACGCCGTGCGTGGAGTGATCCAGAAAGTTGAGGATGAACGCACCCTGCGCATCGCGCATGAGGATATCCCCGGATACATGCCCGCCATGACCATGCCCCTCACAGTGCGCAACACCAACGAGATAGCGGGTTTGAGCGCGGGTGATCAAATCACCTTTAGCATGGTCGTCACCCCTGAGGACGGCTGGATTGAGAAATTGATCAAAATTGGCACAGCTCCCGTTTCAACCAATGCGCCCGCCAAGACCAGGCCAGCGATGCGCCAGGTGCGAGAAGTGGAACCCCTGAATATCGGAAATGGCATGCCAAATTACGTTTTCACGAACGAACTCGGAAAACGCATGGAGTTGAAGGATTTCAAAGGGCAGGCCTACGCGATGACCTTCATTTTCACCCGCTGCCCTTTCCCCAACTTCTGCCCGCGCATGACCAGTAACTTTGGCGAAACCCTTCGCCAATTGCAGGAAACGCCGGGACTGCCGCAAAACTTCCATTTTTTCAGCATCAGCTTCGATCCCGAATTTGACACACCGGCCACCCTGCTCCGCCACGCCAAGACCCATAGTTATAATCCGGACAAGTGGAGCTTTCTGACTGGCGCGCAAATCGATATAGATGCCATCACCGAACAATTCGGCCTCGCCGCCGCCTATCGCGATGGAACCTTCGATCATACCCTTCGCACGGTCATCATTGATGCCGCAGGGAAGGTGCAACAAATCTACGTGGGAAACGTTTGGACCCCCTCACAGCTGACCGAGGAGATGAAAAAGGCCATCGCCGCGAAATAAGGTCGGCACTTCCTTTTCAGCCGAGCCCGGTGCAGGCTCTTTCCGTAAAACATTTCCTGCATCTGAGCGTCCTTTCAACTTGCTTACACTCATTGTTCTTATTACTTATGTGATTAATGCGCAGCTGGGCGTTAATGATAGCAATACTCGCGGCCTTCATCTTCATAGCTATTGCCCAAGATTCACGCATTTCTGCGATCGACCTTCGGGTCCAACCCTGTCGGACAAGAATTCAATCACTAGTCAGGGAAAAAAGCACTGTCTTGGCGGAATTGCGCGCCGGTCTCTTCTGCAGCGAGTGCCGTCAATCCAAGAGTGAGATTGAACGCACTGGCAAGTCATTTGAAAGGCATTTAAAGGATGTAGATGGGCACCCTATCCCTGCTTCGGATTTGGTGCTTAAGGAAAAATCGAAGGAATTTGATGATCAGATCGCTGATCTCCAAAACGTACTGCGTCAATTGGCCAACGAACGATCTTCGGTGATCCAAGCGATCCAGCGTGAGCAAATCGAAGCGCAAAATCGTCGCAACGAGGAGCAGCGTCTGAAATCTGCCCTCCAAAATGAGGCTATCCGGCAAAGAAACAAATCATTTTCGGATAGCATAGCCCAGTCGACTGCCGATGCGGTAAGAAGTATCGGTGAACAATTTGAGGCGGCCCGGCAACGAAACGCAGAGAGACGCCAACAAGACGACGATCGTTTGGCGTCTCTAAGGGAGATGCAGGAAGAGCGGCGCGAGCAACGAGCCGCAGAAAGAGCAGCCGAGGATGAAAACCGTCTCATTCTTCTGCAATTGAGCCAGGAACAGGCGAAACTGGAAGCCGAACAAGCGGAACAACGCCAGAAGGAGGATGCCCTGCAAAAGGAATCAAGTAGATTGCAGGAGTTGGCAAACGCCGGACTTGCAAGTGGCCCAACGTCCAGTGATGTAGGCAGTCCTTTAGTATATGCGGATAAAGTTGCTTCTGTCTGGAACCGGGCGATGAGCGCAAAGGAATCCGTGGAAGGCGTGGGCAATGCTTTCGAACGCCTTGTCTCAGGCGGTTATAAAGGCCCTTCAGTTTCGACGGAGCTGGTGGTGGAAAACGCATTCGATTCTGCGGCATTGCAAGGGCGCGTAATGGCACAATTGAGCCCGGCAGCCGATGCGTTATTGTCAGGCAATTACCAACAAGCAGAAAAAATCGAAGCCAAGCTCGACGCGGCCCGCAGCCAGTTTTTTTCTGGAGCGGACAGTCGCGTTCGCCGCGTCATTCCGGTGTACAACGCAATCCGCTCTCCCGCTGAAGCTAAAGAAAGCATAGAAAATCTCCGTGCACCGATTGTGGCTCCGATCGATAATCTTGATCGTGCCCAAAAATATATCAAGGCATCCGGAGGCATGTTTGACGCGCTGGTGTCACCACCGACCACATCCGAAAGTAAACCTGAACGACAAGAGATTTCCATCCCCTCTTCCAAGGCTGTACGCTGGGGGCCTGCCACTGCTTCCGGCCCTCTCCGTGACCAGGTGGCCAAGACTTTTCGCAGCTCAAGCTATACCGAACGCGTAATTTCTGAGCCTGTGGTTCTGTACCGCGCGTATGGCGGCAAGGCAGGCAAGTTTGGCCCTTATTGGACTGCTAAGCCACCTTCAGGACCGGTGCAAAGCACCCTCGACAGTGCGCTTGCGCCCTCTTGGGGCAACGACGCGAGCAAAGTGGTGAAAATTCGTATCCCAGCAGGCACGACCCTTTTTGAAGGCGTCGCCGCGCAACAGGGAGGTCTCGTGGGAGGCGGGCATCAGGTCTTTCTTGAGCAAGTGGACCCAGCTTGGGAGATTGGCCAATGAACTGTCCGTGGAAAGCTATTCAAGGCTTTGATAACCGTGCCGAGTTTGACCGGTTTTTGATTTGGATGGCCCAGCAGGTAAATGAAGGCATATCGGAGCAGATGCCGGTCAACAGTCTGTACTCCAATACTGCCCTACTGGAACAAAAGTGGTTTCGCCACTTGGCGACTGGCATGATTTGGCGGCTTGTGTGGCCTGATGCGCCTTTCACAGGGGTGTTTGAGCCAGTAATTAGCGACGACTAAAAATAACCATGAAAATCTTGTACTCGCGAATATTTGGATTTCGAACGATTTTCTGCTTGCTGGGGATGAGTGCCATTTTGGGTTGCGGCCTAGTTCTCGCACCTGCCGCCGAATGCGCAGATGATGCCACTATTACGCGCAAGCTGAACGCGTTGAAATTCATTTGGAGCGACGTGGAAGCCAATCCGGTGGGATCGACGAAGAGAGATGAATATCTGCGGGAATTCCAGACGCGAAGTGCTGTTATGCTTGATGAGCTTACGGCCAATCACTCAGCGCTTGGCGGCCTATGGACCCTACGTGCTGGAGCGGCTTGTGAGCTGAAGGATGGGGCAGAGGCGATTCGTGCCGGTACAAGGATGATAGCGCTCGGACTTGATAAGAGTCCAAACGACCTTTCGCAACGAACGATGGCGATGTTGGAACGAAAAGGCTGGATCCAAACACCCGAACAAGAGGCGATAGAAGCGGCCCTCAAAAAGGCTGGAGAAAATACCCTTGGCATGAGGTTTAAGCCTGTCCCGGGGACGAAGGTTTTGTTCAGCGTATGGGAGACCCGTGTCCAAGACTATGAGCTGTTTATCCAATCAACAGGACTGAGGTGGTTTAGGCCAGATTTCGTCAAGGAGGCAAGTCACCCAGCAGTAAACATTTCTTGGGAGGATGCAAAATCCTTTTGTCGGTGGTTGTCCAAGAAGGAGGGTAAAACATATCGCCTGCCGACAGATGAGGAATGGAGTTGGGCGGCAGGCATTGGCAAACGTGAAACCGGTAATACGCCTAAGGCAAAAGATGGCAAGATTTTGGGCGCTTATCCTTGGGGGACGCAATGGCCACCACCTTCAGGGATCGGGAATTTTGCTCTCTCGTTGCAAGTTGACTCATTTGAACACACCTCTCCTGTCGGCTCATTTAAACCAAACCCATATGGACTATACGACTTGGATGGCAACGCACGTAAATGGTGCGAGGATTTTTATGAAACTGAGTCCAGGGGAGATCGTGTTAAGCAAGGGGGTTGCTGGACGTTTGGCGACGATCTGATCTTGGGGTCTTCTTGGCGAGGCTACGGCATCCCAACACTCGCTAGCTCTGAGAGCCTGTCTGAAAACTCACGTTAGAGGGTGAATCAAGCGAGTCTGCGGAGTTGGATTCGTATCATGGCGAGATAAACCCATGCTTCGGCACTGGATTCCGTCCTCTCGTAGTCCCGGGCGAGGCGGCGGTGCTGCATGAGCCAGCCGAAGGTCCTTTCCACCACCCAGCGCCTGGGCAGCACCTTGAATCCTGCGGTGTCATCACTCCGTTTGACGATCTCGACCTCCAGTTTGGGACGCAGCTCCATGGCCGAC
>JANYDC010000018.1 GCA_025359965.1 Pedosphaera sp.
TGATCCTTCGGCACCCGGCTTTCGGGCGAGATCAGGCAATACATGTCGGCTTGGGCATCCACATTTCCGCGCATGTTTATTTAGACGAACGCTGCCCAAGCACGTTTCAAACAAACTGTCACTTTTTCAATGAACTGCTAGGGCATACGAGAAATTTAACGTCCTCGTATGGCTAAGGCGAACGGATCCAAGTTGTCGGATGGTTGAGGTCTCTCTTGGCAAAATCCAAGACGCGTGGCCTGAATTTGTTGAGAGAGAACATGCCAACTTCGATATATGGAGGGGCAAGATTGGATTCGTTGATCCAAAAGATGGTTTTAACCACGACGAAATACTAAGAGAACCCCCGGGAAAATTTCTCCAATCTCTCTTGGAAGCAACTTCAGGCTCCATTCTTCGGGATCAGTGGACATATTTGGCTAATTTAGAGGAGTTGTTCGTGCGAAGTAGGCAATGGGGAAAAGATTTTGTATCCGTGCTGGCAAGTATGCATGAGGTACCTTCTGAAATCTGGAATGCTGTCTTTCAGTATTGGGGAAGGACGCTCAAGCAAATCGAAGATTGGGAATGGATATTGAGTGAGGTAGAAAACTTGCCCGAGAAGCCAACGATATTTTCAGGCATCGCGTACATGATCTCCCACGGCATTTTTAAACCAGATTTAGCAGCAAGCGAAGCGGTAGTTCTGCGAGCGTATGCCCTAATGGACAAGGCATGGTGCATTTGTAGCAAAAGCGAAGAGAAACCCGACGACAGTTTCTGTGATTGGCTTACGAGCTCTATCAATCATGTAGGCGGTTGGATCGGTGAATTTTGGTTTCGTTACTGCGAGCATCTTCGTTTTCGCGACGGAGATCGTTGGTTAGGTATCCCCCTGAGCCTGAAAAAAAGAATAATCGAAGCACTCAGTGGGCACAACAAAATACAGGTGTATTCCCGAATCGCATTAACGCCTTACATTGCATATTTTTTAAATTGGGATACAGATTTTACAGTCGAGCACTTTATACCCCTTTTAAACTGGAGACGGAATCCCGTAACTGCGCAGCAGACCTGGTCGGTCCTGCTCCACTATCGTCATAATACATCGGTGGACCTGGAGATGAGACTACTTCCTCATTACCTTGAACTTGCCGAGTATATGCTAGTAATGCTCAAGGATACCGCAGAGAAATCGGACCAATTAGCATTCGATGATCAAGCCGTACGAAATCTCGGGGGTTATCTGGCGATCATCGCTATGCGAGGTGCTGAAAACCCGGTTCAATCTGGATTTTTCAAAGACTTTCTGGCTCGATTACCAAAAAAAGCAGCAGAATCGTTGGCGCACTCAATGGGGGGGTACCTTAAAGACTCGCAACCGGAGGAAGCGGATCAGATCTGGAACAAGTGGATGAAAGAATATCTAGAAGCTCGCATTGAGGGTTTCCCATTAGCCTTGAACCCGGAAGAGTCAAAGGAAATAGCCGCTTGGTGCCCTTACTTTGGTCAGTCCTTTCCGGAAGCAGTCAACCTAGTTCTTAAAATGCAGATCACCGGTGTTGCTGGTAGTCTCACTGTAAAGAATTTGCTGGCTGGTTCGTTGCCAGAGAAATTCCCCAAGCAGACTTGCATCTATGCGATTGCGGTGATGAAAGCAGACAAATATCCATACGGCCCGAATGAGTACAGCCAACTCCTCGAAAAGTTGAAAGAGCCTCTGTCAGGGACACCGGAACTGGCTGAGTTGGAAGGACAGATTTATTTGCGGGGATGAAAATAGACGTGGACTTTTTGCCCACAAAGAACGCCTAACACCCGCGTTGATGTCGCCATAGAACTTCCTTGAGCTGGTCAACGCCGTGCTCACTGAGCGTTCGGCCCCGAACACAACTCGCCGGGCCTCGCCGCTGGCAGCCTTACGGCTGTTGCGGTGTGGCGATTCGGTAAAATCCTTGAGGTAGCGTGGCGGCACTCGGGTCACTTATTTCCCGAAGACTCGTGACACCCTGCGCGGGGACTTGTTGAAGGGTGTGCCAGACCGGGTCAGCAAGGGTGGTTTTAAACTGAACGGTATAAGTTTTTCCAGCCACCGCCGTGAACCGTATTCCGATAGAATCCGGATTTTTCACAGTGGTCGCCTGAAGGAAATCGCTTTTGTCATGAGGATTCGTTCCTGCGATGTACTCGGCGAGGTTGCTCTGCCCATCGCCATCCGCGTCGAGAGCGGCGTCACCTGCATTATTAGGGTCCAGGCTGTTGGCCAACTCATAGGCATCAGGAATTCCATCACCATCCGAGTCTTTGGGCAGGGTGGAAGCTCTTCCTCCCGGGGTGGCTGCGGCAGCCTCCCAGTTCACGTAATCATTGCCGTAATCGCCTTCCAAAATCTTGGTCAACGAAGGTCCATGCCCATCAGGCGCCGTGGGCCACGGAGCGGCATCGGCATAATTCACCCGATCCTCCCGCACATATTGCAGCACGTTGAGTGCATCCGCCGCGCCCGGACGATCCAACTGCAAAGTCTCGCCTGAGTTACTCAGGCTGCCCGCGCCCCACTCAAACACTTTGGTCCCGGCTGGGACCAATGCTCCGTAGACGGCAGTGAAAAGCGTGATGTTTTTGGTAATGATAACGCGTTCACCGGGCTCCATGGTGAGCGGGGGAAAAGAGGGAAATTCGAAGTCAATCCCGTCGCTAATTCGCCAGGCTTTTCCTTTGAGTGCGTCGTGCAGAGTGAGGGGAGCACCGCTGACATTGAGCAGTTCGATATATTCGGCGTCGCCTGTTCCGGAACCGCCCGGGTTATACATGATCTCGGAGATCACGATGGGCCCCACGCGCGGAGCGCTGTTTGGCGCGCCGGGAGTCGGAGTGGCCATGGCCACAAAATTGTACGCGTCAGAGCTGGCCTTGTAATAGGCTCCCAAAGTCTCCCCCTCCAAGCTCGGACCAAAGGCTTCCTTGGACTTATAGTCCGTGAGTTGATCGTTCACCGCAGAACTGAGGTAAACTGTTTCTCCCACATCACTGAGGGCGAACGCCGTAATCTTGTTCGTGTCGACACTGGCGACGCCGAAATTCAAGTTTTCGTAAAATACGAGATAACCGTCAGCTGGGATAATGGTGCCTGCGGGAATCCGATATTTCAGAAGATCGGAGGCGCTGTCGCTCAGGAACCAGCCACCGATGTTGATTGGGGCTTTGGTGCGGTTGTGCAGCTCGATCCAATCGCTGTCCAAACCCGAATTAGCCAGGATTTCATTGACCACCACGGTCTCACCGATGGTGTAGGGGTAGTCGGCCGCGCTGTGGGTGTAGCGGGCTCCGATGTCGGGCCGGGTATTATCAGGGTCGGGCGCGTGAGCCGGATCGCCGGCGTCGATGGCGGGCGATTGCGTTTGAAGCTGGAAATCCAGCACGGCGGGGTCGACGAATAGAGGATCGGCAAGTAGATTATGCGCGCCTGCCAGAAGCACCGTGTCACTCAAAGTATAGGCCATGCTTAAGGTGGAGAAACCATCCACTGTCACGGGTGCCACGGTCGATTTGGAAATAATGCTGTTGGTGATAAAGGCGGAGCCGCCTCCGGCCCCAAAATTCTTCTCATACACGGCTACCCCGCTCCCGCAAGAGACAAAGGTGTTCTGGTCAATGATCGCAGACGAGCCGGTATCCTTGATTCCCACACCCAGCGCACAACCCACCACCAAATTCCTTCGCATGACAATGGTGGTCCCCTGCCCAACCGACACTCCCTTGTCGTCGTTGTAATAGATCAGATTGTCTTGGATCAGAATATTTTTTGATTCCTCACCCAAATCGATTCCGTCGCTGTTGAAACCTTGAAAATGATAGATGCGGCAGCCTTCAATCAAACCATCCGTGACTCCATCGAAATCGATGGCATCGGTGTCCGGCGCATTATTGCCCGGAAAAATGCAGCGTTGAATGACGGCCTTCCCTCGTTTGACGTGAACTGAATCGCCGACATAAGGATTGTAGAGCGTGCTGTCCCGCAAGGTACAACTCCCGCCATAAATATAAACCGGGCTGTCGCAATCAGTGATGTCGATAAAATCCATGACCACATCGGCGTTATGCCCGGTAATGGCCGACGAATAGAGTGTTGCGTCGTGGCCCTTGGTCGCGCCCCGGATGATAAGATGGGCGAGATGCGACGGCTCCGCCGGATCTTCAATACTGATGCCTCCCCAGCGACCTCCATTTCGTCCGTGAATCAGGACTGGCTCTGCTGTGGTGCCGGCAATGTTGAGAATGCCCTGAACCCGAATATTCCTCTTGGGAGGCATGTTGATGGTCACCCCGGCTTGAACGGTCAAGGTAACTCCAGCCGGGACCATCAGATCATCGCTCAATGAGTATGGAGAACCAGCGGAAACGAGCGTGGTGTCGCCAGCCAAAGTCCCGCCAACAATCGTTTCGCCGGAGGGAATAAAGTTCGCCGTGATGGTCGTTGCTCCCGAAATGGTCTCGGTAATATTTTCGCCGCCCGTGGCCCCCGTCCAACCACTGAAGACGTAACCGGCAGCAGGTACGGCTTGAAGAGTAAACGCGATGTTGGGGAACATCTTAAAGGTTGATGCCTCGACTGGAACTCCTTGCACAAGGACACTGCCTCCTGCGGAAATGTTCTTGCCGAGCGTAAAATCAACCGCCGCGCCCACCCCGAGCTGAGCGCTCACCTCCCCATAAACAGTGGATGCCCGCTGGTTTATATAATCCTTCATTTGCTGGATGCTGCTGTTCCGGGCTGCCACGGTTGTGCCGTAGGGCGCCCAGCGGGCGGCATGACGTGGTACGAGCGCGCTGATTTCTACATCCATTTGCGCTAGAATAGCGTCCACCCGGGCCGCCTTGAATGTTCCAGCCATGTGCGCCGCATAACGCTGCGCGAGCCGTTGCTTGAATCCGACGTTCAATTTAAGCCGCCTAAGCACGTCTTCGTTCGCCAGCATGTCTCCGAGAATACCGGTGGGAGTGGAGAAGGTGCGGTCCATGTCAGTGAGGAACCACCGCCATTTGGCCCCTGGGCTTTTCTCCTTCCAGAACTCGCGGTTGTGGAACCAGGAAGTGTTGTTGCCGTACGATTCAGAAATCACAAAATCCATGAAACTCTCCACATCGATTCTGGATTCGACGTAGTTCCAGTTGGTCGAGGTCGTCAAGTCGGCCGTGTTAAGAAAACTTATCAAATCCAGCCAGTTGCTATCCGTTCCTTTATCCACGCCCAGAGTGACGGCAGGACCGGTGATATGACCTAGAAGGAGATGGTCGATTTTATCGGCAGGCAGATGATATTGCTGGGCAAACCACGTTTCATCCCACCGCTGGCGGACGTCGTGAAGACCGTAATAGGCTCCGTTGATGAACACGATGCTCGGCCGATAGTCGGCGGTGTCCACATTGAGGTAACCATGAGCCAACTTGGGATAAAGCGCGTCCCGCAGCATGTCGCCATCCCAGTTATCCCCGCCGTCACGCAGGGTGAACGCACTGTGGATCGGAACTTGAGTGCCCGGAAAAAGATCGTACGTGACGTTGTCGTTGCCATATTTTCCGCTGATCACGATGTTGAGTGCCTTCTGGGGATGGACCCAATTATTTTCGCCGCCGATGCGGATGCCGCAACCTGCGGAAAAGCCCCCGCCTCCGGGCGCAAAGTATTCCACGTTCCCCGGGGCGTCCTTGCCTTTATAAACATCCTTCAGTCCATAGAAACCGGTGACCGTCTCATGTTGGTTCGCGTAGATTCCAATGGTGTCGCCGAACAAAGTCTCTGGATCAGCCACTACCGATACATACGGAACGTTGGTCGCCGTTTCTGCGCGAAAATAAGTGCGCGTGACAATTGGGCCAGGCACCCGGCCCGCCTGAAAGCAGCGCGCCCGCACGACGGTCGTCGCTGTAATGCCGATCGGAGTCGAATAGATCGGAGAGGAACTTTTCGGATTGCTTCCGTCCAGTGTGTAATGAATGACGCCTCCGGTGCTGCTCAAGGACACGGTTTGGTCGGTTGCATACAGGCCGCCCGGCAGGGAAACAGCGACCCCATCGCCGGGAACACGAAGGTCATCCACCACTGCGGCCGTATTTTCCGCGCCCGGTGTTGCAGCCGCAAACTGCCTCCAAACGGTCGGATTCGCAGCATCCCTCCCGTACGAGATATCGGGCAGTTGCTGGGAATAAGTGACCGTGTCGAGGGTGGTTGATGCACTGTGCGAAGTAGCCGAAAGCCCAAGGTCTAAGCTAATGTCGGAACTCGTGATGGCCGCCTGGTGCACTTCGACAGCCAAAACGTTGTCGCCAGTTACCAATCCGGACGCGGGAAATGTGTATGTGAAGAATGCCTCCTCATCCGTTCCATCCACGGTCACCGAGGCGAGTGTCTTGTAGTTGATACCGCCCACCGCCATATTGCGCCGCACCACTTCAGCACCATTCAAATAAACAACACATCCATCATCCACCAGCAACTTCATGGAGAGAGCTTGGTAATCGGATGGATTTGCCACCGTAAAATGATGGCGAAAATAGGTGGTGATGTGTTTGTTACCGGACGACGGTCCGAAAGAAACCGTCGTGGCCACCGGATCCCCATAACCTAGTTTGGCCGGTCCCGAGGCCCAGGCTGAGTCATCAAAATTGCGGGCCTGCCATTGGGTGCTCAAATCGCTGCCATGGTCATTATATCTCCAAACCGCCACTTTCGCAGGCGGCACCGGCGCGGGAACAGAGCCATGCACCAGCGTGATTGAGCTCAACCCAGTGGCTACAGTGAGCGTGAGCGTTTCCCCCAATGCCGAGAGACTGAAATTAGCGTGATATTTTTCTGTGACTGCATTCTTCCACGGCCAGTAACCGCGTGGAAAAACCTGCCCGGGCCCAGCATCGTGGCCGTCCGCCATGATGAGCAGGAAACCATTAGCGGGAATTGAGGCCCCGGGCGGAATCTGCCATTTAAAGGGGTCGGCGGGATTGTCGCTCAAAAAATAGCCGGCAAGACTCACGGGTGACGCCCCAGTGTTCTTCAACTCGATCCAATCCGGATAATCCTCAAAATCCGTGATGTCAGGAAAGGCACGGGTGTTGGAGGCCATGATTTCGTTGATGACCACGTCTGCATCAGCAGGAACCACCGCGAACATCAGCAACAATACAATAAATAAAGAACGCATAAGGGGCACTTCCATAGAGTGGCACAAATATTTATAACGGCAAGCGCACACAGAGCCTACGGAAGCAGTGTTCCCTTGCAGGCTAGTTTCGCGCAGGTGTTTGCAGGAAGCGGATCACATCCGCAAGGTCCGCTTTGCTTAGGCCAGCCTCAAGCCCTTCGGGCATGAGCGAGAGGTTGGCGCTGTGCAGCGAGGTGATGTCGGCGCGGAGCAATGTGCGCGTTTTTCCGTCGGGCAATTTTAAAACGAGGCTGTTGCCGGTTTCGGCGGCGATAATACCGTAAAGTTCCTCACCGCCTGCCAGGGTGCAGGTGTAGGCGGTGTAACCAGGTTCGATGCTGGCATTGGGATCAAGAATGGAAACGAGCAATTTTTCCGCCGGATGGCTGAGCACGGATTGCAGGTTGGGCCCGATATCGTTCCCCAGCGCGCCTTGCTTGTGGCACTGGGAACAGAGTTTGGTGAATACCGCCATGCCTCGTGTTGCATCACCTTCGAGGGCCAGGGCGGGCCGGAATTCCTCCACAACTTTCGCGCGAGTCGAAGCGGCTCCGGCAGCAAGGGCTTTCGTGGCCAGCGCTTTAACTCTCGCCGAGGAATGGCGCAGAAGGCGGCCTCTTCGCGCAGCATCCAGACTGGTTGGGTTGATGCTTCCGGCCTCGACGCTCTTGGCAAGGGCGTAGGCCCAAGGTTCGCGGGCAAGCAATTCTTCGATGGCGGCGATTCGGGTCTCGGGACTCAGGGTGGGCCATGCTTGGGTGATAATGGCAGGAACGCTGGCGTCGGCACTCACGCCAAGCGCTTTAATGGCGGACCGCTGAAATTCGGCCGGGGTCTGAGGCGTGAGAAATGTGGCTAAAAGTGCCACTGCTGACGCGCGATGCGGTTCGTCCCTCACAAGCAGGCCGGCGGCGGAAACGCGCTGAGCCACGGGCTGGCTGGCATCGGCGGCGAGCAGCACAGCGCCGGCCATAAGTTTTGGAGCCTGCTGGAGTTCCAGGGCAAGGGCGTCATTGGGGATCGATTGCTCTAATTCGCGAAGGCTTGATTTGCGCCTGGCCAGAGTGTCAAGCAACTGGCTGAAGGTCTCCATTTGCAGGGCGGAGAAACTTCCGGCAACCGGCTTGAGGGTGGGCGCAATCAATCGTGCGACAGTTTCGCGGTTTTGCAGATTCAGCGAGAGGTTGAGCAAAGGTTCGGAGAGGGCGACCAGGGCGAGACCACCTGCCGCCACCGTAGCATCTACCAGTGCCAGATTGTGCGGCACTGCCGAGCTCATGACAGCAGCAATGATGTATTTGTGCTCGTAATTGGCCACGGCCAGACGGCCCAAGGCCATGCCTGCGCTCGGTTCATCCCAGTCACCCAACGTGCAGGCCAGTTGAAGGCGCACTTTGGGGTCCGCGTCGTCCACCAGTTTGATGGCAGCCGCGGCGACTTGCGGAGTGAAGCGTGATTCGGCAAGTCGCAGCGCGTTGATGCGGACACCCGGATGGTCATCGTCCAGAGCGCGCACGAGCAGTTCGGGCTTAAGCGCATCCAAGCCATCGAGAGTGCAAAGCGCGTGCAGGCGGGCCAATGGGTTTCGACTCTCACGGACGAGCTTGACGAGCAATGGAATGGCGGCGGGATTCTTTTTCCAAAGCAACATCATCTGGGCTTTGTCACGCTGCCAGCCGTTGGATGAATCAAGCGCGCTGACGAGTTGGGGCAGGCTGAGTTTGGCAAGCGGGGTTGGTTTGTGAGGCGGTTTTTCGGCGGGGAATACGCGATAGATGCGCCCGCGTTCCTCACCGAGCCGATAGTGGGGCAGGAGTTCGGCCTTACCTTCAGGAGGTAGCCATTCGGGGTGTTCGATCATGTAACGGTACATGTCAACGACCCATAAGGAACCGTCGGGGCCGGTGCGCGTCATGACGGGGCGGCACCAGCGGTCCTCGCTGGCAAAGAAATCACGGCCTGCTTCGGCGAGGTCGCGGTGCGAGGTGAAGCTCACATCATCATCGGTGACCAGGTTGTGCTGGACGAGGTTGTGAAAGGGTTCGCAGGTGAAGGCGTGCCGGGTTCCGCCGGGGCCGAAGAGGAAATCATCCCGATAGATGATGGCGGCGCAAGCCGAGGTGAAATGGCCTCCCTCATCAAAGCTGTGAAAGCGTTTCTCGCGTTTGCTGGCGGGGAAAACCTCGGGGCTTTTTGGCGTGACCACTTGCTGTACCGGGTCGGGTGCTGCGACATGGGGGTTGCGGCGGATGTAATGATCCCGCAAAACATAGTGCCACAATGGCCAGGTATTCTGTACGCCAAACCAGTTGCCCCAATCATCGGGGTTGCGTCCGAACTGGGAGGGGCCGGACTGCGCATCGAGCTCGCCCGTATCGGGACGGAAACGGAAATCACGGCTGCCGATGGCGTAATCCTTGCCGTTGATGTGGGATTTAATTTTGGTGTCCGTACCGTACCCGCCGTGATGCGCGCCGCTCGCGCAATAAACCCAGTTGTCCAAGCCCCAGCGCAGGCCGTTGACCCGCAGTTGTTGGTTGCCTTCCAGAAACCCGCTGAAAAGCACCTGCCTCACATCTGCTTTGCCGTCGCCATCCGAATCCTTGAGGAAAATAATCTCCGGCGCGGCCGTGACAATCACGCCGTCACGCCAGACTAGAATGCCGTTGGGAAAAGAAAGGCCCTCGGCGAATATGGTGGATTTGTCGTATAGGCCATCGCCGTTGGTGTCTTCCAACACGCGCACGCGGCCGCCGGGTTTGCCTTTGCCGTCCATGCCGAGCGGGTAATCCACCATTTCGACGGCCCACATGCGGCCGCGCTCATCCCAGTCAATGGCCACGGGTGATTCGAGCAAGGGCTCTGATGCGACCAGCTCGGCCTTGAATCCTGCGCGCACGTGAAGTTTGGCAAGCGATTCGGCGGGCGAAAGAGGAGGAGCAGCAATTTGAGTTGGAGAGGTTGCCGCCGCGCTTTGAATGGTGTTGGGGCGTGCCGGGAAACCACTGGCCTTGTAATGGGTCTGGATTTCCTCCGGATTGAGCGCGCGATCGTAAAAGGCTGCTTCATCAATCTTTCCTTCGAAATTAGCGAAGTTGTCGCTGCGTCCACCGATGAAGACGGCTTTCTCGTTGGCCGGGAGAGTGATATCCGCCTCACCAGAGACTTCAGGAGTGGTATTGCCGTTGAGATATATTCGCACTTGGCGGCCTTCCCTCACGAGGGCGACATGGTGCCAGGTGCGCCAGACGATGTCGGTATGCCCCGCCAGGATGTTCATGCTTTGGTTGCCGTTGAAGAAGATCAGTTTGTTGTTTCCCTCAGCCAACGCGCTGCCGCCAATGCCAAAATGATCACCTGCGGCGGAGGCATTTCCATTGGCCCCTCTGGAGGCGAAATAGCCGGTGACGGCGCGGACGTTATTGGTGAGACCATTCCAGAACCAGAGCTCGATGGTGTAGTTCCGGCCCAATTGCGGCAGGTTGCCCGAGACGCGGCCTCCAGCGAAATGCGGGGCGCGATTGATCTGCCCGCTGTTGAAGGCGTTGGGGGTTTCGGGTTGCGCGGGATGAAAACCGATGGCCCGGCTGACTCCCGGAAGATAGAGCGCCACACCGTCTTCAAACAGTCCGTTGCGGCCTTTGCCGGTGGCGTCGAGGGCGGTTGGAATAACCGCTTCGTTTAATCTCCAGTAAGCCACCGGTTTGGTGGAAAGCACGGCTTTGGGATAGGAGCCCAGAGGTTCGAGCATCGGGCGGCGAGGTTTTCCGGAAACCTCCTCCAGCATGCTCAAAAGAGTCTCGACGATGGTGGGTTCGGCCTGGACTTCGAGTCCGGCGGTGCGCGCCGGCCAGGTTGTGTACCCGCCGAGTTTATGTTGCTCCGGCGGGGGGATGTAGCCTTCGGCTCCGTTGGCCAGTTCGATACTAAAGGTGGTTTTAAGGGGGCTTTGCGCCTTGAGCTTGAGGCCGGTGATGGCGAAGACCTCGTTGGGGATTGTGGCAATACCGAGGTCGCCAATGCGTATGGCCTGGAGTTTTAAGGAGGTGCGCGGGCGGGCGTGCAAGTAAATGGATTCGAGCGCATATATCTCGGGCTGAGTCTGCGGCAGGCGCGTCTGGAAGGTTGCGGCCAATTTGCGGGCCCAACCCAAACGGTTATCGTCGGGGGTGCGATAGACCAAGGGTAATTTGCGCTCAACCATTTTGAGCGGAACCCAATCCTGGAATTTAATTTTGCTCCAGACGTCGGCCGCTTCCTTGGCCATGGCCCCGGCGTAGGCGTCGTAGCCGATGGCGGTGGCGGGTGCGCCGTAGTCCATCCACATCAAATCGCCGCTGGTGCCCTGGGACATCATGGCCAGAAATCCATTGGTGGCAGAGCGAACCGGGGTGGAAAGGAGGGCCGCGACATGACTGCAAAAGCGCCCGAAGTAATCGGAGGAGACCAAGGGCGAGCCATAGTAATGCTGGGAATAATTGGCCAGCAGCGCGAGGGGTTGACCGTTCACTGATTGAAGGGCGAGTACGGAAAGGCCGGGGTCGACCGGGCCGGACGGTCCTACGGCGTCGGGGCTTTCGTGTCCGGGATGCATGTGAGCGCGCACGTTCTGGTCGCCAAAGGGATCGGTCAGCATTTTGTCGGGGCGGCGGACCCAGCGGCGGTTGAAGGTGTGGTCCCAATCGTCGATTGAACCCCAGCCAATGTGGGCCGGTTGCAAATGTTTGACGGCGCCGATGATGGCTTCGGCAATGCGCGGCTCCAGGAATTTGGCGTAGTTGGTGTCCATGCGGCTACCCAGACATCCCATGGCCGACGGGGCGGAGTGGGTGTGGGTGGCGGAGACCATCATTTGGCCGGTGGGAAGGCCGGTAATCTGGCTGGCTGTTTCCTTGGCGCGATCCATGAGATCCCGCGCGACCATGCAGGTGTCCACGATGGCCATGACAAGGCGGGTCGAGCCGTCGTCCAAGGCCAGGGCGCGGACATTAAGCCGGTCGGTGTTGGTGCTCGCGGTGCGCTCCGTGAACATAGCGTTGACGAGCACGGGGAAGTTGGTGGGCGAAATATCGACGATATGGGTGCCCGCGCGGAAGACTTTGTCGGCAGCGGAGGCCGAACCGGTACCGGCCAAGGCGAGCAATGCCGTAGCCAACGCTGGCCAAAGACGGCTCTGGCCAAAGATTGGGTTTAGAAGCGATGTGATGGTCATGTTTGTCGACGGGTCATGGGTCTGTGCGAGGCACTCCAGAGTTGGGGCGGAATGATCCTGTGACAACGAAAAAGTGAAAGCAGGCGTCTCGAACGTGAGGGGGACGTCGTCGGGAGGAGGTGAGACAACGTTCTGTGCCGACTCGTTTGTTGTGTTTGAGCTGTTTTCTGTCGGAGTCGAAGTGAGTTCTATTGGGATTATAGAGGCCAGTTCGGCTTCGGGGGATTGACTGCGGGTCGAAAACCCGCGCTCCGGGGCGGGAGGTTGGTTGCGGGTTGTAGAGGCGCGCTCCGTTTCGGCTTCGGCGGCTAGGCGGGCTTGGAGGGCGGTCCGAACCTCTTCCACCTCGTTGCATTCGAGCATTTTAAAGTAACTCTGTGAGCCTCCGACGTGTTTGAAGAAGAACCAGATTTCGTCGTAGGTCTTGGGTCGCGGCGGGCTGTATGGATTGTGGAAGAGGAATTCGTCGCGGAGGGCATGGCTGGTTTCGAGAGTGAAGTCTTCGATGGTTTTCATTTGAGGTATGATTGATTTTTTTGTTGTTTGTCAACTTTATTTGTTCTTTTGCAAAATGAAGAGGTAGCACGCGAAGCCGCGAAGGATGCAAAGAGGACTCTGGACGAGAAAAGACGGGACACGGAGAGGGATGGGAATAGATCGCCCCTTCAGGGCTTGCTTCGCTAGGCAAACGTTAACCCCAGGCGTTGCCGGAATTGTACTTTAGTGTGCTGGACCGCTTCGCGGTCTGGGCTGAATTAGAGCGCCCCTTTGGGGCTAGAAATGCGGACAGGGAGGACTCGAGGTCTGAATTGAGTCTTGATCGAAACATGGGAATAGGGAGGATTTCAGCATGACCAGTGTTAGCCCCATACTTGTAGCCAAGGCGAAATCGGAAATCTATCTGCTGCCGCAGATGGCGAACCGCCATGGATTGATTGCCGGGGCGACTGGCACGGGCAAGACGGTTACGCTGCAGGTTCTTGCCGAAAGTTTTAGTCAGCTTGGAGTGCCGGTGTTTATGGCTGATGTGAAGGGGGATTTGGCAGGACTCAGTCAGGCGGGTTCGCCGACGGGCAAGGTGCAGGAGCGCATCAAGCAATTGAAGCTGGAGGATTTTAGGTTTAGCGCGTGTCCGGTGACTTGCTGGGATGTGTTCGGGGAGGGCGGGCATCCTGTGCGAGCCACGGTCTCGGAGATGGGACCGCTCTTGTTGTCGCGACTATTGATGCTGAATGAAACGCAGGCCGGGGTGTTGAACCTAGTGTTCAAGGTTGCCGACGAGCAAGGGATGCTGTTGTTGGACTTGAAGGATTTGCGGGCGATGATGCAGTACGTCGGGGAAAATGCGTCACAGTTCACGACTGAGTATGGCAATATTTCGACGGCCAGTGTTGGGGCAATTCAGCGCAATCTGCTTGTGCTGGAACAGCAGGGGGCGGAGAAGTTTTTTGCGGAACCGGCGCTGAATTTTGATGATTTAACGCAGACGGATGCGGAGGGCAAGGGAGTGATCAACATTCTGAGCGCCGACCGGCTCATGCAATCGCCAAAGATCTACGCCACTTTTTTACTCTGGCTGCTTTCGGAGTTGTTTGAGCGGCTGCCTGAGGTGGGTGATCTGCCCAAGCCGAAGTTGGTGTTTTTCTTCGACGAGGCGCATCTGCTATTCTCGGACATCTCCCCCGCCCTGCTGGAGAAGATTGAGCAAGTGGTGCGGCTGATCCGATCCAAGGGTGTGGGCATTTATTTTGTCAGCCAGAACCCGCGAGACATCCCTGACAACGTTCTCGGGCAGCTCGGCAACCGTGTGCAGCACGCCCTGCGCGCATTTACCCCGCGCGATCAACAGGCCGTCAAAGCGGCCGCTGACACGTTCCGCTCCAACCCCAAGCTTAATACGGCCACGGTGCTAATGGAACTGGCGGTGGGCGAAGCCCTGGTTTCTTTTCTGGATGAGAAAGGACAGCCCGGGATGGTGGAGCGAGCCTTCATTTGTCCGCCACGAAGCCAGATTGGGCCGATCACGGCTGAGCAACGCAGGCAGTTGATCCAAAATTCGGTGGTGTTCGGAACTTACGAAAAAGTGGTGGACCGAGCGTCGGCCTATGAGAGGCTCAAAGGGGTTCACTCCCAGCCCGCGCCAGAAACGAGCCAGCCAAGCGACTCGATTGGTGGTTTTTTTGGAAATTTATTCGGGGGCGGCAGCGCGGCACCCGCGCCGATGATGACTGGCAAATCACGCCGGGGCCGCGAGCCGGAGAGCCTGGCCCAGACCATGGCCAAAAGCGCGGTGCGCACTATAGGCAGCACGGTGGGGCGGGAGTTGATCCGCGGCGTGATGGGATCGATCTTCGGCGGAGGCGGACGACGGCGGTAATGGTTTTGGCGTTGCCGTATTGTCGCTGGCGGATCAGGCGGAACCTGCCACAATGGCCATTGAGATGAAGCCAGCTTTGCATGGTCGAATGGTGAGGCGTTCGTTGGGCGCTTTCACACTGATCGAGCTCCTTGTGGTGATCGCGATCATTGCAATTTTGGCATCCATGCTTCTGCCGGCGCTTTCGAGCGCGAAGGAGAAAGCCAGCCGCACCGCCTGTATTAATAATTTCCGCCAGATCGGGCTGGCCATGCAGTTGTACGCGGACGACAACTCCGATTTCATGCCGTGGCCCAACTGGGAAAACCAGTATGGTCCGGGCTGGCTCTACAAGCCCGTGGGAGGTCACGCCCCTGATCCGTTTAAGACCAATGAGGTGCCGTACATCGAAGCAGGAGCTTACTGGCCGTATCTGAAATCGCGCGCGGTTTATAACTGTCCGCTGGATAAGACCAATCTGGTGTCGTGGCAAAAGCGCACGCCGAAACTTTCCAGTTATATCATGAACGGTGCCGTTTCAAAGTATGGGCAACTACCGGGCAAGACTTACAAACTCACCGCTTTTAATCCCGCCGCTTACGTCAATTGGGAGCCTGAAATAAGGAACTACGGCACGGCCTGGGCCTCCAATCGCGGGTTCGATGCCAGCCAGTTTCCTAATGAAGAGGAAGGCATCGGACGCCGCCACAAGAAAGGTGCTGATATTCTCGGTTTTGGCGGGCAGGTCCATTTTATCACCTACGACAATTTCCAAAAAGAACAGCGCACCGGCCACCCCGGCCTGCTTTGGTGCGTCCCGGGCAGCCCCACGGGAAATTGATTCCCGACCGGCAGTGCTTCAATTTGCGGCCAAGACTGGCACTTTATTCAGCGAGGACTTGGAGCTTCACGAATGAGGATGCGGTGCCGGATCGGTAGACGCGCTGGGTGGCCTTGCGGAAATCCTCGGACTTGGCGCGGTAAATATCACAAAAGATTTGCGGGTTTCGGTCGAGCAAAGGAAACCACGAGCTTTGCACTTGGATCATGATTCTATGGCCTGCGCGAAAGGTGTGGCAGATATCGGGCATCACCCATTCCACCTTGGTCACCCTGCCCGGCTCGAAGGGCTTGGGCTTGTCGTAGCCATCGCGAAACTTTCCTCTGAGTGGTTCGCCGCGGACCAACTGCTGATAGTGACCCGACGGCACTCCGGTCGAGTTAGGCTCAGGGCTTGGATGGTCGCCGGTGTAAACGTCAATGAGTTTCACCACCCAATCGCTATCGGTGCCGCTGGTTGAGACTTGGAGACTGGCGGCGAACGGGCCAGCCACGGTGATGTCCTCGGTGAGCGGTTCAGTTTGGAACACCAGAACATCTGGGCGGGTGGTGGCGAAGCGTTGATCCTCAACCATGTATTCGCGCGGCATGTCGGTGGTGATGCTCTGGGTGAACGGAACAGGATGGGAAGGGTCGCTCACGTATTCGTCAAACGCCTCCGCCCCTTCAGTGGGAGGGAGAAAACTCAACCGACCGCCAGCATGGAAATAGAGCGACTTGGCCACGGCGTTGGCAGGAGGCCATGCGCTCTCGCGACGCCACTCGTTACGGCCGGTCTCGAACACGTAGGCCTCGGGCAAGGCGGCGGCGTTGGTCTCGCCCTTCAGGAAACGGCGGAAGAAGGGCAGCTCGATCTCGTTGCGGAAGAATTCCGCCGTTTTGGATTTGAACTCGACGGCACCCAAGGCTTCACCATCACCGCCATGCCACTGGCCATGCGACCATGGCCCCATCACCAGTGAGTTAAAAATACCGGGATTGTTGGCTTCGGTCGCGCGATAGGTCTTAAGTGCGCCCGACAGATCCTCCGCATCAAACCAACCGCCCACGGTCAGCACAGCGGCATGGACGTTTTTGAGATGCCGGGTGATGTCCCGATCCGCACACCACTTGGCCTCGCCGGCATGGGCCATCAGCTCATTCCAAAATGGAATCTGGTCTTTAAAATATCTGTCTCCCAGCTCCGCGAGTGACCCGCCTTCCAGGAAAAACCGATACCCGTCCGGGGTGGCGAAATCAAAAACCCGCGCCTCCTGTCGTTTGGGGTTTTCCAATTTCTGCTCGAACCAATTCATGAAACCCCAGTTGTGGCAGAGCCAGAAACCGCCTCCATGCAGAACGTCGTCGCCGTCCAACATCGCGCCCACTGGCGCCTGAGGGGAGACGGCTTTGAGGGCGGGATGTGAGTCAATCATCCCCGCCTCGGCATAAAAACCGAGGTAGGAAATTCCAGTGAGGCCCACATTACCATTGTTGCCCTTGGCGTGCTTTACCAGCCAGTCGATCGTGTCCCAGGTATCGGTGCTCTCGTCGATATCCTGACTTCCTGATTTCACATCTTTGTGGGGGCGCACATGCACGAACTCACCTTCCGACGCGAACCGACCGCGCACATCCTGAAGGGCAAAGATGAATTTCTCATTCACAAAGGATTCCGGCAGATGCCCAGACTGGCTATCCGAATCGACCGTGTAGGGCTTGAGATTATAGGGAGTCCGCTGAAGGAGGATGGGATAATTCGTAGCGGAACCAGGGGCTTGTTTCGGTGTGAAAACAATGGTGTAAAGCTTCACGCCGTCGCGCATGGGAATGCGGTATTCGCTTTTGGTGTAGGAAGCGGAAAAGGTGTCCTGCTTGGTTTTTGCGTCACCACGGACCATTGCAGGGGACAAAACGATCGATAGGGTTAGACCCAGCCTCAAAACATTAAGCACGCGGTTCATGCCATGCAGCATAACGGAAGCAGTCCGGACGAGAAGACTGGAATCGCCAATCGACGCCACTCGGCAACGGTTCTGAAGCAAAATTTGGAAAAATTCAGAGTTGACTTTTCATCACTCAGGGAGGAATGTCCTCCCAAGCTACGAAAGTAGTGTTCTCATTCAGAGTGGTGGAGGGACTGGCCCTATGAAACCACGGCAACCGGTTGAGTCGCCAACTCAACGACCAGGTGCCAACCAGCCGAAGTCCACAGGGATTTTGGGAAGATGAGAAGAGAGTACGGCCCATCCGCCTCTTCACATCCCTAAATGAGAAGGGGATTTTTTATGCCCCAAAACCATGGCGTAAGAGATTTTATATGGATAAGCACGATGGTTTCATGAAAGCACTCAAGTGCCGCGAATGCGGACGCGAGTACCCCCTTGAGGCAACGCATGTCTGCGAGTTCGACTTCGGCCCGCTGGAGGTCGCTTACGATTACCCCCGCATCAAGGCCTCTCTCACCCGTGAATCCATCCTAAGCCGGCCGCAAAACATGTGGCGCTACCGCGAGCTGCTCCCGACCGCCAAACCGCCCACGGTGGGCGCGCAAGTCGGTTTCACGCCGCTCGTCAAAGCGGATCGCCTGGCCAAACGCCTGGGCATCCGGGAGTTGTGGGTCAAGAACGACACGGTCAATTACCCCACCCTTTCGTTTAAGGACCGAGTGGTGAGCGTGGCATTGAGCCGCGCTGTGGAGCTCGGTTTCACCACCGTGGCCTGCGCCTCCACCGGCAACTTAGCCAACTCTGTCGCTGCCAACGCAGCGGCAGCGGGCCTCAAATCCTACGTGTTCATCCCGGCGGATTTGGAGCAGGGCAAGATCGTCAACTCGCTGGTGTACGGTGCGAATGTGATCGCCATTAAGGGACACTATGACGAGGTCAACCGTTTGTGCGCGGAGATCGCGGGCAAATTTGGCTGGGCCTTCGTGAACGTCAATATGCGCCCGTATTACGCCGAGGGTTCCAAATCCATGGGTTTTGAAATCATGGAACAATTGGGCTGGCAGATCCCGCAGCATAGCGTGGTGTGCATGGCTTCCGGCTCGCTGCTGACCAAGATCCATAAGAGCTATCAGGAGTTCACCAAGCTCGGTCTTGTGGCTGAAACGAAATACAAAGTGCACGGTGCGCAAGCCACCGGTTGCTCACCGATATCCACGGCGCAAAAAGCGGGGTTGGACTATTTCAAACCGGTCAAGCCTGACACCATTGCGAAATCCCTGGCCATCGGAACGCCCGCCGACGGTTTCTACGCACTCAAAGTGATGAAGGAAACCGGTGGCTCTTCAGAGGATGTGACCGACGACGAAATCCGCGAGGGCATCAAGCTCTTGGCTGAAACCGAAGGCATCTTTGCCGAAACCGCTGGCGGTGTAACCGTGGGCGTGGCCAAGAAACTCATTGCCTCGGGTCGCATTCCTGCAAATGATTCCGCAGTACTTTGCATCACCGGTAATGGTCTGAAGACCCTTGATGCAGTGAGCAATTATGTGGGCCGTCCCCGTGAAATACGTCCGAGCCTGCGCGAGTTTGAATCGCTGCTCGCCGCCGAAACCAAATGTGCCGTTAACGCCTGATTTTTGATCCAATATGTCCGCCAAAGTTCGCATCCCCACCCCATTGCGCAAACTCACCAACAACGAAGAGTTGGTTGAAGTCGAAGCCACCACAGTGGCCGAAGCTTTTCAACAATTGCAGGCTCGTTTTCCTGGCATTCAGGAACGCCTGCTGGATGAGACCGGCGCGGTTCGTCGTTTCGTCAATGTGTACGTTAATGAGGAGGACATCCGCTTCCTGCAAAACCAGAACACACCGATCAAATCGGGTGACGAAATCAGCATCATCCCCGCCATCGCAGGAGGCTAGACCCTAATTTTATGGCTAAAGCCACCAAAACTTCCGTCGCGCCCAAAACCGCGAAACCCGTCGCAGCTAAATCAGGCAAGCGGCGTCTTTGGCTGATGTACCCGCCGAAGCTCATCCAGCAACCTGTCATCTGGGAGCTGGGGAACAAGTTCAAGCTCATCACCAATCTGCGCCAAGCCAGCGTCACCGATGAAATCGGCGTGGTCTGCCTCGAACTCGAAGGCGAACGAGATCAAGTCAAAGCCGCCATCAAATGGCTGGAAAAAATCGGCGTCAAAGTCGAGCCCGTCGAGATCAATGTGATGGAGAGCTGAGGAACAGAATTTTTGGGGATCGGGAATAACGTCTCCCTGGTTTTCATTTTATCTTGGGCCGTTAATTGGAGTCCTCGCGCCGATGGCCCCCAGCCCGGAGGGCGAAAGGCACTAGCCCACCGATTTATCGGTGGGTGGTAGGGCGAATAAAATAAAGTCCCGCCAGGGACGACAGAAAAATTCGTCAATCTTTACACGATGGGAGTCCCCTAATCCAAGTCGCGACTCACATACTCCATTCCATGTTTTTTCAGGAAAATCTCTAGCTCTTCTCGAAACGTCAATATCCGGTGGTGCTCACGCTGCCCTTCAATGTATTTAATCGTATCTTCCACTCCAGAAACACCGATGCTGAAAGCCCCGTAGCCCTCCTGCCATTCAAAATTCCCATGTTCCTTGAAGGTATCATGAATCCACTTGGAGGAGTTTCCTTTTAGGAGTTGCACTGCGTTGGCAACTGAAAGGGTCGATGGAATCGAGAGAAGTATGTGCACATGGTCTTCCACACCACCGACCCCAAGCGCCTTCATTCGATTTTCGCGCGCGATGCCACCAAGATAAGGCCAAAGGCGCGCTTGAAGTTCGGGTCCGATCAGTGGTCGATGTTCTTTTGTCGCAAATACGCAGTGTATTAAGCAACTGACGAAGGAGTGCATAAAGTAATGTAAGGTGGCGAAGAAATAGCCGATCACTTCGGGCGTGGAAAGCAATTCTCTGTCGTCCCGGACGGGACTCTGTTTTATTCGCTTTACTACCCACCGATAAATCGGTGGGCTATTTTCTTTCGCCCTCCGGGCTGGATTTACGGGCGACGAGGATACGCCCAGACCCCAAGGTGTGCCGCAGAGGAATCTCAACGCGTTTTCGGGGACAAAAAGCTGCTGAAACCATTTGAGAGGATTTACCGTCAATCTCTCAACCACTTGATCGACATGGCTTTCAAAAAACGATGCGTTGAGCGTTGCCTATTGAGTAAATTTACTCAGCGTATTGAGTAATTTGTATGATCCGCCAGAATACCTGCATCGGCACACATTTGGTGGATTCCAGTTACGGAACCAATATCAGCGTGACCTATTGGCGGGAGCGAAGCCACGAAGTGGACTTTGTTCTGCAACAGGGAAAAACCACCGTCGCCATTGAGGTGAAAAGCGGAGCACGCCGCGAGTCTCTTCCGGGATTTGAAGCCTTTGTCCGGCTATTCAAGCCCAACCGCCAATTGCTGGTTGGCGGACAAGGGATCGCCTTGGAAGAATTCCTCTCCAAACCGGCGGCGCATTGGCTGCAATAATACGAGGTCAGCCTTTGATGGGCATGATATCCGCAGAGGTTGACTAGGTAGCGAATGCTACGGTGCGAGGTGAAGCCGTCACAACCTGATACGCTGGACTCCCAGCACGTATTTTGAACACCGGGTCAGACGGAATGGCAGGTTATTTGTGACGGCAGCAGCTTGCAGCGCGTGCTCCGGCAGGAACTTGAGTTCCACCACTAGGAAGGCGGAGGAAGGAGACAAAGATGAATCAGGAAGGGCGGCTTTTCCGACTTGGCCGAACCTGAGCTCTGAATCCACGGTCAAACGAAAACGACCATCGCCGCTTACGAAGTAATGCCGACGGTAGCGGTTGAACAAGGAGGGTTCGCGGAGACGCAATGCTGCGCGGAGGAATTCCGGCAGATTGGCGGAGTCAAATGAATGGCCCAGCTGTTGGTTAACGCCGATCGTATTCAGCGTAAACGCTGGCAGTCGGTGGGTGATTTTCCCCGTGACTCGACCTTCTCGAAGTTTAAGTTCCAATGCCGGATTTTCGACGAGGCTGGTCGCTGGCCCGTACCAGCGAACGCGTTTTTTTCCCCGTCGGGCAATACCGTTTACATGGTCTTGGAAATCGTGCAGGCCGGGCGTATCCAAGTAAACATTGTTGACCACCCGTTCCTTAAAAGTTTCCCGAAACGCCGCTGGATGTCGCCGCACCAGTGAAAGAACATCGGAAAGAGAATGTCGCTCCGCGATGAACTTGTGCTCAAAGCGGGCGTTGGGAAGTGGGGTGGTCATACCGGATTTCCGAATCGGTCTCAGGCTCCCAAGCCGCGGTCATCCACGCAACTGATCCGTATCTCGGGGCTAAGTTCGCGGAGTTTCTGGCTCAACTGCTCCAAATGGGCCGCTTCTTTAAAATTAACCAGAAACGCCGCTTCAAGCATATCGGCGGTTTGGTCGAATCGCCGCAAGCTGGCGCTGGCACCCATCGAGGACAGGGTTTGCAGAACTTGATTGGCGCTCAATTTGGCCGCAGTGGGACTGGTGACGGTCAGATGGAGATTTGACTGGCCGGAATCCTGGCGAAAAAAGCTGCGGACGGCAATCAGCCCAAGGATAATCACCATTGCGCCCACCGTAAGCAGGGCTTGCCCGGCGCCCAGCCCAAGACCGATGCTGATGGCCAGGAACAAAAAGATGAGTTCTTCGGGTTCTTTGATCGCGGCCCGGAACCGGACTATCGAAAGTGCGCCGACCAGACCCAGGGATAGCGCAAGTGATGACCGCACGATGCTGATGATCAGGGTGGTGGTCACGATTAGAACGAGAAAGTTCCGGGCGAAGAGGCGGCGATTTGAGAGGGATTGCCCAAAGCGAATGTAGAACTGTCCCAGGATCACCGCAAGTAGGGCGGCGATCGCCAGGCTGATGATGAGCTTGGGCAAGGCCGCCACGGTGGCGGGGTTCCAAAAAAGTTCACGGAGCGTTTCTTCTAATTGCATTAGGGGTTTGAGGGTCGGAGGTTTTTGACTGTTAGGATGGGTTCAAAAGCTTGGTTGCAAAGAATGATGAAATCTAAATCAGGTGTCATTTAGTTATCCTCGGGAGGTGGCCCCGGGAACATGCCGCCTCCGGGCGGGCCGTTGCGGAATGGCGACAAATCCTTATCGATTCCCGCCCTGAGCTGAGTTTCCGTCAAGGCCTCAGACTTGGCTTCTCCCCAAGTGGTGAACCATTTGACGAATGCCTGGTCAACTTCATCGCGTGTAATTGTTGAATCGTGGTCCTGATCGAAAGCATCCACGAAAGCACCGCCAAGGAACATGCCAGGTCCAAAGCCACCTTGCGGTCCGCCTGGACCACCGGGGCCGCCTGGTCCGCGACCGCCTCCGCCAGGTCCAGGGAAGCCCGAACCGCCGAGAGTCATGCCTGCGGTGCGTCCAGCGAGCTGATTTACCACGGATCGTGTCCGCTTCTGGGAGAATGGCTTGATCGGTTTGGGACCATCCCCGCCAAACATGCCGAAACCTCCACCTGATACAGACTCCCCGGCGACCACCTTATCGAATCGCTCCAGTTTATCGTTTGATTCCTCTGCCACGGCCGGACGAATGACCGCCGCGAGTTCATTCACCTGGTTGGCAAGCCGCTCAGGTCGGAAGATTGTCTGGATAAAGTTAGTCATGTGCTTTCGGTACAATTTCTGAAAGGCGGCGACCTTATACACTCTTTCCAAAAACCGATTCTCGCCCTGCCACGGGTGATCGATGCTTAACTTCTCGCGTTCCTCCTGAGTGCCCCGCATTTGGCCGAACGAATGGTCCTGATCCCAGGGAATGAAATCAAACAACTGAGTTCTCGGATGCAGGTGCAGATAAAAGTTTTGTCCCGGCCCCAAGATTCCGTCCATGTCCGAGAGCCAAACTGTGACCGCCATATAGCGGGCAAATTCATCGAGATCGATGTACTCGCCCAAACGGGTGGCGAACTCGGCTTCGCTTGCGTGTGAGCAAAATTTTGCGAATTCCATTACCCGCTCAGTCTCCTCGCTGTGGATGGATTGCTTCGGATCATAAGCCTGTTTGTACTTCGACCAATCGGAACCCAGATCAGTGAAAAGAGCTGGCGTGACCGGCTTAAAGATTGCTCCGCGTTTGGTGCCGAAACGCTGCTCCGCGAAATGTTTGTCAATTGTCTCGCTGAGGGAGTACAGGCCTAAGAATTTCTTGTCGAATTTGCCAGGGACGGTGACGTACACCCGCGCAAATGCTGTGCGAGGCGTCGGGACGCCGGCATCCTGATAGAGCCGGTATGACAAGGCCTCGTTCATCCAGCTCGCGTCTGTGACGTTATTTTGGAGGTTGATCTTGGATACGCCGTTGAGCTTGTTGCCTTGGGAATATTTGCCCAAATCGATCTTGAGTGAGCGTTTGAGCGAGCCGCGCGACTCCAAAAAAGTGCCGTTGCCCTTGTAACGAACCGCCACATTCGGCAACAGCTGTCCTTCTAAATCCAAATCGGCATGCACATAAACGTATTCAATGCCCATGGCCGAGGCCAATCCGTTGCGTTTGCCTTCCGGACCCTGAAGGCCAAGGCCTCCTCCGGGCCCGCCCGGACCGGCTCCACCGGGCCTTCCTGGACCGGGAGGTCCCCCGGGGCCGCCTTGCCCACCGTTAGGGGGCGGAGCCATGATTTTATCAATGCCTGCGCGGATTTTGGTGGCGTCCAATTTCCCGCTCTGGTTTGTGTCCCAGGCATCAAACCATTTCCGACCAAGCGCGGCGAATTCCACCTGTGAAAACTTCCCGTCGTGGTTGGAATCGCCCTCACGCAAGAAAGTGGGTGCCAGGAACATACTCGGACCAAACCCGCCGGGGCCTCCGGGACCACGGCCGGGCCCACCTTTGGGCTCCATGGTTTCCCATTGATCAGGTGTAAACTTCAGATGAATCGTCAGGATGTTAGTCCGGTTGAATATCCCCTCAGAGGAGAGTTTGGATGTACGCCCAGTTGGAGGAGCAAACTTCTGTAGAGCCAAAGAGGCAAACAGCACGCCCATCGTCAGCAATCCACCGACAATAACAGCGATCAAGCGAGAGCCGCGCGGGGAGCCGTGTGCGGATCGCAAAAGTTCCTGATCGGTTTTGGATTTCATCTTCAGCGTAATATAAGGATCAGGCAGTGGAAAAATCGCGTGCGAAGTAGGTCTGAAAACCATTCAAAACACGGGGTGGTTACACATCCTTGGCACATTGCATTTTTGTGCCAGACCAAGCGCTGAAATGGTGAATCGTCACGTGTTTGTAACAAATATTTCAAAACAGCATTCAGGGCATCGATTTCACAAAGGGTAATTCCCAAAACGGTACAGCCAGAAGACTAATTGCTTCTGAGCACCATGGGTTCAAGATATTCAACCAACTGCGTCATTCCCGGCTCAAACCTGTTGAGTTCAACGGCAATCCTAGCCGTTCAGTGCTAAATGACACCCAGAACCCAACAATGGTTACAGGCATCCTTCGGTTTTTCTTCGGGTTACCTTTCATCGACTCCATGATGACCGCTTTTCTCGAACCGAATCGACATAATCACGGCCGAGCAGAGGGAAGGAATGCATGGAATGACTCAAAAAGGCCGAGCCATAACGTGTTAACGCACCCTGATGCCCAATCTCAAGTGCGTTGGAGGGAAATTGCTGATCAAAACAGGGCGGATCTACCGAAATCGGTAGTTAGCACAGGCGCAACGCGGCCTGATAATAACACCGAACCCTTCGGCCTTCCCACTCAGGTAATGGCGGAGGAATAACGATTCACAGCTTTGAAATCTGGTGCTCTCAGGCCGGGACCTTTACAGATAGCGGGGCGTCGTCAAGCAGCTTTGATTTTTCTCTTCCGCTGGCCAGGAGGTGCGCCTAAGTTTTGAATTGTTTGTCCTTGGAGACCAAACCGGACCGGATGCCTTTAAGGTGGACGATGTTGGCCTGACCGCTGTGCCTGAAACCGCGGCTTATGGTTTAGTCGCCGGGGCCGGGTTGATAGGATTTGCGGTGTGGCGTCGTCGCGGTATGAAGGCCCGCGCCAAACAATTTTTCCCTTCAGAAATCGTGCCCGCCCCAAAAACAGGCTGGCATGATTTTTCTTTTCACAACGAATCCTTGGTGGAATTGCTTTCTTCGGTATCAGCCGTGCGCCCATCATCCTGTTCTTGAGGTTTGATGGCAGGCTCACAATGTTGGTCGGTGCTCTTCAGCAGCGAGAAGATTCGCTGGGAGAGGGGGGATTTCTTAAAACCAATGATCTTCGTGTTGGGCAAGTGGGCAAGTTGCTCGATCTCGGCCGAGCTGTAACGCTCAATAACGGGGATTTGGGTGATCCGCTGGGCAATCTCCCGCCGACTGTTGCCGGAAAGGTCCGTGCAGACCATGACGAAGAGAAGGCGCTTTTGCTCGCGGTAAATCCGTTCCCGCCCCATGACCATCACACCGGCCTTGCGGGCAAAAGGCAGGAGACCGGCGGCCTCGCGTGCGGAGGTATCGGCTGCGTCGCTCACTTTTTAGTCGAAATCTTCACCTTCGCAGCAGACTTGGCGGGAGCGGTTTTTAGGGCTGCCTTGGGTGCGGGTTTGGCCACCACAATTTTTTTGGCCACGGCCACGGGTTTGGCTGCGGCCTTTGCCACTGCCTTGACGGCCACTTTAGCTGCGGACGCAGGTTTGGCAACGGGCTTGGGAACCAATTTTGCTGCCACCGGGGCGGGTTTTGCTGACGATTTGGCGGCGGGTTTCACCACAGCCTTGGCAAGAGTGGCAGGATCATCCAATTGCGCCTTGCGGGCTTTCAGGAGGTCGATGAATTCTTTCTGGCTGACGAGCGAGAGCGGTGCCACCTTGTGGTCGAGGTCCTGCATCACTTTATACTCGACCAAGCGGGGGCCAACCTTTACCACCCTGATAAAGCCGCTTCCAACGCGCCACATTTGCCCCGCTACGAGTTCAATTTTCATGAGAGTGTCATCATGCTCCTCACCTCATAAAATTGCAAGGAACTCAAATGAGAGATTCAGCTTACAGGTTTTTGATCACTCCTGCTGCTGAGTTCTGAATCATTTATTCCAAGGCGGAAACCGCCGTCTGTTGAAAAATCCTGCGTGCTTCTGAATCATCTCCGTTGGGGAATCCGGCGCGTTGAATCATCAGGATCATGATTCTTTGCTTCAAAGGATCGCCCCAGCTCTGTGTCGCGTAGGCGCCTCCGTGGCCGAATGTTCCCTTCGACAACATCTGTGTCACGCCCATCGGCTCCTTGACCACTTGAAACCCAAACCCCCAGCTCATCCCCTCCACGAAGCCGGTCTTGATATTGCCAGTCTGGGTACGAGTCATGGCATTCGCGCTGTTCACATCCAATATGCGGTGCCCCTCATAAATCCCGCCATGAAGCATCATCCGGTAAAAAATTGCCATATCCCTCGCGGTGGAGAATAGACCGCCTGCCGGAGCCGCCATGCGATGGTGATCGCCCAGACCGCCCTTGATGAAATAGATCGGCGTTTCCTCGAGTGAATTTCCGTCACTTGCGGGTTTGTAGCTCTTGGCAATGCGCTTGGCCTGAGCAGGGGTGGGCCAGAAAGTAGTGTCGCGCATCCCCAGCGGCGTCAGAATGCGTTCCTGAATGAAGTCGGCGTAACTGCGGCCGGAAACCACCTCCACAATCCGCCCCAGCGTGTTGATGCCCGGATTGCAGTATTCCCATTTGCTGCCCGGAGCGAAATGCAATGGTTGCTGCGAATAAGCCATCACCATCTCAGCCAGAGTCGATCCCACACGAGGTGAAGGCACATCCCCCAACCCGGAAGTGTGCGTCAGTAAATCCCTCAGGGTAATCGGCCGTGCCGCAGGCACGATTGTCCGTGAATCGGTGGACTGTTCCTTGATCATCCATAGCCCCTTGAACTCAGGCAAATACTTCTCCACCGTGTCCTCCACATTCAACCGGCCATCATCCTGAAGAATCTGCACCGCCACGGCGGTGATCGGCTTGGTCATGGAGGCAATCCAGAACAGGCTGTCCTTCTGCATGGGTTTCCTGCCTGCGATATCAGAGAGCCCAACCGCCTGGAAACTCAGAATTTCGTCGGCATTCGCCACCAGAGTCACGGCCCCAGAGATTACGCCGTCGTCCACCAACTTCTGCATGGCCGGCGCGATGGCCTGATCCAGCTTGGCTGCAACTTTGCCGCTGCCGCCTGCCTGAGCCAGAAGGGAGGAAAGGACGCACAGCAAAACAGCAAGGATACGAGCATTTTTTGGCATGACGCTTTTTAAACGAACCGCCCGGCCAAGGCAATTCCAACCAACGCAGCCAATTAACGCCCCATCATTTTTTTGCAATGAGATACCTCAAAAAAGCCCACAAACCCGAAAACCGGAATTGAGGATCGACGTAATGAGAGATCACGTAGAATGCGAAGTAGTAAAACCGGCAGAAGCACCAAATGGCGATACCCAAGTAAATCGCCGTCCGAAAGTCCGGATGCTCAATCAGCAACAACCCCGCCGCCAGCACGCCCACCACGAAAAATAAAATCCCCTTCAACTTTATCCAAAACGGGTCCGTTAAATTCTTCATTCAAGTCAACTGAGCTCCATGATGTGATTCCGCATCTCGAAAAGCTCTAATTTTGGACAGCATTCGCTCAAGAAGGTTCAACCTGTGACGGATGCGACGACGCGCTATTCATCGGTCTATTGATAACTGTAGGAACAGGTTTGTTGCGCCTGCGCTTAAGCCTCCGCCTCATTGCGTCGATTTGCGACTATGGATTTGATTGCGAGACCTGCCAATGCGGGGGATGCCGCCTTATGGATGGCGCTTTGGCGCGAACTGGTCGGGACGGAATACCCTGATGCGCGGGTGTATGACCCCCTTTGGGTTTGCAGCGATCTTGAGCGTGGCGACACATGGGTGGTCTTCGATGGCGACAAACTTCTGTCTTCGGTAACAAGGCTGCCCGCACTATCCCTGAACGAGCGGCCTGTTGTGAATCTGGGACGTCACCTCCAACTGGCTGATTGCGTAGAAGCCACCGCTTTTTTGCTATCGCAGATGCTCCCGCAGGATGGGTCCACACCTCAATTGTGGATTGGCCGTGCCCGCGCCAAGGATCTGGAGGTTCAGCAGGCCTATGAATCCGCTGGTTTTGTGGTGGCCGGCTTCCAACCCTGCAAGCACCAGTATCAGGGTCGCGATGGCTCGGTTTTTTATATCCATCTGACTGATCCAAACGCGCTCGAGTCTCAGACCGCAGTCTCCGATAGTCTCGGTTCGATTGTGGAAATGGTTCAGTGCGTCGAAAGCAAATTTGATCGCCCCTCCGTGGAATTGCTCTGCGATGGAGCGACCGGATACTCCATCCAAGGCGACTGTGAGTTTGAAACTGTCAAATGGACGGAGTGGGAAACCCAGCGCTGCATGTGGACCGGGGCGGGGGTATCCGGTTATTACAACACCGGCTTTGGGTTCTTGCGCGCGAATGGCGAGGTGTCGCTCTCCGGTCTGACCGCGTTTCGGGATGGGACTGCGGTCGGCGGCGCCGCCTACATTTTTGACCCTTCGGATCGTTGCGTTCGCATTTATGACTTGGCAACCCGAGACCCCATGGATGCAGGCCCGATCCTGCATGAACTTCTCCGGGAGGCTCAGGAGCGGTTCAACGCGATTTATATAGAGGTGGATGTTTCACTGAAATCCACCCGCCTGCTCAAGACCGCGGAGCAGCTTGGCTTCAATCCTGTGGCGTGCCTGCCACTTCCGTCCAAGAATCAGGAACGCTCACAACACATCATCAAACTCGTTAAACTGAACCTCAGTTTCGAGGGTGAAACCCATCCTCTCACACCTTCCGCCCGGCACATGGCGGATCTTGTTGAGAAATCCATGGCCGAGCTGAAAGTGGGCGTAGCCGTGATTAATTTACTCAGGGCCCTTCCTTTCTTCCAAGGCCTAGGCGACGGTGAATTGCGCAAAATGGCCACTCTTTTTACTCAACGCCTGATTCGTGGCGGTGAAATGGTGTTCGACAAGGGATCGGCTGGTGATGAGGCCTATGTCCTGGTTCGGGGTCAGGTGGATATTCTGCTGGAAGCCAACACTGCTCCCGTAGCCAGTGTTGGCACCGGCCAGATTTTTGGCGAATTGGCGTTTCTGGATGGCTCACCCCGCGTGGCCAGGGCCGTGGCCAGCCAGCCCACCATTCTCCTGGTGGTCCACCGGCGGGCCTTCCACCAACTGGCAAGCCACGAGCCCCACTTGGGACAGGTGGTCCTGCGCAACATTGCCATTGAACTTTCCCACCGCCTGCGCCTCACCAACACCGCCCTTCTTAGCAAAATAAAACTGGCAGCGTGAAACGTTTGAACGATTGATGGAGTTTTCTGGGACAGCGTGTCAAGCCCAGTCAAAGCCTCAGACTGCCGGAGGTGGCAGAAAAGCCCGGTTTAGAGCTAGTGCCAGAGTGCGATAGCTCATAGGTTTGTGCAGCACGTCTCGGATTCCCTTTTGTCGGGCTTGTTCCTGGCTTAGCGAACCGGTATACCCCGAGGTAAGGATGACCGAAAGTTCAGGGCGTATTTTCAAAACCCGTGTTGCAAGCTCGATCCCAGTCATGACCGGCATGGTTAAATCTGTAATCAGGACATCGCAACACTCAGGCGACTGTTGAATTGCCTCCAAAGCTTCGAGGGAGCTATTGAACACGATCGGGGAATAGCCAAGGCGCGCGACCAATTTTTTGATAACCGCGCAAAGGGTCGGTTCGTCATCCACAACCATGACTCGTTGTCCGTTACCCGTTTGGATCTCTACGTTGGCCTCATCGGGGCTGTTTTCAACCGATGACAGCGCAGGCAGATAAATTCGAAACGTGGTACCCTTGCCCGGCGAGGTTTCAACGGTAATGCTTCCCTTATGCTCGGTGACGATGCCATGCACGACGGACAACCCCAGGCCCGTTCCGCTGCCGACAGCCTTGGTGGTGAAAAACGGCTCAAATATACGCTCCATCGTTCCGGCACTCATTCCATGACCGGTATCGGTTACGACCAGTCTCAAATAATTCCCCTCCGTCAGTTCGGGGGAGGGCTTGTGATCGAATTGGCCCAGTTGGATCGAATCAAGCCTAACAGCAAGCTGACCATGTGTTCCTTCCATCGCGTGCGCGGCGTTGGCGCAAAGATTCATCAGCACCTGATGAATCTGGTTAGGATCGGCGAGGACGGGGGGCAAGTTGCTTGCGATATGGCGGCGGATCTCAATGGTTGCAGGCAAAGTCGCACGGAGGAGGCGCAATACCTCCTCAATGACAGGGCTGAGTTGGGTTATCGTCCGTTCATGTTGATGGCGACGACTGAAGGAAATTATCTGGCTGACCAGATTGGAGGCGCGATGGCCCGCCTTGAGCACTTCCTGCAGGTTTTCCTGAAGGTCGGAATTATGGGGGTTATCCAGCTTGGTTTGCTCGGTGAGCGTTAGTATGGCGCAGAGGATGTTATTAAAATCGTGGGCAATGCCTCCGGCTAAAGTGCCAAGCGCCTCCAATTTTTGTGCCTGTCGAAGCTGATCCTCCGTCTCCACGCGCTCCGTGATATCGGTTTCGATTCCATCCCAAATAATTCTCCCTGCCGAAATTTTTCGCGAGGCCGCGCAAAGATTCATCCAACGAATCACTCCGTCCGCCCGACGCATCCGCACGGTGACGTCAAACACACCCGGTGAAGCCACTGATTTGTCCCTAGCTGTGAGAAACTTAAGCCGGTCCTCCGGCAAAATTTGATTGAGGAACAAATCCGCATGCAGGCACACGGCCTCGGCCGACAGTCCGTTCAGTCTGTGCAGCCCGGCGCTAAGGTGAAGAAAACACATGCCGCCGTCAGGTTCGCGCATGAGCTGAAAAACCATGCTGTCCGGCAGATTGTCGCTCAGAACCCGCAGGCGCTCCTCACTTTCGCGGAGTTTGTCCGTATTCTCGGCGAGCAACGCCTCGAGTTGCGATTTCTGCCGCCGGTTTTCCACCAAAAGCCGGGAGCGGTCGAGATTTCGGCGCAAAACGAACTCAAGCTCCTCGGTTTTCTCAACTGGCTTGACGACATAATCCCAGGCACCGAGCCGGATCGCCTCGATGGCATCGTGCAGGGTGCCGGAACCGGAGACCACAATGATTGGAACCGCGGGGTCTATGGCCTTCATGGCTACGATTAACTCCATGCCGGACATCACTGGCATAAAGAGATCAACAAGAACCAGGTCAAATGGGGCGCGCTCAAAAAGTTTTAGGCCTTCACGTCCGTCAAAGGCCACTTCGACCGAGTAGCCCAAGTCCTCCAATCCGCAGGAAAAATTCCGGCGAATTGCTTCGTCGTCATCCATGACCAAAACCCTGACAGGCCGGCCCGAGGAATTTTTGCTTGTGGAAAGAATATTCACAAATGGTCCATACGGTTTATCGGATTAAGGAACGGATGGCGGCATCCAATTCCGCCAAATCATTGATCGGTTTGATGAAATACATCCTAGCCCCGGCCGCCATCGCCGTATCGACGGCGTGCTGATCGCCTGTGCCGGTAATGACAATGACGGGAGTGTCCGGGCTGTTCTCCCTCATCCATTTGACGACCTCAATGCCGTTCTTCTCGGGCATGCGCAGATCTGTCAAAACCACATCCGTCTTGTTCAGGGTAAAAATTTCCAGTCCTTCACGGCCGTTGGCCGCCTCTGACATGATATAACCGCTGTCTTCGAGGTAGGCGACCATTGCCTTTCGAAGCTTGTCCTCGTCCTCAATCACAAGAACTGAGGCTTCTGTATTCATGCTTCAATCCTTGTGTGAATAGGCAACTTAACGACGAACTTGGCCCCATGCCCGGGAGAGGAATGCACGCTGATAAAACCCTGGTGATTCTCGGTGATAATTGTGTAAGAAACGGATAACCCAAGACCCGTCCCGACGCCCGGTGATTTGGTGGTGAAAAACGGTTCAAATACCCGCCGTTGCACAACGTCGTCAATGCCAGGGCCGTTGTCCTCCACCTCCAAGACCGCATATTTATCCACCCTGCGGATTCGAAGAGTGATGGCGTTTCCGCGTTCATCGGTGTGTTCCGCCATGGCCTGGGCGGCATTCTTGATGAGGTTAAGCAAAACCTGCTGGATCTCCACAACCACCACGGAAACCTCGGGAACGTCAGCCTGATACTCGCGGGTGATGGTGATCGTCCGGAAATCAAAGCGTTTCCGAAGGTCGTAATCGTTCGCGGCAAGCTCCACAGTTTGGTCCATGATTTCCGAAAGGCGCACCCATTGGCGGTCGGTTCCGCTTTTGCGGCTAAACTGGAGGATATTGGCGATGATTCGGGCCGCCCTGCTGGACGCCTCCTGAATATCCTGTAGGAAGGTGTCGATCCCCCGACGTTTGAAGTAGGCGCCCATCAACTCCAAGCTGATCCCCAATTCAGCTCCGGCCTTCTGGTTCGCCGGCAGCTGCTGTGAAACCCGGCGCTGAATGTTTTGTGCTGCCAGACTGATGATGCCCAGGGGATTGTTAATCTCATGGGCCATGCCCGCGGCCAAGCCCCCGAGCGACATCATTTTTTCGCTCTGCACGATCATGGCCTGCACACGTTGGCGTTCCGTGACATCCTCAATCCTTAGAACCGCGCCTTCAATTCCGGCGGCAACCAGCCGGTAAAGCATTAAATCGAACACACACCGCTCCCCCTCCTTTTCCAGATAAACATTCTCCAGCGAGGCCGTCCCCCCCTTTTTGGCCTTGTCTTCAAGAGTTTTGATGGACGTGTCGAAATCAGGAAGGAGTGAGTGTATGGCCTGTCCGAGAGCATTCGCCGCAGAGCGTCCGGTGAGAGTCTCAGCCTGCCGGTTCCATTGGTTCACGGTGCCGTCGGTGTTCAACCCGATCAGCGCGGCAGGCATTGAATCGATGATGCTGGCCAGATGATTTTTCAGCCCTTGAAGCCGCGACTCGGTTTCTTTGCGATCGGTGATGTCCACTTCCATGCTGACCAGCCAGACGGCGAGGACTGTAAAAAGGATCGTAGCCGCAATACCCGCAAATTCCTGATATTCCTGACTGCGGTAACCCTCAACCCGGGCGGCAAGCAAGAGGTCCAATTCCTTGGCGCTTGCCTCCCAAAGGCGATAAGCCTCGGAATGCGCACGCCAGCCTGCCTCCTCGAATTGCGACACCGAGGGTTTGTTGCCTCCAACCATGCCATCGAGAATGTCGAGGAAAGCATTGTTGGCGGATATGTATCTGTTGATGGCAGGAGGCAGGTTGGTCTGAAGGGACATGCTTGTTCCATGAGAGGAAGAAACGCTGTTCAACGCGGTCCGGCCCGCTCTCGCAATCCGATCCTGACTCTCGTTCCTCAGCAGTGCGGCGATGACTGCGATTTGGCTGGCATGGGCCTCTCTTTCATCCCTTCGGATCCAATTGCCAACTTTAAAGATGCAATCAGCCGTTCGCTGCTGTGTCTGCGGCAGGATATTCAGGTTGATTTCAACCAGATAAAAACTGTCAAGATCCCTGTCGAGAATCAAATTGCTGCAGTCGCCAGTGTGGGCGATCACTAGTTGAAGTGTCTTAACAAGCTTCTCCGTCGATTTATCCCAATCAGGTCCTAAACGTGGTGAGTTCCTGACACCTTCCCAATCGGCGGCCAAACCCGACAATAAAGGATGCGCAGTTTGGTTTCCGTGCGAACTATTTTTTTTGAATCCCAGCATCCTCCCAAGGTCCTCGTTGCAATTGGCCGTCACCAAGGCGACAGCTGAGTCAATTCTTCCCTTTAAAAGTTGAACGTTTGACCCGGCCGCCGCATCGCCGGCAGCAACCTTAAGAACTTCAGCCTGATACTTTGGGATTAGGTCCAATAGAAGCTCAAGAGGGCGAAGAAACTTGCTGCCCCCGATTTCCTTCACGGTGAATTGAATATCTTTTGAGACGGAAATATTAATTAGGTATGATGAAATTAGCAGCAAGGGCAGACTGCTGGTGACCGCCACGATTAACACCCTATGCCAAAGCTTAAGAGCAAACCCCTTCATCCAGTATTTTGGAAAACATGGCTTGAATTGGTATGCATCCGCCCGGAGCTGGCGGAAAAGAAGTACAAACCAAAGGATAATTGATTATGGGCACGACATCCCGACGAGTCAAGGAAAATAAGGCCGAATTATCAACCAAAGCGCCTGCACTCCTGTCCAGTAGGGCCTCAGGCTGGCGCACTTGGCCCTTAATTTTTAGACTCTGCAGGCAGAGGCACCTGACCGGGGCGGCTGACGTAATAGAGCAGGTCGCGCACTTCCTGTTCGCTCAACGAGTTCAACAATCCTTCCGGCATCATCGAAAGTTCGGTCTGCTTTTGACCGGCGACCTCATTGCGTGGGATCACCAATAATTCGTTGGCAGTCTGGACGGTAATGGCGCGATCGTCGGTTTTCTTCACGATTCCAACAATGCTTCGGCCGTCCTTGGTTTCGACCTCCGTGCTGCGGTACTCATTTGGAATTACTGCATTGGGGTCCACCATGTTTTCCAACAGATACCCGATATCCGATCGGTTCGCTCCGGTTATGTCCGGCCCCACCTTGCCACCACTGTCAAATAGGGTGTGGCATTGGGCACAAATGCGATTGAAAAGCACGCGCCCTCTTCCGGCATTGCCCGGCTGCGAATAACCCGCACTATAAATCGCGCGGAATTTTTCAATCTGCGTATTCTTATCCGCCGTAGTTTCGCGAACCGCTCCGTAAGCCCGACCCAACAATGTTTGAACCCCTCCGTCCTTCATGCCGCGCAATTGGCGGATGATGTCAGCAGTAAGATCCTTCGCCGAAACCGTCCCGGAGGCAACCGCTTCGAGCAGAGCCCGGGCGTAGGCCGGGCGCGACACCAAGGTGTTGAGCGCATCCCTCTTCTGGCCCACATCAAGGCCCGCGTAAGCCTTCAGGATTGCCGCCGGTGTTTGGGCATCATTGTACCCAGCGAGAGCCCTAATGGCTTCTCCACGCAAATCCCCCTGCCCGACCATCGCCAGAAGAGTCGCAGGCAGTTGCGCGTCTTTGATCCCCAAGAGTGAGTCCAGCGCTGCGCGCCTCGCCCCCGCTGGCGCTGACGAATCAGCCAAGGATTTCCTTAGTGCTGTCCGCGCCTTCTCGCTGCCAAAACTAACCGACAACGACTGGGAAACCGTGCGAACCTCAGGGTTTGAACTTGTTCCCAGTTTCGCCTCCAGCGTTTCCCAGCCTTGCGGCATGGTCACACTTCGCTGTCCTCGCAACGCCGCCGTTAATCCATTCAACATCTCCAACTGCTTTCCCGCATCCTCCACCGAACCAAGCCCCGTCGTGATCAGGTTCATGGCGTCCGCCGTGCCGATGGCTGCCACCCGACGCGTCGTAAAATTCAGCAGATTGGGGATCTTTGAGTCATGCGCGGCCCGCAGCGCCTCCTCGGGATGACCGGCCACCAGCGGCTCCATCGCGAACCAATACATCAAAGGCAGATTATGATCCCCTGCGTCCTCGCCGTGGGCCAACAACCGATGCACGAGACCGGCCCGCATCTCCTCGCTCTCCATTCTCTGAATGGAAGAAGCAATAAACATCCGCACCAATGCCGAAGAATCCTTCTCCGCCATCTGGTTCAGATCAGGATCAGCGGCAATATTGTTGTCCTGAGCCTCTTGAATAAGGTTTTTCAGTTTTGCGGAATCTTCAAAAACCAACTGGATCGTCCAACCCCTGACCCATTCATCAGGTGATTTCAGATTTTCTATGGCGGTGCGCGCATCCAGCCCAGTGGTAAGGTGCAAGGCCCACAAGGCACGCAGGCGTTCCTCAGTGGTTTTGCCGTCCTTGATCCATCCACGCAGCGGGCCGGTGGCGGTGGCTGAGAGTTTGCCGGCTTGGGCGCGCTCCTGGAGAATGCGCCGGGCGTGACGGCTGTTGAATTCGTTTTTGGAGATGACTTCCTTAACCAAAGCCTCGTCACTGGCTTTGGCGAGGTCCATGTGCGTCACCTTTTGCCCATTGTACACCATCTTGTAAATGCGCCCATTGCTTCGGTCATGTCCGTCTTCGCGGGGATTGTGGCACTGGTTTTTGTCGTACCAATCAATGACGAACACCGATCCATCCTGATCGTAACGCTGATTAAGCGTCTGCGACCAAGTATCATTGAAATTCATGAAATCCTTGCCGTGTTTCCCCACGTAACCCGATCCGCTGCGCTCAGGGATATCCATATTGAAACGCTGACCGTGAATGTTTCCCATGAACATATTGCCCCGGTATTCCTCGGGCCAGCTCGTCCCCAAGTAACACATCATCCCTGCGTGCGCGTGCCCTCCACCAGCGGAATCGCTGCGTGAATTGCCCGCATGTGGCCCGCCCTGCCCCGCCCAATGAACGTGGTCACCGTGCTGCTTGATATCGTCGTAAATGTAGGGGTGAACCGGTTTGCCCTGCCATTTTGAAAAACGATTCAGCTCCTCCTGACCCACTGGAAAATGCTCGCCACCCTGCCTCTGTAATCGTGCGCCCTGGATCATCTGCCAAAAATGAGGGATGACGCACATCTCCGCAAAAATCTGCCCCGTGCCATTAAAATCAAACCCCCACGGATTACTTCCGCCCTCGGTGAAGACTTCAAACACGCCGCGCGTGGGATGGTACCGCCAGACGCCTGCATCCATCCATTGACGCTCCTTCGCGGTCGCCCCGGGCTTTCCAACATTCGACGGGCAAAACACCCCGTGACATCCATACAACCAGCCGTCCGGCCCCCAGTTGAAACTATTCAGCGTCTCGTGTGTGTCAGCCGTAAAATCCCATCCATCCAGCATTATCTTTGGATTGCCTGCTGGCGCGGGGTTTTCCCAATCCTTCACCGGCACAAACATCAGGTATGGAGCGGCTCCGATCCATACTCCGCCAAAACCCACTTCAATGCCACTGACTAGGTTCAGATGTTCCAGAAAAACCGTCTTTTTATCGAACTTGTGGTCCCCATCGGTATCCTCAAACACCAGAATCCGATCCGCACCGCCGAAGATATCCTTTAACTGCTCCTCCGAAGGGTTGCTCCCATCGCCGTTGGTCCCACGTTTCTCAGGCGGCGTCACCGTCCCGCGCCGTTTCGGATAAGTGATGCCTTCGACCACCCACATCCTGCCCCGATCATCCATAGTGAAAGCGATGGGCTGAATTAAATCCGGTTCCGCCGCAAACACGTGCATCTTGAACCCGGCCGGAAGCGTCGCCTTGTCGCAGGCGTCCTGAGGGCTGAGCCCGGCAAAAGGCACGACGTCGGCCACGGGAGGAGTCTGGGCACGGGACAGGACTCCGCTTCCTAAGATCAAGGCAGAACAAAAAAAAGATAAAATAGGCTTGGTCATGGGCGGAAATGGGTTGTGGCAGTAAAAAAACGCATGGCATCAAAACATCAAAGATTCAGCACGGGCTCGGATTGAGAAATACCTTCTTGTCCCCAGAATGCCAAGCTTTCTAAGGAGTTCACCCCATATTCGAACAATCCAGATTGGGGTTATAGATTCTCCGCCATGGATTTGAGGGAATGTTTTAGGCTTTGGATTGCGTTTGTGGGAGCGGCACTTTTGGCCTCCTGCCCGCTAAGGGCTGAGAATGTTGTTGCGCTCGCCGATGCAAGCCACCCAAGTCCGGTCGTCCCAGACTTATCAGGTGATCTCGCTCACTTCCGCGCCGGCATCGGCTCCGGTGTTTTTTTTGATGTTTCGCCCTCAAAAAGGGGGGATCACACGAAATCGCTTTTACAGACGTCCAGTTTAGTAGCGCCATTTTTGCTCCAAGCGAGCGCAAAGCGAAGGATGCACCCACTCTTGAATTTGGCGGCGAGTTCTTCACAGGTGGGCAATGGCATCCAAAAAGCGCTTATTTCTTAGCTTTAATCCCCTATTTTAAGTGGAACATCAATCCAGAGGATCCGGTAGTGATCTATTTGCAGGTCGGCTCCGGTGTGGCAATCACCGACATAGGACACCCCGATTTGGGAAGTGTGCTTGAATTTGTGGAATATGTAGGTGCGGGCCTCCGCTGGAACCTTCCTCGTCATTTGGACTTGTTTGCCGAAACCCGCGGAATGCATATTTCCAACGCAGGAATCAGAAAGCCCAACCACGGCATCAGCGGGGTCTCACTTCAATTAGGCGCAGGCTGGAGTTTTTAAACAACTGGCCGACAAAATCCAAGCCCAAGCCTCTCCTTTGCTTTTCTGACCACTTCCGTAAGCTGATGCAGAAATATCCAGAAGATTCTGCTATTCTGGTTTTGTCCGAAAAACCATGACCACCACGCCTGCCGTAACCACGAACAGACCAGCGCCCCAGCCGCGCGGTATTTATACCCTATACTTCCTCGAAATGTGGGAGCGCATGAGCTACTACGGGATGCGCTCCCTGCTCGTGCTTTTCATGACCGCCGAGACCGTGCGGCAAGGCATGGGCCTCGAACTCAAAGTAGCCGCCGCAATTTACGGCCTTTACACCTGCGCAGTCTATTTGGTGGCACTCCCCGGCGGCTGGATTGCCGACCGCCTGCTCGGCGCCCAACGCTCTGTGTTTTATGGCGGTATTATAATCGCCTTGGGCCATTTCACCTTGGCCATCCCGGATACCCGCGCCTTTTTCCTGGGTCTGCTCATTGTGGTCATGGGCACCGCCCTGCTCAAACCCAACGCCAGCGCCATGGTGGGACAGCTCTACCCCGAGGGCGGGGCAAGACGCGACGCCGGATTTACCTTGTTTTATATGGGTGTCAACTTGGGGGCTTTTATCGGCCCCCTCATCTGTGGCGGGTTGCGAGACAACAAAGGCTGGCACTGGGGATTTGGCGCAGCCGGTGTCGGCATGGTCGCCGGAGTTCTGCAATATCACTTCACCCGCCGTAATCTCGGCTCCGCCGGTGCTGCTCCGGCAAACCCCGCCCCCCATCCCCGCCTGGCCTGGTCCATGATAGGTGCCGTGGTTGCCATGATGTTTTCCATTTTTGCCATGGCCGCATCAGGCAGCCTCAAAATCGATCCCCTCGCCGTGGCACGCCATAGCAGCGCCGTCATTCTTGCCGTAGCCCTCCTTTGGTTTGTCTGGGCCTTCTTCCTCGCGGGCCTCACCATAGCAGAGCGCAAACGCCTCGTTGTGGTGGGAATTCTCTTTATTTCCTCCGCCCTGTTCTGGTCGGGCTTTGAGCAAATGGGTTCTTCCATGAGCTTGTTTGCCGAAAAACTGACTGACCGACATGTATTCGGATGGAACATGCCCCCCGAATGGTTCCAATCCATCAACGCATTCTTCATCCTGCTCCTTGCTCCCGCATGCTCCGCGCTATGGCTCGGCTTGGACCGCCGGAATCGAACCGCCTCACTAACAGTCAAGATGGCATGGGGCCTACTTCTGCTCGGAGCCGGTTTCCTCGTCATGTACTTGGCTTCCCTGCGAATCCAATCCGGCTCTCTGGCCGCACCTTGGTGGCTGGTCTTCACCTACCTCCTCCACACCATCGGCGAACTCTTCCTGAGTCCGGTCGGGCTCAGCGCGGTCACCAAACTCTCTCCATCGCGCCTCAGCGGCCAGATGATGGGCGTATGGTTTCTAGCCACCGCCCTGGGCAATCTGCTCGCCGGCCTGCTGGGCGGCCAGCTTGCCACGGAAAGCACTGCCTCCATGCCTGGAGCTTTCCTCCGCGTTGCTGCTGTCGCCGGGACCGCCGGAATTCTGCTCTGGGCGTCATCCCCTTGGATCCGCCGTTTAATGCCCGGCATCAAATAATCGAGTGTAAACTAGAAAGATTCACTCCGCCCTAGGTTTCGTGGGGCCTGCCGCCACAAGGAGCAATGAATCAAGCCATTTCGCCGCCTCCCGAAACTATAAAACAGGGGGGCGCTTTGCACAGTTATTTGACGCAGAGACGTTAATGTGCATGATGGGCACTTAGCCACCGGAGCCCATTATGAATCTATCCAGATTATTTCTCCTTTCCCGTCAGGCATCCTCAATTAGCGCCAAGACTCTTTTGTGGGCGCTGATTTTCTGGGCCGCTCCGACATCCCAAGCCCAAGGACTGCCCAACGACGGGACTAGTAAGTTCGCCTTTGATTGTGGTATGTCCGTCATGACCTGCTTCTCAGGCTCCAAAAGCGCCGCCTTCACGGATCAGTGCAACAACAGCACCCAAGCCGATACCAATGGCATTGTCCTTGGCATTATGGACACCCGCAACCCCTCCGTGAACGCCCCGGGCTTTGGCGTCAACTGGATGCCGCCCATGTTCCATAACAACGCCGGCGCCCCTGCCCATCAATGGCGCGCCCGCAATCTTGGCGAAGTTTTCGGCATCGCACTCGACAACCAAAACCCACCCAACATCTACGTCGCAGCCACCTCCGTTTACCCCAATGAAAATCCCGGCCCCGGCGGTTGGGGAGCGGTTTACAAAATCAATGGCACCACCTTCAATATCTCCACCTTCAGCAGTCTGTCGGGCGTCGGCACCGTTTCCCTCGGCAATGTTTGCTTCGATAAGGGCAACCAACAGTTCTTCGTGGCCGATCTCGATCACGGCTGGATCCGCCGCCTGAACAATGCCGGTGCCGAAGTTCTGCCCCATTTCGATCACGGCATTCAGGGAGCCACCCCAACCATCGCCGACAATGGCACCCCCAATGAACTCACCGCCTCGGGACGCCGCGTTTTCGGCCTTCAGGTCTACGCCAACCGCCTGTACTATTCCGTTTGGTACACGGGTAAAAACGAGATCTGGTCAGTCGGCCTTGATGGCTCGGGCAATTTTATCACCACCGGCCCCAATGGCCCCCGCCCCGAAGTCACCTCACCAGTCTTTCCTTCAACCTTGCAGAACGACACCCCTGTCACTGATATTGCCTTCAGCCAGAACGGTAAAATGCTGGTTGGTGAACGCGGTCTTTGCACGGCGGTTCTAACCAATCTCAACACCGGACCAGCCCACCACTCCCGCGCCTTGGAATTCACACTTTCCGGCACCACATGGACTTTCAACAAGCAATACAACATCGGGCCGGCCGGTTTCCCAAACAACACCGAAGGTGGCGTGGACTATTCTTGCGATGACCTGGTCTATGCCACCGGCGATCTCTTCGCCCCCAACGGCTTTCCCAACCCACCCCTCATCTACGGCCTAGCCATTCTGACGCCCGCCTCCACCGGCTCACAAACGAGCTACCTGATTGACGCCGATGGCGACACTGCCACCGCGGACAAAAACTTCCTTGGCGATGTTGAAGTCTATCGCTGCTGCGACTGCATCACCTTCAACAACGAGCGCCTTGAATGCCTCGGCAACAACTCCTTCAACTGGTCCTTCTGTGTCACCAACACGGGCACCCTCACCAACGGCCACCTAGTGATTTTAGACCTGCCACCCGGTGTCACTGTGGACAGCCAGATCATCAACCTCAACCCTCCTCTCGCTCCGGGCGAGGGCGCCTGCACCAGCATCACTTTCACCCTGAGCCCAGACGTCAAGACCAACACCCTCTGCTTCCGTGTTGCCGCCCACACACCTGATTTTAATGAATGTTGCGTGATCCCCAAATGCCTCAACCTTCCCGATTGCTGTGGCATCATCGGCTCCGAATCCATCAAATGCGATTCTGCGGCTGGCACTTTCTCATGGTCCATGACCATCACCAACCTCTCCGGGGTTACCGCCGCCTACCTCGTGGTCGTTCCTGATCCCGCAGGTTGCGCCTCCGTCGTAAACCCGGTCATCGCCCTCACCCCGCCTCTTGCCAACGGCCAGTCCACCAACCTCACCATAACCATCGCGGCCACGAACGCCCCCTGCGATCAGGCCTGCCTCCGCATTTCCCTCCACGACAAACAATTTGTTTCCTGCTGTTCCTTCACCCACTGCATTTCTCTCCGATGCAAGGACGGCAATCACCCCCCCGTCCTCGATTGCCCACCGAATGTCCGCACCGAGTGCGACCCGGCCGTCGGTAAAAACTATGTTATTAATGCGGGGGTCATGGACCCGGATGGGGACGCCCTCACCGTCACCTGGAAAATCAATGGAAACCCCGTCCAGACCAACACAATTCCCGCTGGAATCTCCCTCAACTTCACACTCGTCTCGCTCACCCACAATTACTCTCCCGGCCTTTATACTGTGACCCTCTGCGTGACCGATGGGTTTGGAGCTCCTGTGATCTGCGAGATGACTCTGGAGATGGGCGATCACACCCCTCCATCGCTCCAATGCCCGCCTGATCGCACTGTGGATGTGTGGCCCAAGGGGTTGCCCAACCTGCTCGGCCAGTTGGTTGTGAGTGATAATTGCAGCCCTCCTCAAAAAATCATACTCACCCAGCAGCCTCCTCCCGGCTCCCCCATCACAAACAGCCCTACTTGCATTACCTTCACCGCCACCGATGAGGCGGGAAACGTCGCCACCTGCACCACCTGCATTAATTTCCTGCCCGTGCATCTCCGTGGCTTCGAAGGCCTTGCCGACATCGTCGGCACCTTCACCACCGTTGCACCCGCCAGCTTCACGCTTAGTGTCGACGGCGATATCGCCAATACCAGCGGTGTGGAATACTTTGTCAACGACCTGTCCATCGGCACGGGCAAGGATATCGATTTCCGCCTGCCCTGGTCCAACGTGCCCGCTGGAAGTTATGCCATCGTCGCCGAGGCCCGCAACGCCGACACCCCTCCACTCAAACTTCGGTCCTCCACCGTCTACCTCTACCTCGCCGCCCCAGGTGCTCCCACCCAAAATGTCACCCTCGGCAACATCCTGCTTGAGGACGGCCAACTCAACTTCAGCTTCCCCAGCCTCCAAGGAATTAAATACTTCATCGAAGCGACCGACTCACTCGAATCACCGGACTGGCAGGCCATCAATCAAATCGTGGGCGACGGTCAGGTCCATAGCCTGCGAATGGAAACCTCCGGCCACGGCCAATTCATCCGCATACGATCCGAATAACTCAGATTGAGAGCAAGGCTGTGTTCTGCGCCCGGCAGAACCAGCCGCCGCGCACGGACTGATCGAAATAAAACCCTCCTTTCCTCGCACCTAGTCTTTCCCATCCGTGCAATCCGCACCATCAGCGGTTAAACTCCCCCCATTTTCGCCTTTGCGTTTTCGCTGTCCTTGTTAACTTCCATGCCCGATGAACGTTGACCTTTTGGCCAAAGCGAAGCGGTTGGGATTTTCCGACCGCCAAATCGCTCATTTGACAGGACAGACCGAGGACGCTGTGCGCGCCGAGCGCAAACGCATCGGCCTGGTGCCAAGCTATCGACTCGTCGATACCTGCGCCGCTGAATTTGAGGCCTACACTCCTTACTATTACTCGACCTACGATACGGGCGATGACGAAGTTACCATCACCAACACGAAGAAGGTAATGATCCTCGGCGGAGGCCCCAACCGCATCGGTCAGGGCATCGAGTTCGACTACTGCTGCGTTCACGCCGCCTTTGCCCTCAAAGAGGAGGGCTACGAGACCCTCATGGTCAACTCCAACCCGGAGACTGTCTCGACCGATTACGACACGAGCGACAAACTTTTCTTCGAGCCCCTCACCCTTGAGGACGTGCTCCACATCTACGAACGAGAAAAATGCTGGGGAGCCATTGCCCAGTTCGGCGGACAAACCCCGCTCAATCTCGCCATGGCGCTGAAGAAGAATGGCGTCAACATCATCGGCACCTCGCCCGAGAACATCGAGATCGCCGAGGACCGCAAAATGTTCGCGGCCATGTTGACCAGACTCAATATCCCGCAGCCGCCCAACGGGCTGGCCACCAACGAAGTCGAAGCCCTCGAAGCTTCGCGCAAACTGGGTTACCCCGTGCTGGTGCGTCCCTCCTTCGTCCTCGGCGGACGCGCCATGCAGATCGTTTACTCCGATTCCGAGTTGAGCCACTACATGCGTTTCGCCGTGGAGGCTTCCCCGGAACGGCCCGTGTTGGTCGATAAATTCCTGGAGGACGCCACCGAGGTCGATGTCGATTGCATCACCGATGTCGGCCAGTTCCAGAACCCCGACGAGGGCACCATCGTGATGGGCGGGATGCTGGAACACATCGAGTTCGCCGGGGTTCACTCAGGGGACGCCGCCATGGTCCTGCCTCCGCACGGGTTGAAGGATCACATCATCAACAAAATTCGCGAGTACACTCACGCCATGGCCCGCGAACTTAAGGTCATTGGCCTGATGAATGTGCAGTACGCCGTCAAGGGCGACATCGTTTACGTGCTGGAAGTCAACCCGCGCGCCTCCCGCACCGTACCTTTCGTCAGCAAAGCCATCGGCGTCCCGCTGGCCAAGCTCGCCGCCAAAGTCATGGCCGGTCAAACCCTGAAAGAACTCGGTTTCACCCACGAGATTTGGCCCAAATACTGGGCCGTCAAAGAATCGGTGTTCCCATTCAACAAATTCCACGGACAGGACATCCTGCTCTCTCCCGAAATGCGTTCCACCGGCGAAGTCATGGGCTTGGATGCCGATCTGGGCATCGCCTACGCCAAATCGCAGATGGCCGCCAACTCCCCGCTGCCCACTGGCGGACGCGTCTTCATCAGCGTCAGCGATGCCCATAAAGCCGACGTGGCCGATATCGCCAAGCTATACGTCGACCTCGGTTTCGAGATCGTGTCCACCAGCGGCACAGCAACCGTTCTGGAAAAAGCCGGCATCAAAGTTAACCGCATCTACAAGCTCACAGAGGGACGCCCCAACACCATCGACCTTCTCAAAAATCGAGAGATCCAGCTCGTCATCAACACTCCGGCCGGCCAGACCCCCCGCTCTGACGAAATCAAAATCCGCACCACCGCCGTCTACACTGGCACGCCGATTATGACCACTCTCAGCGGAGCCAAAGCCGCTGCCCTAGGCATAGCCGCCCTCCGCAAATCCGGGTACCAGGTCAAAACGATTCAGGAATACCTCTGAGATCCAACAGCAACTGATGATCTGCAAGGGTTAGGTTGGTCATCATGAATGAAAGAGCCAGCGAATCCCGCAACGGAACGTCCCGCAGGGACGCCCGAAACTAGCTCAGCGATTTATCGCTGGGTAGGAGTTCGCGTTCGATCGAGTCCCGGAGGGACGACAGAACGATTAACTCCCGGCATCCGGAAAGACAATGGCTTTCGTCTCTCCGTAAGTAGCCTGAGATCCACTCTCACCATCCGTAGCCTCGCGTATGCATTTGTTCTCGTGGCGTCCATGCTTCAATCAGCCGCCTCCGACTACTACGTCACCACCACGGGCAACGATTCCTCCGATGGCCTTTCCCCGGCTTCAGCTTGGCGCAGCATCTCCCGCGTTAACCGCGCCCGATTCCATGCAGGTGATTCCATCAAATTCGAAAGCGGTTCCCGCTTCGAAGGCAACTTGCACTTGGACTCGTCCTCAATGCCGACGGAGGCCAGTGGCCTCACCATCACCTCCGGCGGCAGCATCCCAGCCGTTCTCTCCGCTGGCTTGGGCACGGGCATCCAGTTGCTCAACCTTGGCGGAATCACGCTAAGCAATCTGGTGGTTGAAGGCGCCGGCTCCGCCCGGAACACCGGCCACGGCATCCTCTGCGATAACACCTCCAAAACACGTCGGTCGTTGACCAACCTGACGGTAGTGGGCGTTACGGCAAAAGGCTTCGGCGTGCTCGGGCTGAACATCACGGCATTACGGACGGGTTTTGAACACGTCCGCATAGACCACTGCGCCTTCACCGACAACCGTCGTGGCGGCATGGAAGTTGCCAGCCGTCTTCCCTATGATGACCCGTCCTACGCTCACAAGGACGTCGAAGTAAGGGATTGCCAGGCTTACTCCAACCCTGGCGATCCCAAACCGTCTCGCGACCATACCGGCAGCGGAATCGTTCTGTATCATGTGGACGGGGGACTGGTGACTGGATGCAAAGCATGGGACAACGGCACACTGGGCGACAACCGTATCGCGGGGGGCGTGGGCATTTGGGTTTACGCCTCACGCCATGTCACCATCGAACATTGCGAAAGCTTCTCCAACCACACCCGTGGACGCGATGGCGGCGGCTTCGATATCGACGGCGGCTGCGAATCCTGCGTGCTGCAATACAACTACAGTCACGACAACGATGGTCCCGGCTTCATGCTCTACAGCTATCCCTACGCCCTGTTCGGCGGACGAAACAACATTGTACGCTTCAACCTTTCGGAAAACGATTCGCGCAAAAACCGCACTTATGCGGGCTTGTGGATTTGCACGGACGGACAACCCATGACTGGTGTGGAGATTCACGAAAACACAGTGATCACCGGGGATTGGGCCGATCAGACCGTCTTCATCCACGCGCGGCAGGTGCAAGGCAAAATTCACCACAACACCTTCGTCGGCCGCGGCCGCGCCATTCCCATCCGAATCCGCGACGCCCATCCCGGTATGCAAATCTTCGACAACAAAGAATGGCAGAACGACTCAGCCCCCTGATAGCACCCGTGCGTTCCGGCTCGACGCTTGGGCCGAAGACTATTTAGATGGAGCGTCATGAGTAGCGATGATCGAACCATTCACAACCTTGCCCTGGCCGGCTTTATGGGCACAGGAAAGACATCCGTGGGTCGGTTGGTTGCGGGCATCCTGCACTTTGAATTTGTCGACACCGATGAAATGATCGAGACGCAAACGGGACGCCGGATCGCGCAGATTTTCACGGAGGACGGCGAGCCTGCCTTCCGTAAGATCGAGAGTGAAATGGTGCGCCAGCTCAGCTGCCGGCGTAACCTGGTTATCTCAACCGGGGGCGGACTGATCCTTAATCAGGACAACCTCGATTCACTGAAACAGCATGCCTGGGTGGTCTGCCTGTGGGCTTCGGCCGAAACGATCTATCACCGCATCCGCAACCAAACGCACCGCCCCCTTCTTCAATGTCCGGACCCGCTGGCACGCATCAGGGAGTTGCTGGGCGAACGCGATTCAGCCTACCGGCAGGCCGACATGCTGCTCAACTGCGAGGCGCGTCCGCTCCGCGAAATGGCCAGCCATCTCGCCTACCAATTCCGCAGTGTTCTTCCCCTGACCGAGACTCCGCCGTGAAGGAAGCAATCCGCAACCGGGCGCTTGAGCTGGGCTTTGATCTGTGCCGGTTCACCACAGCCGCTGCTCCCGCGACTGCGGATCAATTTGCGCGATGGCTGGAACAAGGCAACCATGGAGGCATGGCATGGCTTGAGCGCGGCAAAGCCAAACGCGAAGATCCCCAACTCGTTCTCCAGGGAGCACGCACCTTGATTTGTCTGGCTGTGAGCTACGCCAGAAATGGACAACCCGATCGCGCGGATAATAACCCGAATCGCGGTATTTTTGCCCGCTATGCCGAGCATTCTGATTATCATGACGTGCTTGCGTCACCACTCAAACAACTAACCGTGGACCTCGACCAAATGGGCGGGGCAGGCACGCGTTCGCTGTGGTATGTCGATACAGGCCCCATTCTCGAGCGGGATCTGGCTCAGCGCGCGGGGCTTGGTTTTGCGGGCAAACACACCAGTCTGATTAGCCGCCAATTGGGCAACTGGTTCTTCATTGCCGAGATTCTAACCACTCTGGAAATCTCTCCCGATGAGCCCGAGCCCAATCGCTGCGGAACCTGCACCCGTTGCATGACCGCCTGTCCCACCAACGCCATTTCCCAGCCTTTTGAGTTGGACGCGCGGCGTTGCATCTCCTACCTGACCATCGAACTCAAAGGTTCTATTCCACTCGAATTTAGGCCGCTAATGGGCCGTAGGATTTACGGCTGCGATGATTGCCTCGCGGCCTGCCCTTGGAACCGTTTTGCGAAGGAAGGCAGCCTGATGCTGGCTCACCGCCGTGATGACTTAAATGAACCTGACCTAGTGGAGTTGCTGAGTCTGGATGATGCGGCCTTCAAAGCGCGATTTTCCGGAACGCCAGTCTTGCGAACCAAACGCCGGGGCTTGCTACGGAATGTCTGCGTTGCCTTAGGAAACTGCGGAGGGTCCGAGGCACTCCCCCATTTGGAACGCGCAAGCCACGACGCCGAACCTCTGATCGCCGAGCACGCGCTCTGGGCTGTTGACCAGATCCGTCAGCGGCTCAATCCAATTGGGACAGGACCTTTCGCACCACAGTCTCGATAGAGATTGATTTCATGCAGCGGAAATCGACGGGGCACTGACGCAAAAAACACGGGGCGCAACCTGCCTCGCCCAACACCCAGCCTTCCCGGCCGGAGCCGGGCAAACCAGCACCCGTAAGTTCAGGCGAAGTGCTGCCAAAAGGTATGACCAGCCTGGCCCCCACCGCGGCGGCGAGGTGCATGGGGCCGGTGTCGTTGGTGAGCACCACGCGACAGGCGCTGAGACCGACGCAGAGTTGGCGAAGATTGGTCCGGCCCGCCACCGACAACCCGTACTCGGGCCCGAGCGTCTGGGCAATGGAGTCTGCAAGTGATTGGTCGGCCGCACCGCCGAAAACCAGCCAGCGTCGGCCGGTGGTTTTACTGATAAGTCGGGCGGCTTCGGTGAAACGTTCGGCAGGCCAGCGTTTGGCCGGTCCGTATTCAGCCCCGGCGTTCAAGCCCAGCCACCGGCCATCGTCCTCGGGCGACTTAGTGAACCTCAGAAAAAAATCATTCCGTTCCGCCGCCTTGATTTCCAGATGCGGAGCAAGCGGCTCAGTCTTGGCACCCAAAACCGAGGCAAGGTGCAGGTAATGAAAAAGGTGGTGGCTGTCCGAAGGATAGGTTTCCCGTTGGGCCGTTGCATCAGCGTAGCGTCTTCGCACTTCATCCACGCTGCGCTTTCGCATGGCCGCAGTGCCTATTCGGGACGGCACAATTTCGGTCAAGAACAGGCTGCGCCACCGGCCTTGCAACCCAATGCGCCGTGGAATTCCTGCCAAACACATCTCCAAGGCCGAGCGCGGCGAATTGGGCAGGATCAGCGCGGTATCATAACGGCGTTTGCGGAGTTGCAGGGCCAGGCTGGCCAACCCGGTGGAACTTGGAACGGAGAAGACTTCGTCGAGGGAAGGATGATGCATCCAGAGGTCGGCCAATTTCTGCGGAGTCAGAAGCGTGATGTGGGCCCTGGGATTCGCCTCGCGCAGGCGTTGAAGGGCGGGCGAAGTCATCACCGCATCACCCAGCCAGTTGACTCCCCTGACGATGATGCGCTGCGGTGAGGCGGTCATGGCTACAAACCTTCCTGAAGGGTGGCGAGGACTTCCGGGTCGCGCACATCGACCCAGCGGCCTTTGATTTCCACGCCCGCAATTTTATGACGAGCCGCCAGCATGGCAGTGAGTGCATCGGTCAGCTCATACTCACCTCGCGGGGACTTTTCCAGCCTCGCCGTGTATTGAAAGAGCACGGGTTCAAAGATGTAAATTCCAGCGTTGTACCACGCGGGTTCACCCTGTTTGAGCCATCCTTGAGCGCGAAGCTCTTCAACCCGGGCCAGCGATGGCTTCTCCACGAGATTGCTCAGGCAAAAGGTGGAATCAAAAAAGAACAGGCCGCCCTGTGTCACATCCTCGCTGCCCGTTACGGTGACAAGTCCATCGTACCGCCTCGATTCATAGCGTGCCAGCATTTGCGCATAAGTCTCGGGCTTCACCAAAATATCGCCGTAGGTCAGAAGAAAAGTCTGATCACCCACGAATTCCTTGGCCAGTTCAGGAGCTTTGCCAGTGCCATCCTGCACCTCCTGCCGCGCGTAAATAATATGAACACCCCACTGCGAGCCATCGCCGAAATGCGATTCGATAGTGTCAGCACGAAACCCGGTGATGATGCAAAATTCCTTGATTCCTATGCCGCGCAATCCTTCGACGATATGTTCGAGAATCGGCTTCCCTTGAACGGGCAGCATGGGCTTGGGAATTTCCTGGGTAAGCTCGCGCATGCGCGTGCCCTTTCCAGCAGCTAAAATAACGGCTCTCATCGAATGGTTAGGCGGGAAAGTATGGAGTGCGGTGGCAGAG
>JANYDC010000019.1 GCA_025359965.1 Pedosphaera sp.
TGATCCTTCGGCACCCGGCTTTCGGGCGAGATCAGGCAATACATGTCGGCTTGGGCATCCACATTTCCGCGCATGTTTATTTAGACGAACGCTGCCCAAGCACGTTTCAAACAAACTGTCACTTTTTCAATGAACTGCTAATATCCAAATTGTTGGCTCAGTCTTGGGGCGGCTGGGTTATGAGATCATTCCCGCTGTGGACGGCCCAACAGCGATAAAGCGTCTCGGCCTCATTTTGCCCGATCTGATTCTGTTGGATTTGTTTATGCCGGAGATGGACGGGGTGGAGGTTTGCCGGCGGCTTCAGGCCAATTCGGAGTGGAGGCACCTCCCCGTCATTTTTCTTTCCGCTGCCGATGACAAGGACCTGGTGGTGCGGGCGCTGGAGTCCGGAGGTGTGGATTTCCTCACCAAACCCTTTAATCACGCCGAGTTGATCGCCCGCGTGAAGACCCAAGTCGCCCTCAAGCAAACCCGCGACCGGCTCAAACAGGTGGCCGAGGACAAGGACGAACTGCTGGGAATTCTCACGCACGATTTGAAGGGGCATCTGGGGGGAATGCAAATGACCGCCCAGTTGCTGCAGGACCGAATTGGGGGCCTAAAAGACCCCCGCGTCGCGCAGTTAATTGACAACATCCTGCGCTCAAGCAGCCAGATGCTAAATTTCGTCGAGGAATTTCTGGCCAATGCCGAGGCGGATCAATGCTTTGCTTTCAAACCCCAAAAAATCCAGTTCTCCGCCGCCGCCTCGCAGGCCGTCCACCAATATCGCGAGGCCATGCGACGCAAGCAGCTTGAGCTTAGGGTGGACCTTCCCGACGGCGACACTGGGGTCGTGGCCGATGTCTCAGCCCTGGATCATGTGCTCGACAACCTGCTTTCCAACGCGGTGAAGTTTTCCCCGCCGGGCGGGACGATTTCCGTCATGGTGGAGGAGGAGCACAACCACGTGAAGTGTTGCGTCCGCGATTTTGGCCCGGGCTTTACCGAGGAGGACAAAGCCCGGATGTTTCGCCGTTATGGTAGGCTCTCAGCCCGACCGACGGGAGGGGAGCCCTCGACCGGACTCGGCCTTAGCATTGTACAAAAACTGGTGAAAATGATGAGCGGCGAGCTGGTTTGCGATAGTGTCCACGGGGCCGGGGCCTCGTTTACAGTTCGGCTGCCCAGACCCACAGCATAAAATACCGCATGGATTTTCTTGTAATCGATGACGACAAAACATTTCGCGATGCGACCTGTTACCTGATCGACGATCTGAATCACTACGCCGAGGGCGTCGCCACAGGCCAGCTTGGCTTGAACCGGCTAAAGGAGGATAAGTTCGACGGGGTCCTGCTCGATGTGAACCTGGGCGCCGAGAACGGTTTGGATATTCTCGTCGAAATCCAAAAACTGAATCCCGAACTGCCGGTGGTGATGTTCACTGCCTTGGGAAGTGTGAAAATTGCTGTTGAGGCCATGCGCCGAGGGGCGGTGGATTTTTTGGAAAAGCCCTTCCAAAAAGAACAGTTTCTCACTGTGCTTGCGCGTTTGCAACGGCTTCGACAGATGGGCCAGCGCATCCAAAAACTGGAGCAGGAAGTCACGGAAACCAAAACCCAGAGCGTTGAGCCGATTTTCGACTTCACAAGCCGGGCTATGGAGGAGGTTATGGATGTTTTGCTGCGCGCCGCCAAAACTCCGGCCTCCATCCTGATTCTGGGCGAAAGCGGCACGGGCAAAAGTGTGGCGGCGAGGGCCGTCCATCAGCAAAGCCACCTTGCGGATCAGCCTTTCGTCACGGTGAGCTGCCCAAGCCTTTCTAAGGAGCTTCTGGAAAGTGATTTGTTCGGCCATGTCAAAGGCTCGTTCACTGGGGCTGTCAAAGACCACTGGGGCAAGGTTAAGGCTGCGGAGGGCGGCACCTTGTTTCTGGACGAAATAGGCGATCTGCCCATGGAAATTCAACCCAAGCTGCTGCGGCTGTTGCAGGAGAGGGAATATGAGCGTTTGGGAGAGAACGTGACGCGGCAATCGAAACTCCGAATCATTGCCGCCACTAATCGTGACTTGAAAAAACGGGTGGCCGAAGGCGCGTTTCGCGAGGATCTTTATTTCCGGCTCAATGTCATCACCGTGGAAATGCCTCCTCTTCGGCTGCGTCCCGCTGACCTCAAACGTTTCGCCAGTCATTATGCAACGCATTTTGCCCTTCAATGCGGACGGCAGGTTGAGGGTTTTACCGAGGAAGCCATTGCCTGCCTGCATAACCATTCCTGGCCGGGAAACCTGCGTGAGCTGAGGAACGCCGTCGAGCGCGCCGTAATCATGGCCGGGGATCCGCGCATCAAGCCCTGCGACCTTCCATCGGAAGTCCGTCAACACGCTCCTTCAACGGCCCCGGTCGGTCACGCTAAACCGGGCGATCTGGTTTCTTTGGAACAATTGGAAAACCAGCACATTCGCCAAATTCTATCAAACACACCCAGTTTGGTGGAAGCCGCCCAGATGTTGGGAATTGATCAGGCCACACTTTACCGCAAGCGCAAAAAGATGGGCATAAGTCACGGCAGCTCTGACGCGAACGGGTAATTTGCAGGATTCTCAGTGCGCAAAATGCTTTGGCTGTGATCGCATTCGGAAATCAGATTCCTTGTTCTGATGATCAGTCCAGGACTGGGTTCTTACTAATTGCTGTAAGATTTCATGCTGCTGGGGCCCGGTTTCTTTCGGACTCGAATTTGGGCTGTGCGGGGCGATGTGCCTTATCGATGTGATTCATGCGAAAATCTTGCCCGAGTATTGACCTGCGGCCCGAGTATTGCTTCATTCTACACTCGGTATATGACGAACAACGGTACTCAAACGGTGCTGAATCGCTATTCAGCAAAAAAAACAATTAAACCGATCAACTTCGTGTGCTACGCCCCGGATGCAGCATCGGTATCAATCTCAGGAGATTTCAATGATTGGTCACCTGTGGCAAATCCGCTTAAGCGACAGCCTGATGGCGGTTGGGTCGGCCAGGTTCCCCTGAGCCATGGCCCGCACCACTATCTTTTTGTCATTGATGGCAAGCTGACTATTGACCAGCGAGCCCAAGGTATTGTCCGCAACGAGAAGAACGAAAAGGTTTCACTCGTCACCGTCAGTTGAGGCCAAGGGGGGTCCGCCCTGACCCGCTTTGCGCAGGGCGCGCTGCTCGGCGAAGAAGGAAACGATCATGGAGCGGCATTCCTCCATCCGCACGCCTGCGGTGGTATCCGCTTGATGGTTGAGGCCGGGGAATTGAAGCAGGTTGAGAGCTCCTCCTGCGGCTCCTCCTTTGGCGTCGGACGCTCCAAACACCACCCGGTCCAGCCGGACATGCACGATCGCGCCCGCGCACATCGGGCATGGCTCTTTGGTGACGTATAATGTGCAACCGTTAAGCCGCCAATCGCCCACCACTTGCTCCGCTTGGGTGATGGCCAGCATTTCGGCGTGCGCGGTGGCGTCTTTCAAAATCTCCACTTGATTGAAGGCGCGCGCTATGACTCGCCCTTCGCGCACTATTACCGCACCCACAGGCACCTCTCCGGCGAGATAAGCCTTTTGCGCTTGGCGCAAAGCCTCGCCCATAAAGTAATGGTCGCTGTGAAGATCTATGATGGGTTCGTCCGGCACATCGTTTTTCTACGGTCTGGCCATCCGTCGCGCAACGACTTTGCATGCGTGATTTTCACGCCCCTAGAGGGGACGTGCCGTGTAACCTTAATTGTTTGGCGTAAATTATTGGCTTTCTAAAAGTTGGCAGTGAATCTGCTATATCTTGCGCGAGCCCGTAGTTTTGACCCAAGCAAAATTGGTCCTGCCAATGTGTTGGGTCTTAAGCGAGTTTTTTCAGGCGAAAGGCAGCGTGGTTTCCGCCTTCCCGGTCTCACTTGCTCGTGGTTGAAAGAGTGGGGCCGGGGATGGCGGATTCTTTTTTCGACTCCTCAATCACCCACTTCGCAGGACTTTCGCGTGAAAGATGGCAGCGTGCCGCAAAGAATCCGCCCCGGTTTTGCCAGAAGTAGGGCCACAACACATCGCGATCCTGCGAAGGCACGGGTAAATCCACCAACTCTTCCCGAGTAAACAATCCAAACGCCCCCTCGCGGTGGGGTGCAGGTATTTCGGTGATGGGAATTTTCACCTCAAACAAAAACATTAGCCAATGTTTTTGAGTGGTGTCGTCGCGTTCCGTGATCACGCCGGTGAGATGAAGCCGGGAAGGGTCCACCACCAGCCCCGTTTCCTCCCGAGCTTCTCTGGCCGCCCCTTCATAGGGAGACTCACCCTCGTTCAAATTCACTTTGCCACCACAAGGACTCCACATGCCAAGGTTGGGTTCCTGAGCGCGCCGCATCAGCAAAACCCGGTCCTGTTCATCAAACAAATAGAGCAGGGTGGTTACGCTGCAACGGCCGGGTTCCCTCATTTGCCGATGCAGTAGAGGGTCTGGGCTGTGCGGATGAAAATCTGCCCCTCCGCCACCGCAATGGTGGATTTTACCGGAGCCTCACCCATTTTTATGGTATCTAGAATTTTGAACTCATCCCCGGCTGAAAGTACCACCACTGTGCCGCCTTCCCCGATACAGTAAATTTTTCCATCCGCCGCCGTGGGGGAGGACCAGAAGGTTTCGCGCACTCCAAGCTGGCCCTGCCATTTCTTTTCTCCCGTTTTTGGGTCCAGGCAGGTCATCACTTTTTTGTCGCCATCGAGGACAAAAATTTTGCTCTGATAATACAGTGGGGTACACCAATCAGTTGGGTTTTCCTTGAACGTCCAAGCCAGCTCCGAGGTGGTGATATCACCTTTGCCGCCCGTTTTGAAGGCGAAGACAGGATCACGCTTGGGCGCACTTGCCAAAATAAGTCCGTCTGCGGATAGAGGGGAGGGGACGATGCGCCACCAAGGATCGTGCTTCGGATTCAGTCCGCCGGCACGCCAGAGTTCTGCTCCGTCTTTGGGGCTGTGACCTGTCATATAGTCGCCACCCAGCACCACGATTTCCGTGCCCTTGGCCGTTTTTACGGGCATGGGAGTTGAGTAAGCTTCGTTGGATTCCTTGATCGCGTCGGTGGGGCGCACGTGCCTCCAAATATCCTTGCCGGTCTTCGGGTCCATGCAAAGCAGGTACGATTCACGCTTGGGATTGCCGTCGACGGCGTGGGCATAATCAGCCGGATTGTCGCGCTGCAACACCTGCACGTATAATTTTCCATCATGCAGCATCGGGCTGGAACCATAGATCCACATCACAGCCAGCTTGCCGAAATCGCGGCCGAGATTGCGCTTCCAAATCTCCTTCCCTTCGAAATCAAACGCCGCAATATCCGACGTTCCGAACATGGTGATGACCAGCTTTCCATCGGTGACGGGGGATGGGGAGGCCATGTTGTTCCGGCCCACGGTGCGATCACCTTCGGCGACGGTTTTTTGCCAGAGCACTTTGCCTGTTTTTCGATCCAGCGCGATCAACGCCAGATTTTTTTCAGCGTCCGGCGAGGTGACAAAAACGTGGTTCTTCCAAACGATGGGCGTCGAGCCGGCGGGGCCGGGCAGGGGAGCTTTCCACAAGACACCGTCGGTGGTGCTCCAACTCGATGGCAAATGTTTCTCCGGGGATGAGCCGTCGAAATCAGGCCCGCGCCATTGCGGCCAGTTCGCAGCCGACAAGCTGAAGTTGTTGGAGCCTGCAAACGCCAGGGCGAGTGCCGCACAAAATGCTTTGGACTTAGGTGTCATACGCATGAGTCAGAACGGGGAAACTCCTCTGGTTATACAAACGGTCAGCATCAAGGGCAAGGATCACCAGTTGAGCACATTTCAAATTTGAAGACCGCCACACCCTGCTTATTCAGTGGACAGAAGTCTGCAGCTGGCCTAGCTGAGGGGGATGAATTTTCACTTGTTGCGCACTTGGGCTTTGCTGGCGGCGTGTCTTGGGTGGATTGGGCCGGTCTTGGCCGTCCAGCCCAAGATTGTGCTGATCTCCGGCGAGTACGAGTATCAATCCCGCCAGACTCTGCCCCTTTTGGCTGAAATGCTGCGAACCAATCTCAACGCGCAGACTGTCTTGTTGTTGAGGCCCGAAGCTGCTGATCAGCAAACCATACCGGGGTTGGAGGCTTTGGATACGGCGGATCTGCTCGTCCTTTTCATGCGGCGCATGACGCTGCCCGAGAGCGAGTTGGCCCATTTCAAAACCTATTTGAGCAAAGGCAAACCTCTGGTGGGCTTACGCACGGCCAGTCATTCTTTCGAGAATTGGAAAGAGTTCGATCACGAGGTGCTGGGGGGCAATTATCACAACCACCTCGATAACAAACTGACCCCGACCATCGCGCTGGCTGCGGATGCCGCCCTCCAACCACTGCTGTTTGGCGTGACCGGATGGACTTCATCAGGTTCCCTCTACCTGAACAATCCATTGCGGGGAAATTGCCTGAGTCTGCTCACGGGGACTGTGGCTGGTCAACCCGCTGAACCAGTGGCCTGGGTGACCACCAACGGAACCGGCCGAGTTTTTTACACATCCTTGGGGCACACTAATGATTTCAAGGAAGCTTCTTTTATGCGCCTCCTGCAAAACGGCAGTCGATGGGCTTTGAAATTGCCGATCCAATGGCCTTACGCCGCCGGTCCCCACGTCAAAGTTGAAATTGCCGAGTTCGACCGCCTGCGCCAAACCACCAGCGCCCCGGTGCTTGATGTCCGCACACCCGAGGAATTTGCCAGCGGCCACATCCCTGGCGCGATCAATATTAACATGATGGCCGAAGATTTTGAGGCGAAGGTCAAGCAGCTTGACCCCGATCAGCCGTATCTCATTCATTGCGCCGCCGGCGGCCGGAGTGCGCGCACCTGTAAAAAATTGGAAACCCTGAATTTCAAATTCATGGCCGAAATGCCAGCGGGTTTTAACGGTTGGGAAAAAGCCGCCATGCCCATTGAACGGAAAAAATAAGCCCCGCATCCGCGATTGCGAATGAGGGGTAAAAAAAGACATGCGGGCGCGCGTTCGCGTGCACCACATGTTGAGGGGACAAGGGACTTAGAACAGGACGACTCTGGGAGTGATTTGAGCTGGTTTGAAGCTGAGAACAGGTTTGAGAAGTTTTGAAGTTAGAAGGGGGACAGATAGCACTCCCAGAGTTGGCCTGTAAAATTTGAAGGTTGAAGGAAGAAAGTGTTTTGAAGCTTACGTGGTTGAGTGACGGCGAGGGGCGGGGATCGCCTGCGTTACGGCGAACGCGGGATTAAACGGAGCGCGTTTTGGCGGAGGCATGGGCCAAGCGGGTTTGTTTATTACCTGGCTAAGGAGAAGGTGGAGTGTGGATTGGGTTTGATGATTGTGTTGTATGGTGGTCCGTGATCTTGAGGGAAAATGTTGTATTTGCGAGTGCCGAAGAGTTGCTGATTCGCGTGGGGCGACTTTGGATGCGTGTGGAGCGGTGGTTAGGTTCGGGGAATTGCGTTTGGCTTTGGTTTGTTCGGCTGGGTTGCTGCGATGAGTCGAACGAGTGAAGGGGAGAGTAGTGTCGTGGACTGTTTGGTTTATTTCCTCTAAATATGGGCGTTTATCAGTCATTTTCTCCTCTATTTGGAGTTTGTTCAGGCGTTCCTGAATCTGGGTTTCGAGTTCGAAGATGATTTGAAGATCTTGTGGGGTGAGTCTGCCGCTCTCCACGAGGTTGTAGGCTCTTTGTCGGATTCGGTTGACGAGGGTGGAGTGGTCGGGGGCGATGGTGCTAGGTTCGTTTTTCAATTGCATGAGAGCAAAATAGCAGAACATAAAAATAAAGCAACAATAAAAGTTTACGCAATGACTTATCGTTGTTTTCTGATCAAACTAGTGCTTGACAAGCAAACTGGATGAGCTCGTTGAAATTCCACGGAGTGCTGACCCGGATCAAGCGTCGTTCATCAGGCTAAACACCGAAGCAGGAAAACAAATGCAGTCAACGATTGCAACGCTTGGGACCGTTCTGCATCATCTCTAAACGGTGCTCTGACAAGTAGTAAACAGCTTGTGCGGCAGATCGACCATCCAAACGGTTTGCTTTTCGGGTCAACGGCAGGGCAGACACTGTGGTAAAATAAAGGATACCCAAGCAATGAATGACTATTATGATCAGGTCGCTGCTTCGATGATTAGATTGCAATCACTGTTCGTCGATAGGTTCCACGGTGGCGTTTATTCAGTTCGACGAATTAGTAGAGGGGAGTGAACTGATCGTCGTGGCCAAGGTGGAGCCGGCAGCAGTGTTGGTGCTGCGACCCCGATGGGGTCGATGCGATTTTGGGGAATGGTTCCCGGGGTGTCCTCCGTAGGAACGGGGTTTACCCCGGGCTAATGGCAGGGACCGCTCCTCGGTCTGGAATGGGGCGATCCAGATGGGATGGCTCAAACTGGTGAGCAAGGCTCGAGAGAGAGGAAGGGTTGCTGCGACCCCGATGGGGTCGATTTTTTGGAGGGATGGGTTTCCGGGGGTGTCGTTCCTCGCTTACCCCCGGCTAATGGCTTTGACCGCTACGCGGTCTGGGGGGCTGGAAGGAATTTGGGGATTGAGGGGATGGTTTTTCAAGCCGTAGGCTTAGCAGCAATTAGCCGGGGTGTGAGGAACGACACCCCCGGAATTCCGGCACCGAAAAAATTCCGCATCCTGTAGGGATGCCAGCGATTGGCTTTATGTCAGCGACGTATCTGAGTCTTCATTATCATGTGGTGTTTGGGACGAAGAACCGGGGGGGGTTGATCGTGCCGGAATGGCGGTGGCGGCTTCACGAGTATCTAGGAGGGACGGTTCGGGGGATGGGCGGGTTCACGGAGGGAGTAGGTGGGGTGGCCGATCATGTGCATTTGTTGTTCGGACTCAGGGCGACGCATTGTATTGCGGATGTAGTGAGGGATTTAAAGAAGGGGTCATCGGCTTGGATGCATGCGGAGGTTGGGGTGAGGGGTTTTGCGTGGCAGGATGGGTATGCGGCGTTTTCGGTGAGTGCGACATCGCGGGAAGCCGTTCGTAGTTATATTGCGAACCAGGAGGAGCATCATCGGGTGAAGTCGTTTCGGGAGGAATGGATCGAGATGTTGGAACGGGCCGAGATTGAATATGATGAGAGGTTTTTGGATTGAGGAGGGATCATTGTTGGGTCGGGGGGATGAGTGGGCATGAGGTGGCTGCGACCCCGATGGGGTCGATTGGCTTTTAGGGACCGGGTTCCGGGGGTGTCGTTCCTCGCTTACCCCCGGCTAATGGCTTTGACCGCTACGCGGTCTGGAACTGGGTGACCTAGAGACGCGTGCCTTCGGTGCTGCTGTTAGTGTTTTAGAAGATCGATGGTTTGGGCGATGATGGCGGGTTGGATGGCAATGGCGAGGCCTAGAGGGGTGTGAATGGTGCGGTCTTCGAAGTCGGAGGTGGTGTGGTCGGTCTGTCGGTGCATGCCTACGACTATTCCGGCAAGGTGCGGGGTGCCGTTGATGATGGTGAAGAGGGGGCCGCCGCTGTCGCCGCCGAAGCTTTTGATATCGATGAGCATGGTGGGCATGGAAGCCACCGGCGACAAGGGGTAGGAGGCGACAGAGCCGCGTCGGAGAACGGGCCAACCGGCCGCGTTGGCCTCGAGTTGAGCGGGGTAGCCCGGGAGCCAGACTTCTTGTCCGACCTTGATCTCGCTTTCGCCGGAGGAGGAGGCTTGCAGAATGTGGTCGAACGGGGTGGCCTTAAATTCGATTTCTGTGGGGAGCTCAACTCGAATGACGGCGACGTCTTCGGTGGCATGTTTTTTCCAGAGCGGTTGATCGTCTTTGCGGACGATGATGGCGAACTCTCGCCGCGCCGCAACAGCCCCGGATTTTTTCTCGCGCAGGATCAATTTGCATTCGGGGATGGTGGATTCCTCAAAGACGTGGGCGGCGGTGACGAGAAGCAGTTCCTTGTCTCGGCGAACGAAGAAGCCGGTGCCGGAGTGTCCGTCGTGGGTGATGCGGCAAGTGGCTTGGAGCATTTCGACCATGGGTTCGCCTGCGCGAAGGGAGGAAGATAAGGCAATGGCGAGGATGATTAGCAAGGGAACGAGCGAAAGGCGCAACGGTAACTTCATTTGGTGGAGGTTAGACACCAGCCTTCATCTTTTCGACTGAGAAAAATATAAATAGCTCGGGGATGGGCGCATTTTTTTTGACGGTTCCAAGATGGCCGCAATCCGTCGCAAGGATCAAAGGGATTGATCTGCCGTCCCTGACGGGACTGGTTTTGGCGGGGTGTGAGACAAAATTCTTAAATTCCCAGAAAACACTCAGATTTTTGAGGCGAAGACATATGCAAAGCGAAAGAGGGCGCTGTGGCTCCTTCATCCGGGAATCCCAATGGGATTCCGTCCTCCAGCCCAATGTTGCGAGATACGAGCTACATTGGGTGCCGATGGATGTTGCATCCACAACCACAACGTGGTTGCGTCGGTCCTGATAGGCACAACCGCGTTGCGGTTGTCTGGCTTGGGGGGCAAGGTGACCCAAGGTTGCCTCGTCGGACTCGGCAACCATTGGGCTGGAGGACGAAATCCCTTCGGGATTTTAAGACGACGATAGAACGAAGAAATCGAACAACGAATTTTGTCTCCGCCCCCCCCCGATGTTTATACAAGCACCGGTGGCCCATTCCGTGAAGTCGGTGTTTTCCATGGTTACGTCCATCCTCCCAACTCGGCTACGGTTTTTGGGCCCACACGAACTGGTTGGAAGTTTGCAGGCCCAGTTTGACCCGGAGGGTGTCGAAAGCGATGAAGCTGCCAGAGACGAACAGGTTCTTGTAACGGAGAAATTCCCAGAATGAATCGCCAGCGCCCATGCTGTTCAATCCCAGCTTGTTGCGCAGGCTGATGATCCAGAAACCCATGCTTGGGATGTAACCTTTGCTGTAGATGCGGAGACCTGCGTCTTCGACGATTTTGACTAGAGACGGCTGGGTAAACAAATGGAAGTGGCGGGGAATATGGTATCCGCCCCAGTGTTGTTTTTTGAAAAGCTGGTAGTCGAGACCGCCGCGATTGGGGGTGTCGATGATCATGAGGCCACCGGGGGCGAGTTTGCGGGCGAGGTTGGCGATGGCCAGTTTGGGATCGCGCAAGTGTTCGACCAATTGGCGCATGACGATTAGATCGTGGCCGTTGTCCTTCAGCCGGCTGACGTCGGTTTCAACATTTCCGGTGATCAGGCGTATGTCGGCCTTTTTGGCGTCTTCGACGATGCTGTCGTTGAATTGCAGATCGAAGGCGATGGCTTCCACGCCGCCGCCAAAGGCGTCTTTGAACTGGGCAAGGCGGCTGACTTCACCAGAACCGACGTCGACGATGGACTTAATGTTGAACTGGCGAAGGGAATTGCGGAGTTTGTGGGCGTCGGAGGCCAGCTTCTTTTCGTAAAACCAGCCGTCCAGCCAGAGCGGTGACTTTTTGTTCACCGTGTAATAGGTGGTGGGATAAATGGAGGCGATCTCCTCGTAGGGAGGAAGGGGGTGGACGTAATGATGGCCGCATGAAGCGCAGGCCACCACGTCGAAAAAGCCGGGCTTGCAGTGGTACTCAACGTCCTCTGAACGGACAATCAGCCGCCAGTTTTTGTCCTGACAAATGAGGCAGGAGCCGTCTTTGCCTTCGGTTGCACTAGTACTCATTTCGCGGCCCAGATCATCTTGGTAAGAATGCCGACGTAGGATCCCTGCACGCGGCGGTAGTACTTGACGTCCTTTTCCTCAAGCAAATTAGCGAGTTGGGGAAGGTTGTAGAAAGGAACGGTCAGATAGGTATGGTGGGCTTGATGGTAAGCAAAACCGAAGGGAGCGAAGAAGAAGCGCTCGAAGGCGTTGGTATCAATGTCGATGGTACACTGCGGGGCGTCCTTAAAGCTTTCCCAAGTCTGGTTGGAGAAAATGTACTGATAGCCGTGTTCGAGGAAGGTTCTGGCGCGATCCAAGGAAAGGGCAATCAAGGTAACAGGGGCGGCCCAGAGTGCGAAATACATCCACCATTGGAGGACGAAGGTGAAGAAGGCCATTAACGCGAGCTGGCAGACGATGATCGGGGCCATCTGAGCGAAAAGGCCTTGTACATTCTTGGTGCTGACCTCCTGTTCATTGACACGCTTTGCACCGAACAGTTTGCGTTTAATCTTTTCCCAGACATCCCACACCACTCCGAATACGAGCAGGCTCAATCGGCGCACGCCGGGTTTGGTTTCAAGCAGGGGGCGGTAAATGTACGAATCGATATCCTGTTCGATGCTCTGGGGGTTTTTGTGATGTTCAAGGTGAGTCTTGCGGTAATTGAAAAAGGAAATGCCCATTAGTGCGGAGTGAAACACGCCGACCGCGTCGTTCAAGGAAGCCGGGAAAAAGAGGCTTTTGTGGGTGGCTTCATGGGTGGACATGACCAGGCGGTACTGCATCAGGCCGATGAAAAAGAAGCTGGCGACGTAAACCGGCAAAGAGGGATATCGGTACAGCACCCAGAAATTCAGGGCGAGCAAGGCGTAGGTGGCCAGAATGTGCGCGGCGGCATGCCCGTTGCGCTGATCTTTGCGCAACTCGGCAACCTGCTGACGTAATTCAACGTCGGTTTTCAGAGCAGTCATAACTGACATGGTTACCCCTATTATCGGGTGATTCAGAGGGAACTGTAACACGTTGGGAGATAGCGTGCCAGATGGAATCCGGTGACGAATTTTGACGTCGGCAGAGCAGGATATGTTGTGGCTTACCGTTGAGGTGCGCATGGAGCTGTGAATATTTATTAACAAGTTTGAAACTTTCCGCAAATAAAGCGTGTCTCTATAGGCAGAGTGAGACAGGAGTGCAACCACACGCCGTCACTGAGATTATGGAAATGTTATTATTTATTCACATGTTACCTTGGTTTGGATTTTGCGGGCTCGCCGTCTTTGTCGCGGCAACGGTTTTGGTGCGTTTAAACAGCTGAAAGCCATGGATAATGGGGTTTTATGCGTTATGGTTTTGGTAATGTATAATATTGAGTTTGAGAAATTGAGTTGTCAGATTGTTGGTGTTCGTTTTGGTTGCGGCATTCAGAACTGTTCGATGCTTAGTAACTAAAAGTCCAGTCAAAGTCGGTGTAGGAAAAGCAAGATAGGTGTCCGGTTCGCTTCCCCTTTCATGTATCCCAAGGGACAAGTGCGTCCATGAATCGTGAAAGTTGGGGCTGGAGGGGTTGACGCGCGAGCTACCCCGTGATGATGATTGGAGGATGATTCCATCCGCAATGACCGCGATTCGGGTACACGAGTTTGGAGGGCCGGAAGTTCTTCAACCCGAGCAAATCCCTGTGCCTGATATTAAGCCGGGGACTTTGCTGGTGAAGATCCAAGCGGTTGGCATCAATCCGGTGGAGACTTATCTCAGATCAGGCTCCAATCCCTCGCTGCCCCGCCCTTATACTCCAGGATCCGACGCTGCAGGAAGTGTGGTCGCAGTCGGCCAAGGTGTTGGGCAGGAATGGGTGGGCAGAAAAATTTACACGAGTGGCACGCTGAGTGGCGCGTATGCGGAGTTTGCTTTGGCGGGTCTGGATCAGGTCCACGAGTTGCCTGCCGGCTTCGAGATGGCGATGGGCGCGGCGGTGTATGTTCCTTACTTTACAGCCTACAGGGCCTTGTTTCAGAGGGCGCGCACCAAACCTGGTGAGGCTGTGTTGATTCACGGAGGATCGGGAGGGGTCGGGATTGCGGCGATCCAACTGGCGCGATGGGGTGGGCTGCGCGTGGTGGCGACTGCGGGAACTGAGGCAGGGCGGGCCTTGGTGATGAAAGAAGGCGCGGACCTCGCGCTGGACCATCACGCCGGAGATATTGAGGAACGCCTGTTGGAGTTCACGAAGGGGCGCGGGGTGGATGTGATTTTGGAAATGCTTTCGAACGTAAATCTCGGACGAGACTTAAAGTGGCTGGCGCCACGCGGCCGGGTGGTGGTGATTGGCTCGCGCGGCACGGTTGAGATTAATCCACGCGACGCGATGATGCGTGAGGCGGATGTTTTGGGCCTGTTTTTGTTTAACACGACGCCTGCCGAACGAGGGAAGATAGCGCGAGGATTGCTGGCGGGTTTTGAAAGCGGGAAGTTCCGGCCTGTAATCGGCAAACGGTTTCCTCTTTCGGCGGCGGCAGAGGCACATGCGGCCATTATGAGTCCGGGAGCGTTGGGGAAGATTGTGTTGGATCTCGGCAGCTAGGACTTCTCCACCCACCGCTTCGCTTTCATTTCGAAGCGCGGAAGCGAGCCCGGGGCAGTGGTTTTAACTGGGACTTTCAAGGCAAGCAGGGTCTGCAATTTGGCTTCGATGTTTGCGCATAGTCTGGCGGCACTCACTGCTTCTCCTTGAATTTCGACCTCGATTTGCAATTGGACCATGGGTGAACGGCGGTCCACCTCTACGCGGTATTCACTTACGGAAGGTTCCGAGCGCAGGATGGCATCGACGGAGGATGGAAAAATGTTTACCCCGCGCACCACGACCATGTCGTCCACCCGTCCGAGAATTCCGCCCTCCAGCAGTTTTTCAACCCGACCGCAGGCGCATCTTGCTTCGGGCGCTGGCTTCATCCGCACCAGATCGCCCGTGCGATAACGCAGCAATGGCATGGCTCTGCGGGTCAGCGTCGTAAGGATGAGTTCGCCCACCGCGCCATCTTCGACGGGTTGGCCGGTGGCGGGATCCATCACTTCGGCGAGGTAGGCGCTTTCAATGATGTGCAAGTGACCGGGATGAGAGGGGCACTCGTAGGTTACCGGGCCAACCTCGGTCATGCCGTGATGATCAAAAATACGGGCTTTGGGCCAGGCTTGGCGAAGCATCACGCGGATATGAGGCAGGCTGCCGCCGGGTTCGCCCGCGACAATGATGCGCCGGATGGAATTGGCACCGGTATCCAGATTCTCCCGAGCAGCTACCTCCGCGAGATGAAGCGCATAGGTGGGCGTACAGCACAACACCGTGGCCCGTTGATCCAGAAGGAGATGTAACCGGGCGAGTGTGGTTAATCCTCCGCCGGGCAGGCAGAGGCATCCACGGCGGGCTGCAGCCTCGAAAGCCGTCCAAAAACCGAGGAACGGGCCAAATGAGAAGGCGAAAAGGATGCGGTCGCCGGGACCCACTTCTGCCGCCGCATAAACCTCCTCCCAACAATCCAAAAGTGCGGACCAATCGTCCGGACTATCCATCCAGCACAAGGGCTTGCCATGGGTGCCGCTGGTCTGGTGGAAGCGGGTGCAGGCTTCCACGGGAATGCTCAGGTTGGTGCCGTAGGGCGGATGCTCTCCCTGATCCCGGCTGATCTCACTCTTGGTGGTGAAAGGCACATGGGCTGTGAACCATTCGAGGCTGACCGGATTGGGTGGATTCAGACTCCCATGGCGGAGAGTCTGAAAAGGGTTGGAGACGAGGGAATCCAAGAGCGCACCCAGCTTGTATTGCTGTGCCTCCCGAAGTTCAGCTCGGGAAGAATAATGCGCTAATGGCATCGCTTTTACGGCGTTTTTGCTGGGGAGGGTGAGGCGTTTACTGCGATAGGAGCTTTAACGGGAGCCGGAGGAGCGGGCTTGAAGAAAGTCACCAAAAGACCGCCAACAGCTGCCAATACAATGCCGAGGTAGAATTGCCACTTGATCCCGCCCCATCCGCCAGCCGGAGGATGTGCCAGAATGGAGTAAATCGCATTCACGACGGGCGCTCCCGCAAATACGATGGACATTACCACGGTGGGCGAGCCTTTGGCTCCGAAAGCCAGCAATACCGCGAAAGCGCCAATCGCGCCCATCACGCCTGCGATCAGCGACCACCAAAGTCCTTGAGCGGGATAATTCCAGAAAGCGCCGCTTGCGCCACGGGCGAGCAGCATTCCCAGCGGCGCCAGCACAGCAGTGAGAAAATAAGCCACGCCAACCAGCAAAAATGCTTTGTAACGGCCATTAACGGGATCGGCCATACCCAGTTGGCCGGAATGCAGAAAAATGCCGTAGACACCCCAACTGAAGACTGTCATAAGGGCGAAGATTAGCCAGGTCATACCCTGGCCGCTTGATTGTTCCATAGTTCGTTTTTGAGGTTGCATCGAATGAGAGCTCCGGTCATTGGGTCGATCCGGGCACGGTGTCGCGCACGGAGCGGTCACTGCGGATAAAAATGTCGACCTGTTGCCCAACGTACACAGGAAAAGTGGGGCGGTCGAACTCGAAAATAATTTGGAGCACGCGGGTGTCAACGCGTTCAAGGCTGTCCCCGGTCAGACTGCGCTTGGGCACTACAAACGGTTCAATGCGGATGAAACGAAGATCTATTTTATTTTCAGTCGAGCCTTTAAGAAACGCGGCGGCTGGCTGGCTGGGCTGGACCAGCGGCGCGTTTTGTTCATCAACCTCGGCGCGGACCTGCAATTTTTCAGTTTCACCCAGTAGCATAAGCCCCTCGGTTGAGCTGTTGTTGGCGTACTCTCCCTCGCGGATGTTGACTTGGAGCACTGTTCCATCGCGTGGAGCCGTGACGCTTAAGACACCCAGCTCGGTTTCGGACTGGCGCAGTGTGCTTTCAGCGGACTTGATATCGGCCCCGGTTTTTTCGATGCGGGCGCTGGCGGTTTTGAAAGCGAACTGTTTGCGCTGAAATTCGTCAATACTGGCGACGTTGTCTTTTTCCAGCTTGGCCACACGGTCCAATTGATCCTTCATATCCGCGGATTGGACTTGCTCCATGGCCAATCCCGCACGCATCGATTCAAGCTGCGCCCGCATGGTTTCCACCTTGGCTGCGGCCTCGCGCTTGTCCATATCCAGCAGCGGATCGCCCTTCCTTACTTTTGCACCCGGTAGCACGTAGACCTTTTGGATCAATCCAGGGCGGGGTGCGGCAATTTTCACGTTTTCTCGTGCCGATTCGATCAGGCCTGTTGCGGCCACAGAAACTTTGAAAGGCGAGCGGGAGGGCTCCACCAGGGGCGGCGGGGCCGGAGGTTGGTAGGCGTTTTTGCGGACGAGCATCACCATCGCCACGATGCCGGCTATGGCCAGATAAAAACTCGGTTTGGTCAGCAGCATAGGGTTTAAGCTTGAGTTGGAACGGCAGCGTTTGAGTCATGATTACCGGCAGTTACCCGCCGCACCCGGCCATCCTCCATTTCCGCAATGCGATCGGCATAGTGAAAGACGCGGTTGTCATGCGTCACAATGATCACACAACGCTCGGGAGAGCGGGCCACATCGTGCAGCAGATCCATGATCTTATGGCCGGTTTCGCTATCGAGGGCTGAGGTCGGCTCGTCGCAGATGATTAGGCGCGGCTCATGGACCAGGGCGCGGGCGATGGCCACCCGTTGCTGCTGTCCTCCCGAGAGCATGGAGGGCCGGGCATTAAGTTTGTCCCCCAGACCGACCCGGGCTAGGGCCTCGGCTGCGGCCTTCTCAGCCTCACGGCGCCGCATGCCGCCGATCAGCATCGGCACGCTGACATTCTCTTTCACGGTCAGAGTGGGGATCAAATTAAACTGTTGGAAAATGAAGCCAATGTTGCGCTTGCGGAATTCAGTAATGGCACCCTGTTTCATGGAGTGCAGCTTGGAACCGAAGACCTCGATCTCGCCCTCATCAAAAAGCAGGGTTCCGGCCACCACACTCAGAAGGGTTGTTTTGCCGCAACCGGACTGGCCCACGACCATCATCAACTCACCAAGACGCACATCAAAATCAACGCCCTTCAAGGCCACGGTGCGCGTGTCGCCGGAGCCGAAGGCTTTGGTAACACCCTTGACCCGGACCGCTAATTGGGATGTGGATTCTTCAGGCACGGAAGACGATGGCGGCTTCAAGTTTGGCGACACGCCGAATCCCAATCAACGCCGCGAAAGTACAGATCAATACGATCAATCCAAACGTCGCGAGAGGCAATTGGTAGGGCATGATGAACGGGGGTTGGCCTTTGCGTAGGAACATAAAACCGCAGAGACTGGCCAGACCAATGCCGATGCCGTAGCCGATGAAACCCACCGTGAAAGCCTGCAACAGCAGCATGCGTGAGAGCAGCCACGTGCTGGCCCCCATTGCCTTTAGTGCAGCGAGGTGGCGGGTGTTTTCCAGCACGAAGGAATAAAAGGTTTGTCCGGATACGGCAATGCCCACCACCAACCCTAGAATAATGGTGGTGCCAAAGGAAATGGGGATGCCGGTGTTTCGGATATACCACCAGATGGTGGACCAGAAAAATTCGTCCTCGGTAAAAGCGCGCAGGCCGGTCTCCTGATGAATCTGGTCAGCCACTTGGCGGGCGGTCATTCCAGCCACGGGCTCAGCGATCACGAAACTTAGCATCTTCCTCGTGGGGGGCGCGTAACGCAGGGCCTGGTCGTAAGTGGCGAAAACGTAAGGTGCGCCGGTAAAGGATTTGTCTGCGATGCAAATGCCGATGATGCGGGCCTCGCGATCATTAATTTCAAAAACATCGCCCACGCCTAATGGTTTTCTGCGGCCTGTACTGAGTTTTTTGATGGAATCAGTATCCACCAGCACGGTGTTTGGCAGTCGCAGATCCTCAAGGTGGCCTTCAATGATGCGGCTGGGCCTGCCCACCATCGTGCCGGCGTCCAGACCGACCATCTGAATCTGTTTAAAGCTTCCGTCGGCCAAGCGTGCCTGGAGCAATCCGGTATAAAGAGGGGCGGCATAGGCCACGCCTGGCACCGTGCGCACGCGGTTGATATCCGTATCCCGCAGAGGTTTGACCTCGTTGATTTGTTCCACCTTAGGATCAACCACCCAGATGGAGGCGCGCATGTTGCGCATGTGGCTGGTTGTCCAGGACATGATGCCGAAGAAAACCGAGCACTGCTGTGACATGAGAAGCGCGGCGAAAGTCAGGCCGCTGACCAGCATGATGTACTTGGCTTTGTCGCCAAGGAGCATTCGTAATGCTATGTGGTACATGCTTGCGAGCGGGGCAGGCGTTATTGGTTGCTTTCGGCAGGGTTTGGAGCCGCCCCGTCCCCTGGCTAAGATCTATCCTATCATGCAACGGCCTTGTCAACCGCGGGCGTTGCCGCCAATAAAGACCATCAATGACCCGTCACGCGTAATTGGTAGGGAGCTGAAAGTCGGCTGTTCCCCTGAGGTTCGCCGATGGAGTTTTGCAAAAAATCAAACTTGTAGCGGTAATTAATGAACTCCTTGGTGGGAGGCAAGGGCACTGCGGCCTCCCAGCGATTAGGGAGCATTGGCGAGGGCTTCATGGGATATTTCTCCGTGCCCACCACTACAAACGGACGCATCGAATCCTTGCGGATTGTCGCGTCACGGCTGCTCCACATTACCTCAAAATTGTAAATCCCGCTCGCGTTGCGAACATGCGAGGTGGGGGTTAAGTTTGTTAGGGTGGGGGCACAACCCGTCAACCCGATCAAGGCTAATCCAGCTGCCAAAAGGAACGGAAAACGTGTCAAACACTTCATGTGAGGCATTTTTTAAGTGCCCCTCCCGTCCAAGTAAAGCCGTTTCAACGAAGATCGAGAGTGTCTCGTGCAGTGGAACCCCTCGATGTTTAGCTCCGATACTGAGCATTGCTTGCCTTCGTAAACTTCCTCCTCTCATCCGGGAAATTTGCTCAATCTGAGGTCAATGCTCGCTCTCAATTCAAAACAGCCAGCCTTTTGGTTTGACCCCGGACTTTACGTTGAGTTACCGTCCCGAACTTACGTTTAAGCAGTTTGGACTATGTTTCAAGACATCCGTCGTCATCAAAAGTGGTTGTGGGCGGTGATCAGCACAGCAGTGATCATCAGCTTCGTCGTGTATTTTAACCCCAACCAGAAGTACTCCCGTGGCAGTAGCGGCGGAGGTGCCTCGACTGTGGGATCAATGTACGGAAAAGCGGTGGACCGCTCCGATTACGTGGATGCCTACCGTGAAGCTGAGTTGCGTTATCTCTTCAGCTACGGCGAGTGGCCCGGCAATGATGAGATGACCCGTCAGCTCCGTCCGGTCGAGCGCGAGACCCGCAATCGGCTGCTGCTCATCCACAAGCTGAAAGAGCTCAACATTGTGGTGCCTGATGATGCCGCCGCCAACTGGATCACCGAAGCATTTGCCGGCAAGGACAACAAAGTCGTGCGCAAGGAGGACGTGGATCGTTTTGTGGCGAACCAATTGACCCCTCGCGGCGTGCGCGCTGAGGATTTTTTCCGTTTCGCCCGTCACGAAGTCGGCATTCAGCATCTGATCTCTGTGGCAGGCGTGTCAGGAAGGCTTGTTACCCCCCAGGAAGCTGAGTTCTCCTTCCGTCGCGAGAAAGAAGAAATCGAAGCCGAGATAGCTTTATTTCCGATCACCAACTTTATCGGCGCAGTCACAATCGATGCTGCTGCTGTTGCTACGTATTACACTAATCAAGCCGCCGTCTACCGCGTGCCTGAAAGGGTTCAAGTTTCCTATCTGAGTTTTCCTGCCAGCAACTATTGGGCGATGGCCGAATCCCAAATGGCCAAGGAAACCAACCTCAGCCTCCGTCTCGACCAGATTTACCAACAGCGCGGAACGAACTACTACGTCGACACGAATGGTGCTCCTTTGGCCGTTGCCGTCGCTCGTGAACGTATTCGTGGCGAAATGCGTGATAACCTCTCTCTAGTCGAGGCCCGTCGTGCTGCCAGCGAAGTAGCCAGTTTGCTTCTGGATACTTCAGGCGCCAAGGTGGCTTCAAACCTCGATAAACTTGCCCTGACCAAAGGGCTGAGCCTCAAGACCAGCGATGCATTCAGTCAGGATGACTCACCGAAGGGTATGAAAACGCCGGCCCGCTTCGCCGCTCAAGCCTTTGCCCTTACCACAGAAGAGCCTTTCATTGAGGAACCCGTGGTTGGCGAGGACGTTGTTTACGTCGTGGCTCTTAAGCGCCGCCTTGCCAGTGAAATTCCACCTTTGGACAGCATTCGCCTGCGCGTAGTTGAAGATTATCGGCGCACTCAGGCTCTGACTCTGGCTCGCGTGGCTGGGATGGCTTTCGCAGGCAGCGTGACCAATGCTCTGGCTCAAGGCAAAACCTTCGAAGCCGCGGCTGAGGCTAATCACGTTAAATACGTGAAACTTTCGCCCTTTAGCCAAACTACACGCTCACTGCCTGAGTTGGATTTCCGTACGGATGTCTCCTCGGTTAAAAACGTGGCTTTCACCCTGCAACCGGGTCAAGTCAGCACCTTCACCAGTTCGCGCGACGGAGGATTTGTGGTTCACGTCGTGCGCCACATCCCCGTTTCTGACCAAGCAGTGGCAGCCGAGCTCGCCTCATTTACTGCCAACCTCCGCCGGACCCGCTTGCAGGAGGCCTTTTCCACATGGCTACAAAAGGAAATGGAATTGGCCCAGATGCATTTGCCTGGCGATAAGGATCTTAATTAACCTGCCTGCCACCGAAACCGCAGGCGGCAGTCCCATGCCCTCCCGGAGCTTTATCAAGTTATCCTCTCCTGCCACTAAGGAGTTTTGGAAGATACCGGTCGTTTTCGAGGACGAGACCCTTCTCGCCCTTGATAAGCCCACCCAACTTCTCACCTCGCCAGACCGCTACAATGCGGAGCGGCCCAACGTGATGAAGATCCTCCACCGCGACATTGCTGCGAGAGCTGCCAGTATGGGTGAGCGAGGATTGGCCTATTTGGCTAATGTGCATCGGCTTGATTTTGAGACCAGCGGCATTCTGCTTCTGGCCAAGACCAAGACTGCCCTAATCCACCTCGCCAACCAATTCGGCGAGGAACGCCCTCACAAACGCTATTTCGCCATAATTAATGGTAATCCGGCTCTGGATGAATTTGAGGTTGATCAGCCTCTGGCCCACCATCCCATCCGTGTTCATGAAGTGAGGGTTGATGTGGATCACGGCAAAAAGTCCCGCACCGCCTTCAAGGTGGTGGAGAGATTTCGCAGCTACAGTCTGGTGGAATGCCGTCCTTTCACCGGTCGCACCCATCAAATCCGTGTCCACTTAAAACACTACGGTTATCCTGTGGTGGGCGACAAACTTTACGGTGGAGGCCCGCTTCTTCTTTCCCACTTAAAGCGGGATTTTCGGCTCAAAAAAGATCGCGCCGAGAACCCACTAATCAATCGCGTGGCCTTGCACGCCTCAGAGCTTACTGTCACCCATCCAGTGACGCTTCAGGAAGTCACCATCCAAGCTCCGATGGCTCACGACATGGCAGTGGCGCTAAAATTCCTGCGTAAATTTGGAATGGCCAGCAATCAGCCCGCGCCCGCAGTCGATACATCCGACGATAACCCTTCGTAAAACGCCTTTGGAGTGCGGGAGCTCGCTCCCGCTTTCCCAAGCGGCTGTATGTCGGTCACCGTGTATCCAAAGCGGGAGCAAGCTCCCGCACTCCGTATCAGACTACCGCATGCCAGGCATTCCCGGCATCCCGCCCATCTTCCCGAGCATTTTCTGGAATTTACCCATCTTTTTCATCATCTGCTGCATCTGCCCAAAACGGTTTAGCAGGTTGTTGAGGTCGCTTACCTGCACTCCACTGCCTTTGGCTATGCGTTGACGGCGTCGTGCGTTGAGAATTTGCGGGTGTTGACGTTCCTTCGGAGTCATGGCGCAGATCATGCCCTCCATGCGTTTGAATTCTTTTTCGCTCTTGCTGAGATCGGCGGTTTTGAGCATTTCGCTGCCGCCGGGAAGCATGCCAACAATGCTTTCGAGCGAGCCGAGTTTTTTCATCCCGCGCAATTGCTCTAAAAAATCCTCGAGGGTGAATTGACCCTTTCGCATTTTCTCCTCCATCCGGCGCGCGTCATCCTCATTGACCGCTTCGGCTGCGCGTTCCACCAGGCTGACCACGTCGCCCATGCCCAAAATACGCGATGCCATGCGCTCAGGATGGAAAGGCTCAAAATCCTCCTGCTTCTCGCCGACGCCCATGAATTTGATCGGTTTGCCGATCACCGCTTTCATGCTGAGGGCCGCGCCGCCGCGGGCGTCACCATCAAGCTTGGTCAGGATTGCCCCGGTGATATTGAGTGCTTTATCAAAATGTGTGGCGACATTGACCGCTTCCTGGCCGGTGGCTGAGTCCAACACCAGCAGAATTTCCTGTGGTTTAACCAGATCCCGCAACCTGACCAACTCCTGCACCAAAGGCTCATCGATTTGCAGACGGCCAGCGGTATCGAGAATGATCACGTTCCGATGGTTGGCTTCGGCAAATTCGAGGGCTTCCCGTGCGATCCGCAAAACATCGGTCTCACCTCTTTTTAGAAAAACCGGAATCTGCAACTGCTCACCCAGCGTGGCGAGTTGGTCCATCGCAGCGGGGCGATACACGTCGCAAGCCACCAAAAGCGGCTGACGGCCCTGTTTGGCCATCAGACGGGCCAGTTTGCCGCTTGATGTTGTCTTACCGGCACCGTGGAGGCCAACCATCATGATAATGGTCGGGCTGCCATCCACATTCAGCGCCGAATTCTCTGATCCCAGCAGTTCCACTAACTCATCGTTAATGATTTTGATGATTTGCTGACCGGGATGAACGCTTTGGATGGTCTCCGTGCCGACTGCTTTCGTCTTAACCCGCTCGATAAAATCGCGCGCGACCTTAAAATTTACATCAGCCTCCAGCAGTGCCATGCGAACATCTTTAAGCGCATCGGCGACGTTGGCCTCCGATATCTTCCCCAAACCACGCAGGTTTTTGAAGACGTTCTGAAGTTTTCCTGAAAGCGTATCGAACATTTCTTTATCGTATGGGGCAATGCTGTCGTTGACAAGACGGCGCGCTTTGCTAAGAATTCACGTCCGCTGCCTCTTGGGGCGCGGGAGTTGTGGGGTAGGATACCCAAGTGGCCAACGGGGGGAGACTGTAAATCTCCTGGCTTACGCCTTCACTGGTTCGAATCCAGTTCCTACCACCATCTCCACAACAGCCGCCGTTTTCAGGCCGCATGAATCACCCCAAGCGCGTACGCTCCCAATTCCAAGCGCAGCACCCCGCCCGGGCACGGTGTTTTAGTGCCCATTATTGCGGCCCATTTTTTCGGCGCTTTCACGCCTGCTTCAATATTTTTGGCATCCAAGACTTTGACGAAAACTGATTCACTCCCGGTTTCAATGTCGATTAGGCGAGGTTCGGGTTGCAGGTTTGCACAGAGGATTCGGATGATTTTGCCCCCTGTCCCCAAAGCAAGCCCATCCACCAAAAGCTGATGGCTGCTATGGAAGCCCGTAACCTCATCGCATCCCTCCAGCGCGGCGAGTGCAAAATAGGAGGGAGCTGTTTTTAATTCGCTTTCATTGGCCACCACGCCGCGCAAACCGGTTGTTTCAAAATAAGTGGCGCTATTCGCCGAAGGGCAGGGGAGTAATCTGGCCAAGCTGCCCACCGTCCAAGTTGCTGCGAACAGCGAGTATTGCCGCGCATCCACGCCCGCTTGGGAATCGTTTGTTTCAAAGGCTCGCGTAAACGGTTTCAGCGTGATGGGGGAGATGATCGCGCCACTCAAATGAGGAGACCAGCTCTCCACTTCGCTGGCCATTGTGGGCAGCGTCGAGTTGTTCTCCATCATGGTGGTTGTATCAAAAGCGTGAATCTGTGGGCTGGCCTGAAACACTGGGTGCCGGACGAACAGGGTTTGGCCGGTTGGCGAAATGCCGCTGAGTTCCTCCAGCGTCTTGAGGAAAGCCGGACGACTCTGGGTGATATCAACCAGGTTTCCATGGGTGCCAATTGCCACTGGAACAGCCATTCCAACTGATTCCATGGCCGCCAGGAAAGCTGCGATCAAGGCTTGTGGAGTAACACGATCCTTCGGAGACAACAGCATTACCCGCAACAGGCAAAGCTTTGACTTCGCGAGCGCTGCCACCAAAGCTGGAATTTGTCGCGTGGCGTTCAGCGAAACGAAGACACCCAATTCCGCCGACATTTTCAAAGCTTCAATGTCTCTTGAGGCCAGCGCGAGAGACTGCTCCCAATCCTCACCATCAAGGCGAATATCGACCCGCACATGGTCAAGTCCCAACGCGCGGATGGCCTCGGCTTGCGCGGATGTCAGACTTCCATAGGGCTCGGCCAGTTGCAGGCCAACGGTGGGGCGCCGCCTTGCCGACTTGGTGTCTAAACTCAGCTTAGGCACGGCGGTCGACGCGATGGGAAGCTCGCCGCGTTTGCTGGTGATCAAGCGCAGTAGTGCTGATTGTTTGACCCATTCCCCCTTGCCGATAAGTGCAGGGTAGGGGACCGTCACCGAAGTGCTGTAAACCTTGTACGACATGTCCGCATAATTACGCTGGTCCTCCATCTCAAACACATCACCAGTCAAAACCACCTCAGCCTCGTGTCCCGGAGTGATCTCGTGGCGCATGCGGGCGATGTTGGTGAAAGGTTGCGTGGGATGGATTCTCCCGGGAAATCGGGTGAGGAGACTTGTGCCATCCGCGAATTCTACCTGCAATCGCTTCCCCGGGCATTCCGTGCCCGAGTGCAGAATACATAGGCCAATCCGGTTTCTCATGAAATCCGCATTGGCCAGCCCTTCGAATGAAAAACGGATTTCGCCAAGCGCGCTTCCTGTCACCTCGCCCCGCCAGGTGAAATCGACTGCTCCATCCTGGCATTCCGCTTTGAATGAAATTCGGAAAGAGTCCGCACCAGCCTCGACCACCCAGTCACCCAGATTCAACGTGATCGTTTTCCACTGGTGATCACGCACGGCCCCATAAATGGCAGCCAAAATCTCGATATCGCCCAACTTAACTTGGCGCAGAAAAGCAATGTCCTGTTCAAAAACCGCCGTCAACGGACCCGCCCGCAACAAGATGGGTTTGGGCCGGGTGGTAGTACCAGAGAGCAACGTGTGGTGAGCAATACTCATAGAGCCAAAATTGTGGCTGAAGCAGCGCAGGCTGCCCAGTCCGCTTTTGTCAACAGCCCGAATTCTGTGCTGATCCTACTTCACGAGTCAACCCTGCGGCAGTGGAACCCTCAGACATCTTATGCCCATCACCGCCACAGCCTCCCGCCAGATGATAGCTTTTGCGACAGGCCCCAGCATTGCAGAGCCTGAACCAAAAGCTGTTCCTGCGGCCCAATCCGAAAAGGCCGGCAGGATCAACGCGCGCTCGCCCAGCCAAAACGCTGGAACCTTCGCTGAAGTCGCAACTCCATCGCCAAGCCTGAGCGCGGGATGCTCATGGCCCAGGAAAGTCCAGCCGAGCACGCCACCAACCTCGGCATAGGCCCTGTCTCCATGCAGACATGCGTGAGGACCAAGTCGGAATGGGCCTTCCTCAATAATCTGAAGCGAAGTCCTGCCCAGAAGTTTTACGAGATGTCGGTCATGATTTCCCAACACAAGAACCACATCGCAAACGGTTGTAAGCGCATCAAGCTCGATCAACTCTTCCCGCAACCCTTCCGCTTCGACCGCGCTATGAATCACATCGCCCAAAACCACCAGTCTTTCCGCGTTATAATCCAGAATCAGAGATCGGAGGCGAGTTGCCGTCGTATTCGGACGGCTAAGAGGCATCAGTTGTCCGCCCCTCCGATGCGCCCAGGCATATCCCAGATGCAGATCGGCAACGATCAAGGTCCGCTCCGGTTCCACCCATGCGGCCAGTCGGGTATCAACCCAGATATCCTCACTCAGGGCAATGGATTCAGGCTTTGACATGGGATTCCTCCTCAATTCGGCTCCACCAATGATGATACAACCTTTCCATCATTTCCCTGGGATCTTCAACGATCAAAGCTTCGCGAATTTTCGTAACGTATAGGGCAAAGGAAAGCGGCGGCACCCGGTCCACCTTCCGGACCCGCGCGGGACGACTCTGCTGGGCTTGCACGTACCGCAGAGCGCCATCGATATCAATAAAAGTGTGGACCGCGTCGCGGCGAGCCTCCCGCATGAGCACGTGGTCCGGCTCATGCTGCCGGAGCACGTTAAAAATGACTTCGGTGGACCATTGCATTTTGCGCAGGGATTTTTGTTCGCCGAAAAAATTCCGGTACACCATCAGCCCGGTCTGGGCGGCGTTCCGGAAATGATACTGCAAAAGATCCGAGCGTTCTAGTGATTGGTGGAGATCCTCTTCAAAGCGCTCCGGGCTTAGTAAAGCGGGCAGATCCTCAGAGCGAATGACTTGTTCAGGAGCAACCGTAAGAACAAATCCATAATCATCGGGCGTCACAATGGAATTGCCGCCCCTGATTTTGCTGAGCCGCAGCGAAACCACACGCGAAATGGCATCGGCAGCCGCACGACCCACCAGGCAATGAAAGAAATAATTACGGGCCGCATCACGAGTTCGACGCGGTCCCCCTGAACGGCGTCTTTTGAGTGGAACTCCCGCTTCGGGCAGTTCCTCCGGGGGCGAAAGGTATTCTTCGACCAGCAATACGTCTCCGGTGGGTATTTCTGAAATGTGGTGTTGTGCGGTGTAAATACGGCTGATGACTTCGGCGTTGACGGCACCGGTCTCGAACCGGTCTGCCACCCATTTCTGCAGTTCAATTTCGTTCAGATGCGCCTCCAATCGTTCGCGCATCTCACCTCGAAAACAGACGATTTCCTCAGCCACACGATTGCTTAGGGGCATTTTATTGGCGTTCCAGCGGGGCACAGTCGGCGTGGACTTATCAGCTCGGCTCACAAAGCAATCCATCATCCCGACCCGCTCCAGCCTGACCGGACGTCCGCCGATCATAAAAACATCACCCACCCGCAATCGGCGGATGAAATTCTCTTCAACACTGCCGAGTGTCTGGCGTTTCAACCGCACGGCTACACTTCCCTCATTGGGGATCACTCCAACATTTTGCAAAAGATCCCGCTGGATACGGCCCGGCTTGGTGCTGAAATCCATTGCTTCGCTCAGATCGATTTTGCCAAACACCTCGCTGTATTGTTTTCGTAGTGACCGCCCGCCGCCTGCCAGATAATCCAGCACATTACTCAACTCTTTTTCCTTGAGATCACGATAAGGATAGGCCCTCCTCACCAGCTTCAAAGCTTCAGCAAAACTCCAGGTGTTCAGACAGCCCATCCCCGCAAGGTGCTGGGCAAGGACATCCAGAGGTGCAGTGGGTATGCGCACCGCATCCAGTTGTCGTTGCCGAGCCAGAACCGCCGTGGCGCAAGATTCAACCAAATCATTGGCATTGGTCGCCATGAGCAATCCACGACTCACCGTGTTGATGTTATGTCCTGCCCGACCGGTGCGTTGAAGCGCCTTGCTAACTCCTTTGGGCGTTGAAAGCATCACCACTAAATCAATCGAGCCAATGTCGATGCCCAGTTCCAAACTCGTCGAGCACACAACCGCCCTCAATTCACCCAGTTTGAGCCGGTCTTCGACTTCCTGGCGTACATCGCGATCCAGCGAAGCGTGATGGCACTCGATCCGGTCGCGCAATCCGGGCAATTGCTGGTGCAGCCAGTAGGTGGCAGCCTCCGCACCTGAGCGCGTATTCGTAAAAATCAGCGTGGTGCGATTTTGCTCAATCAAACGAGCCAGTTCCTTGATTAAGCGTTGTCCGGTGTAGCCCGATTGCGGGTAAGGATTACGGCCCAACGGTGAATAAACGCGCAGGTCCATTTTCTTCTCGCTACTGGCATCAACGATTTCACACGGGCGATCCGTGCCGCCCAGAAATCGCGCCACGTCGCTTAACGGAGCTACCGTGGCCGACATGCCGATGCGCTGCAACCGTCCCCCTGCTGCGGTGATGAGATGATCCAGTCGCTCCAGCGAAAGACTCAGATGCGCGCCCCGTTTATTTTCGGCCATCGCATGAATCTCATCAATCAACACCCAACGCACCGTCGAAAGGGCAGGAAGCCATTTCCTCTGGCAGAGCAAAAGGCTTAGACTTTCGGGAGTCGTCAACAAAATCTGCGGCGGGCGAGTCTGTTGTTTCTGACGTTCCGAGCTGGAGGTGTCCCCGCTGCGGACCCCGACGGTAATCGGGCTGTCCCCGTCAAACATCGCAGCCAGCGGTCCTTCCAAATTCTTGCGCAGATCATAACTGAGCGCGCGAAGCGGCGAGATATAAAGCGCCTGAATGCCTTTGTGGTTTTTGCCTTCGCCTGTCTCAATGGCAAGCTGATGCAGAACCCCCAAAAAAGCCGCCAGCGTCTTGCCTGTTCCCGTGGGAGAAACGATTAGTGTATTGTGGCCTGCCGCGATTTTTGGCCACGCCTCTGCCTGAACCGAAGTTGGTGTGCCGTGGGCAGTTTCAAACCACCGCATAGCTTCAGATTTTTCAGGCCATGGCCATTTCATTGCGTATCCCACCATTCGCTACTCTTCCCCACGATGTCAAACGCGGGAATATGTTCGTATGACCAGCCAATCCGCGCGTATGCCCCGCTCCGTCACTCTGATTAGCTTCCGCAAACCCTACTCTACTAAATTATCACAATCCCTTTTTCCCCTGTCCCCATCCGTGCCAATCCGAGCAATCCGCTGTAAAAATCCTTCCCCTCAGTTCATCGACTGATTTTGAAGTTGAACGCCCGCTCCCCCAAGCGCATCGTTGTGGTAATGCGTGCGCGATTGCTGGTAATACTGCTCCTCGCCTCGAACGCCGTGTTCGTTGGGATGGTCTGGTCCCTCTCCAGGAACGCGTCCGAACCCGTCTCCCCGCGTGCCGCGCAACAGTCGCACTTTTCCCGCGCCGCACTTTCCCGAACCATGAGGCCCGCCCCCAGCGTGGTCGTCCGGCGGCAATTCTTTACCTGGTCGGAGGTCGAGTCCGAGGATTTCCGCAAATACATTACCAACCTGCGCGCCATCAATTGTCCCGAGGCCACCATTCGCGACCTCATTGTTGCAGAAGTAGACGAACTCTTTACCCAACGCCGCGCTGCCGAGCTTATCCCCACGGATATGGCTTGGTGGAAGAGCGAAACCGATATCAGCGTGGCCCAACTGGCCCTTGCCCGTGATGGCGCTCTGGAGGGCGAGCGCCGTGGCATGTTGGATGACCTTTTAGGCCCAGGCTGGCGCAAGGACCCCCCTCAACTTTCCACCGCAGCAGTGCGTTTTACCGGTCCCATTCTTTCTTCACTGCCTGAAACTACGCAAAGCGCCGTGCTCGATATCGAACAAGCCTCCGCCCGCAAATTGGAAAATTTGCAGGAGACGATTGCCGATGCCGGTGGCACCATTTCACAAGCGCAGGTGACCCAACTGCGATTGGAAACCCGGGTCGCCCTGGCCAAAGTTCTCAATCCTGAGCAATTGGAGGAGTACCTGCTCCGATATTCCTCCAACTCCGCCGATATGCGGTCCCAGCTCAAAGGCTTTGGCGCAAGCCCCGATGAATTCCGCACCATCTTCCGCGCCCGCGACGCCATCGACAGCGAGCTCGCCACCTTGGCCGATAAAACCGATGCCTCCTCCGCCACCCGCCGCAAGGAGCTTGAAGCAAACCGGGACGCCAGCATCCGCCAAGCCCTCGGCCCCTCCCGATTCCCCCTCTACCAACTCTCCCAGGACCCCGCCTTCCGCGATGCCCAGTCTTTAGCGGAAAAGAACGGCCTCACCCCCGAGCGGGTCCTGAGCCTCTACGAAATCAACCACCAGGTCCAAGTCCAGCGCGAGCGCATCCGGATGGACGCCACCCTAACCGAAGAACAGCAAAAATCCGCCTTGGAAGAACTGGTGCGCGACCTTCAAAAGGCCCAAGCAGGAATTCTAGCCGGAACCAACCGAGCGGCAGCCACCCAGTAACTCAAATAGCCATGTCTGTGGCGATTCACCTGTTTGCACGTAAAGGGCAACTTAAGTGTATATCACATGCCATTTACAACTGGGACCACCACCATATAACGCCATTGTGACAATGTGGCTTTCAATCGACGGCGCAGGTCGGGTCGTCATTCCCAAGCCATTGCGCGATTAGCTCGACCTAGCTCCAAGGGACACGCTCGACTTGGAAACGGATGGTGAAACCATTACCCTGCGCCCCACGCGTGCAACGGCTCCTCTGACGAAGGAAAAAGGCGTGTGGGTATTCCGCACAGGCCAGCCGTTGCCAGTTTCGGTCGCGGACACCGTGGTAGCTCGGATTCGGGATGACCGTGACCCCCACAATCTGGAAAGCCACGAGTGAAAGCGTTTCTGGACACCTCCGTACTTGTCGCATCGTTCTTCGGCGACCATCCGCACCACGCGCCCAGCCTAGAGGTTTCACCCGGTTCCCCAAGGAGCATATCTCCTGCGGCGCGCATAGCCTGTTTGAGGTTTATTCAGCGGATGCCGTCAGACCCTTCAGCTAGACAAAATTGCGCAAAAGCAGCACATGCGAGAGATGGCCTTGAAAAAATGACCGAATCGTGCAGGCTAACCTCTCGATACACTGAACAATCGCGCGGCCCAATGAAGTTAATGGTATGTGCGGTGCTCACGATGAATCCGAGCTATGCTATGTTTCGATTTAGACGGAAGTTAGGTTCACGCGATGGGATATTTCAAACGTCTTTTTGTCGGGGGTTTAGTTGCGAAGGGATTCGACGCGACAGGGAAGTACCTGCTGACCGTCAGCCACTCAGGTCGTGGGATTTTTTCCACGGACACTTGGGAGCGCGTCGCTCGCGATCCCTCTCTGGCATATCCTATCGAGGGCAAGGCAATCGGTATCGGTCCGATTGATAGTCAGGTGATTTGAGTCGAGGAGTGCGACCAGCAAGGAGACCAAACTGAGATTCAGTCACCGGATGCCAATTATTGTCTCGTCGGGGATGCAGATGGCATCTCAATCACTTCATTACACTTGCATGCGGAATAGTGGCGGATGGCCTGCATTCCACATCCGGTTTGTCGCAAACAACAAGGATTCTCCGGAAATAAAAGCCATTGCAAACGTCATACGCCCCGCGCCCAAATCAATGAGATGATTTTCCGATTTTTCCAATGCGGCCATTTCCCTTCGACCCGGGTCCAAATGCAAAAAATCGCAAAAACAGCCATTGACACCTGCTGGCAGGCGTGGTCTACTTTCCATCCTTTTTGAGGGATCTTTATGTACGCAGTTCTTGAGACCGGTGCCAAACAATACCGAGTGACCGCAGGCGACACGCTCCAAATCGAGCGTTTGGATGTCGAAGCAGGTCAGCCATATACTTTTAACCGGGTTCTCCTGGTTAACGACGAGGGAAAAGTCTCCATCGGTGCTCCGACTGTGGCTAACGCCACTGTCACCGCCGACGTGGTGGAGCACATCCGCGGAGTGAAAACCATCGCCTTCAAGATGCGCCGCCGCAAAGGCTACCATCGCACCGTGGGGCATCGCCAGGAGCTGACCGTGGTGAAAATTAACTCCATTTCTCTGTAATCCTCTTAACCGCACTATTTTATGGCACATAAAAAGGGTCAAGGAAGCGTACGTAACGGACGCGACAGCCGCAGCAAACGCCTCGGTGTCAAAGCCTTCGGTGGCGAAGTCGTTTCCGCCGGCAGCATCATCATCCGCCAGCGCGGAACTAAGTTTCACCCCGGCAAGAATGTCGGTGTGGGTCGTGACTGGACCCTCTTCGCCTTGACTGATGGCGCGGTGTTCTTCGACAAGAACAGCTCCCGCGTCAACATCGTGCCGAAAGTGGCCGCTGCTGTGGCAGCAAGCTGATTATTGTTTTCATATCAAGGCGAGGCCTAGACGCCTCGCCTTTTTTGTTTTATCGTTCAAGTCGGATACCTTTTGACGTGTTCATCGACGAGATTAAAGTATTCGCCCAGGCGGGCCATGGTGGAAAAGGTTGTGTTGCACTTCATCGCGAGGCTTTTGTGGCCAAAGGTGGGCCAAGTGGCGGCAACGGGGGCCGCGGTGGGAATGTGATTCTTGAGGCCTGCCACGACCTCAACAACCTGATTCAACAATTTTACAACCCCAGACTCATCGCCGAGCGCGGCGAGGGTGGTATGGGCAAAGGCATGGACGGCCATGCCGGCAAAGACCTCATCATCAAAGTTCCCTGCGGAACCTTGGTCTGGCGCATGCCCTCCGATAAAAAGCCCGAGCCTCCCGCAGAAGATGCTGATAGCGACGAAGCAGAGGATGGCGGAGAAACCGCCGAAGAAAAAGCCGCTTGGAAAATTTCCACCTCCTTGCGTCCGGTCATTCGCACCGTCAGCGGCGCGCGTGCCCTTGAGCTCGATCTCTCAGGCGATGATGATGAAGGCTCCAAACCCGACCCTTTTGACCTGGACGGTGCCGATGCCGCTCCTGAACTCGTGGCAGATTTAACCACGCACGGCCAGCGTTTTGTCCTCTGCAAAGGTGGGCGAGGCGGTTTGGGAAACCGTAATTTCGCCACTTCACGCCGCCAAACCCCTCGCTTCGCTCAACCTGGTGAAGAGGGCGAAGAAGGCAACTACAAACTTGAACTTCGCATTTTGGCGGAAGTCGGTTTGGTTGGCTACCCCAACGCCGGCAAGTCAACCCTCCTCACTGCCATTTCCAAGGCCCGCCCCAAAGTCGCACCTTACCCGTTCACCACTCTCCATCCCCAAATCGGCATCGTCGAATACCCGGATTGGCTTCGCCTGACCGTCTGCGATGTGCCTGGTCTAATTGAGGGTGCTCACATGGATGTGGGCTTGGGTCACAGCTTCCTACGCCACATCAAGCGATGCAAGATTCTGGTCATCCTCCTCGACATGGCTGGCACCGATGGACGCACCCCTTGGGATGATTACAAAAAGCTAATCAGTGAACTTGGCTTGTACGACAAAGCCATGCTTGAAAAGCCCCGTTACGTGGTGGCCAATAAAATGGACGAGCCCGGTTCCGAAGAGAACCTCCGCAAGTTCAAGCGCCGCATCCCCAAGACCCCCGTGCTTCCGATCGCCGCCGCCTTTGACGAAGGAGTCCCCAAGTTCAAAGCTATGATGCGCGAGGCAGTCGAATCATTGGGTGATTAGCAGGTGTCTGACTTGATTGTTGGATCTCGCTTTTGGCAATTGGATCACTCGGGGTAAAAAGCACTTTTCATTCTGCTATAGACTCCAAGTTCTTCAGTTGCAAGGCTTCAGATTGAGTGGGGAGTTTTTCGTTCTGCAATTACTAACGTTTCATCTTGACCCTGTGGGGTGATTCAAGGCAATCCTTTGTCAAAAGCTAAACACTTTTATCAAAAAACGAACAATGCACCGTCCCCTTTCCCTGATTCTCGTCTTAGCCGCAGTTCCTGTGGCGCAGGCTGGACTTCACTTTAATTTTTCTTCATCCAGCCCTGTTTCAGCTGAAGTTACAGATGCCTTTCAACAGGCTGGCCAGCGGTGGTCCGACCAATTTTACAACGATATTGATGTCAATGTACGCATCGGTTTTCACTCCCTTAAGGGCACTTCCAGAAACTGAAATAATGTTAAAAATCCGGTGTGGATTTTGAGTAGATGGGTTGTGGATTTCGTCAAAGAATGCATGCCTGAAATCATCCGCCCCGCTGAGCTTTCCTTCTTCTCCCTGACCGAGCG
>JANYDC010000020.1 GCA_025359965.1 Pedosphaera sp.
TGATCCTTCGGCACCCGGCTTTCGGGCGAGATCAGGCAATACATGTCGGCTTGGGCATCCACATTTCCGCGCATGTTTATTTAGACGAACGCTGCCCAAGCACGTTTCAAACAAACTGTCACTTTTTCAATGAACTGCTAAGCTCCGGCTTGGATCGAAGCACTCCCTGGTCTGGGTACTCTACGAGCATGTCAAATGCCTGTTCGCAGGTGTTGCAGATTGTTCCAGGCACTGCCTTTACCTGCAATGACATCAATTTCATTCTGCTTGGGGAAATTGTGCGAAGGGTCTCAGGTCAGCCTTTGAACGAGTTCGCCAGAGATCGGTTTTATCTTCCATTGCGTATGTTGAACACCACATTTCTCCCCTCAACCAACTCCATCCCGTCAATCGCTCCCACGGAACAGGTTGAAGGCAGCGTGTTGCGTGGAGTGGTTCACGACCCTTCCAGCCGAAGGATGGGTGGCGTGACCGGCCACGCCGGTCTGTTCACTACGGCTGGGGATCTTGCTCGGTTTTGCCGGATGATGATTAACGGTGGAATCTTGGAAGGGGAAAGGGTTCTCAACCGGCAGACCGTTGAAATGATGACGAAGATTCAGAGCCCGGCGGGCTTGGCGGTCAAACGCGGTCTTGGTTGGGATATTGATTCGCCATACTCCTCTCCGCGAGGGACGATCTTTCCGATAGGATCCTATGGGCACACCGGATGGACTGGAGCGTCGGTGTGGATAGACCCCGGTTCCGACACCTTTGTTGTGTTTTTATCCAATCACAACCACCCCATCGCACGCGGGTCGGTTGTCCAGTTAAGGCGGCGATTGGGAACACTCGGGGCAAAGGCCGCCGGACTTGACCTTGCAGGCTCCTCTCCACAAGCAACACCCTGACATGGATCAATTAGTTTTTGACTCACCCCTTGCTGCCTTGGTTTGGAATTGTTCGGTAGCCGAGAATAGGACCGGAGGCGTTCTTTTCGAGGGTTTTACTCAGCGTCGGAGCCGGTAAAATAGTGTCGAGGTCGAGATAGGGGGAACAACCGGTCCTGCAACCACTGGACCAGGCAGGTCGTTCCACGGGCCACCAGGCGACGCTGCCGCTTGCAACGCGAAGCCGTTACGTGACCAGTTTAAGGTAAGAGTGTTGGTCGCATAGGTGAATGCCAGTGACGGACTCTGGGCGTTTGGCGTGGTGATCGATAAAGTCGTGCCGAATGTGGTGTCAGGACTCAGCTGGTTATAGTTGTGGACCTCAACGGCTAGAGTGTTGTCTCCGTCGGAGAGCTGTGCACCGAGATCCGGGCCAATCGAAAAGTCATCCGAGCAGGTGGCGTCACCGTTGCACGGGTAGCCTATGGAAAGGTCGGCGTTCAAAATGGGTGAGGCAGCGGGATCCATGCGAAGACGGTAGGCCTCCGTGCCGTTGATGTAGAACACAGCTCCGTCATCCACAAACGCCGAAAAGGCTAGGGATGTCCTAGGTGCTGCGTTGGTTACTTGGAAATGTTTGCGAAAATAATAGGTTATAAAAGGGTAGGAAGAATTGTTCGGATCGGTCGGTAATTCCTGAGCCTTGGGAGCTACAAGGGGATTTGGTCCGGTGGAGCGAGCGTCAACCCAAAGGAGGCCCGGTCCCGGCCCCATCCATGTGGAATCATCGAAATTTGGTGCCGTCCAATCTATTCCGTCGAGGTTGTCCGCAGTGAATCTCCAGATTCCGTCCAATCCAAACAGTTGATTTGTTCGCAGATAGTTCGTAGTTGTGAAGGTCAGATTCGGAGAAGTGTTTGTCTGGCCTAAGCTTATCGCGATGATCCTGAAGAAATATTCCCGACCAGGTTCCAGCTGAGTCAATAGTGCTGAATGGTTGGTCACAGCAGCACTGGCTAATGTCGAGAAATCGGTGAAATTTGTGGTGAGTCCATATTCGACCTGAGTCGATGAGGGTGATACGGTTGACCAGGTAATGCCTGCGGCGGTGTCATCTGGAAAAGCGACAACATCATTGATGAACGATCGCAAGGGGTGAGCAAAAATCCCCAAGTGGCTGCCTACCGTTCGCTCGTTGCCGGAATCCGCGACTGCGTTCGAATGATTGAGTTCAACTGGAAGACCGGTTGAACCCTGGACTACGAGAGTTGAGGAGCCTCCGCCATCCATGTTTACACCGTCAAACGCTCCGAGCAGCAGCAACCATCCGGCTGTTTCGTAGTCATATGCGCCTTCGCTGTACCCAGGCTGCCTTCCGTCGATGGTCAACAGGAACAAGTATCGCCGGTCCTTGGAAAGTCCGTACGCTGTTCTGGGGTTGGCTTGGTGAATCTGATCCCCGCTGGAGCGGTACTGATATCCCGCATTTACACCCTGAACAACCAGGGGATACGTTCCAGATACAGCATTATAGATCCCTTTGGTGCTTGATGGCGGCCAGTTGGTATACACAATCGACGCTTGGTTTGCTTCAGTGAAGCGAATGACAGCCGAATCAGCGGACGAGCCTTGGGATGAAACCACAACGCCCTGACTTATGGCAAGACCGGACAGTGCCATAGGGGTACCGGACGGCAGGTAGTAGTCTGTTGGATTAAAAAAATTAGCATTGATTGCTGCCTGTAGACGATGGTTTTTTAAGAAATCCTTGACCTTGTATCCCGCCGTTTCCCTCACACCCGATTGGTAGTTTGCAATTCTTGGGGTTGCGAGCAGCTGGACTCCCGGATCCAGTAGATCAATACGCAAAGCGTGGACCACCTGAAGGTGCTCGAATGAGTTTGCTCCGGGAGTGTTAGTGGATACGGAGTGCTCAATCCCCGCGAAGATTGGAACCCAGGGACCGACTACTCGTGCTGCGAAAACCGCAGACACCTGGCCCAAGATAAGAAAAAGGACGGCGGCCCGCAGTAGGGGGCGGCATTCGGTGGTGAATTGTCTTGAGAGCATTGGAGTTGGAAAAGCTGGTTCAATTGCCGCTGTATCTGTAATCATATCCCGGAACAGGATCCCTCAAATAGGCTGCGGTGTAGCCATCGTAAAAGATTTTGGTGAAGTTTACGTGACCGTCCACAAATGCGACCATGCTCTCGGCATTTGGGTAAAACGGAGCATTTCGGCGCCCTGTTTTGCTGTTGTGCCATGACAATGGGGCATGGGCTGTCCATTCCATTACCAGAAGGGTCCGTCGGGGCTCAGATATCGCCGACACTGGCCATCCTGCAATATTCGGAGCTCCCGGCATAGTCACGCCGTTGTAAACGTAACTTCCATAATCGAAGCGCGGTGTGGCCGAGAAGGGCTTTAAGTCGGAGTAGCCCCGGTCATTGGGGCAGGCAAACAGCTGGCTCATTTTAGACGAGGACGATGCGGTGAGGTATCCGTTGAGCTGCTCCTTGTACCACCACCACAAATCTCCTTGCGCACCGGGCTGAATTCCCGGGAGTGTCCTGTTGTGGTCTTCAGTGTACATTCCGATCATCTTCCCGATCTCGTGTAGGTTCGCTGAGCAGACCGCCATCTGTGAACGCTTGCGCACAGTGGAGGCAGGAACAATTACAATCATCGCGAGCACAGAGATTGCTGCCAGCACCACCAATAGGTCAACGCCGCTAAAACCGTCATCAGAGGTGTTATAGGGGCTGTTTTTCAAAGTTTTTCCCGGCATCCATCAGCGGGTATACAATCCGTCACTTTGGGTGGGCAGATTAGCCCCGTTGTATTCGGCATAAAGGGCGTCATAGCTTCTAATCGTTTTGGTTGGGGAAGGGGATGATGACCTGGCTTGAGGCCGTTCAATGATCACGTCTTGAAGTAATCCCGCCTGAAACGTGGTTTTTAGACCGCTTTGCGCATTTGACCCTCCCGGACAAAAGGCGATGACTTTACAATGATTGGGACCCAGCTTGGTTAACTGATCCGTGTTGAGAAATGGAGCTCCCATAAAAGTTACTAAGACGCTGTCCGAGTTGGCTTTTCTCATCAACTCGAACAGGTCACCGGGGGGGACTTGATTGGGCCTAAGCGGGTCCAATTGCAGTTTCAGGATGCTTTCGACGCTGTTCTTGGACTTTGCCAATTCACTTTCAAAGCCATGAAAAAGTTGATCCATCGAAGACTGCAAGAACGAGTCAGTGTCTCTGGTGATCACCATGATCCTTCCCTTGGGTCCTAAAAGCGAAACAGCCTTTCGAGCCATAACTCTTCCAATGGTTGAGTGCGGCTCCGCCGTAGGGCTCAACGGCAGTCCGTAGAGCTTCACAACGATGATGATCCAGCAGAGCAGGCTCAGCGCCACTGCGATAATCGATTTGTTTCGCCTATTCAAAACATCTGTCCGGGGTCGGAAGCGGGCTCCTGTTTACCAATGAAATCGTATTTAGAAGACTCCGCGTGGTTTTGAGAAAACGACATTGGTCAAACCGGTAGCAAGAGAGGCACTGATTTGGTTGCGTAGCGTGATTGTGCGGGTTTCTTGAACGCTACCGTCTGCCAAGGCAAGATTCCCATTTTGAAGGTGCTGGTTGGAATCCCACGCGGCGTCAATCGATGAGCCCATAAAGAGTGTCCAAACCGGGTCCAAGCCTCCTCCACCTCCCGTCACATTTTGGTCGCCAACCAAAACCGTCACGGGTTTTGATTCAGCAGCGCTCGGGCTGATAAAGTAACTCACGTTCACATCGCCGAACATAAACAGCCAATTGGTGGCGGACCGCTTAAATTTATCGGCCGGGCACAGGAGGATTTTCGTTATTTTCAGTTCGTTGGAACACACCCTTAAATTGCTAGTCCAGTCCGGGGATCCCAGGCTCCCTCCGTTCGCCACAGGCAACTGCCAAGGAAACTTGTCTCCGTTGTCGTTGGCCCACATCCTCAAACCCAAACCGATCTGCTTCATGTTGTTAACGCAATCAATGCGCTTGGCCTTAGCTTTGGCCTGAGACAGCGCGGGAAGCAGCATCCCTGCCAGGATCGCAATAATCGCGATGACCACCAGCAGCTCGATGAGTGTGAACGCGTCAGGATTAGTGTGGGCACGACATGCGTGGTGGGCTTCCTTTCGAAAAAGTAATCTGTTCGAGATGGAAGGTCCCGATGGAGTTGTGTTGCTTGGATCACTGTTGTTCATTATTGGCAGTCCCAGTTATCCAGCAATATCCAAGCCAGTGCTATCATGTTTCTGGTGCAAAATCCATTTTGTGGGCGTTGTCTTGTCAGATTTGTCGCAAAATCAAGGAATTCAGATCAAACCAAACCTCTCCTGCTTGGGCTCGGAAGTCACAAATGAGTTCAATCTCTTCGCTATCGGACTCTACCGCAAAATCTGCAGTCAGCATCTTCCAGCCTGAATCGCCCAAGAATTTGAATGGCGTCGAGGACGCGCCTCCGCAGCGGAGACCTGCACCTTGGTTGTGCCCATATGTGAGCGGTTGCACTCGTGAAAGCTTTGCCATTCCTTGGAATCGATAGCGGCCACGGCTGAGGTGAACCTTCGTCCTCCATGAGGAGGAGGTCTGCTGCGACGCTACAGTATGAAGGCTGGGCAAGTCTTTATCGGATTTGCTCTCATCCATCAAATCAGCACTCCCTGAGTCGAATGCCTTCCACCTCCCAAGATTGGCCACACCAGAATGGAAGTTGAGGTGTGAGGGTGTCCGTCCCGTAAAGTCTAGGTCCTTTAGGTAGGCGTAGCGGGCTATGATACGCTCGCAGAGATGTCGATACTCCCCTTCCACATCCTTGTATTCTGTTGATGTTAACACAGGTCGAACCTGTAAGACGAGCTCACTAATTCGGTTGGTGAGCGTTTTGACGTTAAAAAAGTTCTTAAGAACAAAGGCGAATCGCTCCCGATAGGCATCGTGAGTCTCGGGATTATTGGCCACGGCTCTCGCGATCAACCCGCTGAAGGATGGATCCCACGGCGTATCAACGTTCCCAAACAGTTGATCCATTCCGTATGGGATAAATTGGTATTTCAGCCCCTTGGGCTCGCAATAAATCCTGAAGTTATTCTTGGCCATGGCATATCCGTCACGGTGCCCGATCATGACCTCAATAGCCATAAAGGTAAGGAATTGGTCGAGATCAACCGCTTTTGTAACCCCGTTCCTTGAATCGTTGATGTTTCCATCGGATTCAGCGAGTGCCTGTCTGTTGTGTTCGCCTCCGTCGCCTTTGCGACCAGCGCGGTACAGTAGCTGTTGATCAACATCGCCACCGTGCTGGGGTTCGTATAATGCTCCACCGCTGTTTTGATAGTGCGCCGTGAGGTATTCCTCTGTAAGGCCTTCCTTTATGACATATAAGCCCAATCTTTTTTCGTTTAATGTGACCACTGCTAGCCGCACTCTGGCAGCAGGTATCCCTGCTGAGTTAAAAATGTCAGCCCCGATCGTCTCACATGCATAGCTGGGATCCTCCACTGAATTATTCAGGTGAATCTTGCTTGATCCAAATGGTTGCTCGATCGCACCAAACTTACCAAAATTCAGAGTAAAACAAGGCTTGTCAGCGATCGAGCGAAAGCTTCCTGTTGATCCCTTCAAGTGCAGCCCAACGTCCGAATACCAGCGTCCGTTGTACCAGATGTCGGCTCGAACGCTTGCGCGGCCCTTTAATCGCAGGGCCTCGATATCTTTCTTCGCGATTTTGATGCCGATCTTGGCAATTGTACTGTCCGCGAAAAAGGTGTTTCCGGTCGTGTCTGTAGCAACATTTACTGCCTCTGACTCAACGTGCGCACGCACGCCGAGCGGTAACATGATTAGCGCCCCTATGCAGGTTATGAAACCAAATTTCGCCAAGCTCTTGACGAAGAGTCTCATGGAGTGTTGTTGCCGATAGCCCCTGCTTCATTTCCTTTGGGCTTACTATGCACGATCACAAGAGCGTTGGCACCCGGCCGCTCCTGGCCTTCTGAGGGACTGTTCATCACGCTGCCTCGCACCCAAAGTGTTGCAGAACCTCCCCCATCCATGTTCATGGCATCCTCACATCCAATCTTGACCATATAAGCAGCGAGTTCCTCAAAAGTCATTCCTGCTGACAAGCCCCGCTGACGCCCATCGACTTCCACAAGATAAAAATACTCCTTGTTCCAGCCGAGTGCTACCCTGGGATGGCGGATATGAAATCCTGGCCACGTCATGGGCTTTCCTTTCCGAACTAACATTGGCCCTCCTCCCACTGCAACCTCCGCACCACTCACATCCGGATTAGTTTCGGTATTGATCTTCACAGTCGATCCGCGATGCAATTTGGGTAAGCTTTCCACTAACTCTGGCCCAATGGAAACGACGATCGAACCATCCGTCAGCGGTGAATCGCCTGTGCTGCGGATTTCCTTAATCTGTGCCTGTCTAATCTCTCCTACTTTAAGCGGGTGCCAACTTTCCCCTGGCATGTTTTCCAAGATGAGTTCGATACCGCCACTTGTATGGGTGCTTTTACCCATGGTCGGGGTATACAAAACTGCGGCATTGTCTGGCCTCTTCTCATTCAGCCCGATCATCGTTGATCTGCCACCTGGCCACATGACGCGAAATTGTGACTCCACATTTGTCATATGGGGACAGCCGTTCTGGTCAATCCAAAAACAGGTATGACCTGCCGGGGCGCTAACCACCTCACCATTCCTTATCTGAAGATCTCTCGGGTCCCCTGGATAATTATCCGTATTTTCGTAGAAATCCCCATTGATGGCTGCGATTGGTTGCCCCCAACCCTGAGGTAGGCTTTTCACCTGATCTGAAACTGTGGCCATGCCGAGGGTGTTGCCTGATCCTAAGGTCGTACAGAACTCAAAATCAGTTCGCCTCCGCTGAAGTTTAAAAATGTGGATCGACCATGGAATTTCTGGAACCTCATCATGGAAATAAGCGTAAGCGTGGTCCTGCGGTTTGTCTTGGGCGGCCACCGGCGAATCGCCCACAACGTTCAAACATGAGGAGCAGACGCAAAGAACGCACAACTGAGAAACAAATCTCTGCGTGATTCTCATGCAAAAAACCCCAAACACGGGCCGCGCTCTGGATGTCATTGGTTAGGCATCAAAATTCAGCATTACTGATCTATCGGCTTCGGCCGCCCCCTCCAGCACTTGAAAAATTGAGCGATTTCATGATTTGTGCACAACCACCAGTGAGTTGGCGATAGGCCGCTCCCTGCCGTCACAAGGGTTGTTGCGGACTTTGCCCTCAAACCAGAGCGTGGCCGACCCCCCCCCATCCAAATTCATGGCATCAGTGCAACCCAATGTGATAAGAAACTGACCAAGTTCATTCAAAGTCATTCCTGCCGACGATTTCTGTCGTCCGTCGACTTCTACGAGAAAAAAGTACTTTTCATTCCATGCAAATGCACTGCGTGGGTGTTTTTCTTTCATCGAGTTAAAAGCATACGAATCCGACGAGGACGTGGGAAGTTTTTGCGATCTGCCGTGTTCCAGAAGGATTGGACCTCCCCCGATCGCCGTAAGCGATCCTTTCAAACTGGGGTACGAGCCTGTTTTGATTCGAAGAACCCCGCCCGGCTTAAGAGGTGGAAGGGTTGCCTCCATAGCTTTGGGTATGGAGAGAATCATTTGCCCTTCCTTTACCAAGGAGTTTCCTGTCTCCTTCAGTTCATGGATCACTGCGGTGTAGCCTTCGCCCACGCGCATGGGAAATTTCCATGTGTTTGGTTCAGGTTGCAGAATCAATTCTGTGCAGGCAGCCGTGTGCGTCGAGAGCCCGGCAGCGGGTGTATAAAGTACCAATCGGTTTGTTTTGAGTTCTTCATTGAGCCCTAAGGGCATCCTTGGGGATCCGGGCCAGAGCACTTCGCAACCTGATTCCACATTGGCGATATGGGGTTGTCCGGCTGCATCAATCCAGAAGGTCGCTCCGCCTGAGGGGGCGCTGAGAAGTTCTTGGTCCATAATCTGGGTTCCGCGCGGATCGCCCGCATACGCCCGATCGCGCTCGTAAAAATCACCGTTCACTGCCGCAACCACGCTCCCGCCATCCGCTTGTACTGTTCCCAGTTGCTCACTCAAAGTCGTACAGCCTAAAGCGTGTCCGTCCGCATGAGCGGTCCGTATTGAAAAATGCCGATCTGCGCGATCAATTTGAACCACGTGAATGGACCACGGGCCTTCCTGACGGATGATGTTGGTGTAGCTAATGCCTACACTTGCTTTGACTTGAAAAATCCCGTCGCTGCCGGTGGCTTGCCAAGGTCTAAGCCAACAAATGAAAATCAGCGCCGCATACGCCCACCTAGTGGCGTAGGCTTCGTGAGTGGTCTTGTTTGGATGTGGTGGCGTTTTCAAGCGGAGTTGGGCGCTTTAGTAAAGCAATATCTGGGCCAGAGGCGAGAATCGCGAGCGGAAGGTTGGTGTTTTCATTTAATCAGGTCATTGAAATACTTTGGCAAACGCTTCCACTCCTTGACCTAGTCATTCATGAGAATTTTCTGGCATCAGTTTTGAATTTAACGGATAGACTCAGATGGTGGTTGTCGAGACTGGCCGTAAGCTGCAACCCCAGGATTTCCGAACACGCCTTGGACAGCGCCAAGCCAAGTCCGCTGTGCTCAGAGGATGTTCTCGCAGTATCCTTTCGCCAGAAGCGCTCAAAAAGCATTGAGAGATCTTTACAGAGAAAACCATCAATGGAGTTGGTGACCTTTAATGTGGACTCATTTCCAGCTTTCTGGAGCTGAATGAGCACCGTTCCACCTTGAGGTGTGTAGCAGACGGCGTTTGAAAATAAATTGGTCAGAATCACCCCGGCCAAAGCCGGGTCGGTTTGGATTAATTCTCCCGGAGGAATGTCGAAATTCACGACCAGTTTTTGGGCCTTGGCTTGCGTAGCAAATGGCCGCCAACGATCCTCGATCCATTTTGCAAGGTTGATTTCCTCGCGCTGGATGGTCTGGTGCCCCGCCTCGCAGCGGGTAATCGTCAGGAGGCTAACCACCACACTTTCCATCTGCCTGGCGATGGCGAGTCCGTCCTCGAAAGCCTCGACCCGCGCGCTTTCGCTCTGCGGCCATCTCAGCGAGACTTCCGCCAGGGCACGCAGTTCGGCAATGGGGGTCCTCAATTCGTGGGCAACATCGGCGCTGAAACACCGCTCCCGATCAAAGCTTTTTTGAAGTCGCGACAGCAGCTCGTTCAACCTCAGGCAAATGGGTTGGAGTTCCACAGGCATGTCTTTGGTGGGGAAGTTCAACCGCAAATTCGCTGCCTCAAGTTTCATGGCGTGATCAGAGACGCGTCGAAGGGGGGAAAGCCCCCTACGCAGCGTCTCCGGCACCACCAGCAAAATGGCGAGCAATCCCAATCCTCCAACTCCGAACAGCACCCCGCGCAGAGCCAGCAAGGTTTTATTCAGTTGGCCAAGTCCGCTCGCTACTACCAAGGTCGCCGTAAAATTCGGATCGTGCCCCTTGCTTTCATTGGGTGCTGTGGGAGGAACAAAACTCATTCCCACCGCGCGGGCCGCCAAACCGTTGGGCAAAGTGAAGGTCCAGAAAGCGGGATGATCCACGGGACCGCTCAGGCGGGGCAAATTGGCGTCAACCAGGGAGCGGGAGCGTTGCACGGTTTGGCCGTCAGGCGACCAAACTTGGAAATACTCCGCCCCGCCTCCCTGAAATTCAGGCATGTACGTTTCAGTAAATCGGACTTCCAATTCGCGACTCGGCTGTGCCTCGGAGGTGGAGCCTTGGACTTTCTTGTTGCCCCCCTCACCATCATCATCCTGTTCCTGTTGTGTCTGCTTTACCACGGCTAGGGCCTCGATGCGCAGGCGGGCATCAATCTGTGCCAGCAATGCAGCGCGAGTGGAAAAGTAGATAAGGATTCCACCACCGCCCAACAGCGCCGTAAAAACGCAGAGCAGGCCGACCGTGAGTCGGCGGCGGATAGATTTCATATCGATGTGCCTTCAAGCACATAACCCAGGCCGCGCCGTGTGTGGATGAGGTTGGGCCCATCGTGCGGGGAAAGTTTTTTGCGCAACGAGCAAATGGCCGAATCCACTACATTGCTCATGGGATCGGTGAGCTCGTCGTAGATGTGTTGCTCAATTTCAGCGCGCGAGACGACTTCGCCAGCGCGCAGGGCAAGATACTCCAGCAGCGCGTACTCGCGTGGTGACAGGTCAAACGATTGCCCGTTGCGCGAGGCGGTCTTCCTGACTGTGTCGATTTCAAGATCGCACACGATGAGCTTGGGTTTTTTCTGCCCGTAGCAGCGCCGACAAAGCGACTCAACGCGAGCAAGCAACTCGGCAAAGGCGAAAGGTTTCACCAGGTAATCATCCGCCCCCAGACGCAAACCGCGCACACGATCCTCCACTGTGTCTTTGGCCGTAAGGAGCAGGACGTGCGTGTTTCGGTTGGCTTTGCGTAACCGTTCCAATACAGCGAGTCCGTCGAGCCCAGGCAGCATGATATCTAGCACAATGACATCGTAGTCATTCGACTGGGCCAGCCACAGGCCCTCGGTGCCGTCCTTGGCCATGTCGACGGCGTAACCGGATTTTTTCAAACCGGAGGTGACAGAACGCTGGAGACGTTCGGAATCCTCAACTAAAAGCACACGCATGGATCGACCAGGAGAAAAGCGGATTCGGACCCTCGAGACAAGCCCGCATCCCGCCGCCGCCCAGATTGGCGCGGCGGCGGCAGGATGGCTTCCCAAAACCCTTACTTTTTGTCCGCATCCTCCTTGTCCTCTTTTTCGCCCTTCTCCTTCTTTTGGTCTTCGGGCGTTTCTTTTTCCACGCTAACCACTTCCCCGGTCATGGCATCGACCTGAACCTCGGTGATGTCCTTGTCGCCGGGAGTGGCAATGTCAAAGGACCAAACGAGCTTTCCCTTTTCCTCCTCC
>JANYDC010000023.1 GCA_025359965.1 Pedosphaera sp.
AGGCCAGCCGACGGACGCGTTGCCTGCATTCATGAATGAACTCCCCTTAACGATTGGACGCATCACAAGCGGGCAGAACTTTGGCGGAGACATTGATGACGTCCGTGTTTACAACCGGGCGCTGAACGATGATGAAGTCAGGACTCTTTACGTGCAAGAGTCTACCTTGTCTGGCTCGCCCTTTATTCTCACGGAGCCGCAACCGATGGAGGGGATATTTGGTGGGATGGCCATTTTTTCCGTGTCAGCTTTAGGTGGAAACCTTGGCTATCAATGGCAAGTCGATGGCAATCCGATCAGCGGGGGAACCTCATCCAATCTGGTTTTGATGGATTTAAGCTTAACCAATGCTGGCAACTACGCGGTTGTGATCGCAAACAGCTTTGGCTCAGTAACAAGCGCGGTGGTTGCCCTGACTGTATTGGCCGCGCCCTCGCCAGAGGCAGATCTATTCCTGACGAATGGGCTGGTGGCCTATTATTCACTAAATGGTAATGGTTTTGATACGGGTGGCAGGAACCATAGCGGGCTCGTCAACGGGGCGGTGCCGACCACCAACCGGTTTGGAATCGCTGGGAAAGCCCTGCATTTCAATGGAACGACTGACGGAGTTAATTGCGGGAACCCGGCTGATTTCAATTTCTCGGGCAGTTTCAGCCTGGGAGTGTGGGTCAAGCTCGACGGACCACAATATCAGAAGTACATCATTGGCAAATATAACTATGGAGAGAAGGGCGATTATGCAATCCACTCGTTCGGATTGGGCACTGAAGGATCGTACAGGTCGTATGGATTTATAATTGGAGACGGGCCAGCCATATATTCCGCCCAAGGTGGTCCGACCTTGGCGGACGGCAAATGGCATGCGGTTAACTTTTTATATGATCAAGGTTACGGCATCCGCATTTACGTGGACGGCGGGTTAGTAGCCAGCCAGCCAGCAGTGGCGCTGCCTCCATTCGCCAATGAATTCCCTTTGATGATCGGAAGAATAACCAGCGGGCAGAATTTTGGCGGGGACATTGATGATGTCCGCGTTTACAGCCGGGCGTTGACTGATGATGAAGTTAAGGCTCTTTACGTTCAGGAATCCTCTCAGAATTCGCCTACCTCGATCCTCATTCTGACACAGCCGCAACCGGTAACGGCGTTGACTGGAGAGACGGCGACATTCTCAGTTTGGGCACTGGGCGAATCCTTAAGTTTCCAATGGTTTAAAGATTCAAATCCCATTCTTGGCGCAAACAAACCCAGCCTTATCCTCTCCAATGTGGAGAGCTCAAATTCTGGTCAATACTTTGTTACTGTCAGCAACTTGACTATGCACGTGGACAGCACGACAGCCCGATTAATTGTGGCCCGTCCCGTTGCTGTTCCTGTTGGCATATTCGAGTCTCATAGCGACCTTTTTGAATACCCTCAAAATATCGATATAATTGCTGCCAGCCCCGCTTCGTCATCATACAGCCCGACGCGAATATTTTCGACTACGGTAGGGGCGGATCGATCGGAAAATTTTCAATTTGCGGGGGGGAAAGCACCTGGTTTTATACACTTTGTCGAGTGGAAAACCAAAAAACCAGTAGTTCTTACTAACATTATTCTCCACGCCGCCGGTGGTCAGGGTACAAATACGCAAGAGTTTAACAGCTTTGTCCTCAAGGCAAAGTATTCCCTAACCAACGAGTATCAAATCATCGGCGCATTTCAACCTTCCCATCCCTACGGTTCTTCAGAAGCCAACTATTTTACATTATTACAGGAAAATGTGATCGCTGAAGGTGTTCAGTATTTTCGTGCAGAGTTTACGCAGAGAGATCCTATCAGTTCGCCATCCGGGGGGCCTCGTGTTTTTGAATTGGATGGTCTCGGATACATTGAACCGGACCGACGTGCGCCGGTTGTGGCCATTACATCACCCATTGCGGGCACGACTACTGCCGAGCGGGTGTCGTTGATTGGAACTATCACGGACAACGTTGCAGTAACGACAGCCCAATACCAGATTGTCGGCGGCCAAGGCGGTCTTCTTCGTCCGGATTTTTCGGGGCGCTTCAATGTGTTGAACTTACCATTGCTGCCGGGAACTAATATTTTCAGGGTCACTGCGCGTGACGCTGCCACCAATCAAGCGGTTTCTGAAATTAAAGTCGTTCGAGTTTTCCCTCGTTTCTTGTCTTTCGCCAATCAAGGTGATGTTCAAGAAGGTGGCCAATTAAGCCTGCCGTTAACCTTCGACAGTGATGGCACCGCCGCTGCTTTTACCGCCACCATTCTTTACGATTCCGCCCTTTTAGGGGGTGTTGACTTCATCTGGGCTGAAGGTCTCTCAATGGCGTTTAAACAAGTTAGCATTTCCTTCCCCGGTGAGGTCAGATTGTTTTTTGCTCTTGCACAAACTGGGCTACCGTCGGGTTTAACCACTTTGGGAAGTTTCTTGGCGCGTGCCCACAGCGTGGCTGCTGAGACGACTTCCACATTAGGGCTGACTCTTGCAGAAGTTTATGACCAATCTGGTTTACCCATAGATAAAGGCAATATGGCTATTGATGGTTTGGTCTTAATCCATAATCAGCAGCCTAGCGTTGAGTCTGCAGGATTTAGCGCGGACGGTAAGGTGTTCAACCTGAAACTTAGTGGACAGATTGGCGAGAAATATCGCATTGATGTTTCGCAGGATTTGGATGTTTGGCTACCCGTTCGAATAATTGATAACCAAGGTGGAACTGTTTCGGTGGATATTAATGTCGAGAATAGCGTGACGGCACGCTTTTATCGAGCCATTCTCATCAATTAGCTCTACACACAATCCCAGTTGTGCGCTCCCGGCTTGACTTATTTGAGATGCGGGAGCACTCTTCTTGGCATCCGTGGCGTGTACCATTTAGACTATGAGGCTTAAAATCTATTTTGCCGCAATTTTGCTGTGTAGTTTGGCTCTGTTGAGTGTCCGAACGGCAATCGGGCAGAGTGCGGTTTTGTTCCCATCTCCGACGCCTGCGGGCTCTTTTCAGCTTCCATCTAGTTCGTTTCTCACTGACCGCAGCGTACCTGTTCTTCCGCTCCCGATTTTTGTAGAGACAAACGTAGTAACGAGTCCGGTGATCGCATTGAGGATGCTCGCATGGGATGGATACGGTACAAATTTTGGGAGTGTTTCGATTCTGGCTCCTTCTATTGTTTCGAATTATGGGGGATATTTAGTGCCATGGCTCGTGCCTTCCACGAACAATTTCTTAGGGTACGAGGGCTCGATTTTTATTGGCTACCCTCAGTTTCGCTCAATCGAATCAACAGATTTTTCCAGTGGCATTTCGGTTTGGACCCTGCACCCAATCAATACGCCTTGGATTTCCCACCCTGCAACCAATGAAATCAACATCAACTTGCCGCCGGTGCCGCCGATTATCTGCCAAATTACGTCAGAACCGCAAAGTGTGGTCGCTATTGTGGGAGATGAGGCAAGATTTAGTGTTTCGGCAGTGGGTACCGGACCTTTGCGCTACCAGTGGTACACTGGCACCACGCGGCTGAATTCCGCAACCAATGATACCTTCGTCATTCGGCATGTAAGCCTTGGAAGCGGGGGGAATTATTATGTGACCGTTTCCGATGATTTCGGATCAGTCACAAGCGTAAGCGTGTCCCTTACAGTCAACCCTGCTCCTTTGCCGAAAGATGAAGTCGTAAGGACGTTCACGATAATGCCGGTTAGCCAAGTAGTTGCAGCCGGCATGGATGCCCTTTTCAGGGTCGGTTTTCAATCCGGGCCTGACACGACGGTTCAGTGGAAGTTCAATGGAGTGGTTATTCCTTTCGGAACTCAAGAGATACTTTCGTTGACCAATGTTCAACCGACCGATGCGGGAACTTATACGGCGACACTTTCTTGGCCGGGTGGAAGCGCGGTCAGTAATCCGGCGGTTTTGGATGTCACGACCTCGGATCGTGGCGGCACCTTGGTATTCAATAACCATTTTGGTCAACAAGCACCCATGCTTTTGGCCGGAAGTTCCTCCAAACCGCAGGGGGCTGACTACCTAGTCCAACTGTATGCGGCAATCGCATCCTCAAACTCCGATGAGGGTTTGCGACCGGTGGGCGCAGCCATTCCTTTCCGTAGTGGGGCGGGAGCTGGTTATTTTAATGCATCGTCGCTACGAACCATAACCAATGTTCCGCTAGGCAGTTTAACGGTTCTTCAGGTTCGGGCTTGGAAGAGTGGCTTTCGGAATTATGAGGAAGCTGAAACAGCTGGAGCTGAACATGGCCGCTCCCCGTCTTTTACCATGACTTTTCCGACGGCTTCGGGAGGTCCCCCGCCTCCTCCTCCGTTCATGGTGGGCCCGCAAAGTTTCCAAATCGGTGAGGCTCCCAAACTCATCGGAACTCAACAGACGAATTATGACATAGGTGAGGGTAACAGCGTTGATATTGGCCTTGTCTACGAGGGTGTTGATGTCCGATTCGTTTGGTTCAAGGACGGAATTGTTTTGGACACGGAAACCAATGCTACCTTGCATCTTTCAGGTGCCTTCGCTGATGCGGGTAACTATCAGGTGGTGATTTCCAATCCATACGGCTCATTAACATCACCTCTGTTAGCGGTGAGTGTTCACGAGGCATCAGCTCTAACAACATTGGCGGTGCCCGCTGTTACCGGGTTGGCAGCGGCTGAGTATCGAAACAATTCTGGCGCGGCCTTAAACTTCACTTCTTTTCTCCAAAGAGAATCCCAAACGGACTATTATTTTTTAAGTGTGGCCCCTCAGCCAGTTCAACTTTTGGTCCTGGGCCACAGGACCGATGGTAAGGTCTTCAGCTTAAAGTTTGATGGCCAGGCAGGGCAGTATCGAATCGACATCACTTCCGATTTCCAATCGTGGATCCCTTTCAGAACCGTGGATAGCCAAGGTGGGACCGTTACTGTTGAAGATATTGAAACCGAGGGCGGAGCCCGCTTTTATCGGGCGGTGCGGGTCAATTAATCGACCATGCTTCATTAGAACGATGTAGACCTTGCCTGCGCACCTTTAAGATCAGAAGCCCCGTGCCACACCTTCCAGAGCTGCCAATGTTGCGGGAAGCATGCAGCCAGGCCTAACTGGCAAGTACACAATTCCGGATGGCAACGGATGTGGAGTGCGGGGAAAATAAATGATCCAACATTTCAGCAGCCGCCCAAAGCCAGCTGGGCCTTGATCCACGTGCTATTGGTTTGACCATTCGGAGGTAAAGTGGTCTTTACTTGCCCGGATGGAATCCCCACACGCATTGCCTCCGGTTTGGTTGGTTGCACCTTTTGGTCTTTTACTGGGACTGATTGCGCTCGCGCCGCTCTTCTTCACCCACTGGTGGCACCGGCATTATCCGAAGGTCGCCATTACCTTCGCAGCGGTGGTGCTCGCCTACTACATCGGCGTGATGAAGACAACGGAGCCGGTCGCGCATGTGGCCCGCGAGTACGTTAGTTTCATTGCTCTCATCGGCTCATTATACGTCGTGGCGGGCGGAATTCACATTAAGGTGAAGGGAGAGGGGAAACCTTGGGAGAACGTGATGTTTTTGCTGGTGGGCGCACTGATTGCCAATGTGATCGGAACCACTGGCGCCTCCATGCTGCTCATCCGCCCCTGGATCAGGTTGAACAAATATCGCATTACGGCTCATCACATCGTTTTTTTTATTTTTATTGTTTCGAATGTGGGTGGTTGCCTTACACCAATTGGCGACCCGCCCTTGTTCTTGGGTTATCTCAAAGGCGTGCCCTTCTGGTGGGTGGCCGAGCAGTGTTTCCCGATGTGGGCGGTCGGTGTCGGATGCCTTTTGGTCATGTTCTACTTCGTCGACCGCGCCAATTTTCTCAAAGCACCCAAGAGGATACGCGAAGACATGACCGATCCTGCTGAGGATTGGACCTTTCAAGGCATGGGAAATTTATTGTTCCTCGCAGTGATATTGGGTGCTGTTTTCGTTAATAATCCGGTTTTTCTGCGCGAGGGCTTGATGCTGGGTGCGGCGGTCGGTTCATGGTTCACCACCCGGAAGCAAATTCATTTGGCCAATAAGTTCAGTTGGGCTCCTGTGCAAGAGGTGGCCATTCTCTTTATTGGTATTTTCGCCACCATGTTGCCGGCTTTGGATTGGCTTCAAGCCAGCACCAAAGGCTTGTCCAACATCACTCCTGGCTTCTTTTATTGGACGTGCGGCACACTCTCCAGCCTGTTGGACAATGCTCCCACCTATTACAGCTTCCTCACCGCGATTCTTGGGGTGTTCATTGATGCTGATACCGTGGCTCAGGTCCAGAGCCTGATCCAGACACACGGAGCCGGGCTTTCAGGATTGGTGGGGGCGCACGCGGACGAAGTCAGGCAGACTTACGCTGCTCTCCAAAGATACCACGGAGCTTTGCTGGACTCAGGGCAAGTAACTAAGGGCCACATCGAGATGGCTTTCCTGCTCGGCCACACGAAACTCAACCTCTTTTTGATGTCCATCAGTGTCAGTTCGGTCTTTTTCGGCGCGATCACCTACATCGGTAATGGCCCAAATTTCATGGTAAAGTCGATAGCCGAGGAAGCCAAAGTGCATACACCGGGCTTTTTGGGGTATGTCGGGAAGTATTCCCTGCCATTTATGGGGCCGATGGTTTTTCTGGTTTGGTGGCTCTTTTTTAAAGGCTGAGTGAGTGAAGTCTGTGATTTGGTAAGTAATTCGATCAAGTTATTTGTGTTTAAAAGTAAATTTGTAACATGCTGTAAATAAGCACTTTGCGACATAATTGACTGGAACAAATCGAAGATGATGCGATTTTAAATTTAAAGTCTATTGACATGATAGCATTAAATACCTATTGTCGTGGCGTAATGATCGTATGAGCCAAACCAAATCAATCACTCACAATCTGCCGCAGCAATCGATTAACCGGAATGACTGGGCTGACTTGGTCAAGGCCAAGGTGGAATCCCTTCGTTTTGGTTCTGTGGTTATCACTGTCCAAGACTCGCGAGTGGTTCAAATCGACCGGGTGGAAAAGCACCGGTTGGATTCGCCCGAAAATTGATTATAATTCCTTCACTTCCTGCTATGACAAATATTCGTCGTTTTCTTCTCACTGGATTTTTGGTCGCCGGGCTGACTTCAATCGTCGCGGCTAAAGATATCTCCATACTTAACGTCAGCTACGATCCGACCCGCGAATTCTACGTTGATTTCAACGAGGCTTTTTCCAAGCACTGGAAGGAGAAAACGGGCGACACCGTTTCCGTAAAGCAATCCCACGGCGGCTCGGGCAAACAGGGGCGTGCCATCATTGACGGCTTGGAGGCAGATGTGGCGACCCTTGCCTTGGCTTATGATGTTGATGCCCTGCATGAAAAGGGCGGGCTGATCCCAGCGGATTGGCAAAAACGGCTGCCCAATAATTCTTCGCCGTATACAAGCACCGTTGTGTTCTTAGTGCGCAAGGGAAACCCCAAGGGAATCAAAGACTGGGCCGATCTGGCCCGTGATGGAGTGAGTGTGATCACGGCCAATCCCAAGACTTCCGGAGGCGCGCGGTGGAATTATCTGGCTGCCTACGGCTGGGCTCTGAGACAGCCAGGCGGCAGCGATGCCACCGCCCGGCAGTACCTCGCCAAACTTTTCAAGAATGTTCCCGTGCGCGACACCGGTGCCCGAGGATCGACACTGACTTTTGCACAGCGCGGCATTGGTGATGTGCTGATTGCCTGGGAGAACGAGGCCATTCTGGCCGTCAAAGAGTTTGGCGAGGGAAAGTTTGAGCTGGTGTCGCCTTCGGTAAGCATTCTGGCGGAGCCTCCCGTCACTGTGGTTGACAAGGTGGCAAAACGCCGAGGCACTGAGGTTGTCGCCAAAGGATACCTTGACTATCTCTACTCTGACGAAGGCCAGGAAATCGCCGCCAAGAATCACTTCCGTCCGAGGAGCACGGCTGTTCTGGCAAAGCACGCCAGTGACTTCACGAAGCTTCAGCTTTTCACTATTGGTGAAGTCTTTGGCGGGTGGACGAAAGCTCAAAAAGAGCACTTCGCTGACGGCGGCAGCTATGATGAGATCAACAAGCCTTGATGAAGCTTAGCCCTTAACCTTGAACTACTCTAGCTATGCCTGCACTTGCCGTTCATACCACTCCCGAAGCGCCAATCACCCTGGATTTTGGCCGCCGCAAAGAACGGCAATTGCTTAGCCAATTGGATTTTGCGTCGGAACGGTCTCCGCATCTGGTCAACAGGCCTCTGAAATCGTTCGCGTCGGGCGGTCGAGAATATGCTCTGCCACGCTATGTCTGGCGCGGGCCCCAAGGCGGGGGTGACGCGTTGCGCATTGGTATTTTTGCCGTGCTTCACGGCGATCAACCGGAAGGGGCACTGGCCATTACCCGGCTGGTCTCAGACCTGTTGCGGAGACCGGAGTTGTCCCGCGAATTTGTCCTGTATTTCTATCCGTTGTGCAACCCAACCGGGTTCGAGGATGGCACCGCCAAAAACCGGGAAGGCCGCCTTCTGAGCAAGGAATTTTGGAAATCCTCCAGGTTGCCTGAAATTGAATCGCTGGAGTCGGAAATTTGGATGCAGGCGTTTCACGGAATTGTGAGCCTGAGGAGTGATCCCCGTTTGTCAGGCATTTCCGGGGTTGCTTCCGGAGCGGTTCTTTCCGAGTGCCTGCTCGATCCCGCGTTGAAAGCTGCTTCAGCGCACCTTCCTCGCTTGGACATAGACCATGAACCGCCCGGCATTATTTACAAGAAAGCCCCAAACGGATCTCTTCGTGCCGTGCCGGGCCTTCGTCCACCGCCCTTCGAAATCCATCTGACCACACCCGCTCAAGCGAGGCTGGATTTGCAGGTTGAAGCCATTAATGCTGCGCTCCAGAAGATTCTTGTCGAGTTTCGGGGCGTGCAGGCTTTCGGAGCCAACATTTAAAACTGCTCCGCAGCTTTCTCGAAGCGCGTGCTTCGTCGAGGGCCTGACACGTCCAAAATAATTTTAGGCGCAATTTGCCTCCCACAGGGATTTTTGAATCTCTGGAAGGCTCCCTTGTGCCTGTTGCCTGACCCGACACCACTGGGAAGGCATGAGTCCCCAGCAAAAATAAACCCACGCCCACTGATCAATCAGAGGCTCAAGCGACAATGAAACCGAACACCACATGGAACAAACTAACCCACTTCGCGCCAGGTCGCGCACTACTCGTCGCCATGCTGGCGAGTGCGCCGCTTTTCCCGGCTCAAGCTGAAAGCATCGATGAACTGAAACAGCTAATCCAGCAACTCGACCAGAAGGTGCGCATTTTGGAGCGCAAGGCCGAAATCGAAAAGGAGGGAACAGACGAAAAAGCTAAGACAACTCCGCGAATCACGGTTGGAAACAGCGGGCTAGGCGTCAGCTCCGCAGATACCAATTTTGTCTTCCAATTGCACGGGCTGGTGCAAGTGGATAACCGTAATTTTTTCAACGATGGTCCCATTCAGGGCAACGACACCTTCCTGTTGCGACGGGCCCGACCGATTTTCTCGGGTACGCTCTATCATGATTTTGATTTCCTTTTTGTGCCGGACTTCGGAGGAGGCGCCAGAGGCAGTTCGGCCGTGGCCATTCAGGATGCTTATCTGAACTACCGCTACGAACCCTGGGTGCAGCTTCGCGTGGGTAAATTTAAAACGCCCGTGGGTTTGGAATTGTTGCAGAGCGATGCGGCGACTTATTTGAATGAGCGAGGCTTGCCCAGCAGTTTGGTGCCCAATCGCGACGTGGGCATCCAGCTTTGGGGGGACATCGCAGGCGGGGTGGTTAGCTATGCTGCAGGCATCTTTAATGGTGTGGGTGATGCTCAAAATACTTCCAACGCGGACTTCGATGATAGCCGCGAGTTTGCCGGGCGTGTGTTTGCGCAGCCATTTAAGAACTCCTCAAATATTTCTCTGAAAGGAATAGGTTTCGGTTTGGGGGGGAGCTGGGGAAGCACTTCGGTCACCAACACCGCCGGTTTGCCCAGCGGCAACGGCTTTTCCACCGACGGGCAGCAACAATTCTTTTCATATAATACGACCGGAGCAGGCGTAGTGGGCGATGGGAACCATTGGAGGCTTTCGCCCCAAGGTTATTACTACCGCGGACCTCTGGGCCTGATGGCTGAGTATGTGGTGTCTGACCAGCGAGTAAGCCGCAATGTCGCTCCGATCACCGCGGCGAACCTCCAGAACACGGCATGGCAGGTCACCGCTTCGTGGGTTCTTACGGGAGAAGACGCCACGTTTACCGGCGTGACCCCACGAAAACCGTTCGATTTGCATGGAAGCGGATGGGGAGCGGTGCAAGCTGTGGCACGTTACGGAGAGCTGGACATCGACAATGGTGCGTTTCCACTTTTTGCAAACCCCGCAACCTCGGCCTCCGAGGCAAAGTCATGGTCCATCGGACTCAATTGGTATCTCAACCGCAATTTAACTATAAAAGGGAGTTACGCCCGCACCACCTTTGACGGCGGTGGTGGAGCAGGAGCTACCGCGCCTGCCGCAGTCACGCGCCAGCCGGAGGAATTGTTCTCGACCCGATTCCAACTAGCCTTCTAAGCGGAGTCCAGCATTAGACGGATTCCAATTTCCCGGCCCGCCGCCGTCGCTGACGGTGGCGGCCGGGATTAATTCTTTTCCAACTTGCCACCTCGGCCGGTTTGAAAGCCACGCTTGCTGGTCCTCAGATATTGAAGTCGACCTCGGCGCCGAGCGGGCCTGAGGTCTGGGCCATTGTCACGAGCGATTCGAGCGTTTTGCCTTCGAGGATTCTGGCGGTTTCATCCCGCACTTCGCGCATTACCACTTGAATAGTGCAGAATTTTTCGGTCGGGCAGTCGTCGCAGAGGGAGAAGGCGGTTTTGCTGGCGCAGGGGGTCAGGGCCAGTGGACCATCCATCTGGCGGATGATTTCTCCGAGATCAACGTCTGCCGCGGCTTTGGCCATCTCGTAGCCGCCGCCTTTGCCCGCACGGCTCTTAAGCATTCCTCCGTTTTTGAGATCCACCAGGATGGCCTCAAGAAACTTCTTTGGGATGCGCTCTTCGCTGGCAATAGTCTTGATCATAACCGGCCCTGTCCCTTGGCGTGCGGCCAGGTGGATCATTGCGCGTATGGCGTATTTTGCTTTTTTGGAAAGCATTGCTGTCGTTGACGATAATCCGCGGATTCCTGATCGACAAGCTGCTCCTTGGGGGCGATGTGTTTCATCCGCCAGTCGAAGAATGAAGCAGCAAGGCAGAACTTCAGAATCAATGACCGCCTTGCGGTCGGTGCCGGCGCTCCAAGTCTACACTCGTTTCGTCATGCTTTACGGAGTCTTCGGCTTGCCTTACGCTCCGATTGCTGCCGCATCTGCGCAGTTATTACGCATGAAACGAAAAACAAAAATCATCGCCACGATGGGACCCGCCACAGACAGCCCCGAGATGATCGGTAAGATTATTGATGGAGGAGTCAACGTGGTCCGCCTGAACATGTCTCATGGCGCCCACGACTGGGTGCGCCGGGTGGTGCGGGATATTCGCAACGCAGCTGATGAACGTGGGGTGAGTGTCGGTATTTTGATGGACACGCAGGGGCCTGCCATTCGCACCGGGGATCTGCCCGCCTCTTTGGATCTCACGCCGGGGCAGAAATTCACTTTGACCGTGCGTGGTGAGAAGAGTGAGGAGTTGCACTCGGTGGATGTGAACTACGAAAATTTTGTCAACGATATCAGCGTTGGTGACACGGTGATTTTTGACAATGGCGAAATTGAAATGCGAGTGCTGGCCAAGCACCGCAACAAGATTGAGTGTGAGGTTCTGACTCCCGGCAAACTGGGAAGCCGCCGTCATATCAATTTACCCGGCGTCAAAGTCAGTCTGCCTGCGCTTACGGCCAAAGACTTGGCGGATATCGCGGTGGGATTGGAAATGCAGGTCGATTACATTGCGCTATCTTTCGTTCGCGAAGCCAAGGATTTGCAGCAACTCAAGGCCGTGATTTCGCACGCGGAGCATCGTCCCTTGATCATCGCGAAAATTGAGGATCAACAGGCCGTGTTGAACATCGAATCGATTATTGCCGAGGCGGACGGCGTCATGGTGGCCCGTGGTGATTTGGGTATTGAATGTCCTTATGAGGAACTGCCCATCATTCAACGAAAAGTCGTCAAGATGTGCATCGCGGTGGGCAAGCCGGTTATTGTGGCGACCCACATGCTTGAGAGCATGATTGAGAACCCCATGCCCACCCGTGCGGAGATTACCGATGTGGCCAACGCGGTTTTCGAGCAGGCCGATGCCATCATGCTCAGCGGTGAAACCACCGTGGGCAAATACCCTCTGAAGTGCCTGGAGGTTTTCAACAAGATCGGTCTGCGTATCGAACGGTCCGGCGGCGCAAAATTCCACGACCGCGCGGAAATGACCTCGCCGCGTCAAAAGATGATGAAGAGCGCAGTGCTCATGGCCAATGAAATGAAAGCCGAGGCCATCCTTGTTTTCACCCTCCATGGCAACATGGCCAGATATGCCGCCTGGCTGCGTCCTTCTCAATCCATCATCTACGCCATCTGTGACAATCAGAGAATCGCTGATAGTTTGACTCTCTTTTACGGAGTGGTGCCAATAGTGATGCCGTTCACCAATAAAACTCCGGAGAATAATCTGGCGGGGGCACTGGCCATTCTTACCAAACGAGCCTTTATTACCTCGGGCAATACCGTGGTCATCGTAAGTTCGATTGTTAGCAGCGATGAAACCGTCGATGCCATCCAAATGCGACAGGTGCCGTAATTTCGGTCATTATTGTTAGACAAAGAGAGGCGCGCAGTGACTTGCGCGCCTTTTCCATGGGCCTGTCCGATGTTAGGCCGCCGCGGTTAATTTGCCGGGAGTGACGGGTGTTTTTGTGCCGGAGAGTTTGCCGTTTGGGGAAGAACCGCTGTCTGGCTTGGCAAAACTGCGCCAGTACTTGATGGGGACCAGACCCATGGCCAGGATGATGAGTTGCGTAACATCGAAGACCATGAGCCATTTGAAGGCTTCATCCATGAATCCGTAGGAATGCAGCCCTATGCTCAGCATGTTGACGCCAAACCAGGAAAAACTGGTCACGATATTACCGAAGATGCACATCACCATTAGTCCGCGTTCGCGGACGATTCCTCCCCAGCGCGCATGCAGCATGGCGGCGGTCCAAAGGACGATCATCAATGCCCCGTTTTCTTTTGGGTCCCAGCCCCAAAACCTGCCCCAGGATTGATCGGCCCAAATGCCGCCAAGGACCGTGCCGACAAAGCTGAAGAGAGTCGCGAAACAGACGATGCCGTAAACCATTCGGCTGAGTGATTTGGCGGTTTCAGGGGTGAGGCTGCGTGTAAGCAACCCCCTTACGATGTAGACAATGGCGAGAAAGCCCGCAAGGAAAGTTGAGGCGTAACCCAACGTTACGGCCACCACGTGGGTGGCGAGCCAGAAATTGGTGTCTAATACGGCTTGCAGCATGGTCATGGTGTCGCCATCGAGCGAAAGGTTGTGCGCGACGACCAGCGTGGTGAAACCCACTGCTCCGGCAGTTACGCTGCCGATGCCATCCTTATAGATGCGCTCAAGGACAAAGGACAGGAGCACCGCGCCCCAGCCGACGAAAATTGCTGAGGAATACAGATTGGTCACAGGCGGGCGGCCTTCCAGAACCATGCGGAAAATGAGGCCGGAGGTGTGGATCACTAATGAAAGACCCACCAGCAGGAAAGCGGTGCGGGCCAGCCATGGGGACCATTTGAACCAGTAGGCGCAGGCGAGCAGGAAGGCGAGGACGTAGAGCGTCATGCTTTTGATGAACGGCTGATAGTGGTTGAAGAACGATTCGTTGTGTCCCTTTTTGATTTCCGGGGTGTAACCCGATTTTGCCAGCCATGCCTGATATTCGCCGAGCGCCGAGTTGAATGCCCCCGGATCGTTCTTCGTGTAGGCGGTGGTCATTGCGGCGTAGTATTCCACGGCCGGTTGGATCTGTCCGCCGCGCATGCTTTCCATAAGGCTGGCTCCGACGGTGCGCCAGTCCTCGCGTTTGTGCGAGAGATCCACCGGCGGCACGACCAAGGGGTAGCCGGTTTTCGACAACATCTCGTACCTGCGGAAAAATTGGACGATCATTTGCAGATCGTTCTCGTCGTGATCCTCACCGGCCTGGCTTTTTTGGAGCGCCACCAAACCAGCGGCGATCTTGTCGCGATATAGGCCGATTTCAGCCGCAAAATCACCTGAGTTTTCCGGGCGGATACTATTCTTAATGCGGAAATACAGCCCGATGGCGGAGTTAATCTTAACCAGCCCTCTTTCATAAGGTGTGCGTACCTCGGCCTCCAACTCCTGGATCCTTCGGTTTTGTTTTTCGAGTTCCTCCCAGCCATCCTTGATCTGATTGAAGGAAAAATTCTTTTCTTCCTCAGCCAGTTTGAGCAATCCCTTCACCTCAAGGTTATCGATGCGAAATACTTTACGCTGATCCGCCAAGTCCGGATGAGTCATCATCTCGAGCATCCACTCGGTGGCATCCATCTGCTTGCCGTCCTCCAGAGCCAGCGACTGTTTCGATCGCAGAATCAGCAGGGAATTGCGTGCCACGGAATCCAACGGTTGCACCCTTCCGTTGAGGAGGACGGGTAGTTCCGCAAATTCCCTAATGCGGAAAGGCGAAGGATCAGTGGGCGGCTTGAGCGCGGCCACCACCCAAAGTGCTGCCAGGCCAACGATTCCCCAAGGCAGCCAGCGCTGCCATCCAGTCAAAGGTTGTTTCATGCGGTCCTCCGTTTTTTAATGAACTGGATCAAGTGGGTTAGAAATTGGATGAGTAATCCGGCCGATACCATGATGCAAGCGAGGTAGGGAGTCAGCCAACCGGGGTTCTTCACGACTTGGAAAATGGTGCCGGTGTCGCCCGGCAGGAAGGAGGCCTGGTAATAGGTTTCGCCTCCGTACCGCAAGGGGTTGTTCATATAGATCAGCACTTCGCGATCCTCGCGGGTCTGGGAATTGATGAGGCGAATGCGGCTGGAATAATTTTTGGGGATGTCCGTGCCGGCGTAGCGATCATGGGAGAAGTTCAACAACTGGACGACGTAGGGCTTGTAATAGCGCACGGGTCTCATGGCCAGTTCAAAGCTGCGTCCATCCACCTTGAATTCTGAACGCTGAAACACTGAGGGCGATAGCCGTTCGCCCAGCTTCTCCTTAACCATGGACAGCAGCTTGTCCTCGCTCAGCCAGTTCGACGTTTCAAATTTAGCGAGGGATTTACCCTTGCGATCCACGACTTCCACTTCGGCCGCCGGAATATTGCGGTCATTCATTTTGGTGGCGGGGGGGAGCGGAGTGAATACCAGATTGCTGCCTTTGGCGGCTGGTTCCGCATTCGGGGCGAACATTTGAACCTTGATGATGAAAGGCAACTCAGCGCGATTCAGTTCGCGATTGTTGCCGAACCAGGCCTCGGGCACGGATGTGACCACATCCTCTTTAGAGTCGGTTGTTTCGATGATGGCTAATTCGCTCTTACGGCCGTTCTCGGAGTAATTTTTTGACGCGCCCTCGGAAATAACCATATTGCTCTCCACGGAAAGCCGCTCAGTGGCAAACTGGCCTAGGAACAAAATGATGAGCCCGGCGTGAATGACAAAGATACCGATCTTTTTCTTGCTGAATTTGAACCGCGACGCATGCGCGGCCAAGAGATTGATCAACAGGACCAGGCCCAGCAAATACCCCCCCGGCCAAACCGGGATTTTCCAATTCGATCCTGATGGGCCCCACCAGACGAACAGGCTCTGAAAATAATCGATTTGGGCTTGGTAAAGGCCGATTTTGACTTGAGCCAGCGTGCCGATAAAAACCAGTCCCATGGCCATGGCCAAAGTGACAACGGTCAGTCGCAGGGACGACCAAAACTTGAGTATTGCAGTCATCAGAAAATTCTCAGTGTGCGTCCCCGGCGAACTGGATCAATTTGGATTTTTCCGCCGCAACCACCGCGTCATCACCCATCAGTTTGTAGAACCAAGTGTTGGCCCCCCTTGCCACGATTAGCCCCGCCATCCGTGCCGCCTTGCCTGAACGCGCGTTGGTACCGCTGAAATCCACTGAAATTCCTGGAGTCCCACCGACATCAACGGTGGTGGTGGCCGTGGCGAGATCCGCTTCTGTGAGTGCCGCCTGACCCAACTGCCCGCGCCAACGGTTTACATTGGCCAACGTTCCGCCCACGTCGCCCGGAAACATGCTGACTGAGACATCCGCGCTGGGACCACCCTCCGCGCCGACTTTGTAACTAGCCATCACCATGGGGCCGGGAGTGCTGCTGCGCCAGCCTTCAGGCACCTTCCACTCGGCATGAGCGTTGCCCGCTGTCCCACCACTTTGGGCCGAAGCTCTCGGAGCCGCTGCCATGGAGGCGGCAGGTGCTTTGAAAGTGATGGATTGAAGAAAACTGTTGAACGAGGATTTTTGAGCTTCAACGGGTGTGGAAGCCCCGCTCATTTTGAAGAGCCACAATGTTCCTGCCTGATTGAGCCAGGCCATGACGCTGGTGTTGGTCCCGTTGCTGGCTGTCAGGGTTTGCCCCTGACCGCTGGCGATCGGCAGACTTGTGGCTTCTTTGGCCACATCGCCCGCGCTGATGGATTTCAACCCCATCTCGCCGCGCCACATATTGATGGTCTCCGCCGCCACCCCTTCGGCCATCGGCAGAGGAATGATTGCCACTTCACCTTCGCCTCCAGGCAACGCGAAGCTTCCGGCCCGCATTTTTGAGCCGGGTTTCTCGGTCCAACCGGCGGGCAGTTGCCAGGCAATGCCCGGCTTTGCTGACTGAGTCAGGCCCGCCATCGCCGCCATGGATTCGGTTGGATGTGATGCTACGGAAGGCGACACCACTTCTTTGGGCACTCGATAGGTGGTGATTTCCTCCCGCCCACACCCGCCCGCGCAAAGGACCAACATTGTCCCCGCCGCGAAAAGCAGATGTTTGTTAAAGCTCAAATGAGACGTCTCGATCATGTATGCTCCGTATTCGACGCTGGCCGCACGGATATATTCTCATACCCCATCAGTTTGCCAATTGCACGCATCATTGACTGTTTGCAGGTAGGCGGGGAATAAGACGAACGGTATTTGTGGTGAACCGGGTTCCACCGACCCTCCGGGGCGGGTGTTTTTTTGGGGTGGTCTCTCTCCGGTGGCTGACGCCACCGGCTAATCTCCATTGGCCCTGCGGGCCATGGGGGGCGGGTTATTAATTCCAGCCATTAAACCCATTAAAGATTCTTGTGTCGCAGCTTCTCCGGAAACCTCTCCGGCGATGCGACCACCGCGCATGACGGTGATGCGCCGGCTTAGGGCCAGAACTTCGGGCATTTCGGAGGAGATAAGCATGACGCCTGCGCCCTTGCAGGCCTGATCATCGATTAAAGCGTGCATTTCGGCTTTGGCACCGACATCCACCCCGCGTGTCGGTTCATCCACGATGAGGATGCCGCACCGGCGAGCCAGCCACTTGGCGAGGGCCAATTTTTGTTGATTGCCACCACTCAGACCGGCCACGGCGGTTTCGAGGTCGGGCGTGCGCACGCGCAATTGTTCCGCATAGGCTGAAACCATGTCGCGTTCCGCGCGCCGTTGCATCCAACCGAAACGGCTCCATTGTGGAAGGCTGGCCAGTGACACGTTCTCCCGACAATTAAGTCCCAGCACCAAGCCTTGCCGTTTGCGGTCTTCGGGGAGCAATCCGAGGCCGGCCTGCATACTGGCTTCTATCGATCCGAGGGGCAGTTCGCGGCCTTCAATCCATACGCGCCCAGTTGCGGAAGGGTCCAGACCAAACAAGGCAAGGGCCACTTCGCTTCTGCCTGCCCCGATCAACCCGGCAAACCCGAGCACCTCGCCCGCGTGAATTTTGAAGGAGACGTCCTGAAATTTTCCGGGTGAGCTCAATCCTTCAACCCGCAATAACTCTCGTCCCAAGGGTTGATCCAGATGTTTGGGACATTGCACCTCGACATTGCGGCCCACCATTTGCCTGATGAGTTCAGAAGGGCTCGTTTGGGCGATGGGGCCGGTAGACACATGCCGGCCATCCCGCAAGACGGAGATGGAATCGCACAGCCGGAAGATTTCCTCCATACGATGGGAGACGTAGAGCAAGGTGATTCCGCGCGCTTTGAGACGTCCGATCAGCGCGAAGAGATGGTCGCTTTCGCGTGAGGAAAGCGAGCTGGTGGGTTCGTCCATGTCGATGACCTGCGCGCCGGTTCCCAAAGCCGCGGCAATTTGGGCCAATTGTTCCTGCGCCGTGGTGAGGGTGCCCATCGGCGCATCAACATCGAAAGGGGCTTCAATTTCCGCCAGCATTTTTTGGGCGGTGCGACGCATGGTGTCGCGGTCCAGCCAGCCTCCGTGTGAGGGAAGGGCGCCCAGGCAAAGATTCTCCCCCACGGTCAGGTTTGGGCAAAAGGCCAGCTCTTGATGGACCATGGCAATGCCAAGTCGACGTGCTTCCAAGGGATTGCGAGGGGAGATGGTTTTTCCATCGAGTTCGATGGATCCACCGTCGGCGGTATAGACTCCGGCCAAAATCTTGCCGAGGGTGCTTTTGCCCGCGCCGTTTTCTCCCATCAACGCATGGCAATGGCCTCGCTGCACCTCCAGTGAGACATCGTTCAGGGCTAAAACGCCCGGGAAACGTTTGGTGATGTTCTTAAACGAAATCCAGCTCATGCCGGTTTATGGAGTGCGGTGGCAGGGCACCGAGCGGCGACGCCGCTTTTGTCCGAAGACTGCCGTAACGAAGGCTAACTTTGTGGATAACGGTTGGCCGTTGCAGACCAAAGAGGTGTCGGAAATTGAACTCGCAGTCGCGATGATCGCTTCGCGTTCTGATTCGCTCTGCCACCGCACTACATATATTTACTTCGGCAGCCATTTGTCCCACTTCTTGGCGAATTCATCCACGTCTTTGGCTGCGACGGGGATGAGGATGCTGATGTCGCGCACCTGAGCTGGATCCTTCTTGAGGTGGACTTTATTGAAGAGATGTTCCACAGATCGGTGACCCCACTCGTACACTTGTTGGGCGAGCAGCAATTGGACGTGGCCGCTGCGCAGGTAGGCCAGTTCGGCGGGGAGCGCGTCAACAGAGACGCATTTGACGGTGCCCGGCTTCCATTTAAGTGCGTTGTCAGTGAAGAGCGGCCATCCGCCCACCAATGCCCAGCCGGTAATATCGGGGTTGGATTGCATGACTTGCTCGATTTTGGCGGCGGCATCCTGAGGGGTTTCCTTGTGGTAATAGGCGTCGCGCAGGGTGATGCCGGGGTATTTCTTTAAAGCGTTTTTCACGCCCTGCACACGTTTTTGGAGATTGGGCGCGTTTTGATTGCCGGCGATGATGCCGATCACGCCCTTGCCACCCATTACTTTGGCCAGTTCGTCCATAACCTGCTCGCCGCAGAGGATGTCGTCAACGCCATAGGTTACGAACCGCTTGCTGGCGGGTGCGTCGGAATCAAAGGTTGCGACCGGCACGCCGTTTTTCACGGCGTTGTTTATGGCGGTGGTGAGTTTATTGGCGTCGGAACAGCTCACGGCGATGCCTGAAGCGCCGCTGAGGGTCAGCTGTTCGATGGCCTCGGCCTGCTTCTGAGGATCCTCTTCATTGGGAGTGCGCCAATCGATGGTGATTTTGACGCCATATTTCGCGCTGAGTTCTTTGGCCGCATCGACCGCACCGACGCGTGCAGCTTGGAAGACGGGGTTCCCTTGGGATTTTGCGACGAGGCCGAAGGTGTACTGGGTTTCGGCATGGATGGAGCTCAAGCTGATGACCCAGACAAGAAAAAGCAAATAAAAGCGTTTCATAGGTGACTGGAGATGGTGTAGTCGAACCCTTTGGGAAATACAATCCAAGATCGAAAGGAGGGGGAAAGGATGAAAAATATTCGCGCAGCTTTGCTTGCAGGAAGCACATTGAACGCTATCTTCTGGTCAGCGAGGTTTTCCCACACCTCCGAATATGAAGCCAATTCAAGCTCATCACGCCCATTGCCGCCGCCACCGCCAAGGATTCACGCTGATTGAACTACTGGTTGTGATTGCGATCATCGCCATTCTGGCTGGAATGCTGCTGCCCGCCCTGGCCAAAGCTAAAACCAAAGCACAGGGTATTTTCTGCATGAACAACCATCACCAGCTTTTGCTGGGCTGGAGCATGTATGCGAATGATAACGCCGATAAAATACCGTACGCCTATGCTAGTGATAATAACCCAAATACCAGCGATGGAGCTTGGGTTCAGGGGGAGCTAGACTTGGCGAATAACGCGAGTCGTCAGGATAATTGGGATCCCAAACACCTCCAACAGAGCCCTCTGTGGGCTTATACTGGAAAAAGCAAACTCATCTGGAAGTGCCCGGGCGACAAGAGTGTGGGCGTCAATAATCTCAAAGTCAAAGTGCCCCGTGTTCGAAGCATGTCCATGAATATTTGGACGGGCGGACGCAATCCGGCAGATGGATCTGGTGCTGATGGAGGGTGGGGAGCTGATTGGAAAGTCTTTATCAAATTGGGCGATTTTCTCAATCCTGGGCCTGCCGTGACCTTCGTTTTGCTCGACGAACGTGAGGATAGCATCAATGACGGTTTCTTCATCGTTAAGATGGACGGTTATCCCGACCTCCAAACCACTGTTATGCCTGATGTTCCAGCCAGTTATCACAATGGAGCAGGTGGTTTCTCCTTTGCGGATGGGCATTCTGAAATCAAAAGCTGGAAGGACCCCCGGACTAAAGATTTAAAACTGATTCCAGGCTCGAAAAACGATAAGAACGCTGACGTCCAATGGATGCGTGATCACGCCACGCGTAAGAAATAAATCCCTTCCGGTTATTCGCATCAGTTTCGCGGAAGGCACTATTGATGTGAGAAGAAATCAATCGTCCGGACTTTAAGCAGCCGAGGAAGACAACCGTCTGCGGGAAAGCCATGCGTTGAACTGATCCAGCACCACGGCTACGATGACCACGCCGCCGATGATGATCTGGCTGTAATTTTGGTCGATTCGGAGGATGACGATGCCGCTGCTGATCATCTGGATAATGAGAGCGCCCAAAACAGCACCGAGGGCGGTGCCTTTGCCGCCGGACAAGCTAGCTCCTCCGATCACTGCGGCGGCGATGACGTTAAGTTCGTATCCTTGGCCGTCGCCAGAAGTAGCCGCCCCATAGTAGCCGATAGATAAAAGTGCGGAAATACCCGCGACCAGGCCTGAAATAATAAAGACACCCAGTTTCACACGTCCCACTCGAATGCCGCTGAAGGTGCTGGCCAGTTCGTTTCCGCCGATGGCATAGACCCTCCGCCCAGCAGCCAGCCGCGATAGGAAAACCGTGCCGGCCACGGCGACGAGGACCATGGTCAGGAGGGGAACGATGCTCAATCCATCACCTGCCTCCCATTGGATGATGGATCGGAAGACTTCAGGGAAACCGCCAATGGACTGGCCGTTGGTCAGGACAAAGGCGATTCCCCGGTAGATGGCCATGGTGCCAAGAGTAATAATAAAAGGGTGAACCTTGAGGGCGACGATCATCCCCCCATTGAGCAAGCCACAGACCGTCGCCGTTCCAACACAGGCGAAGACACCTAGGGCAACCCCGCCGAACCCGCTGGCCGCCTGCCCTTCAGGTCCGAATTTTTGCAGCACCAAGGCACCCGCCACCGAAGCGAGCGCATAGATGGCACCCACGGAAAGATCAATGCCTCCCGAGATGATAATCATGGTCGCCCCCACTGCCATGATGGCAATGAAACTGGTGTCTTTGGCTAGCTGGCTTAGGTTGCGAGCGTTGAGAAAGGTGTTTTTTTCCACCAGCAACGCCTCCTGTTCGCCTTTGGCGTTCGTGGTCATTACACGTGTGCGGGTGCCGTCCGGGCTGGTTTGGAAGACCGGCATTTTGACCGACCCGCCAAAGAGGGTCAGCAACGCACCAAGGACGAGGATCACCACGATCAGGCCGCCCTCGGCAAATCGGAATCTTTTAGCGCGCCCGGGCGCTGCAGCTCGATAAACAGTTGGTTCACTCACGCAGAATGGTCGCAGCTTAGCGCGTGGCCTGCGTGCCGCGCAATCTCAACCGGGGAAACTCGCGGAACCATGCTTGCTGCCTAGCGGCTCCGGTTCGGGTGGCACGCCGTGTCGGCCCACCAGGTAGTCAAAGATAGGGGAAGCCATCAGAGTGGTGATCACGGCCATAATCACCAGTGTCGCGAAAAGGGCAGGGGAGATGATGCCCCGTTGCAGGCCTATGTTGATGATGATTAGTTCCATCAGGCCGCGGGCGTTCATGAGCGTGCCGATGCCCAAAGCCTCCCGGTTGGAGACGCCCGTTGCTCGCGCAGCCAGCCAGCAGGCCACGCCTTTCCCGCCGACGGCGGCGACCATGACCAGTGAGGTCATCAGCCAGAGATAGCCGGAATCCAGAAGCCCGATACGCGTATTGAGGCCTGAATAAGTGAAGAACAAGGGGAGCAACAACGCGACCGTGAGCGGTTGCACGCGGTCGATCAAGGCGCGGCTCACCACGCCGCGGGGCATGGCGATTCCCATCACGAACGCTCCAAAAACCGCATGCAGGCCGATTAGATCGGTAAACCATGCCCCCAGCGCCAACAGAATGAGGCAAATTACAAATTCCCCGTCGGCAAGCGCCTGCCGATTTTCGATTCCGCGCGCCCAGCGGGCCAGCAGAGGCTTGATCACAAGCAGAGTGATACAGACGTAACCGGCTCCTCCGGCAATGTTCTGCACCGCATGGCTGATGTTGCTATCAAAGCTGGCCAGTACGACCGCCAGCAGGCACCAAGCTGCGGCGTCGTCAATGGCCCCGGCCCCGAGCGCGACAGTGCCCATGGTAGTCCCTGTCAGTTTTTTGAAATGAATGATTCGAGCCAACATCGGAAAAGCGGTGATGCACATAGATGCCCCCAAAAAGATGGTTGCCTCCAGCAACGAGGTCTTTTGCGGGAAAAACGCAGTGTGATTGAAGAAAAACCACCCAAGCCCCACCCCAAGCACGAAGGGGGTAATCATGCCCGCCAGCGAGACCGCCACCGCGCTCCCCAATCGGCGCTGGACGATGTCCATGCGGAATTCCAAACCCACCACAAACATATATGCAGCCAGACCCAGTTGTGAGATGGGGAATAGAACCTTCATGGAATCCGCCGGAAATAATTTGGAGGACCATTCCGGCCAGAAAAGGCCGAACAACGATGGTCCCAAGAGAACACCCGCCAGCATCTCTGCCACGACTTGCGGCTGCCCCACTCTTTTGGCAAGAAATCCCACCACTTGGCACACCGTGAGGATCACCGCAATCTGGATGAAAAATTGGACGGCCAGTTGCATATTGGTCATTTTCAGATTATGCCCAGTCGAGCTTGGTAACAGAAGTAATATCTCGCTATCAGGGTGATGCCGTTTAAGCATCAGCAAACGAAACTATGGAACTGCGACATTTGCGTTATTTTCAAGCGGTGGCAGAGGAGAAAAGCTTTTCCCGTGCCGCCCGCCGGCTTCATGTGGCCCAACCCGCGCTGAGCCGCGCCGTGAAGGAGGTGGAGGCGTTCCTAGGGGTAAGTGTGCTGGATCGGTCACGACATCATGTACGACTGACGGCAGCAGGCACCGTTTTACTCGGTGAGGCAGCCCTGCTTTTTGAGCGTTGGGAAGAATCTTTACAGCGGGTGCGCCGGACGGCCAAGGGCGAGGAAGGGGAGTTGAGGTTGGGGTATGTCGGGCCGCCCACGGAGCCTTTTCTGGGGCGATTGCTCAACGAATACCGTCTTCGATCACCCATGGTCAGCCTGCACCTTGAGGAACGAACACCTGAGCGCGTCTGGGAGATGGTGGCCAAACGCAGGTTGAGCGCAGGCCTCACGAGACCGGTTCTTACGGATAGCGCCCTGGGCTTGCGCACCCTTGTGTTGCGGGATGAACCATTGGGCGTAGCTATTCCTTCGACGCATCCTTTGGCATCCTCCCAATGCATTAAGTGGACTTCGTTGAAGGATCAGCCCTTGATCGTTCTGGCCCGGCGCGAGGGGATCGGCCTGCATGACGCGATGATGGCGTCCTGTCGTCAGGCCGGATTTGTCCCCCGCGTGGCTCACTCACCCAGCCTGATTGGCACGGTGTTGAACTACGTCGAAGCTGGATCGGGTTTGGGCGTGGTGACGGATTCAGTGCTCCATTCCGGTTCCCCCTTGCGGTTCGTGCCGTTAATTCCCACTGCCAGTGTGCCCTTGGTATTGGTCTGGCATGAGGACGAGGATCCTCCGCCTGTTCAGCGTTTTCGCGATCTGTTGTTGGAATGGAAGAATGAGGGCAGACTTTGGCTTTCAGCCATACCTCAATCGTGAGCCTTTGGTGGAAGGGACTGCGGGGCGAGAGGGTTCGCTCCACAGTCCTGTTGAAAATTACTTCTTATCCTCAGGCTTGTGGAGGCTGTGGCAGGCTTTGCAATTCACGGCCTCCTTGTATTTGGCCTGTGCGTCCGCTCCGCCTTTTTCCAGAGCCATGGAGGTTTCGATCAGTTTTTTGGTCTTTTCCGTCCAGCTGGATGCCTCGCCTTGAGGGGCCTTGGTCTTGGCCAGCACTTTGTAGGACGCGATCAGTTTCTTGATTTCGTCCATGCTGGCCGTGCCCTCGGTGGCTTTCTTGCAGATGGGATCCACACCCTTGGGGGCTTTGTGGAAATCCTTCATCACCTGCTTGATTGCGTCTTCGTTGGCATCTGCTGCGTTCGATTGGCGGACCAAAGTTCCACCCATGAGGAGGCTTACCGCTACGGCGGCAACCTTAATTGTCTTGTGCATGATCATCTTTTTCCGCGTAAACGTTTTACTGATTAATGTCTGAACTTCCCGAAAAATGAGCTTTATGTCGCACCTCACTCAGAAGCCTGGTTTTTAGACTTTAGAGCTTGGGCGGCGGGAATCGGGTGACTTTGGAAAGTCTTGCAACAGATGTCAAACCTGAACGCATCTACAAGGCGCTCCAGAATGGGTGACCTTGGTTTTGTCGATCCATAAAGGCGACGGGGATAATTGCTACCGTGGATAAATGCTTATGGTCTGCCTTGAAGCGGATCCCAAAGGAATGCAGTTTTGAGCGCTTTTGGATCAGGTGGATTAGCCGGAGGATTGATGTCCTTATCTTTGCGCATTTCGCAATGGGCATCGTTGAAAACCACCGCTGATCCACCCAAGTGACGCTTTGTGTCAATCCCTTCATTTGAACCTGATCCTTTGACCATACAAGAAGTTGGCCACCATAAGCTACTACCCCACACGCCCGATCCGTAAGGACGTTTATCTCCGATCAGCAGGCTTTCAGAAGGATTTCTGACGGAGCTCCTTTTGAATTTCCCGTAGCTATTAAAGGTAAAGTTGCTAATCTTTATGCTTTCCGTTAACGCCGCTGGATTCCCGGGCAAAATATAAGGGTGTTTCCCCAAAAACCAGCCGTTGTATCCGTATCCCACCTTGTTGCAATCGAATGCCCAGCTCCAAACCGTACCATCTTCTTCTGTCTTGGGCTTTTTAGGGGCATTGGGACAATGAAAGAGGTTGCTGCGCCCCGATTCTTTTCCCACCACGACGGTTCCCCACCAATTGGTTAGTGCTTTGTTCGCGTCGTCTACCCCACCTTGATTACGGTGGGCTGGGAAAAACTCATCGTTGTCGTCAGTGTAATACTGGAAGAAAATCGCCACTTGGCGGAGATTGTTCATGCAGAAGGTGCGTTGCCCGCGCGCTTTGGCTGAGGCCAACGCAGGCAGCAGCATGCCCGCCAGAATGGCGATGATGGCAATCACCACTAAAAGTTCGATCAGCGTGAATCCCAATGGATGGTGGCGAGTGCTTGGCTTTCCAACTGGTATGCCTTCTGGGGATGCATGGTTCGTGTGCATAGGATCGGTGATTTGCTCAAACATAGCAGATGAACGTGGATTGGACAGCAATTATTGAGTTTTTTGCGCGTTTTTCAATTAGGCGGAAGGTCGTCGTATGGCTACCAGGCGCGCTGCGCAGGGAATGATTTGCAGAAACTTAAACCCGAGTCGGCTCCAAGCTCCGCCCGTCAGAAACGGCAGGTCACCTGACCGTAAACACCGCGCTGGACTTCCGTTATCTGACCGGTGACGGATAGCTGTTGGCTGCCATACTCGCGCCGATGATCGTGCAACAGGTTTTGGCCCACAATGGCCAGTTCCCAGCGTTCGTTTGGCTTCCACGCCAAGCGAACATCCATCTCGGCATAAGCGCTGAGAGCGTTAATTTCAATCGCGCTCTTGTATCTCATCCATACGTCCCAATTTATTTGCGGAGTCAGTTTTACTGAGGACACCGCAAACACGTTGTGATGGGCAGTGGCTGCGTTGTTCTGGGAAACATCCGTCTGATGGCGGTAATCGAAATAGGCATAGCCGCCCCGCAAACGCCACTCTTCCAAGGGCTCCCAATCGGCTGCAAGTTCGAGACCGTACGTGTCGACTGAACCGTTATTATCGGCCGTGATGGGCTGGACCAAATGGCCTGGGGCCGGGTTGGGATCGTAGAAAGGGGATAGCTGCGTGGAACTCGTCATGTCGTGGTACTGAAAATAGTAGGTCGCCAGATCGAAATGGAGCTGTTCCGCTGGCCGAATCCGGTAGCCCAACTCGAATGCATGGAGGATCTCGGGCTTGAAGTTTGGGTTTCCCACGCCTTGAAGGTAGATTAGGTCAAAAGGCGCGGGTTGCCCCGTGTGGAAGGGGCCTGGGAGGTTCACCAGGACATCCGGCTCGGCGCGGCTAGGGGCGCGCACCGCTCGAGAAACAGCTGTCCAGATTGTCTGCCTATCCGTGGGGGTCCAAGCTAAACGTGCGCTGGGTTCGAATTCAAAATCAGTGTAATCGTTGTTCTCGAATTTGGTGCCAACGGTCAGTTTTAAGCGGTCAGGAACCAGATTTATTTCGTCCTGAAGGAACGCGCTTAGAATGTCCAGATTTCGGTAGGCGGGGAGCAGTAGTAAGTTGGGGTTGCTGTTTCTGGAGCGGGTGGTGTTAAAGCGGTAACCCAGCCCGTAGATCAGCTCCTGATTCAAGGGGATCTTGATGCGGTGCTGAAAATCCACGTCGAAGGTGTCGGTCAACTCACCGTAAAACGGGCTGGTGCGATTCACCTCATCCCAATAAGCCTGAAGGCGGAGGTCTGTATCGTCCGGGAAACTATGGGTCCAACGCGCCAGCACGCTGGGCAATCGGTCGATTGCGGTTTCGTCCTTGTACGATGCATAAGGCGGGGCATAGAGAGGGTAGACATCCACCTGCTCCCGCCGTGCGTAGATATAATCAGCCTGAAGGGTGAGATGATTGTCTTCCAAATGCCAATCGGCCCGCGCTCCAGCCTGATAGCGTTCCCATGCGTCGAAGGCCGCCTGGTCACCCAAGGCAAACCCATCGTTGTTGTCGATTTTAAGATAGGTTCGTATAAAACCATTCTGGCCAATTTTACTGCCGTAACGGGCCTCCCCAAATCCGGCATGTTCATTGCCGTAACCGGTGGTCACATAACCGCCCTGGGTGTCCTGGGCGTCTTTAGTGATGATGTTGACCACGCCGTTGACGGCATTGGCTCCGTACAAGGTGCCGCCCGGGCCTCGGATGACTTCAATGCGTTCGATGTCCTCCAGAGGCACGCCCTGCGTCCACCAATCCACACCTGAATTGGCAACATTATAAACGGAGCGTCCATCGATAAGGACCAGAAATTTATTGGCGGCTGTGTCATTTGCGCCGCGCGAACTAATGGCCCAAGTGCTGGAGTCTTTTTGGGCCACGTCCACACCGGGCGCCAAACGCAGAACTTCGCCCAGATTTCGCGCGCCGGAACGACGGATCTCATCATCAGTGATTACGGCGACCGCGGCTGCGGCTGCGAAGGCTTTCTCCGGCTTTTTGGAAACAGAAGTGATCAACAAGTCTTCCAAGGTCAATTTTTGCAATTGCTCAAGACGGTTGGTGCTTGCCAGTTGCTGCGCTGAAACGATTTGACACACAGTCATTGCTGCGATTGACCAGCACGTAAATCGGTGGCTTGGGAACACGGCGGAAATCCTCTCGAACCAGAGCTTCGCTGTCAAGAGACATGAGCCATCGTTTGTTTTTTTAGCCTGGTGATGTGGATGAATTTGACCCTGATCGAAGCCTTGTCTAAAATGAACGCATGTCCACAGCCAATCCCTCTGCACCCCTTTCAACGACACAGGCTTCCGAGTCCGTGCGGATGAGGTTCGTCATTGGAATGATTGTTTTTTCAGGTTTGGCTGACTCCATCGCATGTCATTTTGCGCTGGGCTGGCGGGTGGCGGCATGGCTCACGGTGGTGCTGGTTTTGAGCATTGTCACGTTCACGGCGTATTACAGGGACAAGCTTTTTGCGCAGCTGTTTCTTTTCGGCCTTGTGGCGGGATTCGCCGAACTGCCTGCAGATCATTCTGCTGTGGCAGTCTACAAAATTCTGGTTTACCCGCTCCACGGCCCCTTTGTCTGGAGCTCGCCGCTATACATGCCTTTTTCGTATATAATAGTTATGGTGCAGCTGGGTTACCTGAGTTTGTGGATGACCAAGAGGTGGGGCTTGCTGCGCGCGACTTTGGCGATTGCCATATTTGGCGGCATCAACGTGCCCAGCTATGAGTACCTGGCCAAGGGGGCGGAGTTTTGGTATTATCAGAACTGTAACATGATCTTCGGGGCCGTCCCCTACGTTACTATTTTTTCCGAGACCCTGTTTTCCCTCGTGCTGCCTGTTGTTGTGGCTCAGTTTCACAAGGTTCGGTGGCAATGGATCGTTTTGTTCGGTCTTCTGGAAGGTGCTTGGATGTGGCTGACCTTCGTGCTGGGCATCAAACTGTTGGGCTAAAGGGTTGATGGGTCATGCGCCCCTTTTTTTATTTACTGACGGGTTTGTTCTCAAGTACCTGCTCCAACCGTAAAAGTTTCATGTGAAAGAAGGAATTTATGGTTTCAAAAATGATGACGATGGCCCAGCTTGCGGCTATCCAGAGAATGGGTTCTTCCACAGGCAGGCCTGAGAGACCGTTTAGGAAAAACCCCAACATTTGTTTTGGGTTATAGCCCCACCATTGGTAAGGCACGGCCAGTGCGCCCTCCCAGAAGAGGCTGACGAGCATCGTGGAGAAAAAAGCCAGAGTATAGGCCCTCCAATTCACGAAAGGCGCTGCTACCTCGTAAAACACAATGCTGGGCGTAATGGCAACTGCCACGATAAAGATGTAATAGCCTGGAAAACCCTCATGATCCACGCCGGGAAAGTACTTTTTGAACAGGCATCCCAGCACAATTAGGACGACCCCCGAAATGGCGGAAGCGGGATGGAATGAAACCGCGTCCTTCAGTCGCGGAAACCGTGGCGGCCACTTGTCGACCTTGTATTTTTCCAGCCAACACTCATTGCTCCAAATGTAGACCAGAAGAATAGCCAGACAGCCGGAGGCATAGAAGCCGACTTCCTCAATGGGGATGAGTTTTTGCCATCCATTAGCGAAGCTGTAACCCCAGAAATGGATGCCCAGCGTGGCTCCTGTGTTGGTGAAATTAAAGAATGTCAGCCCAAGGAAAATATCCAGCATCAATCCCAAAGTCGCCATAAGCACCACGGTTAGCCAGAAGGCACCCATCTGAATTCTGTGCTCTTTGCTCAGGTGCAGCCATGTGAGAAGGATCAGGCATGGAATAATGAAGAGCGAGAGGCTCCAAGTGTATCCATAAGGGCTGGCGTTGGGAGTCGTCACTGGCACCATTGGCCTTGGTTCTTGAATGGTATTTAGGGTAATGAGTGATGGAATGATCAGGGCCAGAAGCATGCAGGCCATTATCCACAGCTCATTAATTCTCTTTTTTTGTGTCATGAATATAAGGTTGGTTTGATGCGAGAGCGGCTACTGCAAACAAGGCCCGGAACCACCCGTTTAATCCGCTGCTAGAGGGGAGGCTTGGGGCAATGGAATAATAATAGAGTTCCAACCCATTCCGAGGCAATTTAATTCCGACGGCGTCGATAGGTCCGGCAAAGGCTTGCGCGGGTGGAACTTGGCATCTAGGGTGTAAAGGTACCCGGCAGGACTCATATGAGCCATTTTATAGCCCAACCCAGCCAACTGCTGCGAACAACCCAGATGATGGTTCTGGCATTGGTTCTCCTGTGCTGCGGGCCGAGACGGTCCATTGCTGCAGACGCAGCAGCTGAATTAAGCCTCGCGGAATTTCAAGCGGTTTTTCTGTCAAAGCTCCTGCCTTATGTGAGTTGGTCCAAGGAGGCGCTGCCGGCTGAGGACCAGCCCATTGTCATTGGGTTGTTGGGGCGCGACCCATTCGAGGGCCTGCTGCAAAAACTCGTGGAGACTCAGGAAACCAATGGCCGCCGTATCACAGTCAGGATTCTGACTGATACCAACAGATTAGATAGGTGCAACGTGGTCTTCGTGCCGCCTGATAAGATGGAGGAGTGGGGAAGGCTAAAAATCGATATGGATGCGCGCGGCGTGCTGGCAGTGGGCGCGGATGATACAGGCGCATTTTTGGAGGGGGGGGGTGTGTTTAATCTCCTCACCAAGGAGCGGAAGCTCGAAATCAGCCGCCGTAATGCAGAGAAAGTCGGCTTAAAGATTGGCGCCAAGCTGCTGAAAATCTCCAAAGTCCTATGACGGTCATTGCCCACCTCTCAATCCGGCGCAAGCTGACCCTGATTGTTCTGGCCGCGAGCGCTGGCGCGCTGATTGTTGGCTGTGTGCTGCTGTTTCTGAGCCTGCTTTGGTATCGCGCCGATCAACGCCGATCATTGGAGGTGACGGCACAGCTCGTTGCCAACGCGGGTAGCGCGGCGCTGGATTTCGGCGATGAAGGTGAGGGCGGTCTGGCGATCAGTCTTTTGAAAGCCAATCCGGATGTGTTGGCTGGCGCGTTTTATCGCGATGGGGTTGTTTTCGCGAAATATATCCGGGCTGGCGAGCCGGTCGACA
>JANYDC010000144.1 GCA_025359965.1 Pedosphaera sp.
TGCTGGTTAGCCCGCCGGATGCCAATGACTTCGCGCCCAAGGACGGCCAGGCCATTGACGAAGATGTTTCGATAGAGATGGAGCGTCGATCTCGGTATCACGCGTTCAGAGTCCAGGGTCGGCGGGAGCACGGCCGCTAAGCAGGGCAGGGGCAGATATCGCAATTGCGGTATCTGCCCCTGATTCATTCACATGAACAAAACAACCTGCATTTACACCGACGCAAGCACAACCGACACTGGCCCGGCCGGCGTGGCCATGGTGGTGATCACTGCTAATTCGCTGACCGAATACACCGAGATCGTCGGCGGCTTTAACAACGACGCTGCTGAGACATGGGCTGTCATTTGGGCGATTGAGCACGCCGTGCGCTATCAACTTGACGCTGCGATCTATACCGATTGCATCCAGGTTCCTGTTCTGTGGCAGCGCTACAGGCACGCTCAGCTGCTCACGCCCTTGGCTGATCCATACCGCCGCCTGGCTGCACTGGCATACAGCCATCCGCATTTGGAGATTCACCACGTCAAGCGCGGCACCTCGATCTTCAACCGGCGCGCGGATCACCTGGCCGGGATGGTGCTGAGACAGTCGAAGCGGTTAGACCTGGGTCACTTTCTGTCTATGCACGAAATACACGCCGCGTGTTCTGTTGCACAAGCAAAGTGGGCGGCCCGGTAATTGGCATGACTCAAAAACTCAATTGGTTTGCCGTCTGCTACTGGTCGGCCGCCGGCGTTCAATTCGTCGGTAGCTTCAACGTGTTCGGCAACGTCAGCGGCGATCCGGTGCATGCCGGCGCAGGCGCGCTGTGCTTCGAGTTGTTCATCCTGGCGCTGAATGCTTACGGCGTTAAGCAAGCCGGCAAGTGGATGGCTTGTATTTGCAGCCTGTCGCTTGCACTCATTGCAGCGTCTGCAATGTTTCAGGTTGCCGACTTGCTGAGTCACGACATCAACGCCCAGCTTGCAAGCCGGTTGGGGCAGGGGTTGTATGGGCTCTTACGGGTCACAGTGCCGGCAATGCCATCGGTTGCCATGGCCGGCGTCACCTTAATCAAGTTTGTGGACGCCAAACGCGGCCAGGTCATGGCACCGACCGCACAGGAACGTGCTGGCGAGGCGTTTGACCCTGCTCAGGTGTTGCAGGCACTAGAAACACGAATGGACGCTAAATTGGCCGAATTCGCTCAGCGGCACCCAACGCAGGCCGTGCAAGTGAATGTGCAAGGCCCGACAAGTGCGCAAGTCCAACCCTTGCAACCCCTTGCAGAACTGCAAGCCGAGCCCTTGCAGATCGTTGCACCGGCTGCAAGTTTGCAAGTCGCCCTTGCTGAGCTGCAAGGCCGGCCGCTGGTCGAAGCCTTGCCGGTGCTGACGGCCCGAGGCTTCAGCAAGGCATCGGTTGCAGCCGCCATTGGTAAGCAACCCTATGAGCTTGCACCGAGCAAGCTGAAGGTTGGAGAGCTACTGAAGGTGAACAAATGAAGTATTACACGCGTCGAACTTTTGGAAGGGATCGCCGACCGGCGTCGCCTTCCACAGACAGCAATACACACGCCGTCCCGGCCAACTTGCCAATGGGTGCAAATGAAATCCAACTTTTAGAAGTGCTGTTTGAAATCGCATGGAGAGCGACGGAGCCTAAGGCAGTAGATGAAGTGGAAAAACCAAAGAGCAAGGAGGGGAGGGTAAGACGCCGGCGGGACTGAGCAGCCAGGGGAACCTCGCATATGTGAAGTCGCTCCAGGCAACTTGTCTGCCTGTCTGTCGGCCTGTCCTGGACAGGTTGCTCAATGGTCGCAGGATGCCGAGAAGGGGAAGGGCTGGCCAGTGGGTTAGCCCTTCTTGGGCTTGCGCTTCGATTTGGGTTTCGGCTTGCGCGTTTTGTATGCCGCGCGTTCGCTGGCTTCGCCCACGTCGTCAGATGAAATGACATCTTCAGTGACCCACAACCGGAGCAAGGCACGCACGACTGACGACAAAGACCAGCCCATCTTCTTGGCCTTCTTGCGAGCTGCGTTGATGGTCTCCAAATCCGTGCGGATTTTCAATTCGCCGTCTTTGTGTTTGACCGGCTTCTCTGGTTTTGACGGCGGTTGCATAACGGAAATCTTACGTCAAATTCATCAAGTTGATGAATTTGAAATTTGCGTGGGGACATGTCCCCACAGAAAATAAAAATGTGTTCCCACACAATTGCTATACTGTTGCCCTGAAATGAACGACGATGAACCCAATGACCTCGAATTACACGCCGCGTGGTTTCGGCTCTGCGGCAAAGACGATAAGGCCACCCAGCTAGAGAAACGCGCCGCCAGGATTCGCAATAGTGCTCGGTTTGAAATGCTTGTTGCGGTCATCATTCTGTTCGTCGCTATCTGGATAACAAAATGAAATGTGCCTGGGTGGTTCTAAGCACCCAGGCACGTTGCCGATGAGGTAAGCACCGGCGGGGTTAATTATCCCCATCAGTGCGCATGTAGGTAAGACATGAGCAATTCAAGTAACAAAGCAGTTGCCGCACTTCTCAGGCAGATCGCTGATCAGATCGAGCGCGGCGAATCCACGCCATTTGATGCCCTGGGCCCGACGCTGAGTGCCGTGCTGTATGAGCGCCGGCAGATTCAGCGCCCCACGCCAATTCCACAAAAGCCACAGAAGCCAGACCCGCCGACGATTTACTTTAACAACGGCGTGCCGTCGCCCCTGGGTATCCGCAAGCGGGTTGAACTGGCCGACACCAAGACCAGCACTTACATCAGCTGGCCGCACAATCCTCAGCAGCTCAGCAAGTTTGCGCGCATGCCGTTTGTGAAGCGAGAGTTTTGGAGCGGCAGCAAAAAGATTTACGGTGATGCCTTGCGGCTGTTTTGCAGGTATGGAATGGTCGTCAAGAAGGGGAAGGCCTACGCCTGGTCTGAGTCATACACACCTTTGGCCCGGCGCGATTTTGCCAAACAGTTTTATCCCAAACCAGTATGACCGCGCACGCGTGAGAGAACACTCACCCGCGCGCATGTATGCCCCTTTCGTGTAGCCGATTCTGTATAGACGAGTGACCGAATCGGGCTGACAGCAGCCCTGACGAAATATTCTGTCAGTCCATTCTGTCAGCCTTGGTAAATATCCCAGATTGACCAGATTAGCTACGCCGCTTGATCTGTTGCAGGTAAGCATCGTGCCGGCCAATCCAGACCCATGTAACAGTGTCTCCATCGAGGAACCCCATTGCGCGATAGTCCTGGTTGATTCGGCACGAATATAAAGGCGGCCTGGTTCTACTGACTGGCTTAAATTGCAGGGAAGGGTGAGCGGGATTATCGAGCCAAAGCAAATAGGCTTGTTCTGACAGCTTCTTGATTTCGGGCGAGAGCTTTTCATACTCCCGCCAAAAGCCAGGGCGTGCTCGGCTTCTGAATGCTATGGTGACGGCCTCAACTCATTGCCGTTGGTTGTGATGCTGGTCGTGTGTTCGTCACTGGCCAAAAGCCCATTAGCCCAATCATCAATGGCCGGCTGTTCGGTTGCGAAGATTGCATCCCATCTTTCATCGCCGGTCGGCGCGATTCGTGTGCGCAGGAACACTGCAAAATCAAGCACCTCTTGCATGCGCTCGGGCGGCAACGTTCGCAGGGCTGCTACTACCTGCTTTTCAATCGTTTGTTCCTCTGTGGTTACCTCTGCCATAACACGCCTCGCTTACTCTTATTAAAACACATACCCCTCAGGCCATCCCCAACGCTGCCAAGGTCTCCATCGTTCGCGCCGGCATTGGTAGCCGCGGTCACGTAGCCCGATCGTAGCGAGTGGCCAGCAGCCCGTGCCTACTTTTTAGGCCGGACACGAGCTATACAACGTGATTGCACCAGCTCTCGCAAAGCGCGAGTCCCACCCGGTGTGCGAACAAAATAACCTGCATAGGTGTATTCGATGGTGCCGAAGTGAGCGGCATTGCCTTCAAGCCAATCCATCACGTCACCCGTGACTAATTCATAGTTGCCGATCACATAGCGCCCATGTATTCGTTGACTTCGGGTGATGGGTTGATAGTCTGCCATGAATAGAGCTTAGAAATACGGCCCGCTAATCTTCTTAGCCGCCCAGTGCGATCAGCTAACGATCGGCAAACACGGCCCGCATGGCGCGCCTGGCACCCAGGCCAGCCAGCTGCTTATACCGTCTCAAGGTTGCGCTGTTTTTGTGGCCAGTCTGCTCCATGATGTCCGAATCATTCGCGCCGGCGTTCGCAGCGGCCGTCACAAAGCCACTGCGCAGACTATGGCCTGCAAACTGAGCTGAATCCAACCCCGCGGCCTTTGTGGTGCCCTGTACCACCCGCGCAACCTCACGGCCGTCCATACCGTGGGGCTTGACATTGCCCCAGCGATCCACACCACGGAATGCAGCGCCGCTCACAATGCCGGCAGCACCGAGCCAGGCGCGCCAGGCCGTAATCGGGCAAATACTTTTATCAGCCAGCCCCTCGATCGTTTTGTAAAGCCCTTCGCCTTCCTGGTCGCCCTTGCTGCGCTGAATACGGATGCTCATCACGTCGCCCGAGCCGTCACGCCGGATGGTGATGTCACTCATGGCCAGGGCGACCAGCTCAGAGCGACGAAAGGCACCGGCAAAGCCCATCAGCAGCAAGGCACGGTTTCGAATGCCTCGCAGGTCATCGGAGCAGCTGGCCACGATCTGGCGCAGCTCATC
>JANYDC010000001.1 GCA_025359965.1 Pedosphaera sp.
GATGCGGTTGACCATGACGCGCGCGGTGAGCGGGTTCTCGGCGCTGGCGATGGCCCGCGCCAGTTCAAGGCGGCCATTGCCCCGGCGGAAGGGGTCACGGCCATGCGCGGAGATTGCTTGAATGAACTGGCGGGGCACTTCCTCACCGAGTCGCGAGGCGCGCCCGCGCATGAATACGCGAGGGTTGGGCTCGGGTTTGCGCTCATCCAAGGTTAACGCTGCTGGGACGCCTAGGGCGAGCATGCGGCGATCAACTTCCCCCTGCAGCTTCCACAAGTCCTCGCAAACGGTGGTCGGGAAAAAGAACTCGGTGTTCACCATGCCGCTGTCAGGCACCATGACAGGTCCATCGGCATCGTACAGAAACTGACGCAACTGCTCCGCTGAGGGATTTGAAAGGCCCGGAGGCTTCGGCTCTTTCCGCTTTTCGGCCTCGCCGATGGCTGTGTTCCATTCCTCATCCGCCGCGTTGAAAAGGAGTGCGTAACGCTGAGCCGCTTCCTTGGCGCTGCGCAACGGTATGGAGAATTGCTGTCGGACCAGGTGATTGAGATCGGTTCGCACCAGCACAGGGGACAAAGCAAGATCCGCAGCTTTGAGAAATTCGTCCCCACTTAGGTCCTTCAAATCTGCAATTGCGTGCCAAGGTGCAAAAATCGGGTGTTTCGCCAGATCCGATTGTTTCAGGTAATCCCGCCAGCGCCTTACCGAGCAGGGGATGAGATCATCGGGCGAAAGCAGTTCGTCAAAGCCTTCCTCCGGGTAGCTGCTCAACTCAAGCTGGGCTGTGAGGTAATCCCCGATCCTCGCGCGAAGCCTGGCCTCAGCCTCGCGCTGTCGCAAGGTCAGTTTCTCCCGGAAATTGCGCTGCTTTTCGGCAAGCTCCTTGTCGTCCGGCGCGGTGAGCGGCACCACCCGATCATCGGCACCGTGAAACACCCCGTAGAGCGAGTAGTAATCCTGAGTGGGGATGGGATCATACTTATGGTCATGGCAGCGGGCGCAGGCCACCGTCAGCGCGAGGGTACTCCGGGTGACCACGTCGATTCGGTCATCAATAATGTCGTGAGTCACCCCCAGAAAACGCCTCCCCCCTGTCACGAATCCCATCGCTGCCAAGTCCGACGAACCGGCCGGCACCAGTTGGTCTGCCGCGAGTTGGAGCATCAGGAAGCGGTCGTAAGGCATGTCCTCGTTGAATGCGCGGATAACCCAGGCTCGATACCAAGGCGCATGGACAAAGCGTGATTCCTCGCGTCCATACACATAACCTTTGGTGTCCGAGTACCGCGCCACGTCCAGCCAGTGGCGTCCCCAGGCTTCTCCATAGCGAGGACTGGCCAGAAGTTGATCAATCAGTTGGGCTGTGGCGGCAGGTCGGCTTTGCCTGTAGGACTCGATGAATCGCCGAACCTCCTCCTCGGTGGGAGGCAACCCGGTCATATCAAAACTCATCCGACGGATGAGCGTGCGCGCATCGCTGGGCGCGCCTGGGGGCAGGCCGTTGGCCTCCAATTTGGCCAGAATGAACCGGTCAATCTCCGTCTTCGGCCAAGCCATGTTTTTTACCTGCGGCGGCAGCACCTCGCGCGGAGCTTGAAAGGCCCAGTGTTTGAAGGCATCCGCAGGAGGTTGTATGGCGCTGGTCGGCAGACAAAGCCACCCTCCCAAAAATGCGAGCAGGAGATGGAGCCGGAATGCCGATCTTAACCACTCACGCGCGGGGAAGTCCGCGGGTGCTGCTGCATGATCGTGCTTCAGTCTCAGGCTCTCACATGGTTCTCTACGCATGGGGGTCAAGATTCATTAGCTAATACCCCTCCGCCATCAAGTCAATCCCTCCGCAGTTTCCAGCAGGCGTTTTTTAAAAATTTGCGAAATGCCAAATTTCGTCTATCTTCCACCAAACCAGATCCGCCGGGTTGAAGATTGCTGAGGCCGAATTATGGCCAAATGCTGTCCGCCTGCTCTGCGGGTTCCGTCTCTTGGTCGAGGCGATGGTTGGATTAACTCTGAAAAACTCTGATATGATGAAGAAGTTCCTTGCACTCCTGGCCACCGTCCTCGTGGCGGCCTCCGCCTTCGCTGGCGAATTCCCCGACATCAGCATTGCCGAAGTGAAAGCATTGTCTGAATCCAAAAAAGCCACCATCATCGACGTCAACGGCACCGATTCCTACAAGAAGAATCACGTCCCCGGCGCACTAAATTTTGATTCAATCCAAGCGAATCTGGCTAAATCACTCCCCGCTGATAAAAACGCCGAGATCATCGCTTACTGCGGCAGCCCCAAGTGCAAAGCTTATCAAGAAGCCGCCAACGCCGCTCACAAACTGGGTTACAAAAACGTGAAGCATATGTCCGCAGGCATCTCCGGTTGGGTTAGCGCTGGTATGAAGACAGAATCTGCCAAGTAATTCCGTACTTTTTCGACGGGGGCGTTCCAGAAATGGGACGCCCTTTTTCGTGTGCTAAACCCGGACGTTACCAGCCTGAAGGCAGATCCTTTAAGGTCGCTCGCAGGATGCCACGAATGTTGATCTTCTCATCCTCTCCCAGATACGCATACTCACGGCCCGACTGGCCCGCTTGCAGCGCTTCGTTGAGATGCGCATAAACGCCGTCCTTAACCATCTTCGGCAATCCCGTAAAGACCGCACTGTAAATCATGAAACTGCAGCGGTGTTTGAACAGGCGTGTTTTCAGATCCCAATCTTTTAGCGAAATGGCTCCCACGGCTTTGCGGGTTTGCTGGAATTCCGCTCTGAAAGTCGAATCACCCTCGACATCTCCGGCAGGGAAGGGGACCTCATCCGCAAACAGCAGATAACGCACGATGGATTTTGCCTGCCCATCCAGCTCTGCCGCATGTTCTTTGCTCAGATTCACACCGTCGGTATGCAAGTGCGTCCTCGCTCGATAAGTGGCCTCCACCACTCGATTGACGAAGCCAACCTGATGTTCATGCACTAGATGGGAAAGTATGTCGCTCGTCTCAGCAGCATACGTGGAAAAGCGAAAGCGTTCCCCCGGTGCGTTCGGAATTTTCACCACATTGCCCGCTTCATACCTTCCGATGAGGTTCCCCCAATGGTTGGTGAAAGCGTTCGCGCCTGTCACATACCATCCGCCGAAACGTTCCTCCAAGGGGATGGCGTGACCGGTTTGATTGATCCGATAAGCCACCATGCTGCCCCCGGTAGGGCCTGGCACCACCGATTTTACGACCAATCCCGGCACATGCCCTGTTTCCTCTCCCGAATGGCAATTCATGCAGCGAGTGGACCGGTCCAACTTGATCGGCGTTTCCCCCCGCGGAATGTCAAAAATGTAAAACACTGCGCCTAAATCTCGATCAAGCGAGACAATTTCAATTTTCCCTCCTGGAATGTAACCCACGTAAAGGTCCTCGCTAAAATACAGCGCACGCGGGTTCGAGGGGCTGATCAAACTGAGCTGAAGACTGGTGGTTGAAAATACCAGCATTTGCGACGAAACAGGGATGTGTAGCAACTTCAGAAAACTAAGCAGAAAAGCCTTTTCGCTGGAGCGATCCAACGTGATTTGTCCTGACTCCAGCCCGATTATCATTTGCGTGATCCGGTCAGTGGGCGTCCGCTGAAAATAGTTGTGCGGTGGTTGGTCAAAGTCCTGATAAGTCTGGCCCAAACCCAGCCTCGTGTTGACCAGCAACACCATCAAATAAAACAACGCGCGCAACCTCATCAATCTCTACATTCTAAAACGTGCCTGCCAAATGAAAAGGCCTCTTCTTTCCTCGACTACCCGGCAGAAGGAGTGGGTAATGATCAACCCCTTAAGCCGTTTGCATCCTCTTACTTTCCAATCCCTGCATTCCATACAGGTCTTCTCACTTTCTTGCCTATAGCATCCCACTTTTCTTCAGCTGAATCGTTCTGGCTAAGAGGTTGGCGACAGGGGATTGGCCAGTTGCCAACGTTCGAGGGTGTAACCCACCCAGAACGAATGGAGCTCTTTTGCCTCGATCTTTCCGATGCAAAAATCCTCAAATTTCTTTCTCCATTCGTCATTCAGGGCGCGCTGAGGGGATTCAGCCATGGCCGCCAGATCCGCACGGATTTTCTGGCGGTCATGGTAAAGCATGTTTCTTTGGAATGACGGAGCCATATCCGTCTTGAGGGTTCGCCACGCCACTTTTTCCGGCAGGTACTTGGCGGCAAACCGCCGTAAAACCTGGCGCGAAAACCCGTTTTTCAGCTTTTGTTCGGCGGGGAGCGATAAACAGAAATCGATGAGTCGGCGGTCCATAAATGGATGTCTCGCTTCGATTCCTGAGTAATGGGTGCCAATATCGAATAGCTCCATCTCCATGGCAAAATTCCCGGTAAGGAAAAAGCCGGCGTGAAAATCAGCGTCCGATTGAAAGTTTTTTTGCTTTACCAACGGCTCAGTTACCGTCCTACCCGTCAAATCATACCGGGATAGAAAATCCTGACTCATAACCTTCAGCAGGCATGAAGGCTGGATTGCCTCCTTGGGATCAGAATGTAGAAATGGTTTTAGGATGGTGTCGACTACCATCTTTCGGCGGGAACCTCCCAGCTTGCGCTGCAAAATACCCAAGGCCTTGTACAGCTTCCCCCATTGCAGAGTGGTGGCGTACTTTTTGAGCACTGCTCCGCCGAAAAGGTTGATGACTGCCTCCCGGTCTTTGATGATTCCATGTTGCTCTCCGGCCAGAACCTCGTCTGAGAAGGTATTCCAATCGCCCGACAGGGCCAGGTCATAAAAACGATTGGCGCCATGCCCGATGGTGCGATCCCCATCGACTCCGTCGAGTGTTACTCGAAAGCCCGCCTTGACCGAAGCATTGTAAAGACCTTCGATCAGGTAGGTGTTCGGCGCGAACAGTCCGTGCTCCTCATACTTGACTCGTTGATCCAATAGAGCTGCGGGGCTATTCTCGTCGGCAGCCACCCATTGAGGGTTGATCCCACCTTGATCAACGATGGGTTGCACCCATTGCCGCTCGTCGCACTCGGGAAAACTGTCGAAAATGTTGGTGAATGTTGTGACCGGCCCCATTCCCAGTTTCAGGTATTGGTCGCGCACCACCGCTGTGACTGCAGAAGAATCCAAGCCACCGCTTAGTTGGCAGCATACGGGGCCCTTGCTACGCAACCGACAGCGCACACTTTCGTAAAAAATCTCGTGAAAGGCCTCATCGTATGCTGCATCGGAGGACAAGCGGAGCTCCTTACCGGTCCCAAATTTCCAATATTTCAGGGTTTGTGCCTGAGGCGAAGACACCTTTAATGAGTGCGCGGGGGGCAATTTGAGGATTCCCTGCCATAAGGTGGCTTGGCGATTCTCAAACACACTGTCACAATGGTCCATCAGGCACTGGCCATTGAACTTGCGCTCAATCAGTCCTGAAGCCAGCAGAGTTTTGATTTCCGACGCGAAAGCAAATAGACGCCCCGGCTGGTGGGCGTAGTAAAAGGGTTTGATCCCCAGTTGGTCTCGGGCGCAAAACAGTTCGTTTTTCTGCTCATCCCAAATTGCCAGGGCAAAATCCCCCAGCAAATGCTCGGGCATTGATTCCCCCCATTTTTCATATGCGGGCAAAACGAAATCAGAATCCGCCATTTCTCTGAGTTCAGCGGGGGCGATTCCCAGCTTGCTTCCCAATTCCTCACGATTGTCCAGTCGGACGTCGGCTGTCAGGAGCCAGGGTTGCTGGGGATGGCGGAGGGGTAGTTTCTCAAAAATGGCTTCGGGAGTGGTTTGGAACTGGCAAAAACCCAAGCCTCCCATCCTCTCAGTCTTGCGAAAGTGACCATCAGGCCCTCGATGTGCCAAGGTTCCGGCTATCCGGTCCAAAACTGGGGCGAAATCAGGCGCGGAATTAAAAAAAACCAGTCCGTAAATGCCACTCATGATGCTTTTGACTGCACTTCTGTCTCTAGGACAGGAAGGGGAATGAAACGAGATATCTCCTCATTCTCGCCGATTACGATTTTTCCATCTACTTCCACCCATGCGTGGGCATCAAACTTGCCTTTGGCGTTGCGCGAGACCCCTAGGCGCAGAAAGGCATCCACACCTTTATTAAGTAAAAGATACTGCGCCACAAGAGCTTGAGTGAGGCAGGAAGCTTTGGGTATCCGGCGTGCGGCTGAGGAGACTCCCCAGCAGATTTTGTAGATTTGCGCGTGAGTCAAAGCGTGGGTGGACTCTTTCCTGCGGCTTCTATCCAGCAGGTATTTGTGGATGGATTGAAATGCAACCAGCCAGAGGGCGATTCTCACCAGTAAGACCAGTGGGAATGCTGCCACAAAGAGGCGCCAATCACGAGTGGAACGTCCGATGACGTTAAGGGTTCGCCACAATATCTTTTTCAATCAACCCCTTGGCTTGCAGTTGCACAATCAGGGCGCAGATATCCTGTTCCAGTTGTTCTGGGCCGACTTCATACTCCTCCAAGAGGCAATCGCGGATTTCCATCAGGCTCTTGTTGTCCTGAATGAGGGACCACACGCGCGCGCCAACTTGGTCCAAGCCGTAATAAATACCGCTTTTTGAGTCCAGAATGGCCATCTCGCCTCCAAGATCGGCACTGACCTGGCCTGGTGCGTGTTTGAAGACTGCATTCGACTCGGTTTGAAAATCCATAAGTATTCTTAAGACGGTGATTCAGCAGTTAGGATGCCATGTCATCCATCGACTCCGTTGGGAGATTACATCGTCACAAATTGTTTGGCAATCCATCATCTATCTGATACGGTTTAACGGCATTAGGTTCAATTACTTAAGTGATACTCCGTATTTTCCGATCAAACTATGGCAATGACGGTGGAGTGACAAGGGAGAGTGTCCTGTTCTGATTTTGCTATGGTTAGTTACCGCACGCGCGGAATTTACAGTTTTTGTTTGCTCATCCAGTTGGTGGCGGTGACGCTACTTTTCTGGGTGTGGTTGCCTATTTCCCAAAGAAGTTTGGATTTCGGACGATTCTTTCGGGACAATTTCCCGATATACAACCTAGTGCTTATTTTGGGGTTGGTTGCTTCGCCCCGTCCTCCGTCCGCAATCAAAGCGGATTTCTACACTGCCAACCACCAGACGATGCGCCAGTTGGTTTTTGCATTTGCTCTTTTATTCGCCTTCATTGTCGTCACCAAGGATCTTCAATTTTCCCGCGTTTTTGGGTTTGGGATGATTCCATTGCTCTATTTAACGCTTCTTTTTCTCAACCGGACCCTGCCTCAGCGCTTGGCAAACCACTTGTTCAGGGGAGCCTATCAGGAACGGGTCGTTTTGGTGGGATCAAGCCGCAAGGTTCCCTTTCTTCAAAGCTGGATGGAGAGCAAGGCTGGCTTGGGCTACAAAGCAGTTGGGGTGCTGTGTGATGATTCCTCGGCCAAGGAAGTCTCAGGCTTCAAAGTGCTGGGCGGAACAGACGAAATTGAACGCGTGGTGCGTGAATTTCAGATCACACAGGTCGTAATGGTCGAATTTCCTCTCTTTAGCAACGTGCTTTCCAATTGCGCCTCCATATGCGAGCGGTTGGCCGTGAAATTATTGGTTTTTTGCGATTTTGAATCCAAGTTTCATCATCCAGTTTCGATGTTGGATGATGAGGGATTGCGCTTTATCAGTTTGCGGCAGGAACCTTTGGAGGATCCTTTCCACCGTTTTTGCAAGCGCGCTCTGGACCTCTGCATTTCCTTGCCGGTCGTTGTGATGATTCTTCCGGTTATTGACCTGATCGTGTGGATATTCCAAAAATTCCAGTCCCCGGGTCCTCTGGTTTTCCGCCAACCCCGTGCCGGTCTGCAAAACCGCCCCTTTTCAATTCACAAATATAGGACCATGCATGTCGATAATCCCAACGAGGCCAAACAGGCCACTGAAGGAGACAGCCGTATTTACCCTGCTGGCCGTTGGTTTAGGAAGTTGAGCATTGATGAGTTGCCGCAGTTCCGAAATGTCTTAAAAGGCGAAATGAGTGTAGTGGGGCCTCGCCCGCACCTCATCGAGCACAACGAGCAATTTGCCCGCGCTCTGCACAACTACCACGTTCGGGCCCACGTCAAGCCGGGTATTACCGGTTTGGCCCAGGTCAAGGGCTTTCGGGGTGAGACTAAAACCAGCTTGGACGTAATCCAGCGGGTAAAAGCAGACATCTATTACCTCGAAAACTGGAGCCTCAGCTTGGATGTCTCCATCATTTTTAGAACGTACGGGCAGGTTCTCTTCCCTCCCAAATCCGCCAGATAAGGACGAGATTATTCTCGGCTGCTGCTTCACATCCCTTCAAACTCAGACGGCACAATTTGAATAAATTCCCCGTCAGTGTCATCATTGACAAGAGTACAGTGCGCGTTTTCAGCTTAATATGAATCAGCCGATCAAGATCCTTTGTTTGTTTTTAATTGCTTTGGTCCACGGGGTGAGTGTTTTTGCCCAACAAAACACCAACACTCTGGCGGTTGATTCAATCCATGCCCTTCAGAGTTTGACTGACAAATTCGCTTCAACTGGAAAATCGCTTTCCCTCCGCCAGGTTACAGAGGCTATGGATGGGCAACTCATTGACCGGGTAAACGCCACTCGCAAGTTTCGTGTTATGGCCTCGAGCGACCTTTCTCACATCATCAAAGCTCAGGACAAAGTCGGCTCCGGCAACTACAACGTAAAAGACCCGGCTTTGGCGGAGCAGTTCAAATTGGCGGGTATTCGTTATCAACTCATCACCACTTTGGATGATTTTGAGGACCAGACCGAGCGTCTCGTTCAAAAATCCGCCCGCACCGTGACCACTAAACGCACAGTGCGACTCGGTGCCACCTGCAAAATTTATGAAACGACCACTGGTGCCCTTTTGGAATCCGCGAGCAATTTGATCAACACCAACAGCGTGGTTGAAACGCTTGAGGAAGCCTCCAATAATGCCGAGGCCACCGACGAATTGCTGCGTCGTGTCACCCGTGACATGGCCGAGTGGATTGCCAACAAGGTCGCCAATGTCGTGTTTCCCGTGAAGGTTCTGGCCCGCACGGAGAAGCAGATCACCCTCAATCGGGGAGAGGGTGCGGGGCTCGTGGTGGGGCAGATTTGGTCCGCCAACGCTCCTGGCAAAACTTTGACCGACCCTGACACGGGCGAAGTTCTGGGAGTTGAGGAGAGCTTAATCGGCAAAGTGCGCATCACTGAAATTTTGCCAAAATTTTCCAAGGCCGAAGTGATTGAGGACCTCGGTATTACTACTGGAACTATTCTGAGGCCGCCCGCCAGCAAAGCCCCTTGATCCAACTGCCGTTGGATGGCGCGGGCCATAACTTTAATCCCCTGAACTTATCATTCTGTCAGTTCACAATATGACCCAATTCAAAGGTTTGATCATTGCTGTGGCTCTCGCCTTGATTGGTCTCGGAGGAGCGGGGTGTCAAACGTACAACCAGCAGAACGCTGGAACTCCCCTCTGGAAACAGGGAAGACTTGCTGACGCAGCCAAGGAATTCGCCCGCAAAGCTGCCAAAGAGCAGTCGGGCAAGGATGCGTTGATCTGGCAGTTGGAGGACGGTGCAGCCCAAAGGGCTTTTGGTGATTTGAAACAAAGCATGGCTGCTTTGGAAAAGGCGGACGAACTCATCGCCAAGTACGAGGAGAAGGCTAAAGTCAGCATTTCCTCTGAAACCGGCGCTATTTTCTCAAACCAAGCGAACCTGCCTTACGAAGGGTACGATTATGACAAGGTCATGGTCAGCACCTACAAAGCCCTTAATTATCTTCAGCTTGGCGAGCCGGACAAAGCGCGCCCGGAGATGTTTAAGGCCTATCAACGCCAGCAGGATGCAGTGGAAAACAACAGGAAACGCATTGAGAAGGAATCCGAATCGATTCAGAAGGCCAAGGCCGACGCCAATAACGCCAAGGCCCAGGCAAGTTCGGAAAGAGCCATGCAGGATCCCAATTTCAACGGTGCTCTGAATTCACATTACAGCCAGTTGGACACGTTGAAGGCCTACGCCGATTTCGTTAATCCATTCCCTGTTTACCTCGATGGCCTCTATTTTTTGAATTATTCCACCGGCCCATCTGATCTGGAGCGCGCCCTCAAATCTTTTGAGCGCGTGGCAGCCATGGTCGGGGATAACAAATTCGTTTTGGCAGATCTGGAAACCGTCAATAAAGCCCTGCGCGGTGAACCCATCCCGTCTGTCACCTACGTTATTTTTGAAACCGGCTGCGCTCCTTGGCGCGACCAGATTCGCATCGATCTTCCTCTGTTTTTCATCGGCTCCGGCAACGTGCCTTATGTGGGCGCAGCCTTTCCGACCCTTGAACTGGATGGGAATTACCTCTCCAGTTTGGTCGTTTCTGCCGAAGGAGCCACGGAATCCACCTCTCTGGTTTCCAGCATGGACAGCGTGATTGGCCGCAGTTTCAAGAATGAACTGCCTACCATCATTACCAAAACCATCCTCTCCACCACCATCAAGGCCACGGCTGCCTATGGGGTTAATCAAGCCGCTGACCATGATGAAATCGTGGGTATTCTCACCAAAATAGCCACAGGTATCGCCCAGGCCGCTGTGAACATTTCCGACACCCGCACATGGACCACCCTGCCCAAGGAATTTCAAATCTGCCGTATTCCCACTCCTGCCAGCCAGATAGTCGACGTTAGTGCCCCCGGTTCAGGCCAAAGAATCCAAGTGAAGGTCGAACCGAATTCCGTTAACCTCATTTACGTCAAGTCCATCAACGCCATGAGCCCGCTCATCGCCAGCCAAATTAAACTCAAATGAATTCCCCGCTTTTTGTTCTGACTCTCGGCCTTGTTGCCACGGCCATTCTCTTTCCGGGTTGCTCCACTCCGAAGAACGTTAATAGTGTTGAGCTCGCCGTTCCCGTGGCCCAGCGTGCGACCGTGGCTGATAAAAGCATCATCACTGATTCCAGTCTCAACCAAAAAGCGCGAATCATCGGTGTCAATCAAAGCACGGGTGCGGGCGGCTTGCTAAAAGTGCAGGTCGAGGTGCTCAACACTACCAGTAGCGTCCAATCCTTCAGCTATCGCTGGGAATGGTTTGATGAAACTGGGACCATCATTGAGACCTCCATGACCACCGCCGTCACCCGTCAGATTGAAGGCAAGGAAAGCATCTTCATCACCGGCATTGCCCCTAAGACCACGGCCAAGGATTTCCGCCTCAAACTTATTGAAAAACTGCGCTAAGCCGCTTATTCCCCATCATTCATTTTTATGACTCCCTTTATGAAGACGACCCTCCCCACCTTTGTCGGCGTCAGCGCGCTCGCCCTGGTCCTTGCCGGTTGCGCCGGTCCCGAGGTCAAGCATGTCGATTCCGACAGCAGCCGAACTGTCCTCGGTGTCGACAAGATCAACATGCAGGATTGGAACATGGCTGCCGATGACATGATCAAAAAGCTGCTGGACGAAGTCATTAACCAGGACAAACTCCAGTCCGCCGACGGCCCGGGCAAACCTTCCGTCATGGCCATCAGTCGCGTCGTCAACAGCACTTCCGAGCAGTTTGATAACGACATGCTGCTCAAACGTATTCGTATCGCCTTGCTCCAGACCGGCAAAGTCGTCGTCGATATCACCGCCGGACTGGGCGGTCCCGAAGATCCCCTGGCCGAGGAAGCCAAACGGGCCAATGCCTTCGCTGGCGGCAAAAAACTTCGCCGTCCTGACTACACCCTTTCCGGCAAAATCCTCGAAGATCGCTCCCGCGCCGGGAATATCCGTGAGGCGAATTATTTCTTCCAACTAAGCCTCGCCTCCACCGACGGCCTAGCCATTTGGGAAGCCGAAAAACGCATCACTAAGCAGGGAAAGAAATCCTCTGTCGGATTCTAACAAGTCCAGCCGTATGGGGCATGATCGCCTGAGGAGATGAAAGCTCTTCAGCATCTTGGGCGGGAGGGTCGGAAGAGCTTGAGTTGCAAACCACACCGCGGGGAACGCAGTACGGTTTTATGACTCTTAAGGATTTCACCCACGGCCTTTATGACGAGATCGATAAAGCGTGTGATTTATCACTTTACTGGAACCATCCTGACTTTCACTGTTTCCGGCAATTTTCGCCTGAAACAAGAATGTGGTTCGCCATGAATGCGGTGGAGGCTGAGATCAGCAACGGGGGATTGCCTCAGTTGCTGTGGAACACACATGCCCATTGGCGCGATTTGTTGGTTGATGCGCTTTTTGGTTATTCATCCATCGGAGCCCATCAATACAGTCACGCGATTTCTGAAGTGATGTGCTTCTTCACCGTGCTTGAGCAGAAATTGCCCAATGCCCCGGAAAACACAACAATTTCATCGGGTCCATTGGATGGTTTGGTGATCCATCCACTTGGCCAGTGGGGTGAGTCCGTAAAGAGCGAAACCCCTGAGAAAATTGAAGAGCTATTCTATAAAGTTCAAACTATCGATCCACTGAAATGCGCAGTTTTGGAGCGAACTTTTCACGAAAGAATCAATGAAATCCGCCTAAATGCGGATGATGGTAACGGATGATTTTAAAGCAGCTCCCCTCGACACCTAAATTGATTGCGCTCGAATCGAATGAACCCACCGACTAGTCCTGACAAACTCGAACTCACCCTAAGCCGCATTATCAATGCTCCGTGCGAGAAGGTTTATCGCGCATGGACTGACTCTGAGTTACTTAAACAATGGTTCGCCCCTGCACCCTACACCACGCCCGTAGCGAAACTGGATGTGCGGCCCGGTGGCGCGAACCTAATCGTCATGCGTGGGCCGGATGGCGTGGACATGCACAATCGCGGTGTGTATCTAGAAGTAATCCCAAATCAGCGTTTGGTCTTTACCGATGCCTACACCGAAGCATGGCAGCCCTCGGAACATCCGTTCATGACAGTAATCCTGACCTTTGAGGATGCCGGAAACAGCCAAACCAAATACACCGTTCGCGTCCGTCATTGGACTGTCGCAGATTGCCAGAAGCACGAGCAAATGGGCTTCCACCAAGGCTGGGGTCAATGCGCCGACCAACTCGCGGCTCTTGTGACAAAAGGCTAAACCCGCGTGAGCACCAAATGGCGAACAAGGCCGCCTAGTGTGAATCCCGTTCCTTTCCGTGTCCTGTCGTTCTTTTTCCGTGGTTAAAAATTCCCCTTCTTTTTTTGAGGGTCGGACACCCTATGTCCTATGGGGTGTTTTAAGATCGTGGGAATATGAATACTAACATCATCGAGTTCGAAGACCGTAAACCCAACGCCAACAACGTCTTGGCCAACCTGCCGCCCGCCGATCGGGACCAAATCAAGGACTGGCTGCAAATTTATTCCTACACCGCCACCGTCGACAAAATAAACGCCCCTCGCCCTGAAGGCCTCGGCCTCAAAATCCACTACACCTCCCTGCGCAATTACTACCTCGACCACATCCAACCCGAAAAACTCGTCGAGCAACAGGCCGATCAAGACCAAATCCAGGACCTCACCGCCGTCTCCGCCAAAATCCCCTACCTGACCGCCGTGTCCAACCGTCTGCAAAAACGCCTCTTCGACCTAAGCCTTAACCCGGAAGCCCCCCTCAAAGAAATCGAACGCCTCCTCCGCTTGGTCCTCCGCATCGAAAACCTTCAACTCAAACAACAACAACTGGCCTTGGCCCGAGAGCAACTCCAAGCCCCTGTGGGAGCGCAGGCATTTTTGCCTACATCAAATACTAAAACCCAAGAACAGCGCACCCACTGCGCCGAGATAGGAAGCAAAACACCTTCCGAACCCCTCTCCGCTCCATACGTTAACAAAGAAAAACAAGAATTATCAAGTTTCCACAAACCCCTCCCCGTAGCATCTCAACCGATCTCGATTCCGCTCACCCAAAAAGTCATCCTTTCCGCTCCAAATTTACCGCTTCCTGCCGTTTTTACCTCGATCAAGAAATAACAAAAAATATCAAACTCAGAGACCCATGCACTTTTCGATCGCATCTGCGATGGTTCTCGTAGAGTGGAACCCGTGTTTTTTGTTGTGCCGGACGCTTGGAGGCGGGATGAAGTGGTGACGTGCATTTAAGCCAGCTGAGGCCTGAAAATATTCATACTATCACTCGGTGGCGGTCGTAAGATCGATTGCCTGAAGCAAGTCTTCAGGCTGTGAATTTGCCGGTGTGTTCCTCTAGAGACAGGCGGCGTAATTCAGTGCACTCACGAGCGCCCAGTCCGCCTTACTCCCGACCTTGAACGGGCAAAATGTGGTCGCTGAGACCAACAAGACGAGAAGTGAACAAAGCAGGTTCATGAGATATCAACGACGCATTTTCCGAGAACTTCCATTCTCGGCTTAATGCCGAGGCCAGACCGCTTAGAGGCCGACATGCGCCCATTCACTCGTTTCGGAGCGCCCTCGGCAGTGCTCAAGGTGACGTAACTGTTGAAATCGGTCGTGCTAAAAAGAAATTCGGTCGGTGTGCTCTGGGCGAGATGTGCTATGGCCGCTGTGGTGATGTCGCCGCCCCAGGAATCCTCTAGTGTCATTCCGATGCCCATACTGACGCAGAGGTCGCGCGCCTGTTTGATTTTTGTCAGGCCACCGAGCTTGCTGATCTTTAGATTTACCACGTCCATGGCCAAATCGGCTTTTGCCCGTAGGAGGATATTCAAGTCATCAATGTTCTCATCAAGCACAAACGGGTGCGCGCATTGTCGGCGCACCGCCAGGCACTCCTCGTAGGTAAAGCAGGGTTGTTCAATATAGACGTCGACCTCCCTAACGGCCTTGACCACGCGGATTGCTTCGTGCTGCACCCAGCCGGTGTTGGCATCGGCGACAAGGCGATCACCGGGTTGGAGCATGGCGGCAACGGCAAAGATGCGTGCGATGTCCAGATCGGGATCGCCGCCGACCTTGAGTTGGAAGCGTCGATAGCCCTCGGCGCGATAAACGGCCACCTTCGCTGCCATTTCCTCCGGCGATTCCTGGGAAATGGCACGATAAAGATGCACATCCTCGCCGTAGCGGCCCCCCAGCAGCTCGCACACTGGCATTCCTGTGGCCTGCCCTAGTATGTCCCAGCAGGCGATGTCGATGCCGCTTTTCACGTAAGGATGGCCTTTGAGAGCGGCATCCATGGTGCGATTCAGCTTGGTGAGTTGGCGCGGGTCTTCACCGAGCAGGTGCGTCCCCAGTTCGCGCAGACCCGCGCGCACCCCCTCGGCATAAGCGGGCAAATAGAACGGCCCGAGCGGACACACCTCGCCGTACCCAATGAGTCCTGTGTCCGTCTCAACGCCCACAATCGTGCTGTCGAATACGGTCACCGATTTGCCGCCCGACCATTTGTAGGTCGTCTCGTGCAGGGGAAGTTCGACGCGATAGGCTAGAATACGAGTGATTTTCATGGGGTTTTTGGGTTCTGTGAGTGGTGACTGCGGATTATTTGGCAGAGTCCACCGGTTTCGCAATCATGGGCTTTTCTGCGGCGTCGCTTCGGGCTTGGGCTTCTCTCTTTATCTCAGCCTGTATCTGGGTCAGGCGTTCGGGCCACTTGAATCTGGGCGCGGTCGTGGGGTCATAACCGACGAGATGGTCGTGCAGACGGGTGGCGGGCTTGGTATATTTTAGTACGGTGGCACCGAACACCTCGCGGCAGAGAGCGGCGAGTCCGGGATCGTATTCGAGGAGCAAAGCGCGGGTGTTAACGTGGTTGTGATCGTGGTCGTTCACGCGATTGTTGTCGAACCACGACTGGACGCCTTCGGCAAAATATTCGTGATGATTCACTGAGGCGTATTTGCCTTTCCATAAGCCGGCTTTCATCGCGGAATCGTAGGCGTTTGACACGCGCTGGTCGAAAGCGGGATCCACATTGACCATGCCTCGCAGATGGATGTTGTGGGCGAATTCGTGAATCAAAATGCATTCCTTTTCGTAAGGGTCGCCGGGATAGGCCAGCAGATTCTCCTCGGCACAGGAACAAAAAGGATCATCGGCGGATCCACCCATGCCACGGGCACGGGCATCCCAATACTCGGCAGGCTTCAAATAAGCCCACTCCGGCAGGTCCGTGGTGAATTCATTGTGCGCGATGATACACAGGCGGGAGCCACTTTTGACCATGGCGTCGCGCACATCCGGACGGCGGGCGAGCATCAGATTGACGAGGTAGGCGGCCTCCTTTAGTGCGTAATCGTCAACCTTGCCGGATGCAACGATGGGGTAGCCATCCGCACTAATGTATTTGGTGTAAAAGGCAGGCGCCTTGAGCTCGGCAGGCGGCGATTTTATTGAGTCGCTTACTGCCGAGCCGGCGGGTGAATTCCACAACCGCTCGAGCAGCTTCGCCATTGGAGGGTCGTGTTGTTTGAGTTCTGCAAGGTTGAATGGGAAAAAGTCATTGCGTGAGAAAAAGGCCTCGGTTGATTCAGCGAAATACTCCATCGGATTGGTCATCGCATAAGCCTCCTCCTTGGTGTTCCTGCGTCCATTGCCGAACGACCGTTCCACTTTCTCATACGAACCGCCTGCCTTGGCGCGTTCGTAAGCGGCTTTGACCTCCTGGTTGTCAAAACCTCCAGGAAGCACGCGGTCGTGGTAGCCGTGCGCGAGTTCGTGCAGGGTGAAATTTGGCATCCGTTTTGTCTCGGCCTCAAAATCCTTCACGTCGGTGAACTCCACCCCCTTGGCCATCGCCGGATTTCGCCCGTTGTCCCTCAGCCAGTCCGCGCCCGGATGGTATTCCGCGCCCGGCCTTACTCCGGGATACTCGGGCGAGAACCACAAGACCACCTCGCGCAGCCTGGCCACGGCGGGTGCCGGCACCACGCGGATAATCTCCTGTAATTGCACACGCAGAAGCGCAAGCGCTTTTTCCTCGGCCGCCTTGTCCTGGCGGATGAGTTGCTCGTTGACCAATACCTGCCAGCCCTCGATGAAGTTGGTTTGAAAACTGCCCGCTGCGGCAGCTGTTGCGCCAATCACCCAGGCAGCAAGGAGCCGACTTATCATGGTGATTGCACAATTGATGGAGGCCGGCAAAAGGGGCATGCGATGGTGAGGCTTCCACGTGTTACACATCTCTCCAATGTATTGCATCGATTCAGCTTTGGTCTTGGATAAAAATACTCCCCGGCCGTGAAATTGCGCACAACCAAACATTCCGCATGGACTTTGCCAACTAGTCTGACCCGGTTGATGCCGAGCCGGTTTTTCTCCAAGGCCCGCGTCGCCGCCGCTTCAAGGTTGCTGCGGTGCTTGCTCAATCGGTGCATTTGGCGACGGTTTTTTTATCATGCCGCCCAAACAGCTTTGGTCCGCGACTTAGCTGCTGCCGAGCGGAGTCCGGACTAGCTCCAGCGTCTGGGAAGTGACTTGCTTTGGGCAGAAAGCCTACCGTGACCACCCGGCTTCACGCGCCGGGCGGCAGTGGGAATTCCAGCCCGTATTTTGTTCCGATCTCGATGACGTGCGGAATATCTTGCTGTTGCTGGGGATTGAGCGCCCCAATTTCCTCAAAGAACCCTTCGAAACCCGACGGTGTGATGACGCACATTAACCGACCTGGCGTTTTGCCGAGGTAGCGGTATGAGTGCGCTATCCCGCGCGGCGCGAAAATAGTGGTGCCCTTTTGGGCGATAAACGTTTTTTCGCCGACGGTCCATTCATACTCCCCTTCGAGGATTTGAAATGTCTCATCCTCCCGGTGGTGGATATGGGGTGGGGGACCACCGCCGGTCACGTCGTGCGACTCGACAGCGCTCACCACACCGCAAGTGTCCCGGCCGTGGATGCGGATGACCATGGGAATGCCGAGCACATTCAGCTGTTTACCGCCGTCTTGAAGGACCTGAATAGGGTTCATGATCGGAAAGGAGGTCAAATTGTGAGCAAGAGGCTATCGCCTCGGGATAAATCTTTGCCACTCTTTTTTTTAGGTCATTCATTAAATGCGGGCGAAAAATTGGTGACGGGGACGATGTAAGTTCGACCGCCAGGGATGACTGTTCAAGTTCAGCCTGCCGGCTCCATTATTTTGAAGGCCGGCAGGCAGGTAATGGATTAGTAGTCAGCGATTAGGCCAGGTCGAAGCGATCAAGGTTCATTACCTTGTTCCAGACCGCGACGAAATCGTGAACGAACTTCTGCTCCGCGTCGGAGCTTCCGTAGACTTCAGCCAGTGCGCGGAGTTGGGAGTTTGAGCCTATCACAAGGTCGACGCGCGTACCGGTCCACTTGAGAGCGCCCGTTTTGCGATCCCGGCCTTCGAAAGCGTCTGCGTCTTTCGAGATAGGGTTCCATTCGGTGCCCATGTCGAGCAGGTTCACGAAGAAGTCGTTGGTCAGCGCCTCCGTTCGTTGGGTGAAGGCGCCGTGCTGCGCCCCTTTGAAGTTGGTCTTCAGAACACGCATGCCGCCTATGAGCACGGTCATTTCCGGAGCCGTGAGCGTCAGTAATTGCGCCTTATCCACCAGCAGATCCTCGGCTGATACCGTGTATTTGCATTTGAGGTAGTTGCGGAAGCCGTCGGCGACCGGTTCGAGGAACCCAAAGGACTCCACATCGGTTTGCTCCTGCGAGGCGTCCATGCGCCCCGGAGTGAAGGGGACAGTGACTTCGTGGCCGGCATTCTTCGCCGCCTGCTCGATGCCGGCGCATCCGCCTAGCACAATCAGGTCCGCCAGCGCGACCTTTTTGCCGCCAGACTGGGTGCTGTTGAAAGCGCTCTGGATACCCTCCAGTGTTTTGATGACCTTCGCCAGTTGGGCGGGATGGTTGACTTCCCAATCCTTCTGCGGAGCCAGACGAACTCGGGCGCCGTTCGCCCCGCCGCGTTTGTCAGAACCACGGAACGTGGACGCCGCCGCCCAAGCGGTGGAAACCAGCTCCGATACGGACAGGCCGGAAGAAAGGATTTTGCCCCTAAGGGCGGCAATATCCCCGGCATTGATCAATGGGTGATTGACCGCAGGGATGGGGTCCTGCCAGATGATCACCTCAGCAGGAACCTCCGAGCCGAGATAACGTGCGCGCGGCCCCATGTCGCGGTGGGTCAGTTTGAACCACGCCCGGGCAAACGCATCCGCGAACTGATTAGGATTCTCCAGAAAGCGTCGCGAGATTTTCTCGTAAGCAGGGTCAAACCGCAGGGCGAGGTCGGTGGTAAGCAAGGAAGGCGCGATCCGCTTGGACGAGTCGTGGGCATGTGGCACCGTACCGGCGCCTGCGCCATTCTTTGGCGTCCACTGATTCGCACCAGCAGGGCTTTTCGTGAGTTCCCATTCGTAACCGAACAAGCTTTCAAAGAAGTTGTTGCTCCACTTGGTGGGCGTCGTGGTCCAGGTAACTTCCAAACCGCTGGTGATGGCGTCACCACCTTTGCCGGTGCCAAAACTGCTTCTCCAGCCCATGCCCTGCTCCTCGAGGCCGACCCCTTCCGGTTCTGGCCCCACATGGGAGGCTGGACCGGCACCATGGGTCTTGCCGAAGCTATGGCCGCCGGCGATGAGGGCCACTGTCTCTTCATCGTTCATCGCCATGCGGGCGAAGGTTTCGCGAATGTCGCGCGCTGAGGCAATCGGGTCTGGATGGCCATCCGGACCTTCGGGGTTGACATAGATTAAACCCATTTGCACTGCGGCAAGCGGATTCTCCAGATTGCGCCCGTGCGTCTGACCTTCAGCCGAATCGTCTGATATGAGTACAGCGCCCTCTTTCTCGACGCCTTCGGAACCATGGGCGTAGCGCTTGTCGCCTCCCAGCCACTTCGTCTCCCGGCCCCAATAGACATCATGATCCGGCTCCCAAGTATCCTCACGCCCGCCAGCGAAGCCGAACGTCTTGAAGCCCATCGTCTCCAGGGCGACATTTCCCGTGAGAATCATCAAGTCCGCCCATGAAATCTTTCGGCCATATTTTTGCTTGATCGGCCAGAGCAGGCGACGCGCTTTGTCCAGGCTTACGTTGTCCGGCCAACTGTTGAGCGGAGCGAAGCGCTGCTGGCCCCTGCCGCCGCCGCCGCGACCGTCACCGGTGCGGTAGGTTCCGGCACTGTGCCACGCCATGCGAATGAAAAGGGGCCCGTAGTGGCCGAAGTCCGCCGGCCACCAATCCTGCGAGTCGGTCATGAGTGCCGCCAGATCATTCTTTACCGCCGCAAGGTCGAGACTCTTGAACTCCTTGGCATAATCAAAATCTTCGCCCATCGGATTGGACTTGGTGGAATGCTGGTGCAGGATTTCGACCTTCAACTGGGTCGGCCACCAGTTGCGGTTCGTCGTGCCGCCGCCGGCGGCGTGGTGGAAAGGGCATTTTGATTCGGTAGACATGTGTTTTCTCCGTCTGTCGGTTGAGCTGTGTTCTGTCGACGAAGCATAATTATTCCGCACGCCTGCGCTGGGGTCAATTGCTGACTTCCTCCGAACACACTAGGAATTCGGCCGTGCTTCGAGTGATGCTCGACAGGCCAAAAGCTCTTATCCGGACCGAGTTTTATGGAGTTGCATGTTTCTGCAACGGTTTGGAACGGCATTTTCTCGAAATCTGTTTGTCTCAGCCGGCCTGAACCGCCATATTGTCCCATCTCCATGCACATAAACCACTCGATCTGCGTGTATGCCGCACTGACGTTCGTTGCGTTTGCCAGGGCAGCGTATTTCCGACCAATTCCCAACCATCCCCGCTTGAAGAATCGAATGTGCCTCGCCCTTCGCACCTCTGCCTGTCGCTCCCTCGGATTCGCTGCTGTGATGTCCGTCCTGTCGGCGGTCACACTCGTCGCGGACGCATCTCCTCTCAACTGGACGACCCGGCAGGATCATCAAAACATGAAGGAGCAGTTGGGCATCACGCGGCTGCGCCCCGGCCCAAGCGGAAACGCCAACGCGACCAACGCAGCTAATTATGATGCCGCCAAAGCCAATCCATTTCCCAACCTGCCGGAAGTGCTCACTTTGAAGAACGGGCAAAAGGTCACCACCGCCGAGCAGTGGTGGAATCAACGCCGTCCAGAAATCGTCGAGGACTTTGAGCGCGAAATTGTCGGGCGCGTGCCAGCCAAAGTGCCGAAGGTGAGGTGGATGATCACCACACAGGCGATGGATCGGGTCGTGGGCGGCATTCCCGTCAATGCCCGGCAACTGATCGGGCAAGTGGACAATTCAGCGGAGCCTTCCATTGAAGTGAAGATTCAGATGACCCTCGTCACTCCGAAGAACGCAAAAGGCCCGGTGCCAGTGCTGATGATGTACGGGGGAGTTGCCTTTCCTCGGCGTCCGGGCGAACCGGCACCCACCAATAATTTCGGCCCGTTCAGTAGTGGCACGAATGCTGGCCCTTCTTCGACCGAACAACTTATCGCCGCAGGTTGGGGCTACGCGACGATCAATCCCAACAGCATTCAGGCCGACAACGGCGGAAACCTCACAAGGGGCATTATTGGGCTCGTGAACAAGGGCCGGCCCCGCAAGCCGGACGACTGGGGCTCGCTGCGCGCGTGGGCGTGGGGCGCGGCGCGCGGTTTGGATTATCTGGAAACTGACCCGACCGTAAACGCGAAGAAAGTCGGCATCGAAGGCGTTTCGCGTTATGGAAAAGCCGCGCTCATCACGCTGGCATTTGAGCGGCGCTTCGCGGTGGCCCTGGTCGGATCCTCCGGCGAGGGTGGCGCCAAGCTGCATCGCCGCAACTTTGGTGAGGCGGTGGAGAATCTCACTGGTCCCGTAGAATACCACTGGATGGCGGGAAACTTCTTGAAATACGGCACCGCTGAATCCTCTTTTGGCAGCAAGAACGCCGGTGATCTTCCAGTGGATTCGCACCAATTGATCGCGTTGTGCGCTCCGCGCCCCACCTTCATTAGCTATGGCATTCCGGAACGCGGCGACGCCAAGTGGCTCGACCAGCAAGGCAGCTATATGGCGGCCGTTGCCGCCGGGCCGGTCTTCCGCCTGCTCGGAGCGCGTGACCTGGGCGACAAGGATGACTATCACGCCGCCCAGATGCCACCCGTGAACACCGACATGCTCGACGGCGAACTCGCCTGGCGCCAGCACGACGGCGGACACGAAGACAGATCAAATATGAAGCACTTCATCCAGTGGGCCAGCAAATGGATGCAACACACGCCACCGGTTTCAGCTGGACCGGCCCAATAGCCGCGTGTTGAACGGCTTTCGGACACTCGACTAGCCGCCCTAAACTAAATACAAAAAGTAACCCAAGTAACATTCAATAAGAGGTCAATTATGAATGAAATAGCCACAAAATGAACACTTGAGGCGGACTACATTCAAACGTGCAACTGCGATTACGGGTGTCCTTGGGAGTTTTCCGAGCCTCCGACTCGCGGTTTCTGCGAGGGGACAAGAGCTTGGAGCATCATTAAGGGAAATTATGGCAGCGTGAGTCTTGACGGCCTGGCCATTGGGTTTGCTGCCCACTGGCCCAAGGCGATTCACGAAGGTGGAGGTACGTTGGCGCTTTTTATTGAGGAGCACGCCACCCGCCGCAGCGCTGCTCTCGCCGGGATCAAGCACGGCGCCCTCTGCGCAGGCTGCTGTTGGCTGCTCATGGCGCTCTTGTTCGTCGCGGGTGTGATGAATATGTATTGGGTCGCGGCTATTACCGTTCTCGTGATCCTGGAGAAGATTTCACCACAAAGTTGGAAGCTCCTGCGCGTGGCAGTTGTGTTGCTAATCGGATGGGGCGCATGGGTTGTCGTCTCGGGCGCAGGATGAGCCGACGGCGCGTCATTCCGCCATGTGAGTTTATGAAATCAGTGGTGGGCAACCAAGACGACCCATCGGCCCGCAGCAGCTGAAGGGAATCCACTGATCCTGATTATTCAGACAGTGAATTTTCCGAGAATGTGAAGGTTCAAGCTCATAAGCATTGAAAAAATCCACGTTTTGACACCATTCCTTTAGCCTGTTCAAAACTCTTTGACACGTTGTGCAATTTGTCACCACTCCTCGCGGTCAAGCATCTGCTTGACGAAACCGTTCTAGTAGTGTATATACACAACAAGATGTCAAAAGAACTGGACATGGCGAAGGTGGAAAACTGCGTGTGCTTCAACTTGCGGTGGGTGACACGGGTGGTGACGCAGTTTTATGACACGGAAATGCGGCGGCACGGAATTCGTCCCACCCAGGGTTCAATCTTGGCGTCATTGAATTCCAAGGACAGTTGGAGCATGGCAGAGTTGAGCGATTGGCTGGGGATGGATCGCACGACGCTGGTGAGGAACCTCCGTCCGTTGCAGCGGGACGGTTTCGTCAAGGCCGTCGGCGGCGGACGCGGCAATCGGGTGGAACTCACGATCACAGCCAAAGGCCGAAACCAAGTTGAGAAACTGACACCGGCCTGGGAGTCCGCTCAAAAAGCCGTGGTCAATACTCTTGGTGAAAAGCGCTGGTCTGCCATCCTGGCTGATCTTGAAACCGCAGGGCTGGCTCTGAGGAAGTAACAAAACCACCGAATGTCCTAAAAGTCGATAAGTTATAAACTAAAGTGTGTATATGCACAAACTATTGATAAACAAAGTCACGCTGGTCACCGGAGCCTCTTCCGGCCTCGGTCGGGAAATCGCGCAATTACTTGCCGAGCGGGGTGCCCGCGTCTTCGGGACGGCACGCAATCCAAAGTCGGCCAGACCAATCCCCGGCGTGGAAATGATCGGCATGGATGTCACCGACGATGAGAGCGTGGCCGGGGCGGTCCAGAGCATCGTCCAGAAAGCCGGCCCCATCCATTTCGTGGTCAATAATGCCGGTTACGGTCTTACCGGAGCGGTGGAAGAGACAAGCCTCACGGAAGCCCGGCAGCAGTTTGAGACCAATTTCTTTGGCATCCTGCGAGTGACGAGCGCCGTGCTGCCGGGGATGCGGCTGGCTGGAATCGGCCGTTTCGCCAATATCAGTTCCGTGGTGGGCCTTTTCCCGTCGCCCTTCATGGCCATGTATGCCGCGAGCAAACATGCGGTGGAAGGCTACACCGAGTCGCTGGACCACGAGGTGCGGAGCTTTGGTGTACGTGCGTTGCTCATCGAGCCTTCGTTCACGAAAAGCAACATTAGCCACAGCGGGAAAGACGCTGAGATTCGGCTCAATGAGTATGCCACCCACCGCGAATTCAGTTCGCAGAGCGTCAAGAAGGGAATCGAGAACGGAGACGACCCCCGCCTGGTGGCAGAAGCCGTTTTCACCGCTCTGACTGCCAAGTCACCCCGGCTTCGCTACCCGGTTGGCAAGGGTGTCACGTTGAGCCGACTCCGCCGCTTCCTTCCTGCGAGCCTGTTTGACCGCGCCATCCGCAGGGAATTCCAATTGAAATAGCCCAACCTAAATCATGAATACCTTTAATCAGGATGAACCCACAGGCACAGCCGCCGGATTATTTTCTCCCATAACCATCCGGCCATTAGTGCCACAGCATCAACTG
>JANYDC010000037.1 GCA_025359965.1 Pedosphaera sp.
GGATGCGATTGTAAGGGGGGGGGCTTCGCCGATGACCTACATTGCGGCAAAACCACAGGACATTCTCGATGAGGATAAAATCATCGAGAAATATGCACTTCCTAAAGGTGCGGAGAAAACGAGGGTTACGCCGGCCAGCGCGGCTTTTGAATAGTCAGTCTTTTGATTTTTTAAGCTCCAAACTGCTCTTCTTTCTCGCGGAAGAGCAGATTGAAGGTGGTCAATGAGCCGTAGCTTCGGGTGATATACTGCTGGAGTTCGACTTTTTCGCCATCGGTGAGGGTGGGATGGGCGTTGATTTTCATTTCCATGGTGCGGAGGTTGTTACGGACCATGACAATTTTGTGGAAGAAAACCTCCAGCGGCACTTCTTTGGTCTGGAGGGTTGGATCGGAAGGGTGAAGCACCATTTTGCCGTTATTCCATTTCAGCCCCAGTTGCTGGACCACGCTGGAGGGTTTTTCTATGCCCAGTTCCTCCACGGTGCGGCTAACGATCTCATCAATTAAAGTATGCAGGGGCATGCTGAGGGCCTCAACAGAAGCGGTCGCTTCAGCGGGTGTGATGCCGCTAGCCTCCGGTTCAACGATTCTTTTGCTGTCATCGAATTGGATGTCGGCGGTGTGTTCGGCGATGCCTTTGACAATACCAAGCCCATATTGGGCGTGGCGGACCTGCATTCCGATTCTCAGGGCGGTGATCTTCATGTAACTGATTTTGGACGACCGCAGGCTGGGAGCAAGACTCATTTCGCCGCGCTCATGTCTGATGAGAATAACATTCATCAGAGGGCGACATGCGGAAGGCTTGTCCTCTGGGCGGCTTTTGATGCAATATGCTGGCGTTGGTATGGTTGCACAGTCGGAAAGAGTTTGAGGAGGATTAACTTTTCAGCGGTTTCGACCGATGGGAAATTCGCCTCTCAAGCATTCCGAGAGCGGCCGAAGATCACATAACACTATGACGAACGCAGCCCCGACGCCCGCTGAGATCACTGAACTTGCCCGTGGCCTCCACACACTTTCGCGCAATCTGTGGTGGACTTGGAATCAGGAAGCCCAGGAAATATTTCACGAACTTTCTCCGCGCGGTTGGCAGAACCTTTACCACAATGCCGTGGCGATATTGCACGAGGTTTCAGATGCCGAACTCAGGGTGAGGCTGCTTGACGTGGAATTTGCCCGGAAAGTGCGCGGCATGCTGGCGCGATTTGACGCGTACATGAGCGAGAAGGATACTTGGACCGCCAAGGAAGCACCCCAATTGCTCAAGAATCCGGTGGCGTATTTCAGTGCTGAATTTGGTTTCCACGAAACACTTCCCATTGCGGCGGGAGGACTTGGGATTCTGGCTGGAGATCATACCAAATCCGCCAGCGATATTGGTCTTGGATTTCACGGCATCAGTCTGTTTTACCGGGAGGGATATTTCCAACAGCAGATCAGCCAGGAGAATTGGCAAACTGAATCCTACAATCTGCTGAAACCAAAGAATATTCCGATTGAGCCAGTGCTGAATTCCGGTGGGGAGCCTTTGGTTCTTTCGGTCGAGATTGCCATGAGCACGGTCTATTTTCACGCCTGGCGTGTCAATGTGGGCCGGGTAAGTGTTTACCTGTTGGATTGCGACCGGCCTGAGAATGAACAGCGGTTTCGCGATCTCACCTTGCGTGTTTACGGCGGCGACAGCACCACTCGCATCATGCAGGAGGTTTTGCTCGGTGTCGGCGGCGTTCGATTGTTGCGTGCATTAGGTCTCCAACCTTCAGTATTTCACATGAACGAGGGGCATGCGGCGTTCCTGGTTTTGGAGTTGTTGCGGGAAAAGCTGGCCTCTGGCAAGGCTTACGCTGATTCGGTGGCTCAGACTCGCAAAGAGTGCATTTTCACCACCCACACGCCCGTCGAAGCCGGTCATGATCGTTTTACGCCTGACCTTATGGGTTATGTGCTTAACAAATTGCAGGCTGAGTTGGGTTTGAGCTTTGACGATTTCATGGGTCTGGGCCGGGTGGATGTTAAAAATATGTCGGAGCCGTTTTGCATGACGGTGCTAGCCTTAAAAGTCTCGCGGGCTGCCAATGGTGTCAGCGAGTTGCATGGTTCTGTGAGTCGCCAAATGTGGCAGGGCCTTTTCCCCGGCAAAACGGTGGATGAAGTGCCTATTGGCAGCATTACCAATGGCATCCATGTTCCCGGTTGGATGAAAGGACCAGTTCGCAAATTCTGGCAGCGCAAACTGGCCGCTGAGATCGCCGCTTCGTCGGATCAAAGCAAGGTGGTCCAAACCCGATTCGGCACTTTACCCGCAGGTTGGAATTGGGAAGCGAGGTTGGACAGTGTTGATTTTTGGCAGCGCGTTGCTGATCCGGCCTTTCTTTCCGATGAGGAAATTTGGGCGTTGCGTTATCGCCTTCGGCGCGAATTGATCGAGTTTACCCGCCGCCGGTTGTTGTTGCAGGGGCAGCGGCTTTCGCAGGGTGATTTCATTGCCTTTGACCAACTCTTGAAGCCTGACGCGCTGACGATCGGCTTTGCACGCCGTTTTGCGACTTACAAGCGCGCCCCGCTGGTTTTTCAGCAGTTTGAAAACATTGTAAAACTGGCCCACGACCCGCTTCGTCCCGTGCAATTTGTGTTTGCAGGAAAAGCCCATCCGCGCGATGACGATGGAAAGCGGTTCATCCAGCACATCATCCACCTCAGCAAATTCAGTGAACTCAAAGGCAGTCTTGTGTTCATCGAGAATTATGATGTGCATGTTGCGCGCATGATGGTGTCGGGCTGCGATGTGTGGTTAAACAACCCGCGCCGACCTTTGGAAGCCTCTGGAACCTCTGGTCAAAAGACCAGTTGTCACGGTTGTCTGAATCTTTCGATTCTGGATGGCTGGTGGCGCGAGGGCTACGACGGAACCAATGGGTTTGCCATCGGTGAGGACAGTCATCCGGATAGCATTGAGGAGCAGGATCGGCTCGACAGCGAAAGTCTGTACCGTGCTCTCACAGAACAGGTCATACCCAGCTTTTATCAACGCGATGCCAATGGCATCCCTCGCCAATGGATCGGTAAGATTCGACGCGCGATGGTGACTCTGGTGGCCCAGTTCAGCACCGGGCGCATGGTTCGTGATTACGTGAACAATTATTACGCCCCCAAGCCGAAGGCCTAATTGTTTACGCCGCTGGCTGGAGCTCACCGGCCAGCGGCGTTCCGTAGGGGAGATCATCGGGCAGGGGCACGAATTCTCTAATCCAGCCCCATAGTTGGCTGAAATCCTTGTTCACATCCCCAGAGAGGCAGTCGGTGATTTGACCGCCAGCCTCGGGATGGCGCCTAATCACCTCTCTGAAGGAGAAATTGGGATCGTAAAATGCGTAGACTAACTTGCGCATGTTCTCAACGCCTTGACGAATGGTTACGTCGTATTCGGTGAACCTTGAAGGTGAAAGGTCCCCCTCAATCAGCCCCTCATGCACTGCCTCGGCTGCGAGGTGGCCGCTCTTCAGCGCAAGCATCACACCGCTGCTGAAAACCGGATCCAAAAAGGCAAAAGCATCCCCGAGAAGAAGCAGGCCTGGTGATGCGCAGTGCCGAGAATGCCGGGAGTATTCGCTGGTGATAAAATATTCTCCGGTCGATCGCCCCTCGGCCAGATGGGTTTTGATCCATTGGTTTTCTTCTACCTCGCGATCAAACATTTCCTTGGGATTTTTGACGCCTCCCCTGCTCAGATATTTGCCCTCGGCCACAATTCCCACACTAATCATGTCGTTGTGCTGGGGGATATGCCAGAACCAGCCTTTATCTGGCACATAGGCCACCGTAGTGGCTCCCTCATCAATATCCGGTTCACGTTTTGATCCTTTGTAGTAGGTCCACACGGCAATTTTGTTCAGGTACGGATCGCGCATCCTCCAACCGAGGTGGTTTGAAGTGAATGCTTCCTTTCCTGAGCAATCCAGCGTGATGGGAGCGCGTATTTCGTAGGTGCGGCCCGATTTGTCGGTGACCTCGACTCCGACCACTCGATCACCTTCGTTAAGCAGCCGGTTGACGGTTGTTTCTTCGCGGACTTCAGCCCCTTTTTCGCGAGCATTGTCCAATAGCATCTGATCGAATTCCGAACGCAGCACCTGCCAGGTCTGGGCCACCGTCTCGCGGTCATATCGGTTGAAAAAATAGAAGGGAAGTGAGCGCCGTCCATCCGGCTGAACGAATGCCACGCTGTATTTCTTTACGAAACACGACGCCTTCATTTTGGGAATCATGCCGATGCGTTCAAGGGGGCCAAACGTAAATGGAATGAGCGATTCACCGATGTGGTACCGTGGAAATTTCTCCCGCTCAATCACCAGCACGCGGTGGCCATATTCTGCAAGAATGGCCGAAGCGCACGAGCCCGCAGGCCCGCCGCCAATCAGAATGGCATCGTAATCTTGGTTCATATTTCAAAAAGTGGTTTCTCGCTGCGATGACCCATGTTGAAAACATAGTCGAGAACGCCTTGTAACGGAAATAGAGTTTAGGCATCGCGGTGATAACGAGCCGAGATAAAGTCTACTGTGATATTCATGACAGAATTTCCTTCGGTTGGTTTCCAGATCGTTCTTTTGCAATATGATAAGTGCGGAAGCAATTCATTTGTCTATCGCCAGTGAACCGTGGAGCTCGGTCGTCCGGAAGGGAACCCCAATTTTCGTGGTGCTTCGTCAATGGATCACATCGATTATTCGTCCCGACTTTAGGTGGAATGGGCCATGAGCCTTCGGGTCCTTTTTTTTAACTCCCTCAATCATCAAGTTGACTTCTTGAATTTTGCCTGCAAGAAAAATTCGGTCATGCCTTTCCCAAAACTCGCCTTCGTCGTCCACGGCGAATTTCTTAAATAGTGACCGAATTGATTCAAGCAGCTCTATTATTTGGACATGCACCTCAGCTCCTGCAAACTGTGTCTTCACGAAGTCCTGCATGATCAAGTCGTCTCCAAACTGAAAATATAAAGGTTCACAGTTTTCAGCTACTTGAATGACGACGCCTGTGAGGTTGCCTTCGTAGTTCTTTTCCTTGTAGTCAATGAGCCTGTCCAGATGCCCCTGCTTGGCGGAGGCATCCTCAAGCTTCCATTTGTTTTTCTTTGCCGCTGCCTCTACGACGGAGAGAACGTTCGTAACGGCAGAGGATGACAAAGCAGTGCCTTCAAAGTGAATGGTAATTCCTGCATTAGTCGACGTGGCGCAGGTGATCGCCATCAAGAGGAAAAACATCGAGGTTTTGATCATATGCGTGGGTGGTAGGTTGTTTTAATGAGGATGGATTTCTTGGTTTGACAGTTTCCAGTGCTGATTGGATCACTCAGCAGAGGAGGACTTGGTTTCCTGTTTGGCTAAAGGTTTCATCCTCCAGACTTCGACTATATGGTATGGGCCAGGCTCGCAGCCACCCTTCTCAAACTGCGCGGCCAGAAGGAATGCCTGTTCCCGACCATCGACCAAACAGTATCTGTTGACCTTGGTGTGATTTGCCATGTGGTTGCATGATAGTGGCGAACAACCGAATGTATTGTAGTTGTAAACGACGATGTCAAAACCCAGAAACTCAAATGAAGGTGTCAAGGGCCGCACTTCAAGTTTCGGGATGTTGAACGGCTTCTGCTTACCCTCTGAAAATGTTACGGGAAACATCTTGTAAGCGTAGATTTCAAACTCCTGCACCTCTTTCTCTGGAACAATGCTGATCGCCAATTCCGCCGTGTCAAAAACCCACATCTCGTTGTGTCGCCAGTGTTTGATCCAGTCTTCCGGTCCCTTGGATATGCAATCAGAGGTGCTGGATATTTCCTCAACGCCAGCGGCTGTGAGCCATTCCGGGCGTTTCTCAGTGCGCTTCGGAAAATAACCTATGAATGTCGGTGTCATAATTCTGGCCAGCCATAGGCGTCTGCATCCGATAAGATTTTGATCAAGGCAGTGTCGGCTTCCGGGAATCTGTAGGAGATTAGGTCGGAGCGTTTAATCCAAGCCAGCTCAGCGCAGGACAGCGGTTGGGGGTTGCCGTGTTCCAATGAACATTTAAAGAAGCGGAGGTGGATTTTACGGGCGGGATATTCGTGGGTGATCTCGAAAAGGCACTGTCCTACCGTGACGCTCACGCCTAGTTCTTCCATCAGTTCGCGGTGGAGGGCCTGCTCGAAGGACTCGCCCGGTTCGAGTTTGCCGCCTGGGAATTCCCACAGCCCGGCGAGGTGCGTGCCTTCGGGGCGGCGGGCGAGCAGGAGGAGGCCGTCCCGGAAGATTATGCCGGCGGCTACCGGCACAATTGGCAATTCCGTTTGGATGGATTGGTCCACAAGCTGGGTTTATACTGGAGAGCGTTCATTCTGAACACTTTGAAGTATGGCACTTTCGCATTGCGGCATGAAATGAACGGGGTAGTGTTTGGTTAACCCGATTACACGCGTTAACAGCGCAAACAAACCATGCAAACTCAGCCTCTCGGAACGAGCTCTCTATCAATCAGCCGTCTTGGCTACGGCTGCTGGCGTATAGCCGCTCCGTACGAAGGCGCTGAGCCGCGCCCTGATCGACTTGCGCATGGTCGCGAAGCGGTAATTGCGGCTTACGAGGCGGGTTATACCTTGTTCGACCTGGCTGATGTTTACGCCGACGGAATGAGCGAGACGCTGTTTGGGGAGGTGTTAAGGGATGTCTCAGGAATGCGGGAATCTGTGGTGGTTGCGTCGAAGTGCGGTGTCAGGAAAGCCAATCAGCCGCACACAGGCGATCCGTACCGGTACGATTTTTCCAAGGAGTACGTAGTTCGTTCATGTGAGGACTCGCTGCAACGACTGGGGATCGAGCGTCTTGATCTTTATCAGTTGCACCGTCCTGATTTTCTTGGTGATCCCAATGAGATTGCGGCGGCGTTCAGCCAATTGCATGATCAAGGGAAAGTGCTGGCTTTCGGGGTCAGCAACTGTCGCACAAGTCTGTTGAGCGCACTGCAAAAGCATTGCCCCATGCCGTTGGTGGCGAATCAAGTGGAGATCAGTTTGATTCAACTGGCTGCGTTTCATGATGGCGTTTTGGACCAGTGTTTGGGGGAACGGATCACACCGATGGCGTGGAGTCCTTTGGGAGGAGGGCGATTGGTTCAGGGTGGATCCATTGAGCTGAATGATCCGCATTGCGCCAAAAAGGCGAAGCTGCGGGAAACGATGGATCACGTTGGGCGGGAGTTGGGCTGCTCCCGTACGGTGGTTTCGTTGGCCTGGCTGTTGCGTCACCCTTCCGGAATCGTGCCACTGGTTGGATCCACTAACCCTGAGAACATAAGAGATGCGACACGTGCGGTTGAGCTGAACATGTCGCGCGAAGTGTGGTACCGCCTATTTGAAGCGGCGCTCGGCCATCGGTTGCCCTGAGCCCGCAGATAATTGCTCCGTTCAAAAATTTGAGGTGCAAAGGAAGGAGTGAGGTTGAATTTTAAAGCACTCTGCCTAGTCTCATGTTGATGTCCTCGTGGTTGAAATTTTCGAGTGTTGTTTTGTTGTATTCGGCCGGGTGCCTGATTCTCTGGGGAATCCCAGAGGCCAAGGCAGCTAATACGGTTGCCTTCAACCGCGATATTCGTCCGATTCTTTCGGATAACTGTTTTGCCTGCCACGGGTTCGACTCCAAGAAACGAAAAGCTGGTTTGAGGCTTGATTTGGCTGAAGGCGCGTTTGCCACCAACAAAGAGGGTGTAGTGGCGATCAAAGCGGGCAAACCTGAGCAGAGCGAGCTTTGGAAGCGTCTTCTGAGTACGGATAAGGACGAGCAAATGCCTCCGCCGGAGAGTCATAAGAAACTGGAACCCGCTCAGAAGGAATTGATTCGGAGATGGATCGCGGAAGGGGCTCCCTATCAGAAGCATTGGGCTTTTGAACCCATTAGCCAACCGGTCGTTCCCACGGTTGCAGGTCCGAAAGCGGCGGTGCAAAATCCAGTGGATCGATTTATTCGGGCGCGTCTCAAGCTGGAAGGGTTGAAATCATCGCCCGAGGCTGACCGTGCGACACTGATCCGCCGCGTGTCATTCGATCTGACGGGGCTTCCACCGACGCCTGCCGAGCTCGATCAATTCCAGTCCGACAAAGCCCCTGATGCCTATGAGCGAATGGTGCAACGCTATATGGATTCTCCGCGCTATGGGGAGCATATGGCCAAGTACTGGCTGGATGTGGCCCGCTATGCGGATACTCATGGCATGCATTTGGACAACGAGCGCCAGATGTGGGCTTACCGTGATTGGGTAGTCAGCGCGTATAACACAAACCTGCCTTTCAGCGATTTCACCAAGTACCAGCTGGCGGGCGATCTACTGCCGAATCCAACTCCGGAACAGCTTATTGCCACGGGTTTCAATCGTTGCAACGTCACAACCGGGGAGGGCGGGGCGATTGATGCGGAATTCATCTTTCGTTACGCAGTGGAACGCACGGCGACGACGGTGCAGGCTTGGATGGGGCTGACGGCCGGTTGCGCGGTGTGTCATGACCACAAATTTGACCCCATATCTCATCGGGAATTTTATTCCTTGTACGCCTTTTTCCATAGTTCGGCTGATCCGGCCATGGACGGCAATACGTTGCGAACGGCCCCGATGCTGCAGCTCAAGACGCCTGAAAATGAAAAGCGGCTGGCAGAGTTCGACAAGGAAATCGCGGCGACAGAAGCTGCATTTACCTCCGCGCTTTCCTCGGTGGTTTATTCTGATCCAGCCAGTTTAAATCCTCCGCCCATGCCTCGTGATGAAGAGGTGGTATGGGTGGAGGACGCCCCGCCGACCGGCTGGAAGACCACGGGCACCCCAAATTTTGCCCCCGCTGAGGGAGGAAAGGTTTTCTCGGGTAAATCCGCACTCCGACGGCAGGGTGCCGGGGTGATTCAGGATGTTTTTGAGACCGATACACCATCCTTGGTCATTCCTCAGAACGGCAAATTGTTTGCCTATCTCTTTCTTGATCCCGCCAACCCACCGGCTGCGGTCATGCTTCAATTCAATACCGATAGCTGGGAGCATCGGGCGGTGTGGGGCGACGCGGAGGCCATTCAATGGGGCGAGAAGGATAAGCCGAGCCGTTTTGTTCAAGGCGGATTGCCCAAGACCGGCGAGTGGGTGCGACTTGAGCTTGACATTGCCCAGGTGGGCCTTAAACCGGGTGACAAGCTCAAGGGACTTGCTTACACGCAGCACGGAGGCACGGTCTTTTGGGATAAAGCCGGTGTGGCTGGAAGGGTTGATCCGGCGAACGACCCGATGAATTCTTTTACCGTTTGGACCAAGCAATACGATGGGAAAGAACCCCAAGAGGTGCCAGAGAATCTGCGTAAGATTTTCAAGGATACCGCTTCAACCAATCGCTCCCCCGATCAAATCACTTTATTGCGCACACATTTTTTGACTAAAGTTTGTCTCTCCACCAAGCCCGTTTTTGACCCGCTAAATGGGGCTTTGGCGGAAATTAAGAAGAAGCGCAACGAGTACTATGAGGCCGTTCCGCAGACTTTTATTTGGCGCGATTTGGAAACGCCTCGCGAGAGTTTTGTAATGAAGCGTGGGGCTTACGACAAACCGGGTGAGAAAGTGACTCGCAACGTGCCGGCCATCTTTCCGCCTCTGGCGAATACCAACAATCCGACGCGGCTCGATTTGGCGGAGTGGTTGCTCAGCCCTGAAAATCCACTGACGGCCCGCGTGACAGTAAATCGATTTTGGCAGCAGTTCTTCGGCACGGGCCTTGTGAAAACCGCAGATGATTTCGGTTCCCAAGGCCAACCTCCAAGCCACCCGGAACTGCTCGATTGGCTGGCTTCGACCTTCCGAGATTCGGGTTGGAATATGAAGACATTGGTAAAGCTGCTGGTGAACTCCTCGACGTATCGCCAGGACTCACGCATTGCCCCCTTGCTCCTGGCTCGAGATCCTGAGAATCGCCTGTACGCACGCGGTCCTCGATTCCGTTTAGATGCTGAAGAGATCCGTGACAATGCACTATTTGTTGGGGGGCTTATGGACATGAGTATGGGCGGCAGGGGCTTTAGAACTTATCAGCCGCCCAATATTTGGGAGCCGGTGGCGTACACAGGCTCCAACACGCGCGAGTACAAGCAGGACACGGGTGGCGCACTGTATCGCCGCAGCGTTTACGCTTTCTTCAAACGCACCGCGCCGCCGCCGTTCATGACCACCTTTGATGCGCCCAATCGCGAGCAGTTCTGCACTCGTCGAGAGAGGAGCAACACCCCGTTGCAGGCTCTTCAGTTAATGAACGACGTGCAGCATTTTGAGGCGGCACGCGCACTGGCGGGTCGGATGATTAGTGAGGGAGGGAGCACCGCAAAGGAGAGGCTCCTGTTTGCGTACAAAGCGGTTTTGTCTCGCGCTCCGTCGTCACGTGAACTTTCGATTCTCACCAGCACTCTGGATCAGCACCTCACCCGCTATGCGGCCGACCCCGAGGCTGCGAAGGAATCCATCGCTTTTGGGGATTCAAAACCACCTGAAAAAGCCAATCCCGGCGAGCTCGCTGCCTACACTCTGATGGCTAATCTCATTCTGAATTTGGATGAGACGGTAAACCGTAATTGATCGCTGATGTCCTGAACCGTACCCTTATACCAAGAAGCCATGGATCCAATTCTCCAACATCAGTTGCAGCTCACGCGCCGCCAATTTTTTGGCAACACGGGACTTCGTCTTGGCGGGCTGGCTCTGGCTATGATGAGCGCCAAGTTTCCGGGAGGCTCTGCTTTGGGAGCGGTCCAAAAGCAACGAGTCCATCCGCCACTTCCTGGATTTCCCCACTTTGCACCCAAGGCAAAGAATCTGATTTACCTCCACATGAACGGGGGGCCTTCGCAGCTTGACCTGTGGGATTACAAGCCGGGTTTGGAGGCTCACTTCGACAAGGATCTGCCCGCTTCCGTCCGCATGGGACAGCGGATTACCACTATGACATCGGGTCAGGGGAGGCTGCCGGTCGCTCCTTCAATGTTCAAATTCAGCCAGGCCGGCAAGAGTGGACGGTGGGTGAGTGAATTGCTTAAACACCACGCTGAAGTGGTCGACGAAATTGCGCTGGTAAAGACGGTGCACACCAACGCCATTAATCATGATCCCGCCTGTACGTTTGTCATGACAGGTAGTGAGATTCCGGGCAAGGCAAGTTTGGGGTCCTGGCTTTCTTATGGTTTGGGCAGCGAGAATAATGACCTCCCGTCTTTTGTGGTGCTTACGCCTTCATGGTCGGCCAAAGCAGCGGCACAAGCATTGTTTACTCGGATGTGGAATAGTGGATTCCTGCCGACGAAGCATACAGGCGTGGCCCTGCGTTCCGGGGGCGATCCCGTGCTCTATCTGAAAAATCCTCCCGGTGTGAGTCCTAGCGACCGCCGTGCGATGCTTGATTCATTGAATAAGTTGAATCATTTGGAATACCAGCGCGTGGGTGATCCTGAGATTCAGACCCGCATCTCACAATATGAAATGGCGTTCCGGATGCAATCCAGCGTGCCGGATTTGGTTGATCTCAAGAGTGAGTCGAAGGCAACCATTGAGATGTACGGAAGCGATGTGACCAAGCCAGGCACTTACGCAGCCAGTGCGCTGCTTGCTCGGCGCATGGTGGAACGCGGGGTGCGATGCGTGCAAATCCTCCACCGCGGCTGGGATCAGCACGGAGATCTGCCCAAGGAAATCCGCGCGCAGTGCATGGATGTCGATCAAGCCACCGCAGCTCTGATCAAGGATCTCAAGCAGCGCGGTCTACTAGACCAGACCTTGGTGGTTTGGGGTGGCGAATTCGGGCGGACCGTGTACTCGCAGGGTAAATTGACGCATGAGGACTATGGTCGGGACCATCACCCGCTCAACTTCTGCATGTGGATGGCAGGAGGAGGTATCAAGGGTGGAATAAGTTACGGCGAGACCGATGACTTTAGCTACAATGTGGTTGAGAACCCTGTGCACATCAACGACCTCAACGCCACCATACTGCAGTGCTTGGGAATAGATCACAGCCGCTTCACCTTCAAATCGCAGGGATTGGATCAGCGGCTGACTGGTGTGGAACAAGCCAACGTGGTAAAAGCGTTACTGGCCTAACGATATCCCGCAGCCTGCAATTCGAATAGTTCAGAATACCGACCGCGAGAATTGATTAATTCGTCGTGGGTGCCCAATTCTGAAATCTGTCCTCCTGCGATTACAGCAATGCGGTCCGCAATACGAACAGTCGAGAACCGGTGCGAGATCACAATACCGATTCGTCCTTTCAGATTTTCCTTAAGTTCGGCGAAGATCGCAGCTTCTGTTTCCGGGTCCAGCGAGGACGTTGGTTCGTCCAGAACCCAGATATCAGCGTCCCGGTACATGATTCTGGCCAGAGCCAGTCGCTGCCACTCGCCACCGGAAAGGTCATGCCCGCCTTCGAAGAGCCGTCCCACTTTGGAGTCGAGGCCGTCGTGTAATTTTTCCACAAGCCCTTCGCTACGCGAATCCTTCAGTGCTTTTAGCACCAGGGCATCGTCCACTTTGTCATTGGGCCGTCCCATCATGACATTCTCACGGATCGAAAGTTCATACATGGCGTAATCCTGGAAGAGCACGCCAATCCGGTTGCGGAGCATATCCGGTTGAAGTTCCCGCAGATCCACGCCGCCCACGCGCACTGTTCCGTTCTCCACATCATAAAAACGAAGCAAAAGCTTAACGAGAGTGCTTTTGCCCGCTCCATTTTCGCCGACCAAAGCAATCAATTCCCCTTTGCGGATGTGCAGATTGAGGCCGGTTACGGCGGGCCCCACGCCACCGGGGTAGTGAAAGGTTACGTTCTCGAATTGAATGCCATCGTGCAGTTGTTCGGGGATGGGAGTTGATTTTGTTGGCACTGGCACCAAAGGTTCGGTTGAGAGGAAAGTGAAATAGTCATCGAGGAAAGTGGTGTGTTGGTCCACAGCCACAAAGGTGCTTGAGATCTGGCCCAGCGTTCCTGCCACGGATGTGAATGCCCCGATTATCAGGACTACTCCGCCTGGATCAATGGCGCCAGCCACGCCTTTGACGGCGACAAAAACGTAAGCCAGCGCGAGGCTGGTACCCGTGACAAGACCGCTAAGGATCGAAACGCGGGTGACGGACCGGTAAACGCGCTGGCGTTGCTTGAAAAGGTTTTCCGACACCTTGCGATGACGTTCGAGAAGGTAATCAGCAAGCACGTATGATCGAATTTCTTTGGTGGTGCGCGGCTGCACCAGCAGATCGCCTAGATATTCGCGCTCCCGTTCCAACGGGGTTTCCTTGTAAAAAAACTTATAGAGCCGAGAAGTGACACGATGCTCAAGGGCAAGTGAAATAACTGCGGAAACCAGCGCAAGGATTACCAAAAAGAAGTGCAATTTGGCCAGCAGCGTGGCCATCAGAATAATTGTAACCACGTTCCCTGACAGCCCTAAAACAGACCAAGTCAAATCCCCAGGCCTCCACGAAACATCCCGCTTGGCCCTGGCAAGTCGGTCGTGCCAGTTTGAATTGTCGAAATGACCCAGATCCACCTTCGACGCGTGAGCAAGCAGTTTACGCTCCGCCTCCAATTGGACGCGACGCATAAAGAGGTTTCTCCCATTGCTCATGTACGCGGCGACCGAGCGTTGAATGCCCACTGCAAGCCACATACCCAACAGTATGGGGATCATATCGGCAAATTGTAGCGAACGGGAGTGGGCGGCTGAAATCCGGTTGACCATTTCCGCACCCAGATAGACCACGATGGGGGACATGGTGGCACTCAACATTTCCAAACCAAAAAAAAGGAGCAAAGTTCTAGGGGATGCCGACCAGGCTAATGCCAATCCATGTTTAAGATTTGCTCTGACCCGGATCCCCCGGCCACTTGAAGAAAGCTCGGCTTTGTCGTTTGTCATTTCAAAATGCTCGGATGGCACATTGGTGGAGCATGCCAATCTGGTTCTTTTCCAAACCAGATTTACCGCGGTAGGGGGATTTCTTTTTTCTAAACGTGGAAGCTATTCCCTGCAATTCGCGCTCAACGCTCGAAATTGATGAATCAGCACTGCGAAATGTACCTGTTGTTCCCACCTGCCACGAAGATAATGAAAGGCTCCTGAAACGCCATTGGGGTAAAATACTAATAAGGATTACCCCGATCTGGGCCATTTCAACACCCGGTACTGCTTAACAACTGGCCCGGCTTTTTGCCAATCTGCGGGGAGACAGTGCCACTCCAACAAAAAAGACTTAGTGGCTCACCGTACCATTCGGTGAGCCAACTAAGTCTGATGGTTTCCAAATTACAATCCGACTACTTCGCCGCCGCCACTTCGCGTTTGGCTTCCCAATCGCGGGACTGATCCTGACCGTCGCGTTCGAATTGGATTTTACCCTTAATTGTGTCTCCGCTGAGCTTGCCGTTGTACTTCATGACCCGTTTGTTGCCGTTAAATTCACGGGTAACACTGAACGCTATTTCATCACCTTTCAGTTTTGCGTCGTCAATGGCTGTATCGGAACCCCTTCCGTTGATGGTGCCCGTCAACACATCTTTCTCGAGTTTAAGCTTCATGGTGTTGGTGCGGGTTTGTCCGTTTTGTCCTGGCGAGGTCCAGGTCCATGTTCCGGTTGGATTGATTTTTGCGTCTTCGGCTTGGGTTGATACCCCGATTAGCAGCATAAGGCAGGCTGCAAGTGGTGCGATAGCGGTGAGAATGCGTTGCATAATTTTATTTTCTCCTAAATCCCAGACGAAAAGCAGGTAAATGATCGAATGCCCTGTTGAGGCAACTGATATTCCACGTGAGATTCACCTCCCTACTACCATCTGGAGAGGCCAAATGCTAGCGCTCATTTTTGGCGAATGCCCCGCCTAAGCGCAAAGGTCGACGAAATTCTTCAGTAACTGCAGGCCGATACGCTGGCTTTTCTCAGGATGGAACTGGGTGGCGTAAACATTTTCTTTCCAGACGGAGGAAGCAAACCGGCTGCCGTAATCGGTTTCAGTGGCGATGATGGAGCGGTCCACGGGAGCAGGATGGAAGCTGTGGACAAAGTAAACGTAGCTTCCGTCGGCAATGCCCTTGTAGATCGGGCAGGATGGTTGCCTCAGAGCGATTTTATTCCAGCCGATTTGAGGAACTTTTAGGCCAGGCTGATCGGCAAATCTGATGACGCTTCCTTCGAACACTTTAAGCCCCAGGGCACAACTGTTGAATTCCTCACTTCGATCAAACAAAGCCTGATACCCCACGCAAATCCCCAGAAATGGTTTGCCGGTTTTAATGAATTGGCGGGAAGCCTCCATAAGTTTCTGGCGCTGCAGTGCATTGAGACAATCGTCAAAAGAACCGACGCCGGGCAGGACTACTCCTGCCATCCCATCCAATTCACTGGGCTGGGTAACCACTCGGACATCCGCCCCCACAAATTTGAGGGCCTTGTGGACACTTCGCAGATTCCCCGCCCCATAATCGATCAACGCAATCACAGACTTACCATATCGCACCGAACAAAGACCGCGCAACCGGCAACCGCTTGTTTCTCCTCGACACCCTGCGTAAGCGTCCCACCCTTGAGTCGATGCCGATTTTTCATGAGTGCCAACGCTGCGCCGCCTGTTGCCGGTGGCCGGGCCAAGTCCGGGTTCAACCCAGCGAGATCATCGCCATGGCAGCGCACTTGGGTCTGTCGGTATTTGACTTTATCCAGTGTTACACACGGCTTGCTGAGGACCGGCGAGGACTTGCCCTGCTTGATCAGTCTGGTGGGGCCTGTATTTTCCTTGAGGGCTCGAATTGTCGGGTTCAACCGGTCAAACCTCAGCAATGCCGGGATTTTCCAAACCTTTGGAGTTATCCTAATGCCGAGAACCAGTGCCGCGCCAAACCACACCTCGTCACCACCGAAGAATGGCTCCGGAGAGTTTCTCAAGTAACAGGCCGGAGCGAGGCGAGTTTGATTCCTCCCGGGTAAATATTATTTGTAGAATAAATCTTCCCATTTCTTCTGTTTTTCACCGGCTTCGCGAAGGAATGGGGCCAGACTGCCCACGCTCAAGAGTTTCTCGTTAAGCCAATGAAATGGAGCCCGCAGAGGGCGCGCAAAATCGACAAACAGAACAACGCGATAGCCCTCGGTGTCATTCCACACTTCATGGTTGTAAGTGTCATCGAAGATCAGTGCTTTCCCCTCGCTCCAGCTGTAGAAGTCGTTCCCGATACGAATTCTGCATTGTTCACGTGGTTCCGGCACCATAAGACCAAGATGAAGTCTCAATATGCCATTAAATGCGCCGCGATGCGCTGGAATGTGCTTGCGCGGTGAAAGAATGCTGAAAAAGGCTGTTTTCATGCCAGGGATCCTTCCCAGTAATCTCATCGTTTCCGGGCAACGCTCTGCATTGCGGCGGCAATCCATGCCAATCCCGGCCAGAAAGTACGTTTTCCACTGGTTATCAGTGGTGATGCTGCTGACTTCTTTTAGAATTTCGTGAAAACTGGGGATTTGATCACGAAACTGCATGATCGAGTCCAACTCCCTTCTCACAAGCTTCCAATCTGTTTCCAACTCAGCAGCCCATGGAAAAAGATCATTATTGTAGATGTGTGATTCCTGATGTTGCGACACCTTTGACACTCCGGATTCAAGTGCTTCCTGCATCTTCAAAAAAAGCCTGCCCTTAAAGGACGTGGGAAGTTGCAGCAGATTACGCCGATGATGGTGGTCAACCCCATTTTTGGGAATTCGTCCGTCAACTGTCGAGTAGCTCTGTAGACTCATAAAGGTTTAGGCCGCAATACTTTTACTGAAAATTCACCGAATCGCAACATTCAGTGATGCACATTTTTTGCCATGAAGGCCTTTTAAAGCAGGATAATGACCCAGAAATTGACCCTGCGCTTGATTTCTCTCGGGCTTCGTACCAGTTTATTACCAATGCCTTTGCCCGCCCACCCTGTGACGCTCACTCCTGAGCAGATATCAGTTTTGAACCAAAAGCTCTCGGAGTCGCGCCATAATATCAATAATCACCTCTCCTTGGTTGTAGCCACGGTCGAGGTTTTGCACAAGAATCCCGACCTTGCGCCTCGATTGATGCCGAATCTTGCCGCTCAGCCAGAGCGAATCATTAAAGAAATTCAGGCGTTTTCGGAGGCTTTTGAGGCTGCTCTTTCCATCACTCGCGATAAACCATTCACTCCGTTTATCAAAGGATGAGCCGTCGTTTTTGCCATGACTTACTGATCTTCCGGGCGATTGGCTTGTTGTTGATGTTGGGCTCGCCGGATTCGGCCCTGGGTCAGGAGACTTCACCGTTGGTCGGGACTAATTGTACTGTTTTGTTGTTCGTGCGCACAGACTGCCCAATCGCCAATAAGGGCGCACCGGAAATCAACAGGATAGCGAAAGAGTTCACTCCTCGCGGAGTCCGTTTTTTTTTGGTGTATGCAGACGATGATATTACGCCGGACAAGATTGTGGAGCATCGCAAGAGCTTTGAATTGGAAATACCTTGGGTGATTGAGGGAGTGCCCGCCCTGATTGCGCGCTCTGGAGCGACGGTTACTCCGGAAGCCGCTGTTTTCAATAGTGGACGGGAAGTGGTCTATCTGGGAAGGATCAATGATCAATTTGCCGGTTTCGGACAACAACGCGCGCATGTGGCCACTCACGATTTGCGAGACGCGTTGAACGCGGTTTTGGAGGGGAAACGACCTTCGCAAGCTCGCACCAAAGCGGTGGGATGCTACATTGGCTCTAAGCTTTGAAAGCGCGCGAATCCAACACAAACTGGCTCCTTGTGCCAGTTTTTTTGATTGCCCTTGGGTTGTCGTTGTGGTGGTTGCTGCGCAGTTCTCATCAATTGGGTGGCCAAATGGGCGGTGCCTTGGCATACAAGCCTCGACCGGAAGGCACTCTCACTTTTGCCAGAGACATTGCGCCAATCATTTATGGCCGATGCACTCCCTGTCACCGCGAAGGATCTGCGGCACCATTTTCACTTTTGAAACAGGAGGATTTCGCGCAGCGTTTGAGACAGCTCAAAGAGGTGGTGGAATCTGATTATATGCCGCCGTGGATGCCGGAGACGGGATTTGGGAGTTTTCAGCATGAGCGTCGCTTGTCAGCCGAGGAGAAAGGAATGATGCTTCAATGGTTGCACGAGGGGGCAAGAGAAGGGGATGTGGCTGATTTGCCGAAAATGCCAGCCTGGACCAACGGATGGCAGTTGGGCACGCCGGATATCGTGGTCAAACTGTCAAAGCCTTACGATTTGGCTGCTGAAGGATCAGATGTCTACCGAAATTTTGTGCTGCCACTACCTCTTACCTCCAACCGTTACGTTAAGGCCTTGGAATTCCTGTCAGGAAGCACTCGGGGTATTCACCACGCTTTTATGGATGTGGATCAACTGCATGCCTCACGCGCGGTGGACGCTTTGGATGATGAGCCCGGATTCGGCGGGCTGGCGGTACCTGCCGAAATGCCGGAAGGTCAGTTTTCCTCGTGGCAGCCGGGCCGACGACCTTCGGTTAGTCCGCCCGGGCTGGCGTGGATGCTGAAAGGAGGAAGCGATCTGGTATTGGAGTTGCACATGAATCGCACTGGCCGCAGGGAATCGGTTGATCCGCAAGTGGGAATATATTTCACAGATGAAATTCCAACCAATTCATGTTTCAAGATCGGACTCGCCTCGCTTGGCTTGGATATTCCGGCGGGGGATGCACACTATTTGGTGCGTGACTCCTACGTTTTACCCGTAAACCTGAAAGTTCTGGCAATTCTCCCCCATGCACATTATCTGGCTAAGACCGCCAAAGCTTTCGCCACCCTGCCGGATGGAAGCGTGGAACCACTGATTTACATTAAGAACTGGGATTTCAACTGGCAAAGCGAATATCGCTATCAG
>JANYDC010000062.1 GCA_025359965.1 Pedosphaera sp.
TTTCTTTGAGGGGTGTTTCGGAGTTGAGGCTTAGGTCGAAAAGGCGTTTTTGCAGGCGGTTGGAAACGGCGTTTAAGTATGGGATTTTGTTGGAGACGGCGGTGAGGTCATGGATTTGGTCTTGATCAGCTTGTTGCTGGACGAGTTTTTCGGGTTGGATGTGGTCGAGGAAGTAGTTGCGCAGGGAGGTGTAGTGGATTTTGAGGCCAAGGCCTTCGGGTCTCGCAGCATTTATTTTGTCGACGGTGGCGGAGTAGGAGTTGGTTTGCAGCCAGTCCTTGATTTGGTCCTGATCGGCTGGCGGCAGATTGGCCAAGACGTTGTTGGCGTTTGGTTTACGGTCTTCGAACTCGATGATGTTAGCATTCATATTCCCACGATCTTAAAACACCCCATAAGACACAGAGTGTCCGACCCTCGAAAAAAGATTGAGAATTTTTTAACCACGGAAAGGCACCGAAAGGACACAGAAAAGATTGGCACGGAAGGGAAGGGAAGGGGAGATGGGGAAGAATACAAACCCTACTGAATCAAGAATTTATGTGAGCTGGTGGAAACCCCTGATAAGATTGGCCGAGAAAGGTTGGGGCTGTTTTACTGCTTACCCATACAAGATGAACGAGCGGGACAATATGACTGGTTTGAAATATGCCGTGGGAATTGACATCGGCGGCACCAAAATTGGCGTGGCCTTGGTCGGTATTGGAGGGGAAATATTGGAGGCGCAAACGTTTGCCACCGATGTCGCAGAAGGATTTGTAAAGGCGTTGGCGCGAATCAATCAAACCATCTCAAAGATGTTGAATAAGCAGGGGATCCGGAAAAGCCAATTGGCTGGAATTGGCGTGGGTTGTGCGGGCCCGGTGGATGCGGCCACGGGTCGGATTCAAAATGGTTTTACGCTGCCGGGCTGGGAGAATCAGGACATCGTGACCCCGCTGCGGCAGGAGTTCGGATGTCCATCCTATCTGGAAAACGATGCCGCAGTGGCTTTGCTCGGGGAGTATTATTATGGCGCGGGACAGGGGGCTGATCCATTGGTGATGCTTACTTTTGGAACGGGTGTGGGAGGGGCGGCCTTGCGTCAGGGAGTGATCTGGCAGGGGCGCAGCGGTCAGCATCCGGAAATAGGCCACATGATTATCGATCCGGCAGGTCCGCCTTGCTACTGCGGAATGAATGGCTGCCTGGAATCGATTGCTTCTGGCACGGCACTGGACGCTGAGGCGAAGAAAATTGGGCTGAATAACGCGCGCGAACTTTTTGAGGAAAGCAAACGGGGTGAAGCTCAAGCGATGGACATCACGGCTCGCGCGGCCAACAAAGTGGCTCTCGCGATTTGGAATCTGGCACACGCCCTCATCCCTGCGCGGATCATTCTGGGCGGCGGCATGATGGAGGAACAGTTCGATCATTTTTACGGAGAAATTCGAACCACGCTGAATAAAGCGACACAATTTGACCTGAGCCAACTGGAAGTTGTTACGGCGCGATTGGGAAATCAGGCAGGAGTTCTTGGGGCGGCAAGTTTGGTGTTTTAAACGGGCAGCAAGCCATCTATCGCTGAATTAGTCGTTATTCACCGTTAAGGCTCCGCCATCGCGCTTAAGTCTCACTACCGTCAACAGGGCGCTTTATATTTTTTGACGTTTCTCGAGGGGCTTCCATCCGCCGTAGGGACCGAAGGGATTGATCTGCCGTCCCTGACGGGACTCTGTTTTGGCTGATGCTTGCTACCCACCGCTAAAGCGCTGGGCTATTTTCGGCTGTCCCTGACGGGACGTCTTGAGGGGGCGGGGGTTAATTGGGGATTGGGGTTGTGTTGAGAGCTTCGGGTGAAAATAGCCCAGCACTTGTGCTGGGTCGGCTGGGCAGTCTGAGCGAGTCCAGCGGGGACGACAGACCCATCCTTCCGCCGCTGCGAGAATTCTGCCCATGCAATTACCTCATCCCAGACTCGAGCATGCCTCACTGTCTTGCTCCGCCCATCAATAAAGTGAAATGAGCCCCGTCTAACGTTCAATGGAGCTTTGCCATTGATCTCCGTGCTGGGGTGGGCCTTAATTTGGGGCGTCTCCATGTTTGATTGCAGGTTCCAAAATGAAACGATTGTTCCAAATGCTTTTGTGGGGGAGCGTTGCGCTCGGCGGGGCTGTTGCCTATGCCGTGATTGCCACGCACCGGGGGGAGAGGTTGAACTCGGCGTATCTCGTCGTGGCGGCGCTTTGCACTTATGCCATTGGGTATCGGTTTTATTCCAAATGGATCGCCGCCAGCGTGTTGGCCTTGAACGACCGGCGAGCCACGCCGTGCGAGGTTCACGATGACGGGCATGATTTTGTTAAGACCAACAAGTGGATTGTTTTTGGGCATCATTTTGCGGCGATCTCGGGGCCGGGGCCGTTGGTGGGGCCGGTGCTGGCGGCGCAGTTTGGTTATTTGCCAGGGTTGCTCTGGATTTTGATTGGCGTGGTGCTGGGAGGAGCGGTGCAGGATTTTGTGGTGCTGTTTTGTTCGCTGCGGCGGGATGGCAAATCGCTTGGGCAGATGGTGAAGGATGAGTTGAATAATGTGGCGGGGTTTGTGGCGATTGGGGCAATTCTGGCGATCATGGTGATCTTGTTGGCGGTGCTGGGGTTGGTGGTGGTGAAGGCGTTGGCGGAGAGTCCATGGGGGGTGTTCACGGTGGCGGCGACGATTCCCATTGCCATGTTGATGGGCGGTTATCTGCGCTTCGTGCGTGTGGGGAAGGTGATGGAGGCCTCGGCCATCGGGGTGGTGCTACTGTTAATGGCCGTTTGGGGAGGCAAGTTTGTGCATGAGAGTGCGGCGTGGTCCAAGATTTTGACGATCCGTGCTGAGCCTTTGGCATGGTCGATTATCGGTTACGGACTTGCGGCGAGTATTTTGCCGGTGTGGCTTTTGCTGGCTCCGCGCGATTATCTCAGCACGTTTATGAAGCTCGGCACGATCTTCGCGCTGGCGGTGGGGGTGTGCATTGTTTTGCCGAATTTGGAGATGCCGGCGCTGACGCGGTTTACGGATGGCACGGGATTGGTGGTGGCGGGCAAGCTTTTCCCCTTCTGTTTTATCACTATTGCCTGCGGAGCAATTTCGGGATTTCACACGCTGATTGCGAGCGGGACGACGCCGAAATTGATGACGCGGGAGGGTCACTCGCGATCCGTGGGATATGGGGCGATGTGTTTGGAATCGATGGTGGCGGTGATGGCGTTGATCGCGGCCTGCACGCTTGAGCCGGGGGTTTATCTGAGCATCAACACGAAGGGGGCAGGGGCAGATCCAGCGGCGGTGGCGATGGATACCATCGCGAAAGTTCAGACGGCGGGGTATCCGGTGACTCTGGAGCAGATGGATAAACTGGCCGGGCAGATCGGGGAGCAAACGTTGTTTGGCCGGACGGGCGGGGCTTCGACCTTGGCGGTGGGGATGGCTCATATTTTCTCCAAAGCTGTGAGCGGTCGGGGGCTGGATCTTTGGTATCACTTCGCGATCATGTTCGAGGCGCTCTTCATTCTGACGACGTTGGATGCGGGCACGCGGGTGGGGCGGTATTTGTTGCAGGATGTGCTGGGGCATTTGTGGAAGCCTTTGGGGAAAACCAACAACATGGCGGCGGGTGTGCTCGCGAGTGTGTTGGTGGTGGCAGGCTGGGGATATTTTTTGATTCAAGGGGTGCGCGATCCTTTGGGCGGGATTAATTCGCTTTGGCCGCTCTTCGGCATTGCCAATCAATTGCTGGCGTCCATTGGGCTTTGTCTGGCCACGACGGTGATTCTGAAAATGCACCTCGGCGGAGGAAGTCATGTCGAGTTGACCCCCAGGAAACGCAATCCCGCTTACTGCCTGATCACATTGGTGCCGTTGGTTTGGCTGCTGGCGGTAACCTTTACCGCAGGCGTGGAGAAGATTGGGCATCCTTCGCCGAGGATTGGTTTTCTAAGTCTGGCGAAGGATTTGAAGTCAAAGCATGAGGGGTTGGTCAAGGCACTTGATGCGGCCACCTTGGCATCGGATGCCAAACTCGCAGCGACGGCGACCAAACAGCTACGAGCCAATGAGGCGCAGACCTTCAACCAGTATTTGGATGCGACAGTGGCGGGGCTTTTTCTGGCACTTGTTACGGCCATTGTATTGATGAGTGTCTGGCATTGGGTGCAGTTGATCCGACGGGCACGGTCGGCTAAGTTGGTTGAGACGGCTCCGACTTGGCTGCCGGATTTTGCGGTGGAACCGCAGGGCAGGGTGGGGTGGTTGAGTTTTCTGGCTTTGTCGTTGGGGCTTGCCAAGGAGTGGTCGGGGGAGACTGCGCTTGAACGCGAGGCCGCCCGGACGGTGTGCGTGGAACCTCACGATGCCAGCGCGGAGCACAGCAAAGCACCGTCGCAGGAGGCGTATCTCAGGCATTTAGACGAGCGGTATCGGTCCATCCGCCGTTGTTGTTAATCACACCATGAAACGCATCGCGCTTTTTGGCGGATCATTCGACCCAGTTCACAACGGACATCTGTTGGTGGCCCGTGCCGCCTGCGAGGAGTTGGGGGTGGAGCAGATCGTTTTTGTTCCTGCCAGCCAGTCGCCTTTCAAACCGGATCGGTTGCTGGCTGCGTCGGAGCATCGGCTGGCCATGCTTCGGCTTTCGTTGGCGGGGTGGACGAACGGGGTGGTGGATGACCGGGAGCTTCGGCGGGGGGGGATTTCCTACACCGTTGATACTGTGCGCGAATTGATCGCGGCCAAAGGAGCGACGGAATGCGTGTGCTTGATCGGGGCGGATCACGTTCCATATTTGCCTTCCTGGCGCGAGGCGTTAGTGCTGGCCGAATTGGCGAGTTTTGCCGCTGTGCCGAGGCCGGGCGAAGCGCCGCTCGAGGGTCCGGCTCCCTTTCGTGTAACGTGGCTGAAAGGTGTGCCTTTTGGTGTTTCATCCTCCGAAATTCGAGCGCGAATTGGGTCTGGTTTGCCGGTGGATTTATTGATGAACACGGCGGCGGCGGATTATGCCCACCGAAATCGTCTTTATCTTTAGACTTAGGCAGTCCATAGTGTCGGGATAGATGGAATCGAAGACTCTTGCCCTGCTCTGCCGCGATCTTGCGGACAATAAAAAAGCTGAAGACATTATCGTGCTCGACGTGCGAGAAGTATCTTCCGTTACGGATTACTTTGTCGTTGCCACTGGCACCAGCGAACCACACCTCAGGGCGGTCGTCGGCGAGATTGCCGACACGCTGAAAGTTGAGCACGGGATTGCCCCCAGCGGCACGGAAGGCTCAGTGACTTCCCCATGGGTGGTTCTGGATTATTTTGACGTGATTGTCCATGTCATGCGCAAGGACGTGCGCGAACTTTACAAGTTGGAAGACCTGTGGGGTGATGCGCCCCGGCTGAAGGTTAAAAAACTCGCAGCACCTAAAGTTCGTGCTGTTGCCGCCGGTGAACCCAAACCGCGGAAAGCGGCCGCGAAGGCCAAGCCTGCGAAAGCCGCCGCCAAAGCGCCTGCTGTGCGCAAGAAAAAGCCTGCTGCGAACTAGGTTTGGGTGCGGGGTTTCGTGAACTTGCTTTTGCTGAGTTTATGGAACACGGCAGCACAGAGCGCGACCACGCCAAGCCCCAGCCATGGGTGGGGCTGGTTTTGTCGCGGCATCTGCTGAGTTGTTCCCGACCATAGAGCTTCCAGTTGAAATTCCCGCTGTAATTCATCGCGGTGCTGCGAGGTGATTTGAATGCCAGCGGGCGGCAGGAGAGCGTTCACCACGTAAACGCTCAGGTTGGTCTGGTGGTCGTTGCGAAAGTATAGGGAATGTTTGCCGCCGACGGGTTGCTCAAGGATTGCGCGCGCGATGAGGCGCATGGTGCCCGATCCCTCCTGCATTTGATCCACTGCGGGAAATTCCTTTTCGACAAGCGTGAGCGGCAAAGGCTGGCCGTTGTCTTGCAGGGTTAAGGCTGCAAGGACGCTTTTGGTGTAGGATTCTTTTTCTTTGGGCGAGACTTTGCCGTCACCGTCCAAATCCAAGAGTGGAATGATGCGGGGAGCGGTCAGGGCTCCCGGAGTCAGGTCGATTTCGACGGTGATATCATTAGATCCCAGCCCAAGCCGGGTGGCCTGGAGATATTCATCAATGCGGTGCGCATGGGCTGCGCAAGTCGCGCAAAACAGCACGCCCAACCACAGCCCCCGATTCATTATTTGATGAATTTTCGCCCGTATTCGTTCGAGGGGTCGCGGTACATGGTGTGGATATGCTGGGTGGGGTTGTTACCCATTTGCTGGGGCGCGTACTCAATAAAGAGGGTGGGGCCCTGAATGCGGAAGTAGGCGGCGGACCCAGATTCGGTGGGGCCGCTCCAGGCGAACCAAGTGTCGTTGATGGAAGATTTGATCTCAGACATGCGGGCCTTGGCTGAGGATTCGTTGATGATGCCGACCCATTCGGAGGCCAGGTCCAAAAGCATTGCTTGTTGTTCGGGTTTCAAATCCGAGGCTTTGATGCCCTCGGGTTGGATGGTTTTGCCGTCGTTTCCTGGTCCCAAAACCAAGTCCCTCATTTTGAAGCCGAGGATGGCTTTCTTTTGTTGAGGGACGTCCAAGGCTTGGATCAAAGCGAAGGCCTTGTCGTTTTCCGCGCCGAGGGGGCGGATGGTTTTGCCGTTCAACACGAAGGTGGCCGGTTGCGCGGCGGTGTGGCTTGGAGTCAGGATTCCTTGTTCGCCGATGATCGTAATGTTCAGGGCCAAATGATGTCCGCCAAATTGAATGATCCAAGGTTTGGCGGGCGAGGGGGCGCCAAGGAAGGCGATGTAGAATTCATCGCGACCGAAGGCCAATTTGCCGCCACCGCCGCCTTTGGTGTTGAGAGTTTCCTCAGCTTCGATGATGTTCACGACTTTTTCAAAGCCGTTCTTACTCAAGGCTGTGGCCAGCAGTTCCATGACCGATTTACGCTGCGTGGCGGTGAGGTCGCCCATACGCAGGCCGCTTCTTTCAAAGATGCCCGTCGGTAAATTTGACCAGCGGACTTTTTGGCGTTCATCATCGAAGGCAAACTGGCCTTTGGCACGAGTGGCTGGATCCAAAGTGGCGAGAAAACGTTCGGCTGCGCCCACCACTTCGGCCGTCGCAGTTTTTGCGGACACGACGCTTGGTGGGGCGGCGTTCTGGGCACTGGCTTGAGTTGGTCCCACAGCGATCAGCAGTCCCAAGGAGATTTCTCGCAGGAATGATTTCATAATTTGATAGACCGGCTGGTTGGTCGAACGGTTACGATTAAGGTTTCGGCTCGGACGTGACTTCAGGGACGGTTTCACCGAGTTGAGTCAGCTTGCGGTTGGCCAAAGTTTCTCCGCCCATCGAGGCCTTTTTCAACAAATCCACGCCTTTTGCTTTATCTTCGACCACACCATCACCGGTCAAGTATCGCACGCCCATGTCGTATTGGGCGCGGGTTGAGCCCTGTTCAAGGCATTTTTGCTGATATTGCAAAAGGTTTTTGGCAAGACGTTGCTTCTCGGCTTCCACCTTGGCTGGATCCGGCTTTGCGGCTGGCCGGAGGATGATGGCCCTATTCGTCTGCCAGGGGATGGGCTGCACCGTGGGCGCTACAATAGCTGGTGGCACAGCAATTTTGACTGGCACAGGGGCGACGTTACGTTTCGGTTGCTCCGTTGAGCGCAGGCTGCCCGGTCCCAAATACAAAAGAGAGCCCGACTTGGCGTATATGGTGGGCGCGACGTTACCCACTGGAGAGTGCTCGACGATGCCGACGCTGGCGGGTTTCAATGTCTTGCTCTGTACAACGCCCCCGAGTGCGCAGGAAATCCCCGCAGCAAGTGACGCCCCCGCCACGGCTACTCGGTGCAACGTTTGGTTCATGAAACCAAGGTAGTCAATCGGCATGAATTTGCACGTTGATTGTTCCAGCAGGAATATTCTGCGGGGAGGTGACGATTAGCGGGGCAGGTTATTGGAGATCGGAGTAGAAGGGCCAGTGCTTCTGATTGGGGCGTCCCAGGGATTCCTGTTCGAAGGGGATTCGTCCCGGTTGCATGTGAAGCGAGCGGACGGGTCTGCCTGTCTTTTGTTGGAGGATGCGCAGGATATCAAAACCGGCCTCGTCGCTATCGCCGAAGTGCCAGAACTCCAAATGAACGGGCAGGTGTCGAAGGAAGGCGACGGTTGCGCTTCCCGGGAAGCTGGTGCAGACGAGGAGTTCGCCGCTTTGCAGTTTGGACAATTCGTGGAAGGTGGTTTCGTTCTCGATGGTCAGGCATCGGACTGAAGTGGTTTCGAAGAATTCTGCCCGGGCAAGATCGGTTTGGGAAAGGCGGACGGGCCCGTGCAGCAGGCCAAAATCGATCCATAGTCCGTGCAATTGAATTTTAAGGGGGCCGTGGAATAAAACAGAACGGGGATTGGCGAAGATTTTGAGATCGTCCAAGGCGCGGATTTTTCCGCCGGTGATTTCTTCGAGTAACCGGCCCAATCTGCCTCGCAATTGGCCGGCAAACTCGCCTTCTCGCTCGAGCGGGGCGAGTGCTTCGAGCCGCTTGGAGTTCTGGCAAAGCACACAACTTGCGAAACGGACGAGGGATTCACCGTCCCAGGCCAGCAGCTTGGGAAGAAGGGTGAGTAGTTCCTCGTTGGCGGATGATGGATCTTTTTCGAAAGGGGTAATAGTGCGGCCCGCCAGCGCAGTCTGCTGCATTTTTACGCACCATTGAACCCAATGGTTTTGCCAGTGGGTGGGAACGTCAAATGTGGCGGCACTGGCGAATTGTGCGGCTAATTTAGTTCGACGATGGTTGGGCGAGGTGGTGCCCAGATAGGCGTAAAGCTCTGGCTCCTTGGCGGGTGAGAACCTGATTTGGCCAATGTGGCTGGGATTGCGTTTATGGAAAGGGACTCGAGTGAGAACTCCGGCGACCTCGGCTTCGGCAAGTTGATGTTCGGCCAACGCGCGTTTTTCGCCCTCGTTGCATCCGGCCTCGGCCAGAAGTACTTCAAGCGACATCAATACATCACGTCGGGCTTCTCCGGTGCGCCCCGCCTGACTCCCTTGATAGTGCCGGGCCAAAGCTTCCAACACTGGGGAAGGAGATTTCATGCGATGTTGGTCAATTTAACCCATTAAACGCCGGGCGTCATCTGAATCGCGGGCAAGGCTAACGGGCACGTTTCTGATCTCCATGCGTTTGCCCGTGCGGCGTTCGTCCTTGGAAACCACCACCAGCCAATCGCAGTGCTCGAAAGCGTAGGGAATATTGCCCGTGCTCATGGAGAACACACCTTGGAGGTCGAAGGCTTTGAGGGCGCTTATGCAATCCTTGATGCGTTCGCCGCTGAGTTTGGAGAAGGCTTCGTCAATGGGCACGAGGCCAAGAGAAGGCTCGGGTTTGCGGGTGCCGTAGCGACGATAGGCCCGCAGGTAGCTGGCGAGGATGGCGATGAAGTAAGGCGATTGGTTTTCTCCACCGCTGAATTTGCCTGAATGGCGGTCGACGCTGGTTTTGCGACCGTCGGCCTCCACCACTTCCATGTCGTATTCGTAGTAGTGACGGTAATCAAGCAGGCGTGCGGCTTCGGCTCCGTCGGGGGCCTCCGTGAGGGTCTTCAGAAAATGCGCGATGGCATCGCGGAAGCGCGGTTCGGCGGAGGCAAAAAAGAGATCATCCTCGCGGGCCATAGCGCTGGCCTGCAAGAGATCGTGGTAAAGCTGATAGTCCTTATTCCGCCAATGACGCAGTTCGTAGGTGTTGGTGCCGATGGGCCGTTTCTTGAGGGAGACGTTTAGCAGGGTAACCAGGTTGACCACTTCGTTCAAAGCGTTGTGCAGCTTCTCCAGGACTTGAGTGCGGAATAGCTGTTCCCAATTCTTGCGCTCGCGTTCGGCCTTGGTTTTGTAGTCGGGGATGTCGCTTTGCTCCAATTTGGCGAGTTGCTTGTCGTGCGCCTCGTTGGTCGCTGCTTCGCTGGGCAGGTCGTCGAACTTGGGATGGGCAATGGCCAGCTCGCGGCGTTTGGCCTTTACCTCTTCCCAAGCCGCCACGGCGTCACGGTCGTGGGTGTGGAACTCATCGCCAAAACGTTCCGCCGCGACATCCTTTGCCGGAAAACTGGAGAGCATCTTTGCTCGAAGTTCCTCCAATCGCTTTAGCCAAAGCGAAACATCGGTGGCGTTTCGGACATCATCAAATTTTTCGGATCGCTTCCGCACTTCGGCGCGCATGAATTCGAGTTGCTTCTCCAGTCTGCGAAACTCTGTCCGTTTCTCGCTGCGGTCGAGAGCGCGCTGTTTTTCTAACATGGCTTTGCAACTTGCCTCTCGGCTGGTCTGTTCCCTAGCCAGTTCGTCAAATTTGGCGCGGTCGATTTTTTCGAGCTTGGCAATGTTCTCGTTTAGCTCGAACTGAATTTTTGGCAATTCCTGAGCACGGGCCAGGTCTTGATACAGGTTCGGCGCGACTTCAAAATGTTCGCGCCAGCCTTCGCTGAGGCTTTTTAACGCGCTCTCAATGGGCACAAGCTTGCGCTCTTCAGCGTTAAGGTCATCACGCTGTTTTTCCTTCCATGCCCGCTGCTGTTCCAAGCCCTTTTGCCCTATGAACGGATTGCCGTCGTAAAAACGCGGGCGTTCGACGAACGCGCCGCGCGTCATGAAACCATCGGGAAGGATGGCGTAATCATGGTTTCGCAATTCTTCGCGCCGTTCCACGCACATCAGGTCGCCGAACAGATTATTGACCAATGCCTGGGCTACTGGATGGCTGCATAGCAGATACTCAGCGAGCGAACCTTTGCGGGCTGTTTTGCTAGGTTTGAGGGCTTTGACTGGGTTGATCAGTGACTCGCGGCCTGAATCGTTGCCGAGGTCAGTGAGCTTCAGCTCATGATAAATTCGTTCGGCCTCGTTGTAATGTTCTGCGGCAACGACCACGGCGAATTTTCGTCCGAAGGCAATTTCGATGGCTTGACGCCAGTATTCGTCGGCCACTTCACACAGCTCGCGGAGATGTCTCGCGGGCAACTCTGGTCCGCGAGTTATCAGAGCATGGTTAAGCGCATCCAGCAGACGGGTGGGGAAGGGGAGTTTGCCGATTTTTAGGGAGGCGATTTCATCGCGGAGTTGACCAAGTTGGTGGCGGATTTCGCCGAGACGTTTTTGGGTGGGTGCTGCGGTGCGGTTGGCAGTGGCTGCGGCGTTCTGCGCTGCGGTGTGTAGTGCGGTCAACGTTTCGACGGCTTTGGCGACCCCTCCGGCAGAAACCTTCGCGATAGCACTTTCCAGGGCGTTAATCGGGCTTGCTTCGATATCCAGTGGCAGCGCGCGGAGTTGCTTGACCCAAGCAGTGGCGTTTCGGATCCGATTGGCCAAGGCCTGCTCGATGGAAGTGCCGATGTTGGCAACTTGGGCCAACTTATGAGCCAATTTTTCGTTTTGTGCTCTGAGTTCTGCGTAGAGGCGACCATCGGGTGTTTCGTGGATGGCCGCTTTGATGCCGTCGATCTGACGCTGGAGTTCAGGAATAGTCTCGTCGAGTTCCCTCAACCGTTTTTCTTCAGCGGCCAATTCCTCTTTGAGAGTCCCTAGATTGGTTTCGTCAACCTGAAGTTGCTCTGCCACATGCTGATGGCGCAATTGGGCTTCTAGGTAACGCGAAAGGGCTGCGTCGCGCCGCAACTCATTCAGCCGTGTGAATATGAGGTTGATGACCTTGAGTTGTTTAAACTCCTCATTGAGTTTGTTTAGATCACTTTCATAACTCAGGAAGGTGCGGTAACTGGCGGTGACATCTCCGACATCAAGTTTGTCAGTAGGCAGAATGAACTGCCTGGCAAATTCGTTGAAGCTCTTAAGGAAAGTGAAGGACATGGCCATCGGCAGGAGCGAGCGCAGGATGTTCCTGTCAAAATTAAGATGCGGCGGCTGGGCCATATCACGAAGATAGGATTCTATGCCTTCGGGATAGATGTGCCCGCCATGGCCTTCCGCCAGCGCGCGGAAGGCGGTGTAATCGAGCGGACGTTTTTCCGCATCCAGAAAATCACTGCGAAAAAGTTTGGCCGGAATAAAAAATGGGGTGACCTTTCCGTGCGCCTCTGCCGCGCTGGCGAATTCGACGCGCAACCCCCATGTTTCAATTTTCTTGCCATTGGGCCAGGTAAACTCCAATCCAACATAGGAGATGGAGCTTTGACGCATGTACTGCGTTTGGCCATCCACTTCCTCCTTGGTGTCGCCCAGGCAATATCCTTTGAGTGAACGATCCGAACGGTCGCCCGTGGCGGATTGATTGAAGCGCACGAGCCTCTGATCCCCCACCAGAACCAACTGAATTAAATCCATGATGATGGACTTGCCCGAACCGGTTACGCCCGCCAGCAGCAGGTTGCCCTCGACTGGAATGGTGTCCTTGTAACCATACCAATTGAGCGCGTGAATGCTTGTGAGACGAATGGTGCGGTTCATTCTTTGCCTGATTCTCCAGAGTCTTCAGCCTCTGTTTCAGCTGCGGACGTTTGTTTGAGGGAAGCCAGATAGCGATCCGCATTCTTAGTCCACTCCTCGATGTTTTGAAATGGGATCACCCGTTTCAAGGTGGGCAATATCTCGATCAATGAGCGCTCCAGTTGGGCATCGGGCGTGAAGTGGACCAGATTTTTGCGTTGGGCCAGTGAAAGAATCTCCCTCAACCGCGTTGGGCTGGGGAGATGCTTTCGTAACATTTCAAACTTGGCCACCAGGGAATCATTCAGTTGCTGGGCCGAGATTCGCACGGGCGGAGTTTCGCCCCGGTCGCGCACGGCGGTGTCAAATTCGTACCACAAGGTGAGCAAAACGAGGGTGGCATCCAGTTTGAGGCGCAGCAGAAAGGCGGAACTTTGCGGGACTGCCTGTACGGTCCGATCCTGATGCTCCCAGAATAATTTCAGGTCGAGAAGCGCGGCCATTTCATTGACCCAATCTCGGTTCTGATAGCACCAGTGGTAAAGCACCGTTTGAGCGGGTTCAAGGCCAAGAATTGACCCGTTGGCCAGCAAGCGCCGGAGTGCGTCGCCCAGCTTTTCCCGGTCATCCGGAGAAAGACGTGCCAGCAATCCGGCGGGTTGGGTCGGTGAAAAATCGGTGTTCATTTTTTGATGATCGTGAAGCGCTCGATGCGGTATTGGAGTTTCGCATCAAACTCGCCTGCATCCGCCTCGGTTTCCCGTCGCGTCACTTGGATTTCAAATTTTGCGTCCGCGGAACGCGCGTGCAATAGGCAGGCGATCAAGTTGGCCACGTCCTCGTCATTGCGGATATTATCGCGGATTAGAACCGAGGAATCAATTCGCTCGCCTTTGCATCCGGGGAGGGCGGCCACGAAGTGGTTGGCGCGGCTGACCGTGAGGGAGTCGCGCATGGTGTTTTCCAGTTGTGCAAGGGCACGATCCATCTGGCGCGGGTCCGAATCCTCCATGGGTTCGATTTCGCCCGCGATGCTGCGGAGGCGGGGAGTGTAGAGGGATTCCATGCCGCCAATGATGCGCGTGTCGTGGAGTGAAAGAGCAGGAAACTCAATGCCCAAACTGTCGATTTCGCCTATCCGTTGTCCGGCAAAATGGCGGTTCAATGTCTCGAAAAATTCCTGCACGCAAGAGCGGTTTTCGCTGGTGGTCTCCTGCAGGTAGCGAAAACGGGCCTGCGAACGACGGGTGAACTCGGCGGTGCGGCGGTCGATGGCGTCGGCCAGCGGTTCAACGTGCTCCAGCAATTCCCCGAGCCCATTCAAGCGCAGCCGCACATGGGCCATGGCCGCCTCGGGCGAGAGCGAAGGTTCGCGACGCATAACCTCCGTTTGCATGCGGCCCAGCAAGTCCGCATTGCCTTGCAAATCCTCAATGGCCCGTCGTGCCTCGGACAACTTTGACGGCAGACGCGCCTGAACGAGTTGGGCGTAGCAGGTCCGCCCAATGCGCTCGGCGAACTGGTCGAAAATGACGGAGAGATTTTCTTTTAGCGTGGTTCCGGCCAGTTGTTGTCTTGTGTGGCGTTCGATGGATTTTTGCATCCCGCGCAACTCGGCAAGTCCCGCCTCCAAGTTCGCAACACAGCTTTCAATCTGCGCCCAGGGCTGTTCTGAGAGGGCATCGCGATTGGCCAAGATAAAACAAACATTAACCAGCTTGTCAGAAAAGGATGCCGCTTCCGGGAATGCGATCTTTCTTAACGCTTGCAGGAGTATCACTCCGTTCGGATCAAAAAAGATCAGTTTTTGCCAGTTGGTTCGTTCCTCTGATTGAAGCCAGCCTGTTTTGCGCAGGGTTTCCAAAACCATGAGGGCCCGTTCGCGCGTTGTTCCTGATTGGAACTCCGCCTCGTCTGCTGCCGCAGATGCCTCCCCATGTCGTTCCACGGCCTGCTCGATCAAAGCCAGCGCCTCCACCCGGTCCAACCCTTGGTTGCGTTGGGATGCCTCGGCTTCAAGTGTGTCCAGCGCATCCACATAGAGGTGCGCCAAAGCACCGGTTAGCACCCGGAAGAAATCCGGGCGCACTTCGCGGAACAGGAATGAGGCAAGCGTGGACATGGTCTCAAGATTCGGCCGGGCACGTCTTGTTAATACGTGCCACAAAGCTTGTGGCGGCGGAGGCTTTCATTGGTGGTTATCTTGGGGGTGTTTTGAGGAAAGGACAATGCCCTGATGGTCGCGCGCCTGGCAAAAGTGCTTTTCATCGGAATTGACCTAGGCGTGGATAGGGCTTGTCGGTGTGGCCTGTGCTTGGTAATTGTCTTTTTCTCCCGGCTGGTCTGGGAGGTACAACAACTTAATTGCTCAATATATGGCTTTGCGTCTTGGAGATATTGCACCGGATTTCACGGTTGAAACGACTGAGGGAAGCATGTCCTTCCACCAATGGCTTGGCAACGGCTGGGGCATCCTGTTCTCGCACCCTAAGGACTATACGCCGGTCTGCACAACCGAGCTGGGAGCCGTCGCCAAAATCAAACCGGAGTTTGACAAGCGGAACGTAAAGGTCGTGGCTGTCAGCGTGGATTCTGTTGAATCCCATCGCGGCTGGGTCTCTGATATTAATGAGACACAGTGCACCACCATGAATTTCCCCATCATCGGTGATCCCAATCGTACAGTGGCTGGTTTGTACGACATGATCCACCCGAACGCGGATGACACGCTGACGGTGCGTTCGGTGTTCATCATTGGGCCTGACAAGAAGGTGAAATTGATGCTGACTTATCCGGCCTCGACGGGGCGCAATTTTGCGGAAATCCTGCGTTGCGTGGATTCTTTGCAGCTCTCGGCCAAGCATCGGGTCGCCACGCCTGCCGATTGGAAGCAAGGGGATGATTGCATCGTCTCCAATGCGGTTAAGGACGATGAGGCCGACAAGCTGTTCCCCGGAGCTGTGCGCCGGGTTAAACCCTACCTTCGCTACGTTCCGCAGCCCAAGAGCTGATCCGCACGTGCATCCTGAACTCTCCATATTTACTTCCGGCTCGACCCATAAAATCCGGGTGGGAGTGTTGGGCTCCGGGAAGGGCTCTAATCTTGTGGCGCTGGCGGAGGCGGCGCGGCTGCCCAAGTGTCCCTACGAAATTGTGGTGGTGGGCAGCGATGTGGAGAATGCGGGCATTCTGCACCGGGCGGCGGATTTTGGGATCACCCCAGTGTACCTTCCGCCAGGCCGTTACCGCACCAAGCTGGAGCCTGAGGCGGAGCAGCACGCCGCCCGCGTCCTGCGCGAGGCTGGTGTGGAGGTGGTGGCGCTGGCCGGGTTCATGCGCATCCTGAAAAATGATTTTCTAGGAGCCTTTGCCGGTCGGGTCATCAATATCCATCCTTCCTTGTTGCCGGCCTTTCCTGGTTTGCAGGCGTGGAAGCAGGCTCTGGACTACGGGGCCAAGGTGGCGGGATGCACCGTTCATTTCGTGGATCAGGGTATCGATACCGGCGCCATTATTATGCAGATGGCGGTGCCCATCGAAGATACCGACACCGAAACCACCCTGCACGCGCGGATACAGGATGCTGAACGCATCATTTATCCTGAGGCACTGCGTTTGCTGACACTGGGCCAAATCGAAATGCAGGGCCGTCTCTGCCGCCATGCTGTGGCGAAGGGATGACCACCGACAGGGGTTGCCGCTGTGAAACCACCCAAAAAGGCCGTACCCAAGATTCGGCGTTCGTGGAAGATTAATCCTCTCACCAAAGTGAAGGAATCAGAGCGCGTCTATCACAGGGATGCCGCCCAAAAAGAGTTGCGAAAGGAGATTTATGACCCCGAAAAATAAACTGCGCTTCGGACTTCCCAAAGGAAGTTTGCAGGACGCGACCATCGAAAAAATGGCCAAGGCGGGCTGGAACATCCAGGTGAGCAGCCGCTCCTACGTTCCGTACGTGGATGATCCGGAAATGGAAATTCGCCTGATTCGCGCCCAGGAAATCAGCCGCTATGTCGAGCATGGCTATCTGGACTGCGGGATCACCGGCCACGATTGGATCATGGAAAACAATTCCAAGGTCCACGAGGTGGGGGAATTTCTTTTCAGCAAGGCCACCCGCCAGCCGGCGCGCTGGGTCCTTGCGGTGCCCGAGGAATCCCCCATTAAGACCGTGAAGGATCTTCAGGGCAAACGCATCGCCACCGAGGTGGTGGAGATCACGCGACGGTTTCTGAAGAGGAACGGAGTCAAAGCCGAGATTGAGTTTTCCTGGGGCGCAACGGAGTTCAAAGCACACGAGTTGGTGGATGCCATTGTGGAGTTGACCGAGACAGGCTCGTCCCTCCGGGCAAACAAGCTGCGGATCATTGACACCCTGCTTTCGTCCACTCCCCGGCTGATTGCCAACCATGCGATTTGGAAGGATAAATGGAAGCGAGAGAAGATCGAAACCCTGTCTTTATTGCTCAAAGGGGCTCTCGAAGCCGAGACAAAAGTGGGGTTGAAGATGAACATCGCTGAAAAAAATCTGGCAAAGTTATTGCAAAGTTTGCCCGCATTGCGTAATCCAACCCTTTCAAGTCTGAGTCAGCCCGGCTGGATTGCGGTAGAAACCATTATCGACGAGCATGTGGCCCGTGAGATTATCCCTGCGCTCAAAGCCGCGGGGGCCGAAGGTATTATCGAATACCCGCTGAATAAAGTAGTATACTGACCGAGTAAAATAATATGGGTTCACTGAAGAAGCGCCGTAAAGCTAAGATAAACAAACACAAACGCCGCAAAGCGCTGCGCGCTAACCGCCACAAAAAGCGGACGTGGCAGAAGTAGTATCCGGACTTGTCCGAATACTTGGCGATTTTGCCGAGGTGGCACTTTTCTCTCGCGAGAACGGTGCCGCCTCTTCTTTTTATCGCGACGATTGCGCCAAGGCCATGGGATGGGCTATCCTGTGCCGAAGCGACATGACTCGACGTTGTAACTATTTTCTCTCGGGCCTGCTGGCGATGATGCTCATGGCTGGTTGTGCCCATTCCGGGGGGCATTCCAACGCCGCCCGTGATGCAAGCGAGGTCACGGATCAGCAGGATGTTCCTGCGCTCACTGATGCGGATATCCGCGCAGCGGCCCACTTTGCGACCGCGCTGAGCCTGGACCTTCAAGACAAGCCGGACGAGGCGCTTGACCAGTACATTCGTTCCGCCCAGGACAATCCAGCCTTCGAGCCTGTCGTGCTGGAATCAGTCCGCCGACTGCTCAAGGCCCGCGAGTTTGATCGGACCATTGCTTTTGTCACGAATGCGTTGGCCAAGCCCGGCGCCACCCCCATGTTGTACCCCATGCTGGGGCTGGCTTACATTTCCACGAGTCGAACCAACGAAGCTATTGCGGTGAATCGTCTCGCGGTCCAAAAAATGCCGGACAACCTTGTGGGCACGATCAATTTGGTCTCGCTCTACTCCCAGGCAGGAAGGACCAATGAGGCGGTTGCGGCGCTGCGCAAGGCCGGTGAATCGAAAGACGCGGACAGTCCTTACTGGATAGCGTATTGCGATTTGCTGACCCGGGTGGAGCGTCAGAATCTGCTTAGCGCCGCTGACATTCGGAAATGGTCGCTGGCGGCGCTTGATCAGGCCGCAAGTACGGCTCCACGTGATCCTGCCGTCCTTCAGCGCATTGCCGATGGGTATCTGTCCCGGTCACAGCCGGATAAAGCCCGGCCCATTTACGAAACCCTGTTAAAAGAATTTCCGGAGTCACCTGCCATCCGTGAAAAATTGGTCAACCTTTACCTCCGTACCGGTAAGAACCCGGAGGCGGTAAAACTGCTCGACGGACTCCGACGCGATAATCCCACCGATCCTCAGAATTATTACTTTCTTGGCGCGCTTGCCTACGAGGCTCGTGATTTTGCCAAGGCCACTGAAAACTACGAGACTGCGCTGAGGTTGAATCCTGGCATCGAGCAGATCTACTACGATTTGGCGGGGCTTAAGCTGGGTGCGCACAAGCCCGAGGAGGCTCTTGATCTGCTCCAGACTGCTCGCGCAAAGTTCAAGCTGAACTTCGCCCTCGAGTTTTACACTGGCCTCGCCATGGCGGCCATGGAGAGGTTTACGCAGGCGATCAATCATTATACGTCGGCGGAAATACTGGCCAGAGTCAATGACGCATCGAAGCTGAACCACGTCTTTTATTTTCAAATGGGCTCCGCGCATGAGCGGGCCGGAAATTTCCCGGAAGCGGTGGCATTGCTCAAAAAATCCATCGAGCTTTCCCCCAAGTTTGACGAGGCGATGAATTACCTTGGCTACATGTGGGCGGATCGAAATGAGAACCTTCGTGAAGCTCATGACTTGATTGATCGTGCGTTGAAGGAGGAACCGGAAAATCCGGCCTATCTGGATAGCCTCGCCTGGATTTTTTACCGTGAGGGAAATTTTGAGGAGGCTCTCCGCCACATTCGTACTGCCATCGCCAAGTCACCTGAGGCCGACGCAGCATTGCTTGATCATATGGGGGATATTCTCAAAGCACTCAAACGAGATTCTGAGGCTGTGGCCACATGGCGTCAATCACTTCAGGCCCACGATGATCCCAAAGTACGCGAGAAGGTGGAGCATTAGCCGTGGGGGAGCCGATCAAAAAGCACTACACCGTTGCGGAGGCCAGGCAAATGCTGCCGCGCCTCCGGGTGCTGCTTAACCAACTCCAAGCTGCGGTGGCCATCACCCGCAGCAACGAGAAGGAGATTGATCCGCTGATTTCGGCCGGGGCTGACGTCGGTGGCAGGCAGGTGGATTCCCTGCTTCGCTCGCTGGCGGATGCTCAGGAAATTCTGCGGTATTTTTTGGAGGCGGAAATCCAAATCAAGGATTTGGAGCGCGGGCTGATCGATTTTCCAGCCATGCTGGATGGCCGCGAGGTTTATCTTTGTTGGGAGAAAAGCGAGAATGATCTGTGCTTCTTTCATGATACGGATGAAGGATTTGAAGGGCGCCAGCCTCTCCTGTGAGGCTGGATTATTTCGACAAAAAGATCAAATAGCCGACAAGGATGCCAGTGCTCACCTGGGTGCGCGGTTGCGGTAGAATGAGTTTTATCTTCATGTCCAAAAAACACCACTGCTGCGTCACAAATCTGTAACGATACTTGCAGCCTTGTGGTTTTTGTGGTAAAAGAATCCTCGGTTAAGTCCAATGACCTCTGCAAAGTTAGTAATTCAGGTCTGTAGCCGACATCCCCTAGTCGACTTGGCATTCTTTACGCTTTGTGGAACTTCTGAACGGTTAAACAACCTTAATATGACAAAGACCCTCGATCATATCCTAGAATCGGTTCGGAGCACGAAACATCCTTTCCGCGCAACCGCGGACAGGCCGGCCAAAGCTCAAAAGCATCGCTACGAGCGTCGGAAGATCAAGCAGTACTTGCAGTTGGGTGAATGGGATGGGGAGTCCGAAATGGCTGCCTGACCCCGGTTGAACTTGTCAATACGCCACGCCCGAGTTTTCGGACGTGGCTATTGTTTTGTGCCTCACTGGCACTTTGGGCAAACGCCAAAAAATTCCAATTTGTGCGTCAGTTTTGAAAATCCACTTTGGGCGGCGATGGTCTGCTCAAGAGCCGTCGGAAAGCATTCATCAATCTCCACTACTGTCGCGCAGGCTGTGCAAATGAGATGATGGTGATGGGTTTCGTCATCACCGCGGACCAATTCGAAACGGGCTATGCCATCCCCGAAATCATATTTTCGCACCAACCCCAAGGCTCCCAGCAGGTGCATGCTTCGGTAAATGGTGGCCAAATCGCACTCCTCATGGCCTAGGTGCTGAAGTATTTCACGATTGGTGAGAGGGTGTGACTCGCGTCGAAGCACATCCAAAATGGCTTGGCGCGGCCCTGTGATTTTTCTCGAACCAGCCCGCAGCTTATCCTTTAAAGCGTCGAGTGGAACGTCCGTGTGCCCATGAGAATGATCATCGTGGCGATGTTTGCCCATGGCTTCAGGCGGGGTTCGGTTGGCGGCGGATTAGTTTTCCGCCCATGAGCGAGATGATAAAGAGGGCGATGCAGCTCAGCACTATGGTTGGGCCGCAGGGCACGTTGAGCCGCCAGGCCAGCACCGTGCCGCCAATGCTGCCCATCAGCCCGGCAATCACGCTCAAAACCAGTTGCTGGCGCAAATTGTTGCTCAGCGGTCGCGCAATGGCCGGAGGGATCACCAGAAGTGAGGTGACGAGCACCACGCCCAGCAGGCGAATGGACAGGGCGACCGTTACGGTCAGGACTACGATGAACGCGTAGTTGAGCCGACGTACATTGACTCCCGAGACGCTGGCCAGTTCTTCGTTCGCGGTGAGAAGCGTGAGCGGAGTGAGTTCGGTGAACAATCCGCCTGCCACGAACAGGGCCAGCACGCCGGCCAGCCCGACGTCCCGCCATTCCACTGCGAGCACATCACCAAACAAATATCCATGCAGTTCGCCGCGATTGGTTTGCGCAAGGCTGAGAATGAGAATGCCGATTGCCACCGAACCGGAGAGCAGCAGGGCCATGATGGAATCGTTCAGCAGTTCGGTGTTTTCCTTAAGCCATACCATTGCAGCGGCGACTCCCAGGCTGAAAATAACCATGGGCAACGTCAGGTCGGCCATGCCCAGCCAAATACCCATCGCCACTCCGGCCAGCGCGCCATGTGCAATGGTATCGCTGAAAAATGACAGTCTACGGGCCGTCACGAACACCCCGAGCAGAGCGCACAACGGCCCCAGAATGAACGCCGCCGCCAGCGCGCACTGCATGTATTGTTCAGTGAGCATGGTGATGATGGTGGTAGGGTGAGACATGGATGCCGTAAGCCTGTTTCAGCGATTCGGCGTTCATGACCTGTTCCGGGGTGCCTTCGCAGCAAATGACTCCGTTGAGTGCGTAAACCCAGGAGGCATGGCGGTAAACCATGGATAGATCGTGCGAGACCAACACCACCGTCAAATGTCGCTGCTGCTGCACGCGGGTGATCATTTCGTAGAACGATTGTTCACCCGGGGTGTCGACACCGGCCGTCGGTTCATCCAGTAGGAGTAGTTTGGGCTGATGCAGCAGGCTGAAAGCAATGAGCACCCGTTGAAGCTGCCCTCCTGAGAGCGAAGCCACCGGCTTGTCCAGCAAGGGTTCAACTCCCATATCGACGATTGCAGCCAGGATAAGGTCCGTGGTGTGTTTTTTGGTTTGGAAAAACCAGAACCGGGTCTCCTTCAATCTCAGTGCCAGGAACTCTCGGACCGTTAGGGGGAATGTTCGTTCAAGGGGAAGTCGTTGCGGCACATACCCCACCTTGCCAAGGCCTGGTCCCGAGACAGGTTGTCCAAACAGTTGCACGCTGCCGGCATCAAGTTTTTGGAGACCGAGCATAGCCCGGAGCAGTGTGGTTTTTCCTGAGCCGTTGGGGCCAATCAGGGCCACTATCTCACCTGCGGGGATGCGTAGATCGACTCCGCGCAAAACTGGGACTCCATTAAAAGCGAGCTTGGCACCCTGAATCTCCACCACCGGGACGTCCTTGCGCTCGCCGGAAGGGTGGGGGGGGTGGGTATGGCCGCAGGAGCAGGATGTTTTTTCGCGATTGGATTGCATTACTTTTTCTCGCCTCCCAATTCGCGCACCAGCACGTCAAGGTTTCGCTTCATGCCTTCCGCGTAGGCCGTAGGCGTCAGTTGCCCGCTTTCCAAGGGATCTAGTTGGGCCGTTCGAATGTTTAAATCACGCGCGATTCTTTCGGCCATGCGGTTGGCCCCCCCCTTTTCACCGAAGATGACAGTTACTTTTTCCTGACGCATGGACTCAAGCAGTCGACTGAGGGTTTGTGGCCCGGGACTGACATCGGCAACAGTTTCGACCACGCCTACGACCTTGAGATCGTAGGCTTTGGCGAGATAACCAAAAGCGTCATGCATCGTGACGAAAGGCGCTTTGCGGACAGCAATCAAGGCTGTGGAAAATTCCCGGTCGATGGACTCCAATGTGAGTTTCCAGCTTTCCTCATTAGCTTGGTAAACGGATTGCTGGGCGGGGTCAAGTTGGACCATTGCCTGCAAAATGTTGCTGCTGGCCAGAATCATCAGCTTGGGGTCGAGCCAGAAGTGGGGATTGAAAGCTTGATCGTGGTGGTGATCCTGCTCTTCATGATGCCCGCCCTTGAGTAATCTGGCCTCCAAACCGTCAGAAAGCCTGATGACGCGAGCTTTGGTGGTTTTTAATGCTTTCTGGATCCAATCATCCAATCCAAGCCCGTTCATTACAATCAAATCAGCCGAGCTTAGCTTGCGGAGGTCGCCGGGAGAAAGTTGGTATCCATGGGCGCTGGCATAGTTGGGAAGTAAGTTGTCAACCTCTGCTGCCGACCCTGCGATGGCTTTTGCGGCGGCGTAGGCAGGGAACACTGTGCTGACCACGCGAAGCGGGGAAGACTTGGGCTCCGCCTGGGCGAGACGAGGGATGAAGGCCAATAGCAGGAGGCACACCCATGTTCTAAACGGTGTTCGCTGGGTAAAGTGCATGGTTCAGATTACGGCACGGGATTATAATTGCAAACGATTTGCAGGCATGGCGCAAAAAAAGACCCCAGTCCTAAGACTGGGGCGTTGTTGTTGTTGTCAAAAGATTACTTCATCAACAGCATCTGCCGAGCACGTTTCACCGCGCGGTTCAGGGCGCGTTGGTAGTGGGCGGGCATGCCGGTATATTTGCGTGGCAAAATACGTCCTGCGTCGGTCACGAAGGTGCGAAGCAAAACGACATTCTTGTAGTCAAGCGCGTCGACGGTGAAGTCGATCTTGGGCTTGGGCCGGGGCGTGCGGGACTCCGTTGTCCGTTTTCCACCGCGTTCACCCTTTTTCTCAGTATTGGTACGACGTGGCATAAATTATTTGATCTCCCTGTGAAGGGTGTGACGGCGAAGGAAGTGGTTAAACTTCATTTTCTCGACCTTTTCGGTCTGTAGTTTCTTGTTGCGTGAGGTGAGGTAGCGCGAGGGGGATTTACCCTCCTTGCGGGCCTCCGTGCATTCCAGGGTCACGATTTCGCGTGGCATAGTTTATTCCTTCTCCTTTGCAGGCTTTTCTTCCTGCTCATCATCCTCCTCCACTTCGGGTGCTGCGGCGGTGTCAACCGATCCGAGCTGCCCGAGCCGGCGCTGGCGCAATGCTCCTTCTTTTTCGAGTTGCGCCTGGGCTTCCACAGTGAACCGAGTCCACGGGATGGCGTCCAAGCGTGTGCGGGGGATGGGCTTGCCGGTCAGCTCGCAAACACTGTATGTGTCTTTCTCGATCCTACGCAGGGCCTCTTCGATTTCGAAGACGGCATCCTGATCGGACGATAGCAGGCTTAGGGCAAAATCTCTGTCAAAATTGTCAGTGCCGGAATCAGCCATGTGCAGCGAGTAGCTGGACATTTCCTCGGCGGACTCCTTGGCCAGACCGCTCATTTGATTGATCAGGCGTTCGCGCAGTTCAAGCAGGTTGCGGTAGTACTTGGTCCACTCGGGTTTGATTTTGGTGTGGCCTGTAAACTCCTCCGGCTCAACGCTGGGGGCATGGCCAAGTATGGATGCGGCGGTGGCTTTGCCCACGGCTTTGTGCTTAATCGAAGCACTCGCACCAACTTTTTTCGCGACTATCTTTTTCGGTGTCACAACTCGTTCAACCTGTATATGGGATTTGGGGTCGGTTTCCACTGCCCGACGGCCAATCCGATTGCGAGCGCGAGACTTTACCAGATATCAAAAATAGCGCCACAAAAAACTTCATTTTTTTCTGCTCTCCTGGGTTGATCTGGCCCATGCCTTGGTCAACGCCGACCCGCTCCACAACAAGGAGGCCACCGTGCTCGTCATCCTGGAAAAGGCGGCGATTTTTTAGTCGGCACCAAGGACAACACCTCCCAACTACTGGCCCACCCGCAACGTTCTATTATCCCTCATTCCTTTCGAGGAAGACCAGCCTTTGGCGCACTTTTTCGAACTCTATCATTGTCACCCCAGCCAAGCTCTGCGTCTCCTCCTCAGCCAACGCCCTGTTTTATGAACTGCCAGCCAAACGCCCGCAATACTTCGGTACTGCTCATTTTTGGGCTTGGCGCAACCGAGCTTGCAAGCGATGATTCGCTGGTCGATGCATAGCTCCATACTTAGAACACGGGCGGCAGTAGGTGCCCTTTTCGAGCCATTCTGCAAGGTTCATTGCATCCGCTGCTCATCGTCCAGCGTAACATTCATGAAACATACAGAGTCTCATGACTCCAGCACCGGATGCAAATGCACTTTCGATCCTCACTCAAACTTCTCTGTCGGAGAAAATTGCGGTTCAGCGCAGCCTTTCAATGGCGCGGGCCCTGCATGCTTGGTGAAGCCATGAGTGTCCCAGCCCAGCCCGACAACAGCACGACGGTAAACCTCACCGGAGTGCTCGAAAAAATCGCACTCGGCGACACCGATGCGTTCGAGGTTTTTTATGACACGGCGAGCCCGGTGCTCTTCTCAATAGTCATGCAAATGTTGCGTGACACAACCCTGGCGGAGGACGTGATTCAGGAAGTATTCGTTCAGATTTGGGAACGCGCCGCTTTTTATGACGCACTGCGCGGCAAACCACTGACGTGGGCCATCAGCCTTGCCCGCAATAAAGCCATCGACCGACTCCGCTCACTCCAGAGACGGGGACGGCTTTTTGTCGAGCCGAATGGCGAGCTTGATCCATTGGAGGCTCAATCCCCTTCAAGAGACGCATCAGACCAGTTAATTGATTCCGAAGGCGCGTCGATAATCAGAAAGGCTCTCAAAAGCCTGGCTCATGATGAAAGGATCATACTTGAGATGGCCTTTTTCAGTGCCATGACGCACTCGGAAATTGCCGAACAACTGGGTGAACCCCTTGGCACCATCAAAGCACGCATCCGCCGGTCGCTCATTAAACTACGCTCGGCCATGAAAATCTTATTATGAAATCCATGTGGATCAACCGCGCCCAGCCGCGCCCTGAATAATGCTCAGCGACGAACAACAGGAAAAAGCCATCTTTTGGGCCTCGGGAATGATGCCGCAATCCGAGGTCGAGCAGTGGCTGATCGAGCTTTCGAACTGGGACGAGGCCCAGCAAACCGAAGCCCGAGCCTTCATGGAAACCTCCACTCTTGCTTTGTCTGCACTAGCCCCGTTGATGCACCCGGCTCCCCGCCTTAAGGCGCGCATTTTGGAACGCATTAAGACCGTTCCCCAAGTCTCGCCGAAAACGCCTGTCCACTCCCCGTTTGCCATGATCCGGGGGGAGAATACCGACGGCTGGATCAATTTGGCAGTTCCGGGCGCGAGCGTAAAGTTGCTCTCCCTAAATATGAGTGAGGGGTACGCTGTGGTAATGGGGAAACTGGCAGCAGGCGCACATTATCCGGCACACTGGCACATAGGCCCCGAACAGGTTTACGTGGTGTCCGGAGATCTCAAAATAGGCGGGGATTATTTGGGTGCTGGTGATTTTCATCACGCGGCAGCAGGCAGTTTCCACGACGTCAATCATAGTGAAAACGGCTGCGTCATTATCGCCGTACTTTCAGTGGCTGATCTTCAAGCCCAAATGCCTCCGACCTGAAGACATTGGTTCAAACCCATCGAGCATCCGCAGGATTTGCCAAACCTGCATTCAACGAAAACTCCGCACGAGGCTGGCGTGCGGTGCTAAAAACATTTAACCCGAATCCCCGGGTTGGAAACCTAAACTACTTCGACAGCCCGCAGTTCCAAAGCCAGAAACTCAGGCAGGGCCGACAAGAGGGAATCGCTGTTGAATGGTTTGCTAATAAATTTCACGGCTCCAGCCTGGAGGGCTTTTTCCATTGAGGCAGTACCGCCATCAGCGCTCAACATCATCACTGGGATGTCCTTGGTTTGCGGAGATTCCTTGAGCTTAAGGAGAGCCTCATATCCATCCATCACGGGCATGGTCATATCAAGCACGATCAGGTCAGGATGCTCCTGGTGGGCTTTGTCCAGGCCCTCCTGACCGTTCAACGCAGTAATGACCTCAATGTCGTAGGGCTTGAGGGTGCGGGCGATGACCATATGGACCATTTTCGAGTCATCAATGCTGAGAATTTTTTTTGACATGCTTCGGTTGGGTTGAAATTAAACGTCGCTCTTAAGAACAATCTCGATGCTCACCACATGCCTGTTGCAAATCATCAGGGAGGATTTATTTTTAGCCAGACTGACCCTTTGGACTTTCATGTGGTCACCCCGCATGACGCTGGGTACGGTAAGCACACAGGTGTGGCCCGTATCGCACAGTTGTGATTTGACGAAACCCACAATCATGTTGCTTAACTCAGCGATAACGTCGTTGACCATGTCTGGATCTAGTTCACTGGGCAAGAGGCCCACCATGGCAGACGCGGCCTCGTTAGCCAATGACTCGGGCACCGCGATAAAAATGGCTCCGGAAGCCTTGCCGGCAAACCCCACCGAACCCACCACCATGGAGGAGTTGCCCGGTTCTGAAGCAGATCCTTCGATAGCTTTTACTTCCATGTTAAGCATGGTACGAAAAACATCGCCGGCGCCGCGCCGCACGTAATTTTCGATTTCGTCGATCAGATCTATCGATACAGCAGTCATAGGTTTACAAATGGGCATCGGCTGGACATCCACAACATGATTGCCTATCGGCTTTGCGAGGAGTGCCTTGAGGAGAAATTTTAAGGGGAGAGGATTTCCTTTCAGCAGAGTTGAAAACCGGCGGAAGGAGAGAAAATTAAAGACTACCATCCCACCGGATTTGGCCCAAAATCGCAGGCTTCACGAGGTTTTTGGATTGCGGAAAAGTCGGCGATAGCACTGAGATTCCGAAATCTTTAAAAACGGCAACAAACCCGTGTGTTTCACCTTCATTTCCTATGGGATGGGTATGGAAATTAAACCATTATTCAACCTCCTAGCCGTTGCAAGCAAGCCGGTTGAATAGGGAATAGTCCAACCGATGGGGATGCAGCCCAGCCCTATCAGTGAAGAATGAACAATCAAGGATTGTTAATCGGCGTACCCATGCGGGTTTTTTTGATGCCAACGCCACGCGCTCGCTACAATATCTTCTAGTTTAGGATACTGAGGATTCCAGCCCAATTCAGATTTGGCTTTCTGGGCGGCTGCAACCAACCGGGGGGGGTCACCAGGGCGGCGATCCTTTTCGATGGCTGGAATAATGGCGCCAGAGATTTTCTCGCACATTTGGATGACTTCGCGCACTGAGTAGCCTTCGCCATTGCCAAGGTTGAAAAAACCACTTTTACCGGGTGCCAACGCCAGCATGTGTGCTTGAGCGAGATCAACGATGTGAATATAATCGCGGATGCAAGTGCCATCCGGCGTGGGATAATCTGTTCCGTAGATTTCGCATTGTTTGGCCTGGCCGAGCGCAACTTTCAATACGTTGGGGATCAGGTGGGACTCTACTCGATGATTCTCGCCAAAACGCACGCTCGCGCCCGCGGCGTTGAAGTAACGAAACGCCACAAATTCCAGTCCGTACACTGTCTGATACCATTGCAAAATCCGCTCGAACATCAGCTTGGACTCGCCATAAGGATTGATCGGTCGCTGGGGAACATCCTCCGTGATGGGCACCCGCTCAGGCGGACCGTAGGTGGCGCAGGTGGAACTAAAAACAAACTTACGCACGCCGCTCTTCACAGCTGTTTCCAAAAGGCGCGCCCCATTGCCCACATTATTGAGAAAATACTTGCCCGGATTCTGCATGGACTCGCCCACCAGAGCGTTGGCCGCAAAATGAATGACTGCCGTGATGGCGTGATCCTTAATTAGACCGGCAACAAGGGCTTCGTCGCCCAAATTGCCTTCCATGAAGTGGGCCTTCTCGGACACGGCTGAGCGATGCCCTTCGGTGAGGTTGTCCAAAACCACCACCAAGTGGCCCGCTTTGAGCAATTCCTCAACGCAAACAGACCCGATGTAACCGGCACCACCCGTAACTAAGACGTTCATTGTTAACACTCAAGCGCAGCTTGCTGACAAACTCAAGCTTGTCCGGAAACTTTGGCTCGGAATGACATTCATTTCTGGAGATTGTTTGACACTTGCCCAACAAAATACTAATAGTTTCGCCCGGAACAGGAGAACAAAAGCCCCCAACGTATGAGAAAAAACTATCTTTCACCGCAACTCACCGAATTTGGTGACGTGAGGGATTTGACCCAATATGGTAACGGCAACGGATCATCCGACACCGTTTATCTGGCCAATCCGGCCGGAACCGACGCGATATTGTTCCTGCTTTCCAACGGAGTGAGTATTGCCGATTCGCAGGTGGCCCTCGCATCTCTGATTGCAAACTCGGGCGGAGATTCGTTTGATGTGGCACTAGCCAATATTTCGCTGGGCTCCGTTGGTAACGGCGGATCGTTCAGCCCAACTCTGGGCGCGGCCTTCACGGCCTAGTTGTGCCATTTGACAAGCCGGGCGTGCAACCCCGCTTTGGCTTGCTCCAAATTCTTGCCAACTACAACCAGCCCGCCTCGGCTGCCCCATTCCACTCATTGCGTTAAGAGCCTCCTCACTCCATATTTCGGTGCATGCTCACCCTTGATTGGCTCGCCCAACTCGTTGACCAAAACCGCGCGGCCCTGACTTCGCGCGTGGCAGAATTTTCCATTCGGGGCCACCATTTCGCTTTCAATTCGTCCCCCAGCCTCATGGGCGTCATCAACCTGTCGCCCGATTCGTGGTATCGGGAGAGTGTTGTTATGACCGCAGATGCAGCTATCAGCAGAGCGCTCGTCCTGCAGGCACAAGGCGCGTCTATTGTCGATATCGGTGCTGAATCCACCTTGGCCCATGCGGTGCGCGTCGACGAAATGGAACAAAATTCCAAACTCCTCCCCATCGTCAGAGCACTGGCGGCCAAAGGCCCCATCATCAGTGTCGAAACTTACGAACCAGCCGTCGCCCAAACCTGCCTTGAAGCCGGTGCTGGCATCCTTAATCTCACCGGCTGCGGCAATGCAGAAGCTATTTACCCCATCGTTGCTGACCACGATGCGGCCGTAATCATCTGCTACGTCCAAGGGCCCAACGCACGAGAAGTGGGGGAATTTAATTTTGGAGCGGACCCCATCGCGTTGATGCACAATTATTTTGCACGCGAGATCAATCGCGCCACCGACGCAGGGGTTACGCGCATTTTTATCGATCCTGGCATGGGCTTTTACTACAAAAACCTTCAAGACAGCTCCGTTCGCGTTCGACATCAGATGCGGACCTTCCTAAGCACCTTCCGACTGAGAACCCTCGGCTTCCCAATTTGTCACGCGCTGCCCCATGCCTTTGAATTTTTTGGCGAGGAGGTTCGTTCCGCCGAGCCCTTTTTCGCCTTGCTGGCCGCCCTCGGCAAAACGGATATCTTCCGCACCCACGAAGTGGTACGCACCAAGGCAGTGCTTGATACTTTGGGCGCTTTTTGATCAGAACCGCCCCAACAAAAAAAGACCTTCCTCACCCGACGGTGCGACCCACGACTTCTCGATCTTCAAACCGTATTGACCAAGCGTCGAGGCCAGGTTTTCCGGTGTATGCCTGTAAGAGTAAAACAGCTGAAACACCTGCCCTTGATCGTACTCAAAAACCTCCCCCTCTGACTCGACGGCTACTTTCCTCAAAAAAGTCAAATCCGCCTGCACGCGGATGAGATCACCGTGCGGAGGCCGTGATACCAAACTAAAATCCACGCGCGCATCCTCTTCCGACACACCCACCGCCTCCAAGGGGCCTATCAACCAGCGCCGAGTCGGGCTGTTATCATAAAGAGGCAGAATTCTCTCCACTCCTGCGCGATAATCCGGCCCGGGAGCGAGATTCGCACTTAGCAACAGCTGATCCCCCTCCCGCAGCAGGCTCGCCAGACGCGGAAAAATTATGTCAGGTTCAAAGTTAGGCACCATGCCAAAAAATGTGATCAACCGCTTTTCCGATCCCGCCAATTCCTCCAAAGAGCCGACCAGATCAGCCTCAGCGATATCCAACACCCAACCGGACACAATATGCTGTGCCGGGTTGGCCATAACCGCCGCAAACCGATGTCTGGCCGAAAGCACCAGCGGCAGGCTGGCATCTGCGGCAAGAAAACGCACCTTGTGTCGACGGGATTCCAAGGCCAATGCCAACTGGACCTCCTTGTGCCCTCCGCCACACCCCAAACCGATCAATTGAACCGATGAACCTCGCCAGCCCTCAGCCACTTTGGTGAAAGCCGAGCCGTACATTTGCAACACCGCCTGATCAGTGCGCGCAGGCGAAAACGCTCGATGCACCTCCAGCCACCTCGCGGCCTGCCTTGACGATTCATACAGGAATTTATGGACCATCGTGCGCGAACGCAGACATTCCAGCCAATCCTTCATGTCCTTCTCAGGGGATTGGGAATCGTTGACCCACACCTCCATATTCTGTTTCATCCCGCCCTTAAAATGAGGCTGCGCCGACAACCACGCAAGTGGGGAAAACACCCCATACACGAATTCGCCTGATGGTCATTTAATACCCGCGCCTCATCGAAGCCGGAGGCAGGCTATCGCGCATAGTTGACTTTTAGGCCCGGGACACCATAGTTGCTCACAATGAGTTTCGATATATCTCACTACCTTGAGCAGTGGGAATACCAGCCCGGTCAGGTGGTTGTCAGGAAGTTCGTCGGCAAAGATGGCCGAGAAAAAATCCAACTTCGCGTCGATCTGGGCCTGTTGCAAATGAACGCGACCGGACGGCCCGATGGCAAACTGCCGTTCGGCCACGAGTCGCTCTACGAACATTTTCAAAACCGCCTGCGCCTGCACCTTGAGGGTACCAGCGCCGAGGCACCCTTCAGGCTCAGCGCCGAGGATTGCGGCAAGCTTCAACAGGAGGCCATCCAGTACCACCACCGCTACATCTGCCTCTTCCAATTGAAGGAATTTGATGCTGTGCTGCGTGATGCCGACCGCAACCTGCAGGTTTTTGACTTTGTCGACGCCCATGCCGAATCACCAGAGCACAGCTGGGCCGTCGCACAACTCCGCCCCCAACTCCTCCTTATGCGAATTCGCGCCGAAGGCACACGCGAGGTCGAGGCCGGCCGCCATGACGAGGCCATACTTGCCGTCGAGACAGGTCTTGAAACAGTAAAAGAATTTTTCCGCAAAAAAGAACGACCCGAGCTGGCCGAAAACTCCGGCGAAGTCATGTCCCTTGAGGCATGGCTCCATGAATTACGCTCCGCACGACCCATGAGCGAAAAAGAAACCCTTGAGGAAACCCTGCGTGAGGCCATCAAACGCGAGGATTATGAAAAAGCCGCCGAGTGCCGCGATGCCCTTCGCAATCTTGTCTCCGCCCCCAAACAAAATTCATGACTCCTTCCTACGCTGATCGCCTCGCTCAAACCATCAAAGCCGCCATGCTGGCCCGCGATGCCGACCGACTGAGCACCTTGCGCATGCTCAAATCAGCCATTGGTTACCTTCAAATTGAGAAGAAAGTCGACGCCCTCAACGATGCCGATTTCATCGCCGCCGTTCAGCGTGAAGTCAAGAAACGTCAGGATTCCATCACTCAATTTGACCAGGGCGGGCGCCATGAACTGGCTGCCAAAGAAAAATTGGAAATACTGGTCCTCAACGAATTCCTGCCCACCGCCTTGAGCCCTGATGAACTGAATGCCATGGTCAAGAAGGCCATTTCTGACACTGGAGCAACCTCCAAAAAGGATATGCGCACCGTCATCGCAACCGTCCAAGCCCAAGCGGCAGGCCGCGCCGATGGCAAATCCATCAGCACCGCTGTCGCCGCCCTCTTGCCCTGAAGCCATTAGTCAGCCGTTCTCCGTGAAGTTGCGATGGTCATTCCTTTCGTGCGAATAACAAACCCCCATATTGTTATTGACTCTTAATTAGAATTGCCGCCTAGTTAAGGGCGTTCAATAAAACACATGCTCACTGGCAAACCTGCGGCTTGCGATTGGCATAGGTTCCACGAATAAGAGGCGGGACAAATTATGAGGCAAATTCTCCTTCTCGGACTGCTATCAGCCTACTTTCAGGCCCTCACGCTTGTTCACGCCGCAGTACGCGAGGAATGGGTGCAACACTTTGATGGCGGATTTCCAGCCAAAACCAACCATCCATTTGTCATGCAGCTGGATTCGGCAGGGAACATCTATGTGGTGGGCAGCGCCGCCAATGCCAGCAAACTGCTGGACTATGTCACTCTGAAATACACCCCCAGTGGAACGCTGCTTTGGTTCAAGCGTTTTGGTTCCACCAACGGACTCAGCAATCTCCCGCGCGCCATCGGTCTGGATACCAATGACAATCTTTACGTCACCGGCACGTCTGCGACCGTGAAATATTCTTCTGGAGGAGACGAACTCTGGACTGCGCCTTACGCGGGCAGAGGACTGACGGTGCATGGCACCAATATTTACGTGACGGGTTTTTCGGAGACTGAGTTCGCAACAGCATCGCTTTCCATTGATGGAATTCTTGGCTGGCTGAAGAAGTACACAGCGCAAGGTCGCGGGTATGATTATTCGCAGAGCGTGTTCTGTGATGACAACCAATTCATTTCCGTTGTGGGCTGCGTGTCGCTTCTAATGGATGCCAGACATATATACAGGTTTCCCTACCTCTTAAAATATGACAGAAGCGGGAACCAAGTGATGGAAACTTATCTCGAGGCAGGTTGGGCGATCATTCCTAATCAGTGTCTGAAATCTGCAATACAGGGTAAATCTGGCGGGCTCTACCTGCTAGGCGAGATGCAGCCGAACGATTATCCTTTTCAATGCCTTGCAAGGACTTCGGATGGTGCCAAGGTTTGGAATTTTCTTGGTTACCCAACCGCTGATGGAGCGGTTGTGAGTTCAGGAATGGAAAGTAGAAATTCTTTTTGCCTTGCAGGTTCGTTTTTCACTGACTCGCATGGCGTTTATGACCCACCCGGTACTCTCTATTTTGGCGTGGTTCAAGTGAAAGCAGATGGGGGGCTTGGGTGGAGAACGGACTTTCCCGGCGTTTTTACGGACGGGAATCAAGCACTTGGCTTGCCTGGATTGGCTGAGGCGATTTGCGTGGACAATGGGGAAAGGCCAACGGCCACAGGCTTAGTCTACCTAGCCAATGACATGTCTAGCGCCAATATTGCCACCGCAAAATACGACGCCTCTGGAACACTACTGTGGTCTCAGCAATTCAATGGAGCAGCCAATGGCTACGACGAAGGCAAAGCCATCGTGACCGATTCTTCTGGCAACGTCTATGTGGCCGGACTCTCCACCACCCTCGAGGGCGGCACTGAAATCGTTCTGATCAAATACACCGAATACACCGCTGTCGAGAAGAGCCCGAGCGGCAGCATGTTGCTGCAATTTCCCGGCACCCCTGGCCAGCCCTACAAAGTGCAAGCGACCACCAACTTCCCCAACTGGCTCGATATCGGCCTCGGCACCGCCGCCCCCAACGGCCTCCTCCAATTCGAAGACACCAACGCCATGCAATACCCCTTCCGCTTCTACCACACTGTGACTCCCACCCCCTGAAATGCACATTTCGCTGTGATTTCCAATTTTAATTGGTCCGAGAGCCCGGCCAGCATGCGGTCCATTGTCCCAAGGTTCTGATGGGTCTGATTTCGGCACCTTCAGAAGTACAAGGTTGACTTGAGGAAAAACTTCACTATTTTAGGGGCCAAATTCGCTCTGGGTGAAGTCGAGGCTTGGCTGTGTTACTCCGGTGTCTGACCGTTTTTTTGGGGTTAGATGGGAAATCTGCCTAATATGTTCGATTCAAGTCCGAGGGTTATCGGCAGGGGTGGTGAGCTGGAAGAGCTTGCGGCCCCGGAATTGTTGTCGGAACTTCAAAATCGACAAGTTCAGCTCGAAGAACAGAACGAATCATTGCGTGAGACCCAAGCCTCAATGGAGGATTCGCGCAGTCGATATTTTCTGCTTTTTGACCAATCCCCCATTTGTTACTTCGTTTTTGACCGAAAGCACCAGGTAATCGAAGTTAATGTGCGTGCGGCTGAGCTGCTGGGGGTGGACCGCGTTGAATTGAGGGAATCTTTTTTCGACAGATTTTTACATGAACAAAGCCAATCCCTTCTGCACGAACATCTTTCGACTGTTTTTGACACTAGGGAAGGCCGACGGACTGAGTTGAAGCTTAAAGGTTGGAGCGGGGCTGTTATTTTTGTTGAAGTTGATACCTCCTACCTAGCTGCCAGTGCTTACGAGCAGGCTGCGTGTGTCTCAGCTTGGACTGAAATTACGCAACGGAAGCTTGCTGAGGAGGCGTATGCCTCAGAGCACCGACTTTTGCGTACATTAGTGGAATTTTTGCCTGAGGCCGTTTATGTGCGCGATTTGAACGGACGCATGCTTGTGACTAATGAGGCGTGCGAGGCATGGCTGGCGGGTTGCCTGGTTGGGGATGAGACTCAGGCCGGACGAGTCAGGGCCGAGGACGTTCAATTGATGAGGACCGGGCAGGCTATTCTGAACCGGGAGGAACAGGTTTCCCAAGGTGAGGAAGGTGGGTCGCTGTGTTTGTTAACGACAAAAATCCCACTTCGCGACGCAGGTGGAGCCATTACTGGGATGGTGGGGCTCAGTAGAGATGTGACCGAGCTAAAGCAGTCACGGCAGGAACAGGAGCGGTTGAACCGCAAGCTTGAGGAGACTCAGAAACTGGAAAGCCTCGGTGTCCTGGCCGGTGGCATTGCCCATGATTTCAATAATCTTTTGACAGCCATCCTGGGTAACACCAGCCTCGCCTTGATGGAAGTGGAGGGCCAGCTAGGGGTGGAACGTCGTCTGCGGGATGTTCAATCGACCTGCCTTCGCGCCGCCGAATTATGCAGGCAGATGCTGGCGTACTCCGGCAAGGCCCAACTGAATGTGGCGGTGCTCGATTTGAATGAGTTGATTCGCGATACTTCCAAGTTGTTGGAGGTTTCGGTGAGTAAGCGCGCCGTGGTGCGGTTTAAGGAAAGCTGCGATCGGGCGCTAATATCGGGTGATGCCACCCAACTGCGGCAGATTGTCATGAATCTGGTGATCAATGCTTCGGAAGCGTTGGGCGCGGCGGATGGAAGCATCAACATTGAGACCAGCCTAGTCCAAGCGGACCGCCGGATGTTGGATGATTCATTTGCCGCTCCGGATGCCGCCGAGGGAAAGTACGTGCAATTGGAGGTTCGGGATACAGGCTCAGGGATGGCTTCTGATACCTTGAAGAAAATATTTGATCCGTTCTACACGACCAAAAAAACAGGGAGAGGATTGGGTTTGGCGGCTGTTTTGGGCATTCTTAGAAGTCACAGAGGAGGGATTCAGGTTTCAAGCCGTCTTGGTGTGGGTACCACTTTTCGTCTGCTTTTGCCGGTTCTTCCGGTTTCCGCAACCCTGCCTCCGCCGGAAATAATCCGCGAAGAAATTGCCAACGGTCGGCTAAAGGCCGAAGGAGCCGTACTTTTGGTGGATGATGAGGAATCCATCAGAGGAATTGCCTGCGACATGTTAACCGGATTTGGGTTCAAGGTCTATAAGGCCTGCGATGGCGCGGAGGCTGTGGTGGCGTATCATATGCATCGCCACGAAATTCAGATGGTATTGATGGATCTGACGATGCCCAAAGTCGACGGCGTGCAGGCCTTTGAGAAATTACGCGAGATTAGCCCTGATGTCCCTATTCTACTCATGAGCGGTTACACTCAGCACGAACGCGTGCCAGAGTTGGTAAAGAAGGGTAGGGCGGGATTTATTCACAAGCCGTTTGAGGTGGCTTCCTTGAGGCAAAAAATTGTTGAGTTACAATCCATTGTATGACTACTAACCGGGCTGGCCCTCAGGCAGAGTCCGGCGGAGGCGCTGAGGGTTTTGTGGGAAGTGCATTTCGTACACCGATTGAACCAAACGGTTCAATCGCGGAAAATGGAGGATCGAGCCCCTTCTCCTGTGAAAATGGAGATAGAGTGTTTGGTGTCGGGGGGGTGATTCCGGCGTTGACAAAACTGTGAAATCGTAGACATTACCGTTTGTAGCCATTAGACCAAACAACGCACTTGGTGCCTTCACGACCGTCTCATCGACAATTGAATAGCCGAGACACTATGCGAATCAATCCGCCAAGTCCAATTGGTGGGTCCAAACTGAAACAAGCGGACTCACGTAGCCACGCTTTTACAGTTGTGGAACTCGTTATTGTGCTTGGTCTTATCGTTGTACTGGCTGGTCTTCTGATTTCCTCACTCGACACTGCGCGTCGCAAAGCCATGCGCATGACCTGTTTGGATAACCTCAAGCAGTTGCAGTTGGCTTGGTCGTTGTATGCGGATGACAACGAAGACCGAATTCCATTGAATCAGGGAACCCCCTCGGTTGTTGCAAACAATTTTAGCCGGAGGCTGACCACGAATTCTTGGGTTTCGGGCAATCCTCGGGAAGATATGACCACCGCCTCGTTGCAAAAAGGCACGCTGTATCCGTATGTTCGGACGGTAGAGGTATATCACTGCCCAGTCGACGGATCACATGTTCCTTCCCATCCGAACATTGACCGCACACGCTCTTACTCGATGAACTCATATCTGGGCGCTGATAATTCATCCTCGGATCCGCGAGTTAAGATGAAAGTCTCTGATCTTAGCCGTCCTGGACCTTCCCGGACTTTTGTTTTCATTGAGGAACACGAAAACAGCATTTGGACGAGCGGTTTTCTTGTGATTCCCGCCAAGCAAGCCGCATTGGTTGCCAGCTCCATGATTCCTTCCAGCACCCCCTCTGATCGTCATGAAAAAGGTGCTCATCTGACGTTTGCTGATTCGCACATTGAATATTGGCGTTGGTATACGCCCAAAGGAACAACTCCTGCCGGTGTCCACTTAAGTACGGATTCTTTGGAAAAATTGGATGTCGCCCGTCTTCAGTCCGTAATTCCTCAACCTTAGTGCTATTCCGGCTCAGGTAGTTGAGTTGATTCTTGTTTTGGCCCACTCATTGAGTCCGTGCTCCACCTTTGATTGCTGAACTAAACCAATTACTTCCCCGATCAGATACAGCGAACCACAGACTGCAATGATCCGGTGCTTGGATGCCTTTTGGAGTGCAGCCGTAACTGAATCACATTGGTGGACCGCAGGGGCAGCGGGCGCATTTCGAAAGTAACCAGCCAGTGTTCCAGCCAATGCCGTCCTCGAGTTTTGAACTGGGACGGTAAAAACCTCTGGAGCCAACCCTGCCAATATGGTGGCCATGGGCTCCAAGGCTTTGTCAGCCAACATCCCAACCACCAACGCAGTAGGACGCTGATCCAAGGCTTGGATTGCCCGAATAAAGGCTTCCACTCCGGCCAAATTATGCGCGCCGTCCAGGATTAATTCGCAGCCATTCCCCCAGTGAACGTACTGCATGCGTCCTGGCCAATCGGTTTTGTGAATCCCATCCAATACTGCCTGATCCGCTACTGGCAGAAGATCCATTAGGCAGTGCGTGGTAGCCACCGCAAGTCCTGCGTTGAGCTTTTGATGTTGTCCCAGCAGTGGGACATCCCTTGGACAGATAGCCTCAAGCTCGCCCGTGCTCAGGGTGGTTAGCGGAGCGTTCGCACGCTCAGCAATCTGCCGAATTATTTCCAAGGCTTCGGGTTCTTGGGAAGCTGTTAAGACGGGAACTTCCGTTTTGATGATTCCTGCCTTCTCAAAGGCAATCTCTGAAAGCGTCTGCCCCAGCCATTTTTCGTGATCGAACTGAATGTTGGTGATGACGCAGGCCAACGGAGTGATAATAGTGGTGGCATCAAGTCTGCCTCCCAGTCCGGTTTCCCACACCACCAAGTCCACTTTTTGACGTTGGAAGTAGTCGAGGGCCACAAGGGTGGCGAACTCAAAAAAAGTGGGAGGTTCGTCAGTTCCGGACTCTTGGGCAAGAGTGCTCAATCTACCTACAGCTTCGGTCAAATCGATATCGCTGATGGGGACTCTGTTGATCTGGATGCGTTCGCTGAAATGAACGAGGTGAGGTGAGGTGTAAAGACCGACGCGCAGCCCGGCATGCCGGTAAATACTCTCCAAAAAGGCGCAGGTGGAGCCTTTTCCATTGGTGCCCGCCACATGAATGAATCTTAGCTCCTTCTCGGGATGGCCTGCCAGAGCGGCAAGGCGCTGCATCCTTCCCAAGCCGGGACGCATCCCGAACTGCGTGAGAGCTTGCAGGTAGGCTATGGCTTCGGCGTGGGACATCATTGTGCGGGGAGTTTCCCTCGCTGCATTTAGTGGGGCTTCAGATGGCTGGCCGCACAACTGGCTGCGATAAATCCTCGGAAAAGAGGATGGGGCGCGTTGGGCTTGCTCAGGAACTCTGGGTGGTACTGGCTGGCCATGAAGAAAGGGTGATCATTCAGTTCAATCAGTTCGACCAGTTGACCATCAGGGGACAATCCGGAAAAATTGAATCCATGCCCGCTAAAAGCCTCGCGATATTTGTTGTTGAACTCGTAGCGGTGCCGATGGCGCTCCTGGATCAGGAAAGCCCCGTACAAATGAGCTGCTTTGGAGCCAATCGCCAGTTGGCAGGGTTGTGAGCCCAACCTCATTGAGGCACCCTTGTTGGTCACGCCAATTTGTTCGTTGAGCAAATGAATGACAGGGTGCGGCGTCTGCGGATCAAACTCGGTCGAGTGCGCACCCTGAAGCCCCAACACATTGCGGGCGAATTCTATGGTGGCGATTTGCATGCCCAGACAAAGACCCAAGTACGGAATTTTTTTCTCGCGGGCATAACGCGCGGCCAGAATTTTTCCTTCGGTGCCTCGTTCCCCAAACCCTCCTGGAACCAAAATGCCGGCCAGATCCTTTAGGACCTTTTCCGCGCCATTTTTTTCGATTTCCTCGGAGTCCACCTTTTCAATTGCCACTCCGCAGTCATTGGCGATTCCACCGTGAATGATCGCTTCGTAAACGGACTTGTAGGCGTCTTGAAGCTCTATGTATTTGCCCACCACCCCGATGCGGACGCGGTGTTGGGGTGCGACGAGTTTGCGGATGATTTCCTGCCAGTGGGACATGTTGGCGGGAGGCGCATCAATCTGGAGGGTCTTGCAAACGAGGTCGTCCATGCGCTCACGTTGAAGCACGAGGGGCAATTCGTAAATCGAGTGGTCCACGTCCTTTTCTTCAATGACAGCATTGTAGGGAACATTGCAGAAGAGGGAGATTTTCTGGCGCAATTCCTTGTTCAGCGGTTGTTCGCACCGGCAGACCAGAATATGGGGGGCCACGCCGATTTCGCGCAGCTTGGCCACCGACTGTTGTGTCGGCTTGGTCTTCAATTCGCCGGCCGCCTTGATAAAAGGGACATAAGTCACATGGATGAAGCAGACATTCCCCGGGCCAACGTCCAAGGCGAATTCACGAATGGCCTCAAGGAAGGGCAGTCCCTCGATATCCCCAGTGGTTCCGCCTATTTCGGTGATGACCACTTCCGAGCCGGTAATCGCGCCGATTTCCCTGATGCGTTTTTGGATTTCGTCAGTGATGTGCGGAATCACCTGCACGGTCATGCCCAAGTAATCCCCGCGTCGTTCCTTGTCGAGCACGGTCTGATAGACCTGCCCACTGGTGAGGTTGTTTTTACGCGAAAGCTTGGTGTGGGTGAATCGTTCGTAGTGCCCGAGATCCAGATCGGTTTCCGCGCCGTCGTCCAGAACGTACACTTCGCCGTGCTGGTAGGGGGACATGGTGCCGGGGTCGACGTTGAGGTACGGGTCGAATTTTTGCAGAGTCACCTTCACACCCCTGTTTTCCAACAAGGTGCCGAGGGCCGCTGCGGTCAGCCCTTTCCCCAGGGAACTCACCACACCGCCTGTAACGAACACGTACTTCATAATTGAGAGCGTAAAATTTTCTCTACCCGCACGGCGTCCTCCGGGACGTCCACACCGATACTGTCATACTTCACCGTAACGACCCGAATACCAATGCCGTGATCCAAGGCACGCAACTGCTCCAATTTTTCGGCGGTTTCGAGCGGCGAAACCGGAAACTGAACCAGGCTGAGCAGTGTTTCACGGCGGTATCCGTAAATGCCGAGGTGCTTCAAAAAAGGAAACGCCGCCAACTGTTCTACGGGCGAACGACTGGCGGCATCCCGCACGTACGGTATCGTACGGCGTGAAAAATATAAAGCCCGGCCGGATTGGTTGACAATGACTTTTACGACGTTCGGGTTGTCGTATTCCTCCAAATGCGTGATTGGCGTGGCAGCGGTGGACATTTCACACTCCGAGAGTGCTGCCGCCACCCGGTTTATGACTTCGGGATCCATCAGTGGCTCGTCCCCTTGGATATTAACCACCGCATCGCAGGAGCGCCGACTAACGGCTTCAGCGATCCGATCGGTGCCGGAGGGGTGGTCTTCCCTGGTCATTTCCACTCCGCAGAAGCGGGCTGCGACTTCGGCTATACGGCGATCATCGGTAGCGACCACAACCTCGGCCAAGCTCGAGGCTAATTGGCAGCGTTCAATGACGTGCTGGATAAGTGTTTTGCCCGCAATGACATGCAGCGGTTTCGACGGAAACCGAGTGGAAGCATAACGGGCAGGAATGACTCCGATGACTCGCATCGTTAGAGACTACCCAAAGGGGTAAATCATGCGATGCAAAAAGAGCGTCGATTTCGTTCCTGTATTAGGAGATGCCCGAAAGCGGTTCAAAAACGCCTCCTTCGGATGGTCTGGGCCTTGTGGTTGGCCAAGATGGTGGCCTTGAAGCGGGTGACGTTGCGGGGCGATTGAATATCCGTCCAGGCTGACCCAAAAACAAACTCTGGCCGCTGGAATAAGGCTTGGCCGAGGTCCTGCATTGCATAAGGGGCGCTCGGCCGGGCTTAAGTGGAGGGCGGTGTCCATCGGAACATCATCACATGGTTCAAGCCCGCGTTTTCGAGGAACATGACGTACTCCCCGTTTTTCCGGAGTGTGAGATTCAGGGCGGTATCCGAGTCGACGCAGCCGCCACTGCCCTTGAATCCGTTAATGTCCGGCCGGAGAGTTCCCACGTAGGTGCCATCGTCCAAACCATGGACGCGTATCAGGCTGTAGCCGTAAGCGACGAACAAATACTTGCCGCAGGGCCTGAACGGCCTGGGGAGCCCCACCGCCATAGCTGGTCTCGGGTGTATAGGACTTGTCATTGAGCGGCAGCTTGACCGTCCACTTCGTCGCCCGTTGCGCGGCGTTGGACCAGTGCTCGTACCGTACCAGTACGTCGCAGGCGTTTTCGTCGCTTCCCGGCGAGCCGCCGACCATCAGTACGTTGTCGCCCGGGATGTAGAAGAGCCGCCTCAGATGGTCGCCCGTGAACTCAGGAGGGTAGGGGTAACCCTGCCGGCGCTGCTGCCAAAGCCGCTGTCGTAGTCGTACTTCGTGACGAACTGACCGGCCTTGTAGGACGCCACTCCGCCATAACTCTCCGCCACACCGGCTGTGAACACCGTTCCGTCCGGCGTTACCGTGATGGCCGACACGTTGACCGGCACGGATTGATGCCCTTGTTGGCGGCTGAATGAGTTCGCTAGCCATGAGTGGATGACCTTCCCGGGCACAGATCACTGTTTACCTCCGCCGCGATGACTTGGTGGGCGGGATCAAGCACAAGGAGGACGAGGAGCGCCGAAAGAAATGGGAGTGGTGGCATGCGTTCAGGCTTTATGGATTTGAGGCGGATGAGCCCGGTTGCGCAAATTTTTGGTTTTCATCATCTAGCACCAAAACCCAGTCGCCTTCGGGAGGTGGCTCGAAGTTTCGCTGCTTCTTTTCGGTAAACTCACCGATGCGTGAGGCCTCGCCTGATCTTGGATTGAACCACCAGCCGATGATTTTCCCACCCATCAGCTTGCTCAGATCGATGGTCAAACCGCGTGGAGCGGGAAGGTATGAGATGGAAAAGGAACCGTCGTCGGCCAAGGCTGTAATGGTGCTGTGATTGGTGGCAAAGGGGCCGCGTCCCTCGACAGCCACCCGGTTCTGCGTGTCGGGCATGAGTTTCCACCACGGGCGTGATTCAAAAAGTCTGCGAAAATGTTTAAGACTGGCGGCTCCGGGAAGTTTTAAAACTTCTCGCCAATCGGAAGGGATGTTCCAGTTGGGTGAGCCGTAGGCGTTGCCCGTGCCACCCCCCAGCACACACCAGTAGGCCTGCTTGCGCGCCTGAAGAGCACTGCCCCAGGAGTCATGCTCGCCCTCGTAGGTGGACTCGCCAAGGAAGAACGGGCGAACGGGAATTTTCGCGAACTCGGCGTGACTCACTTCGTAGATGTCGGGCTGGTTCTTGTTCCACGCCTTGTTGAAGCCACGGAAGTAGGAGTAGACCATCGACACGTCGAGCCAGCGTTCGTCCGCCGGCCATACGTCGGTGCTCGAATGCGTGGAGGCGGCGTGATAGGTGATTAGCTGCTGCGGCGCGGTGTCCTTCAGGCCGAAGCCCAGCGCGCGGATCTCCGCTCGGGCGTTGTTGGGATCATTATCACCGCCGAGGATCCATATCACGTTGTTAAATTTACCGTAACGCCGTCCCAGCCAGCCGCCCAGCTCCCGAGATTTTTCCGCCCCATTCCTATTGAGGGGGTTGAAGGTTCCATCCTGCTCCTTACCGGCCCAGCCTTCACCACAGCAGCCGGACCATGCGGGTGCAATGGCCAGCAGCATGCCCTGCCGTTGTGCCTCAGTAATGACGCGATCCACATGCGAAAAAAACCTCTCGTTGGGGTTCGCGAAATCCTGTTCCGGGGGTGTGCCAGAAAATGGCAGTTCTCCCGCCAGATTGGTCATGCCAAGGAAACCGGTCAACTGGACTTGCAGGGCGGTGAAACCTTGTTCCTTGCGGGATGCAATATACTGTTTTGCCTCATTCAGAGTAAGCTTGTTGAAGATCATCCAAGGGGTGTCCGCGTTGTAGAGAAAAGGCACGTCATTCTGATCGACCAAATAGCGGCGATTGGAACTCAGCTTTAGCGGAAGCGTTGGTGGGACTATTGATTCAAGAGCATGGACATCCTGTGTGAGCAGAATTAAGGCGAAACAAGCCGCGCTCGCGATGAACATTAGCGTTTTCGTCCTGTGTCTGGCTCCATTTAAAATTGCGGTTCTCATCGCGCCAGTTGGGAAACCTCTTCTGCGCCCAAAGCCCGGTTGAACAATTGGACTTCGTCAATTTGTCCGTGGAAGCAATCCACCCACTTCTTCCCTTCGGTGTTGGTGTTGCCGCCGATGATCAGAGGGTTCTTATCCTGAAACCTAAACGGAATGGCGCAAGGGGATGATTTGGCCAGGCGACCATTGATGTACAGGTTGAAAGTTTTGTTGTCGTAGGTGCCGGCCAAATGAACCCACTGACCGGGGGACACGTCTTCATCGCTCTTCACATTTAGATAGTGAGCCCCGTCGGGATCGACGGAGAAGAGAGCCTTATTTTTGACAACGGCCAGGCCGAAGTATTCCGACGTGCCGTCCTTGATTTCGCGCGATACAACCATGTTCCAAGTGGAATCCTCATCGCGCTTCACCCAAGCGGAGACGGTTATCCCTTGGCTGAATTCATCCAGCCCGGCGGAGTGGGGCACTTCCGCCAACGCGTCCTGCCCGCACTGAATCGCGCTGCCCAACTTTCCCGGAACGCGAGCCGCTCCGCGCAATATTCCGTGGTGGCTTTGCCCGGATTGATCCTCAATCGACGCGCCCGAGGTCTCATCAAAATTCCAATACGCAACCAATCCTTTAAGGAGGCCCTCGCCGTCCACGGAAAGTGATGCCGACAAAGCCATCGCCAAAAGAAAAGCTGGGTTCAAAATGGTTCTCTTCATGTTAAGTTGAAAGGTTCAAGGACATGTACCGGCATTTGCTGGGAACGGCTGGACGGCCGGCCAAGCGTCGTGAATCACAGTGTTATGATGTCTTATGTTAGGCAGAAAGGTCCGGTTGGAATAGGACAGTCCGCTCGTATTTTTGGGATGATTTTGCCCTTTTCACGTTCACCTGACATCGACCATGCAATCAAACCACTCCCCGTAGCGCTTGCCATCCAGAGTCACGTCGAACGCGATGATGGATGTGCCCAGCGGAGCGTTCGCGTCGGCATTGATGCTTAGGGTGAATTCGGTGCGGGCTCCTGCCTCCAGGGTTCCGTCCAAAACAGCTGGTCTGGAAGTAAAACCCTGCGGTGTGTGGATTTGAATATGATGCTGCTGTCGGCCTTGACGGAAATTACGGAGGTGAATTTTGACCTCCGCCGAGGTCCCCTTTTTCAGGGAGGTGCGATAAGGCTGGGCGCGAACCCAGAAGGGGTCAAACCAATAGCGGTAGTCCCGGTCGGTGCTTAAAACCTGAAACACATCACGCATCTCATAAGCCCATGTCCGGTAGCGTTCAATCAAGGGTTGCGGATTGGCGATGGCCCACGAGTGACCCGCCAGAATCAAGTCCGGTTTGACGCGCGTCATGAGCTCAGCCCCGTAAATGTAGCCTTCCTCCAGAATCCCGCTGTTGCGGGCGACCATAGCTTCATGCCCATTTTGAGTGGGATCAGTGGGATTGCCGTCAATATTGTCGCCAGTGAAAATGACTTTCTTGCCGTCAATCATCCCGTGGACCCCTAGAGCAAACTCGGTCTGGCCGGGCATCCATTCAATGGTGAGCTTGTATCCCTCCCATTCGATGGTTTCACCGGCTTGTTTGATGGCGCGGTCAATATGAACACCGCTAAGACCCTTGTTGTATGACTGCAAGGGCGCGCAGTATTCGAACCACTCGGGGTGTTCACACTTGTCCACCATGTTCTCCAACACCCAAATGGGAGCACCCCATTTTTCATGCAGATGCGGCGCCTCCAGCATGTGATCGCCGTGCATGTGCGTGATGATGACAGCGTCAATGGCCTTGAAGCCCAAATGCCGGCGCATTCCTTCCAACGCCTTGTCGAGAAAAACCTCGTCAAAGAGTCCGCAGTCCACCACAAGCGCATGGCCATTGTCGGCAAGCAGCATGTGAAAATTCGGCCAAAACTCGGGCATCTTAAATTTGTAGAGGTGAGGGCTGACCTGCCAGATGTGGGGGACCACGGTGGGCTTTGAAACGCGATCCTGATCGGCCCCCGCGAACCGGGAAATGCGATAACCGCGCAAAACCATTTGCTCCAGCTTTTCCAGTTTCCTTTGGAACTCGGCCAACTGGATCGCTGGATTCAGAATGATCGGGCCGTGGGAGGGAAACAGTGCTACTGGATCAAAGCTTGCCATCGTGGAGGTCGCATTATGCAAGGCGTAAATTCCGGCCCCAAAGCTGTAGTCCCACTCCGAATCAAAATAGGTGTTCATCCTAGCCCCATCGGCTATCACGTCCCCAGTGAAGCCGAGCCAACCCTGCGAGGTCTTGATAAAATAGGACATACCTCCCGGACTGCTTCCTTTGGTCTCCACACATCGAATGGCTTGGCCATGCCAAACAAATTCATCAGTTTTGGCAAAGCCCCGGTCAATGGGGATTTTTTGGATGGGTGGCCGGGCATAGCTTGCGCTATGAACAGTGTAAGGGTCATTCAGTTTAGGCTGCATTTTTCGAAATGAGGCCGGATTTTCGAAAAGAGTCCGCTCAGCTTCCGGAGCGCCGATCTTTGCCCCCCATTTTTTCAGGTTTGGATAGCCTTGGTTGTGCTCGCGCTGATGCTGGGTGAAGAGCACCCATTCGACTTGGGTGACACCTATCTCGCCCATGTGTTCCAGCACGCTTCCATCGCCTAGATCAAAGAGCAGCGCCTTATCGCCATCGCGCAGGAGAAAGACGTTGCAGACGTCCCTCCATGCGAAAAGATTTGAATGTCCGAGATAGCCGAAAGAGGTCCATTGCCCGTCGTTTATGAGGGAGGAACCAGTCTTCGTTGCCTGGGATTGACCCCAAACCGGCTGGTTCAGTATAATGAGTGATACTAACAAAAAGACGTGAAACGCAGCGTGCATGCGCGATGGATTTAAGTTACATCGACTGGCTTGTTTAAACTTCGCAAACCTTGCGACACTTCAAGCCTAGACTCCCCGCATTCGATGTTCGAAGGAAAAATTCGCTGCTTCCCGCCTTCGTTCGAGTAGTGTGAAGGAATGGAAGCAGTTGAATTTAAAGTGGCCCACCTTGAACGTTTGTACGAGCAATTGAACGAGGTGGTGGTCGAGCAGGCCAAGCAGATCCACCGTTTGGAGACGGAGGTGCGGCGTCTGTCCTCAAGTCTCAGCGAGGTGGAGTTGGAGCGCATCCGTTCCACCAACGCGCGACCGCCGCATTATCAGTGAGCGTGTCCGTGCTTGAACAGCCGGTCACGATTTCTGAGCAGATAATAGACGATGGCGATGTTCACAAGGAGGATCACAAATATGATCCATGTAAATCCTTGCCTCAATTCATACAGCTCCAGCGGAATGAAGAACAAGGATTCGCCAATGGCCAGCCAGCCAGCCCATGAGACTCGGCAAATTAAGCCGAAGCCTTCGGTCAGGGAGAACAGGCTGTAGATCAGAGTGCTTGTTGCCACCATCGGTTTGAGCGGAATGGTGATTTTATCAAGTTGATCGCCCAGCGGCGCAAAAAAAGTGGCTTCGGGATCCAGGCGGATCAGCCGGAGCAGTTGGTCGTATTCCGACCCCAGATTCCTGCCGCTCAGCTTGTAAATGCCCAGTGCCAACAACACCAGAACAACGCCCTTCAGGAGCTTGATGCCGATGATGACATAAAGCGTTGGGACTTTTTTTGCAGGAGCAATGGATTGTTCCATGCTGGGAGCCCCCACCGGCAAAGGGGGGGCTGTCGTTGGCGTGGGATTAGTGATCAACGTATTTTTCCCAGTAGGAAAGGAAGGAGATCTGCAATGGCCATGCGTTCCTGTTTCATGGTGTCACGATCGCGCAGGGTGACTGTGTCGGCCAGAGAGGGAGTTTCCCCGAGCGTGTCAAAATCAATGGTCACTCCGTAGGGAGTTCCAGCCTCATCCTGACGGCGGTACCGACGACCAATGGCCCCGGTGTCGTCGTAATAAACGGTCATGCTGTCGCGTAACAGATCGCGTACTTGCAGGGCTTTCTTGACCAGCTCGGGTTTGTTTTTCAGCAGGGGAAAGATGCCGACTTTGACGGGCGCGATGCGAGGGTGAAATTTGAGCACCACACGGGTTTCCTTGTTACCCTTTTCATCGGTGACTTCCTCCTCGTTAAAGGCGTTGCAGAGAAGCGCCAGAATCAGGCGATCCACCCCTGCGCTGGGCTCGATGACGTGGGGTATGAAACGAGATTTTGTCTCCTCGTCAAAATACTCCATTGATTTGCCACTGAATTTTTGGTGCTGGCTGAGGTCGAAATTACCGCGGGCGGCAATCCCTTCGAGCTCCTGGGTGCCGAACGGGAATTTGTACAGAATATCCACAGTGGCTCTGGCGTAGTGGGCCAGTTCCTCCTTGGCCTGCCAGTGGAAATCCAAAACATCACGTCCGAGGCCGATGCTCTCGTACCATTTGACGCGCTCTTCCACCCAATATTTATGCCACTGCTCCCAACCCCAGGTGGGCTCAGTGCCGGGCTCGCCTGCATTGACTGATTTTGCGGCGGCATCATCAGGCTTGATGAAAAACTCCAACTCCATTTGTTCAAACTCACGGGAACGGAAGATGAAGTTTCGCGGATTGATCTCGTTACGGAATGCTTTACCAATCTGGCAGATACCAAAGGGTATCTTCTGGCGTGCAACTGCAAGCACATTGCTGAACTGCGCGAAAATGGCCTGTGCCGTTTCAGGCCGGAGGTACGCCACATTGTCCTCGCTTTCAACGGGTCCAACGTAAGTCTTGAACATCAGATTGAAAGGACGTGGTTCAGTGAGCAGGCTCCCGTTTTCCGGATTGTAGCGAGTGCTTCCTTGAACGGCTTCGGTGCGTTCGCCTTGCAGTTCGGCGTTTTCCACACCTCGGGCAGCGTAGAATTGTCTGGCTACTTTGCGGGCTGATTCCGGGTTTTTACCGGCCGCCAGAAGCACGGAATAGCTTTCGGGAGACTCCTTGCCGGTCGCGGCATCACGCCCGCCGGTGAAGAAATAGATGATCCCATCCTGGGGGTCCACCTGGTCCGCGCGGAAACGCTTTTTGGTGAGCAGGCAATCCACCATGGGATCGCTGAAGGTGCTTGTATGACCGCTGGCCTCCCAAATTTTGGGATGCATGATGATAGTGGCTTCAAGGCCCACAACGTCATCGCGCCGCTGAGTCATGGAACGCCACCAGTAGTCCTTCACGTTGCGTTTCAGCTCCGCGCCTAACGGACCGTAGTCCCAAAAGCCATTGATTCCTCCGTAAATCTCGGAGGATTGAAAAATAAACCCGCGGCGCTTGCAGAGAGAAACTATCTTCTCCATCCGCTCGTTGGACTTCGGTTCAGACATACTCGGTAAAAACTGTATCGTCCCTTGTCGGAACACTCTTTGTCAAGCGGAGCCCTTGCGGGTTTCAATGGGGGCGAGCCCAGCCCATGGTGGCTTTTCGTGTGATTTTTTCGATGGTTTTCTTGTCTGGCCCGATTGCTTCAATTTCTATGGTGTCAGCTTTAATGTAATCAGTGAGACTCTTATTGTTCGGATCGACTTTGATGTCGATCAGTTGCTGTCCACGTCCACCTCGGACAAGCACTTCGGCCGGTTGAAAATAGGCGGAAGATTCCGGCTTCGACGAGTCGTATATCCGAACTTTCAGTGTGACCGGGGTGTTGGCTGGAAGGTTGTACTTTAGGGAAACATAGCCGCTGGTCGGATCGTTCTGCTTGAAATCCTCCATTTCGATGGCTCCTGCCGTTTGCGTAGCAACGGCTACTGTTCCGGGGGCGCGCCATGCCAACAGCATGGTGGCTGGATACATGGTTTGTTTTTGATTGGTTTTCGGATCGCGCAGATACACAAGCACTTTATCCGAGGTATACTGACCTGAGTCAGACAAGGTATGGGTGGGTGAAAACTTTACTGGAAAAAGCAGAAAGTTTCGACGAGTTTTGCCAATCTCCAACGGTGTGGATGAAAAATGGTTGCGGCTTTCCGGATCGCTGCCCCGGAGAACTTCCACTCCCACTTGGGCCTTTGGACCGAAATCGTCTTTGTATTCGTATTCCACGCCAAAGGTCATCCTGCTTCGATCCAGGCTTCGGTTGACCACATCCAGATTGGTCACCTTGCTTTGAAGAGAGGTGGATAAAGTGAGTGGCGCGCCGTCGGCTGTGGCTGGCGATTGGGTGACTGAGACGGAGGCCTCTATTGGATTGGCGGCAATGGCTTCTGATTTCTCCTGATTCTTAGCCAGATTGACGGCGCGCAAGTCGGCGGCCGCTTTTTCTTCCGCTAGGCGTTGGGCGTCCGCTTGGGCTTTTAAGAGGGCTTCTTCTCGGGTTTTGGCCTGCAATGCCTCTTGTTTGGCGCGTTCGTCGGCTTCCTCCTCCGCTTTTTTGTCCGCTGCTATTTTTGCCTCTGAGAGTCGTTTAGCTTCAGCTTCGACCTTCAACCTGGCTTCCTCGCGCAGCTTATTTTCAGTGGCAATCTGTCTTACGCTTGCTTCTTCCGCTTCGCGGGTCTGCGTTTCAGCAAGAAGCTTCTCGGCCGCCAGACGCTTCGACTCGGCCACGGCTGCAAGACGTGCCTCCTCCCGTTGCTTAATCTCGAGCGCGAGCTTTTTCTGGCGAATTTCGTCCTCCTCCCGAGCGCGGGTTTCAGCTGCCAGCTTTTCCTGGGCGAGACGCTGTGCCTGCTGTTCGGCTTTGATCCGTGCCTCTTCGCGCTGCTTTGCTTCAAGCGCCGCCTGTTGGGCTCGCTGTTCGCGCTCCTGTTTCGCCGCAAGTTCGGCGCGAGCGTTTTCTTCGGAAATTCGTTTGGCCTCTGCCACTGCTTTGATGCGTGCCTCCTCCTGGGCTTTTAGTTCGGCGGCGGCCTGTTCTTCTGCTCTTTCTTTGGCAAGTTTTTCTGCGAGCGCTTTTTCCTCAGCGAGCTTTTTAATTGCGGCCTCAGCATTAAGGCGTGCTGCCTCCCTTTGTTTTGCCTCCACAGCGGCCTGGGCGGCCCGGGCTTCCGCTTCCTTGATGGCCTTTTCCTCGGCGAGCTGTTTCATCTCGGCAAGCTGTTTGGCCTCGGCCACCGCAGCGAGGCGAGCTTCCTCCTTTATTTTAGCTTCTTGAGCCGCTGCCAGGATGCGTGCATTGGCCTCGGCTTTGGCCATCAATTCGGCAGCGGCCTTTTCATTGGCCAATCGCGTTGATTCAGCTTCGGCCTTTTTGATGTTTTCCTCCCTGATTTGGGCTGCAATTATTGCCCGCCGTTCACGGGCAGCCGCCTCTTCCTTGGCTTTGGTCTCAGCCTGCGCTTTCTCAAGCACGAGCTGTTCGGCAGCCGCCTTGGCTTTCTTGATCGCCTCTTCCCTCAATTGAGCCTCAATCGCCGCATTCTTTTGGCGCAATTCAGCGTCTTCTTTAGCTTTGTTTTCAGCAAATAGCTTTTCCGCAGCCAGTCTTTTCGTTTCAGCCTCAGCCTTGGCAAGGGCCTCCTTCCTGCGCTCGGATTCCTGCTGCTCCTTGGCAAGCGTTTCCTTTTGTTGCTTCTGAAGAACCGCCAGCGATTCTCCTGTTGGAGGTGATGGTGCCTTTAAACCCACTGCTGGCATCTGCGGCCTTATCGGTTTGGCCCCCGGCTTGCCCCATTTTATATTTTTCAGGAAGATCGCGCTAGTCGTCACCACGGTTTGAGCTTCGTTCAAAAACATCAGGCGGACACGGTCTGTGGTGACTGACTCAGGAACTCCTTCTTCGTCGTTAAAAAATCTGACTTTGATTGAGATGGTGCCTTTGCCGCGTGACAGGGTCGCGGCATCGCAGCCGAACCAAGCTGAACTTCCTTTGTTGGATCGCAGGTCGACAATGGCCAGGGCTCGGGCGGTCGGCCCGACAGCACCATTGTAAGTATAGTCAAAAGTGAGGACGGCCTCCTCGGCGTCCGGCTGCGTTACTGTGAAGCGAAGATTGGCGGCGCCACTAATTTCCGCGCCTTGCATCGGTGATTGAATCCCCGTGCCACTGAATGTTTGGGCGGGAGATTGCAGAACCATTGCTGCGCTAAATAAGGCTAACAAAAACAGCCACTTGGACCCGATTTTCATAGGTAGCTATCGGTTGTCATGGCCAGTTTCTGAAAAACACCTACGATTTTGGATACAGCGATGCTACTTCGGTGGCATATCCGTTGAAGGGGAGGGTGTTCGCCCGTCCGCCAGTGTCGATGAGCCGTTCTGTTGCCTGCGACCACCTGGGATGGGGCACGGTTGGATTGACATTGGATTCAAAAGGATACTCCTTTGGAGCAAGTGTTTCCCACAGAGTGGACGGTTGTTGATCCACCAATTCGATTTTGACGATGGATTTAATGCTCTTGTAGCCGTACTTCCACGGCACCACGACACGAATAGGCGCACCATGCTGTTTTGGGAGCGGTTTGCCATAGATGCCCGTCGCAAGCATAGTCAGTGGGTGCATCGCCTCTTCAAGCCGTAAACCTTCCGTGTAAGGCCAAGGGTAACTAGTCTCAGCAAAACCGGGTGCTTGGTCAGGTTTGAAAAACGACTGAAACCGCACGAATTTCGCTGCTGCCTTGGGTTGAACCTTCTTGAGCAACGCGGACAGTGGGAATCCAGTCCAAGGGACGATCATACTCCACGCCTCCACGCAACGAAATCGGTAAACCCGTTCTTCCAATGTTATTTGGCTGATCAATTCAGCCACATCCAGTTTCATTGGTTTTTCGACCAGCCCAGTAATTTCAATAGGCCACGGATCGATGACGAATTTGTCCACCATCCGATGAACGGCAGCTTTGACGGTGGTGAACTCGTAGAAATTATTGTATTTGGCGGCGGTCTTTTCGTCCGTCAGCCTCCACTCGGGGCTGTATTTGGGATTGCGTGCGTAGGGGTAGCCTTTGGAGGGATCAGGCTTGTTATCAGCATGTAAAGATGCCATGCCTAAGGTTGCGCCGATCCCCATCAATCCCAACTGCCTCAGGAAATGCCTCCTGTGGGTGAAAGCATGTTCGTGTGTGATCTCCCTGTTTGAGATCCACCATTTAGGGCGAAGTATCAGGTTGGCCATATTTCAAACATGGCCCGGGTACGCCGCAGATGCAGCAAAAAAATGGGCGATCAGCGTCTGCGGGTGCATTTCAAATTTGTGAGAGAGGGTGGGTGGAAGGAAGGATTCAAGCGGCAAATTTGAGGGTGTCGTTCCTTGCGGCATGGTTTGCGGCGCGGTTTTGGAAGAAGGGGCCGAGTCGATGGCTCAGGAAAGCGCAT
>JANYDC010000063.1 GCA_025359965.1 Pedosphaera sp.
ACAATGCAATCCTCAATCAATCCGTTCTGAAAAACGGGGTGAGAGCTATTGTAGGGCGATGCGCCAGCGGCCATGGGAAAACACTCCAAACCATTCCGGGGAGAAAATGTGCCCCAATTGATCACGCGCACCCGGCGGAAACAGAGGTTGCTACCGGAAAGGAGAATCCCATGAACCATCACGGTGGGCTGGATGATCCGCCCACACTGGAACACCCCCTGCCGGTGCCCATTGCAGTCCAGGGTCAAATCGGAGATATCCACGTTGTCCACCGATGCCGAAACATTGGCGATAATCACAGTGCTGGTCACAATCGGAAGCCCGGAAACGAGGTTGAATAGCTGCTTAACCTCCACCAATTGCAGCGTCGTTTGAAACATGCCCGACCCGATGATGCGCACATTGCTGCCGATGGACCAAACGACAGACGGATTTGCATTCCCACCGCCGCCTCTGGTCTGAAAGACCCCCGGGCCGAGGCGGATCGAAGTGCCCGATATTATGGCAAACCTACTGAGAACAGCATCCAATCTTCCGTGGGTGCTCCCGTCGTAAGGATCATTTTCAGTTCCACCCCCAAAGAAGTCTATGTCGCTCAGGCCTATGGGGCGGTCGTTGCGAACGGCCACGAAAATCTCTCGTAGCACTGCTGAGCCAGAGATCACCGGCGGTTGGAAGTATTCCTGAATAGTAAGGGTGTCGAATAGACTCATGGCTCACTCCTTCTTCGAACCATAACCAGAATGGCGCCGCCTAACGCCAACAAGGCTGCAAATCCAGGTTCAGGAACAGGATCAACGGTGAAGCTGGTGATCAAGCCCCCAGCGATGAGACCAATCGCTTGAGAAGAAAAACGACTGCCTGCCAGGAATCCGGTTTCTAGTGATGTGCCAGTTCGGTCCACAAGGCCGACGCCAAAGCCTCCAAATCCTACATTGACATAATCTAGCATGAGGTTGCCCGCATTGGGATTGTAGAGGAATGGGGTTTGCAGAGCGACAGTGATGTCATACTGGCCTGAGCTTAACCGAGGAATATCGAGGCTTCCTGAGTAAACCAGCGCATATCCTGCTCCCTGATTTTTGGCATATTCCCTTGAAATCTGATTAAATCCTCCTGCATATCCTAGGTGGATTTCCATATGCGTCAGAACTGCGGCTTGGCCGCCGCCTCCGTTGCCATCCGTCCGGAAGCTTATTTCTTTGATGTAACCACCGTTCGGGAGTGATCCGATGAAGTTGGCCGATTGGTAGAACTGTTGAAAACGAACGTCGGTTCCAGCCCCTCCAGAGAAAATTGCTGAGTCACCGTCACCCTCCTTGTCCTTAAAGCTGGATGGAGAAACCACCTTAATGGGATCGGCGGCTTGCAACTGTGCAACCATAAGCAGGGCGGAGGCCACCAGCATCCACCTGCTGGCTAAAGAGTGAGGCATTGATTTCATAGTGTTGCTTGGTGGTGGCGCTTGAAGGCAATGTGCCGCATTGGGGGATTGTTGGCGAGGGTTTATGTCCCCGTTTTCATTGAGCTCAGGTAGCGATGTGATCAGGCAATGTCTGCTGCTGCCGTTACGCGGCGCAAGTTTGGGGGAAGTGGGGGGTTCAACCGCTTTCAGGGTTGAAAGAATTTATGAGACGCTAACCCAGGGTAGTCACGCAGTGGCGGGACAACCCAGACAGAACTCCAGATTGGTTGGACCGCGAAGCGGTCTGGGCTGGATGAGGCAATCCCGTTGGGATTGGGGGCGGAGATGAGGCGGTTCGGGTTGTCGAATTGTTAGGCGAATATTGAAACCAAGGCTTTTCCTGAATTGTACTTCAGTGGGGTGGAGTGCTTTTCGGTCCGGGCTGGATGAGGCAATCCCGTTGGGATTGGGGGCGGAGATGAGGCGGTTCAGGTTGTCGTATTGTTAGGCGAATATTGAAACCAAGGCTTTTCGTGAATTGTACTTCAGTGGGGTGGAGTGCTTTTCGGTCCAGGTTGGATGAGGCAATCCCGTTGGGATTGGGGACGCAGATGAGGCGGTTCAGGTTGTCGTATTGTTAGGCGAATATTGAAACCAAGGCTTTTCCTGAATTGTACTTCAGTGGGATGGAGGGCTTTGCGGTCTGGGCTAGATGAGGCAATCCCGTTGGGATTGGGGTCGGAGATGAGGCGGTTCAGGTTGTTGGATTGATACATGATGGTAGCTATCCCATCCAACCGTACCGCCAAATCCTCTTCGGCCGGGTTGCTGACACGTCGCATTTTGTTGCCCCGGATGATGAAATCCCCCAATGGGGTTCCTTGCTTCTTGACGCCGAGGGCTGGGCAGACCAAGTCATTCAGTGGGACGCAATATGCCTAGAATTAAATTTAGTAGGAAAGCCTAATGTCGCAAGGGTTACAGTTAACCCCATGCACAATTCCAAGGACTATTTGGGGAAATCGCGCCAGAGCCAGCGCAGCATTTCGGGCATGATGGAACCGCCGTGTGCGTCGGAATGGACCCCTTCTTCAAATTCATACTTCATGTCGTACCCCTTTTCGGTAAGGGCAGCGATCATGTCCACATTCTGAAGATGCCAGTCGCGCTTTGGGTTGGTGGGGCTGGGGTTGTCGTGGAGGGTATCCTCAATAAAAACGCGGATAGGTTTTTTCTCAGTCTCGCGGACGAGTTTAGGAAAGATGTGCCCGCCCCGGATATCAGTGAAGCTGCCAATGCAACTGATGACTTTGTGGAATTCATTGGGTCGCTCCCAAGCCACATTGAAGGCGCAGATGGCTCCACTGCTGGACCCGCCAATCGCCCTACCTTCGGGGTCTTTGGTTAGGTTATAGGTCTTGCCCACTTCCGGAAGCATTTCCTCAATGATAAAACGGGCGTAAGCATCACCAAGGGAATCGTATTCGACGCTGCGATTATTGGGATTTCCGCCGCCAACTTCCGCATACTCCTCGCCTCGCGAACCGGGAGTAATGAAGATGCCGATAGTTACGGGCATCTGCTTTTTGGCGATTAGATTCTCCATGACCTGAGGCACTCGAAGGACGCCATTGGTGCGGGTGGCGCGCTGCCCATCCTGAAACACCAGAACGCAGGCGGGTTTGTCCGGCGTATACTGTGCCGGGACATACACCCAATATTTGCGCACGGTATTGGTCAGGATGCGGCTGTGGAAGAGGATAGGCCCCTCTAATTTGCCCCTGGGCACGCCCTCTTGGGGAAGAGAATCGGGATCCGTCTTGTATTGAGGCGCCGGTGGCACCACTGGACGGGACGCGTCCTCAGCCTCTGCCGCAAAGATTCCCACCGAAAAGAGTACGACTAACGCGCGGATTAGTTTCACGATGAGAAAAAATTAAATACTCGCCAGACGTCCGCTGGAATCTCCAAATCGATCCATGCCCTGCACGCCCATGCGGTCAGCCATGCTCAGGAAAAGGTTGGTGGTTGGTTTTCCACCCACTTTGACTAATCGGCCCGGATTCAGGGTTCCTCCGCCTGAGCCGGCGAGCAGCATCGGCAGATTGGAATGAGTGTGGCGGTTCCCGTCAGCATTGCCGGTGCCGTAGACAATCATGGAATTGTGCAGAAGGGATTTGCCATCCACGTCCTTGGTCTGTTCCATCCTTTCGAGGAACAGGCTGAACTGCCGGACATACCAGCGGTCAATGTCAGAGACTTTCTGAATCATTTCCGCACGGTTCTGGTGGTGCGATAGATCGTGGTGGCCCTCGGAGATGCCGATCTCGCCGAAGGACCGATTGCTTCCGTCGTGAGCCATCAGGAAAGTGGCGACACGGGTGGAATCCGTCTGAAAGGCCAGCAGCAGCATGTCAAACATCAGTTGGACATATTGTTCATAATCGCCCGGCACGCCGATGGGGGTTTCGCGCGAAGGATCAGGAATGCGCCCAAATTTCTCGGCCTTCTCAATACGCGCCTCCACGGCACGAACACCGGTCAAATATTGGTCAAGCTTGGCCTTATCCTGAGCGCCCAGCCGACGCTGCATGGCGCGGGCATCGTCCTGCACGAAATCGAGAATGGAGCGTTGCTCCCCCTGACGGCGCTGCAAATTCTGCATGCGCGTGCCCGGGGAACCGCTGCCAAACAGACGTTCAAAAACAAGACGCGGGTTGCCCTCGGGCGACACCGGGGTCGTCGGCGAACTCCAAGCGATGTTGTACTGGTAGGCACAGGAATAACCCGAATCACAGGCTCCAGATTTACGGCCTGAATCGCAGGTTAGCTCAAGGGAGGGAAAACGGGTGAGATGCGAAACATTCCGTGCGATCATTTGATCGATGGAAATGCCGGCATGAACGTCCGTGGCACTCTTTTTCATGCGTACCCCGGTGAGAAAAGTTCCGTTGGCGCGCGCATGGTCGCCCGCACCATCAGGGCCGGCCTCGGCGTTCAGATGATCCAAACCGCTGAGGACTTGGACATGCTTTCTCATCTTCTCCAGTGGCTGAAGGGTGCGGCTGAGGGCATAGTCAGTCCCCTCCCCCTCCGGCCACCAAGCCTTGGGGATGGCTCCATTGGGAAAATAGACGAACGCGGTGCGAAGCGGCGCTCCAGTGCCCGTGACGCCGGGGCGGACAGCGGGCCCGGCCAAGGCGTTTAGGGACGACATCGACTCAAAAGCAGGCAAGGCCATGCAAACGCCCAGTCCTTTGAGAAAGTGGCGGCGGGTAACGCTGGCGCGGTGATCGGCAGCCTGAGCGTTTCTTGTTATTTCTTGTTTATTCATGACTTTGCTTAATTGCTACACTCTGACTCACTTTCTGAACCGGCTTGATCACTGTAATATCGGCATCGTTGCGACGACGCTGGAAAGGGGCTGACTCAATAATTCCCGAAAGCAGGGCCGAAAACTTTCCGTCTTCACGCTCGACTCTTTCAACAATCGAGTCCAATGCGGCCACATCATAATACTCCAAACCACGACCGAGCGCATAGGTCAGCAGCTTCTCAGTCAGACAACGGTGAAAATCAAGCCTGTGATGGGTGGCCAGTATGTGCTTGAGCTCCCGAAGGTTGGTGAATTTTTCTCCACTGCTCAGTTGGCCGGATACTTCAACAGGATGGTCGCGTTCAGATTCACGCCACATGCCCATTGCATTAAAATTCTCCATGGCCAAACCCAATGGATCCATGCGGTTATGGCACGAACTGCACAGCGGTTTTCCGCGATGAATTTCCAAAGTTTCGCGTAAAGTCAGCTCCCCGCCTTTGGCCGATTTGGCGGATTCCTCCAACGGGGGAATATCCGGCGGCGGCGGCGGCGAAGGCATGCCGAGGATGTTATCCAAAATAAACACTCCCCTTTTGACGGGTGAGGTGCGGGTGGGATTCGAGGTGACAGCCAAGACGGTCCCCTGCGAAAGAATGCCTCCCCGCTGGCTGTCAGGGGGCAGTTGGACCAGCCGCATTTCATCCCCAAGCACATTGCTCATGCCATAATGCTTGGCGAGACGCTCGTTCAAAAAGGTGTAATCGCAGTCAATCAACTCAACCAGAGGGCGGTCTTTGCGGACGATGTGATCAAAGAATTTTTCGGTTTCGCGCCGCATGGCCTGCCGGAGGTCATAATTAAGCTCGGCACGCAATCCGCGAAAGGATTTCAAAAACTCCGCGCGAACCTTGGCAAACTCCTCCTTCTCGGCATCATTAAGGCTTTCCGGCGGGCGCTGCCGCAACTCGCGGAACCGCGCTCTCATCTTATCCATGGCGGGATCAGCCTTTTGCTCACGCGCGAGGACGGCTCGCGAATCGATTTGCACGGAATCAATATCCCGGGTCTGCAGCCATTGGCCCGAGAAATTCTTGATCAGCGCATCCGAGCGCCAGTCGGTCATCATCCTTTTGACTTGTGCGTCGAGGTTCTCCCGCAGTTTACCGGTATCGGCAAGTCGTCGCAGCTCATCATCGGGCATGGTCGACCAAAGGAAATAGGATAATCTGGAGGCCAAAGCGTGCTCGTCGACCAACGGGTACAAAGCACCCGGGGGCGATGTTTCCACATTTTCCTCACGGAAGATAAATCGCGGCGAAGCCAGCACTGCCACCATGGCGTGGGCCACGCCCGCTTCGAAAGTCTGTCCGGGACGGCGGTAAACCTCCTCAGCCAGCGAGGCCAGTCGTACGGCAGTCTTTTCGTCGGTGGGCACTCGGAAAGCTTTGGATGCAAAGGCTCCCAAAATCTCGCGCGCCCGAGCTTTGCGTTCCGATGCCTTCTTTGAAACAGCCTTCCCAAAGAATTTTTCGTAATTCGCCGGTGGCACGTACAACTTTGGGTCCATCGGCCCCTTGAGCGTCACGCTGTCAATCTTCAACGAAAGCGCACGGGGCTGCTTTTGGTCGGGCGTCAGAGGTTCCACCTGGAAGGTGATGGAATGACTTGCCGGCTTCCAATCCTGCTCATACTCAAAATGGAAACGCCTGCCCCCTTCGCGCATGAACTCTTTGCTGAGCAGTTCTTTTCCATCAATTTTGAAAATGAACCGGCACTTGTTGTAATCGAAAACATCATCCACGAACTTCTCGTTCGAGGTTAAATCGAGCACCGCCTGGTAATGTCCGGGCTGTTCCAATTCAAACGCGGATGTAACGTTGGTCGCAGCGTAATAAGAGAGGACCAAAGGATTGTCATTGGTGCTTCCCACGCTGCGTCCTTTGAGCACGCGCTCCACCGGAACCCCGGCCACCAGCGGAACCGACTTCGCCACAATCGTTCGCGCGGCCTCCAAATATTTCTCAAGCAGCATGGGCGGCAGCGTGAGCACATCCGCTATATTATCAAACCCATGCCCGGAATCGTCTGCGGGAAACTCTTCGTTCGTGTCGAAATCGACGCCCATCAAATCACGCACGGTGTTGCGGTATTCCACCCGATTCAATCGGCGCACCGTCACGCGGCCCGGATCAGGGTTGGCCGGATCGATGGCGAATGCTTCCCCTTTGATCCAATCGGCCAGAATCTTTTTCTGCTCCTCGGAAGGCTGCGGCTTTTTCAAGGGCGGCATCATCCCGGCACGCACATTTTTCAGGGCAGCCAGCCAAAGATCCTTTTTCTCAAACCAATCCTGCACCGACTTAAACTCATCGAAGGCAACCTGCCCCTTTTTCTCCCCATCCCCGTGGCAATCGAAGCAAAATTCTTTAAGGATGGGCTGCACCCGTGTTTGGAAGGAACCTAGTTCGGGATTAACCACAGTCCCGGCCTTGGAGATGAAATCTGTGGAAAAAAGCACAGAAACCCATGTGCACAAGGCCAAAAAATGCCATCCCTGACGGGTTTTCACCCGAAATGGCGAGTTCTGCGGGTTTCGACTCGATTGCATATCAAGCTAACCATACAGGATACCACGCAGCTCTCGAACTATTTCTTAGGTGACAAACACACCCGCATCCCCCTTCTGCCACCTTGGGAATACCACTCCTTCGTGACACGTGCCGAGGTTCCCGGATAGGGTATGGAATCTTGACGGATGAACACCAAGTCGCGCGGACAAATTGTCATAGTTGGTTCAGGCATCATTGGGCTCGCCCACGCGCTTACCGCGATTGAGGCCGGGTGGCAGGTAACCGTGCTCGAACGGCATAGCCGTCCACTGGGCGCCAGCGTGCGCAACTTCGGCACACTTTGGCCGCTCGGCTGTCGGTTTGGTGAGGAGCGCGATCAGGCCCTCTTCGGCGTCGACCGCTGGAGAAAGCTTGCGGCAGAGATTGGGCTTTGGACCAAACCATGTGGTTCGCTAAGTCTGGCTTATCGCGAAGAAGCCCTCGCCATCCTCAACGAATTTGCCACAAATTCAGAAGCCCCCAAAACCGACTTCCGATTGCTCGGGCCCGAGGAAGTTCGCCAGCGCTTTCCCAATGCAAACCCGGACGGTATGCGTGGCGCGCTTTATAGCCGTGCTGAAACGGTGATCAGTCCCCAAGCGGCAATATCAGGCCTGGCAGAGCACGTGCGCAAAATGGGCGCAAAAATGCACTTCGAGCAACCCGTCATTAAAGTCCACGACCACAGCGTCGAAACCAACACGGGAGATCGCCATGCATTCGATCAACTGGTGATTGCCGCAGGCGATGAGATGAGATTGCTCTTCCCTCAGGAACTGGCTCAGGCGCAATTGAAGCGTTGCCAGCTACAGATGATGCGCACCGTGCCTCAGGCCAAGGGGTTCGATATCGGTGCGATTCTTGTCAGCGACCACACCCTTTGCCATTACCCGGCCTTTGCCAACTGCCCGTCGACCGCCAAACTCCGAACCCGTCTCGAAGACGAATCTCCGCTCCACCAAAAATGGGGCGTTCACGTCATTGCCGCCCAACATCCCGATGGCACGCTGGTTTTGGGCGACACCCACGAATATGCCACCGATTTCGATCCCGAAATCCGTACTGATTTGGACGATCTCGTCCTCGCGTCGTTGCGTGAGTTTGCCCTGATACCCGATCTACGCATCGCCAGCCGCTGGCATGGAACCTACCTGAAAAGCGCGATCGGCCAAACCCAGGTCATTTTACACCCGCGCAATCGAGTCACCATGGTCACCGCCATGGGGGGCATGGGCATGACCCTCTCATGGGGTCTTGCAAGCAGGATTGTCCAGTCTTGGGAAAATTGAGAGGTGGAATCCCTCCTGACGTCCGCACATCTATGACTAAGATACGTTAAAACGTATCGCTCCACATCCCCTTCTGTAAGACTCCTTCCAAATACACCCGCATCATGTTGGCTCGTGGTTTGGATAATTCATATTCAGAGATGCAGGTTGCAACCCCGATTGCAAATTGAGAGTGCCCCTGATTCTCGAACCCCTACTTTAACGCTAAAATACAATAAAATCGAGGCAATACCTCTCTGGCACGCGATAAGCTAAAACAAAATCATATGTGTTAAATAAACCTGCACAGCAAGGGCCAACACCCTTGAGGAGCCGGTTGCTTAGCAGAACGTCCTATTTAGCTTAATAATATGAAACACTCTTTAGCTTTAGCGCTTGCCGGTCTTGTGACTGGACTTGCTGCAAATTCCTCCATAGCCGAGCAAGGCGCCATTCCGCCTCAAACCCCGGATCAGGAGAATCGATTCCCGGACACTACGCCTCGAAAAGACCCCGGCAATCCAGCCGGTTCCAAACGCGATTACCAAAGCACTCCAAACAGTGGATTGACCGATAGCAGGCTCGGCCAGACGGACTCAGAGAAGGAAATGTGGGAAAGGCTCGGGACTACTCAGAAGGCCAACGAGATCATCGGCTCGCGCGTTCGCACCAAAGGTGCTGATCTAAAAAGCGAATCCTACGGCAAAGTGGAAGACCTTGCCATCGATTTGGAATCTGGACGTGTCCTTGAAGTGATTGTTGCAACCGGCGGCTGGTTTTCTGGAGGCACTCGCCACCTCAGTTTCCCTCCCTCATCCTTGCTTCGCAGCCCTAGTGCAACGGGCTTTGATCTGAATTACGACACCGAGAAACTCAAGGGCGCACCCGCCTTTGATGTCAATAAATGGGATGAATCAGTCGCCCCGGAACGGGTTGTTGAAAACTACCAATACTACGACATCCTCCCCTATTGGACCGCTAACCCTGAGCGCTCCCACAGGCTGGACAACGCGGCGCGCAATGAAGCTGACCGCAATGGCACAAATCGCACCCTGCGCAGTGAAAGCGATAGAGTTGATCGCACTCAGAAGGATCGCCCCTATGCGAAGGACAACACTTCTCGCGAGGGTGAATACGACAACAAAAATCCTCTCCTCCAAGCTTCCGCTGAATCGCATCGCATGGGCCGACTGGATCGCGTCAGCAGAATCATTGGCATGAGCGTGCAGAATAATCAGGATGAAAAACTGGGCAAAATCGACAACATGCTGATTGACCTTCACGCAGGAAGAATCGTTCACGTCGTGGTTTCCACGGGCGGATTCCTCGGCATCGCGGATGAACTCAGCCTGGTGCCACCCAGTGCCTTTAAATTCTCTTCAGACCGTGATTCACTTCGTCTGGACACCACCAAGGATCGACTCTCTCGCTCCCCTCACTTCAACGGACAATCCTGGCCCGACGTGAACGATCCGGCCTACGTCGGAGGCGTGTACAACTCCTATAATGTGCGCCCATACTTCGAGACCAACGCCCTGCCGGACAATACTGCCCGCAATGTCAGAGAACGCGGCAACAAATCGCTCACCCCTCTTGATCAGGGCAACAATGAATCGGACATCGCCGTAAGTCGCCGCATCCGCAAAGAGATTCTGGCCACTGAGAACCTTTCCGTGAATGCCCGCAACGTGAAAATCATTACGACCAATGGGCATGTCACCCTGAAAGGCCCCGTCGCCAGTGAATACGAACTGAAAACCATTGCGGAAATAGCTTTCAATGCCGCTCAAAGTGGAAATGTAGACAACCAGTTGGAGATCCAAAACCGTCGCTAAACAATCAACCCCAAGAAAGACACCATTATGACAAATAAATCAGTATTCTGCATCGCAGCCTCCCGCACTCAGGCCAATTCAATTGTTGACCAGCTCCGTGGCGCCGGTTTTTCCAACACCGACATCTCGGTCTTGTTCCCCGATAAAGAAACCACCCGCGACTTCGCCCACGAGAAACACACCAAAGCTCCCGAAGGCGCAGCCACAGGCGCCGGCACCGGAGGAGTGCTGGGTGGAGCCTTGGGATGGCTCGCTGGAATCGGTGCCATTGCAATCCCAGGAGTAGGCCCATTCATCGCGGCAGGCCCCATCCTCGCGGCTCTGAGCGGAGCCGCCGTCGGAGCCGCCGTCGGAGGTATTACGGGAGGCTTGGTAGGTCTCGGAATTCCTGAATACGAAGCAAAGCGTTACGAGGGTAAAATCCGCCAGGGAAACATCCTCATCTCCGTTCATGCCGACACCTCGGAAGAAATCTCCATAGCCGAGGATGTCTTCGAACGCAATGGAGCAGACGATATCGCCACCGCAGGAGAGGCCTCAGTCAAAGGTCAACCAGCCGAATCGAGTTACAGCGCAAAAGACCGCTACACGACCACCCCATAAACGGGTATTAGATCCACCAGCCCCTGAGGTCTGCCAGCCTCAGGGGCTTTTCCATTTAGCCAACCAATAAAAGCGCCAGACCCGCGTCCAATACTAGCGCAGTCACATTCGTCCATCTTTGACATCTCGCGTGCTACTGTTGGCCTGTCGGATTCATTTGCTTTGGTGGTCAATTCGGACCGTATCTTACGACCTTGAGGGGATGCGCGGGACCACGAACGACAACAAAAATTAAGTTGGTTGAAGGACTTACAGCCGCGATGTCAAAACCTGAATTCCCCGGGTAGATTTCGACCAAAGTCCCGTTTTCAATAGCAAAAACAAACTGTGAATCAAACCTCACCGAACCGTGGCTTTTTCCAAACCCGGTTTCGGATATGCCATACTTGACCAGAGCACCTCTTAACTCACTTTCAGAGTGAATGGCGTACCCCCGTATCACCCTTTGCCCAAGCGGCACAAAAGGGAATGTCTCCGTGGAAACCAGCACATACGGATTCCAAATGCTCCATACCAGCCAGACAAAGCCCACTGTGAATACAACCAGACAAACATACTTCAAATATCGCATTTTTTGACTTGTGCTCATTTTAGCGGGCATGGGAGCAGTGCTTGGCGTGGATTATTCTCACTTTGACATATCCTTTAAGTTACCAATCCCAAGGGCTCCCCGAGACCGCGTAGCGCCTCAACCATTAGCGAGGGCGTGAGGAGCGGAGCGACGACACCCCCGGAAACCCGCTCCTTCCAAAAAATCGCCCCCCCGCAGAGTCGCAGAACCCTCGTCCTCAAACCATCCCGTAAAACCATTTCCCCCTCCCGCTCAAAGCCTCACCAACTCACAAGGTGCATTTTCCAGAATGGCCAGATTTTCTGCCAGTTCTCGAGTGATCACTTCGATCGTCGCCTGCGGTAATTCCCCTTCAACCCTAAGGTGAATCGAATGGATGCTTTGTACATATTTTAGTACGACTCCGCCTACCTTGACCCTGTGAATGTCATACTCCCCCTCAACAGTAGGCAGCTCTTCATGCTTAATGCTCGGTCGGTAAAGCCGCTCAAGAAGCTCCACATTCGGCCGTTGACTTTTTCCCTTCTCAAACCACGCAAACTCAGGATCAGCCTGCTGTTGTATCCTGATGAGCAACTTCATCTTCTCTTCCTCCTGACTGAGCATACTCTGCAAAAATTCTGGATTTATCATCTCCCAAAGATGAATGGGCCTGCCATCCACACGCCGCGCCAACCACTGTTGCCAAGGACGCTGCGTCAACCTCTCCCAACGCCAATGCGCCAAATTCAATCGCCAATCGTCGATGTTTTCCGAAAGAGCGAAATGATCCCCCTGCTCCACCTCGCCCCCTCTCACTACAATCGAACTGCCATCCTCAGACAAAGTTGCTGTGTGCTGATAAATCCAACCCGGTGGCTCGCCTGAGGTCTGCACCGCTTCAATCGCAAACGTCGCCAAATCAAGAGCGATCACCGGCGTAAGCCCTGGCTTTCGTTCCTCGGGATAACTCAAATTGCCGATAATGATAATCCTCTCACCGACCAAGGTAGCTGAATGAAAATCCGTGGGTCCAAATAGCTCCCGTGGGTAACCAAAAATATCAAACCGGCCATCCGGATGCTTAACCACCACATCGTTGTAAATGCAGAAATTGGGGTCGTATGAATCCTCATGCTCGCCCGCAATCAATACCACTCTGCCATCCGCTAAATGTGTCGAACTTCGCCCAAATCGCTTAAAACACCAACCGGGCCCAGCCTCGAATACGTCGGGCCCTTTAAGTTGTTCGTTGATGGCAAACGCGGTCATTCTCGACTTGATAATCCACTCCCAAATCGGGTTGCTCATCCGCTCCGGATTCGTCTTTCCGAAACGCGGCGAGCGCCATTCCCTGAAAAGCTCCTGTGTCACCCCGGGATCAAGCGGCACATCCAGCCCGTCCCACTCATACTCAACTTTGTCCTCACCCATAATAAAAACGCCTCCATACCGCCATACCATTTCAAAAACCAATCCGAATACCGATCATCGTATTAACACCTGATTTTTGCGAGCCTTCGGCACGCTGTTTGAAAAATTTGGCAGCGGATGACCCCTGCTGTCCGACACAGCTATGCTCCTGATTCCAAGGACTGAAAGTCCGTAAAGTGACAGCCTATGCTAAAGGCCCAGCAGTTCATTGAAAAAGTGACAGTTTGTTTGAAACGTGCTTGGGCAGCGTTCGTCTAAATAAACATGCGCGGAAATGTGGATGCCCAAGCCGACATGTATTGCCTGATCTCGCCCGAAAGCCGGGTGCCGAAGGATCATCCCCTGAGGCGGATCAAGAAGTTGGTCGATCAGGTTCTCAAGGATCTCTCGCCGATGTTCCAGAAGATGTACGCGCTAGACGGACGCCCTTCCATTCCGCCAGAACGCCTGCTGAAGGCCAAGATGCTGCAGGCCCTTTACACCATCCGCTCGGAGAACCTTCTCATCGAGGCCCTGGAATACAACCTACTGTTCCGCTGGTTTCTGGATTTCAACCTGATGGATCCGATCTGGGACAACTCCACCTTCACCAAGAACCAGGACAGGCTGCTGGGGCATCAGGCTGCCGAACTGTTCTTTGCCCGGATTGTCGGGCTGGCCCGGGAGAACGGGTGGGTAAGTGACGCGCACTTCACGGTGGACGGCACGCTCATCGACGCCTGGGCCAGCCTGAAGAGTTTCCAGCCCAAGGAGGGACCGGGGAATCCGACCGACGGCGATGGCGGCAACCCCAGTGTGGATTTTCACGGGGAGAAGCGAAGCAACGCGACGCACCAGAGCGCCACTGATCCGGAGGCGCAGCTGGCCCGCAAGGGCCGGGGCAAGGAGGCGCGCCTCTGCTTTGGGCTGCATGCCCTCATGGAAAACCGCCACGGCCTGTGCGTGCAGGCGGAGATCACCACCGCCCACGGAACGACGGAAAGTGCGGCAGCCACAGAGTTGCTGGGCCGACAGATTGATGAGAGCGAAAAACCGCCGCAAAGCCTGGGTGCGGACAAGGGCTATCACAGCGCGGAAGTGGTCGGCTTCTGCCGCGAACAAGGTATCAAGCCGCACATCGCTCAAATCAAGAACCGGAAGGTGGAGGGATTGGACGGAAGGACCACGCGCAGCCTGGGTTATCAAACGAGCCAGCGGGTGCGCAAAAGGATTGAGGAGGTTTTCGGCTGGGCGAAAGAGATCGGGGGCCTGCGGCGGACGCGCAAGCGGGGAGCGGCGCGGGTGGGATTGAGCGCGCGTCTGATCCTGTGCGCGTACAACCTGGTGCGGATGGGCAAGCTCATGGTTGATCCGCCGGAGAAGGACACACTGGCGACCGCCTAAGCGGGACGCCGGAACCTGCGGTGTGCCCGGATGACAGGAAAAACATCCGGACCGCACCGCAAAAGCGGCACGCAAACGACGAAAATCATAAAACGGAAGCCCTTAGATTCTAAAACCATCCGTTTTTCAAAA
>JANYDC010000009.1 GCA_025359965.1 Pedosphaera sp.
GAGGGTCGCGCTGCTGGGAAATCTGAGCCAGACGCTCGGTCAGGGAGAAGAAGGAAAGCTCAGCGGGGCGGATGATTTCAGGCATGCATTCTTTGACGAAATCCACAACCCATCCACTCAAAATCCACACCAGCTTTTTTACATTATTTCAGTTTCTGGAAGCGCCCTTAATCTTTGCCGCCTCAATAGCCATCGTAAGGCATGTAAACGCCACATACTCTTCCGAGGGATTCGGATCGTATGACTCCGGCCCTTCTAACCACGCGAATAGTGAATGTCTGTCAATCGTCATTATGCAACCAACAAGGTCCAACAATTGAGAATCACTAGCCTTTGAGACTTTCATCTCGCGGTCATAGTCATCGCCGATGCCCCATTCCTCCGCATACGGTAGAAGGCGTGCGACCGTATCCGGTATAGCATGTCTTCGTAAGTTCATCTTGAAGGAACCAGCCCCCATCGGTGGCGGCTCCCGAGTTGCCAAAGGCAGCTGCGCATCCCATGTCACTGTCCACATTCATGGCGTGCCATCACCCCAGATTTTGGAAGAGCCCCTTAATTTGCGGCTGACCCTCAAACCGGACGTTGGCTTCGTAACTAAGTGGTAGAAGTGGTTCATTATTCAACTGTATCGAAATTCGCTCGACAACTGCAACCGCAAGATCGGGAAGGTTGAAATTAATCAATCCATGTGCTTCGCCGACAAAGAGCCCGAATCCATAAAACGATTGTATGCCCATCAAATATCCACTCAGTCGCCGCCCTGAAAACCGTTGTAACCGTTGAACCTAAAAACAACGTGCCAAACTCCCATCGGCAACGGCCCAGTCACGGACAGAGGATGATGAGAGACCCGATCGTCATCCCATACCCAAACAGGAAATCGTTCAAAGCTCTCCTTGCTCAATTCTATTTCACGAATGTTACTTAATTTTTTCATACCACCCCTGCTCGACCAGAGGCGTCAAAAACTGAGTCTCAGTCATAAATACTACCTCAGGCACGCGGGCCGATCTGTTCGCATAACCGCTTCAGGATGTCCTTTTGTGTCGCTGAGCCAAGAATTTCTGTGCTTTGTGTCTAAGTCTTTGAGTTGGACCGCCTTGAGCGAGGGTCTGTAATGCGCTTTGGATGTTGGAAGTGGGCGGAAGTTGCTCAGTCCAGTTCAGTGCCAAGTCAGCCCAGTGTTCTGAGCAACTTGAAAGACCTGTTATCGCGATATTTTCCGAAGGAAAGCCTTTTAGAAATTTAATGGATAAACCGTGCTGCTTAAGCCCATTACCAATCAATTCAATAACTTCGTGGAATGGAATTTCGAGCATAGGCAGAAGAAACACAAATGAGGAATCGGATTTGAATTCCATAGCCCCTTGAGGTGTTAATCGTACCCAATAAGCATCGGAGGAAATGCCGAGCTGGATTTTAGCCGCTGCGATGTATGCCACTGGAAGCCATCGTAAAATAGCCTTATTTTCTGTGTCGTGGCGGGGGAATGCCTGCCACTGTGGGCATAGCTCTTCGATAAGAGCCAACAGTTGTTTTTGGAGGCCTTCGTTTATCATGGTGCCCAAGGGACATGCTTGATCGTAACGCCATGCTGTTTCATGAAGTTTTGAAACTGTTCGCGAATTTCAGGGGTCCAATTTTGACCATAGTGACCACTCCACTCATCAGAAATAAGGCTCCCATTCTGCCTGCGGATTCTTCCACCTACTACACCATTGTGTGGAGATATTTGTCCCGCCTGCAAGACGCTATCATGGCCGTGAGGGCCTCGCCCCAAGATAAATCTCTGACTTTTTGTGTCAAATATGAAGTCCGTCGGCTTTGGCGAACCGAAGTTCTGAACCGCTTTTGATGATTTGAAAGAATCGCTGATCTCCAAAAAGCTTTTGGAAGGCCCGCTGCCCGCCCTTTTTGAGACACCTTCACGAAGAAGACTTACGGGTTTTTCAAACACGATAAAAGCCGAGGCAACGGCGACCCCAGCCTGCGTATAGGCGAATGATTTGTCTCCGAACGACCCAACGACCGAGGCCGTACCGGCAAGCTGAGAAGAATCCCGGACATCAAGATACGCATTGGGAACGGCAAGCACCGCCCCTACGTCGAGCATGACCGCCGCCTCGGCAAAAGCGGCAGACTGGTCGCCGAAAAGCATGCGGAAACTGCTGTCGCCAAAAGACGCAATGGGCCGATCCGTTATCGGTCCTTGATAGAGTGCGTAATTACGGTCAGCAGTCTTTCCTGCCCAAGCTGCCGCGTTGCCCAAATAGAACGCGTCGTATGCCGAATACCGTTGGACATAGCCGGTGGATGGGTTTAGGGCCACATACTGGCCTTTACCCAGCCTTCCATCTGGATCAAAATTGTTTACCGGATCGCCGTTGGCAAAGTCGTACAGTGACGGACTGCCTGCATGCCCGTATGGATCGGCACTAAGGAACCGGCCCTCCTGCGGGTCGTAGTAACGTGCGCCGAGCCAGACCAGGCCAGAGATGTCCGGCCAGCGTCCGCGCCATGCGCTGGAATCTTCCACCTTGGCCCCATTGCCGAGGGCAGCCGGACGATAGCCCGGCACTGCGCCATAGGCGGTCGGGCGTGACAGGAACCTTGTTATCATGGCATGAGCCTGGTCATACACTGCCAGCATGTTGCCGCGAGCGTCACCCACCACCGGGCAGAACAGGTCCACGTCCGGCACGATGGCATCAAACCCGCCCGTGCCATTCAACCCGCCATACTCACCGTTCAAATCAGGCCCATACAGCTTCCATGATGGGCGTCCGTTCTCGACCACGCCCAGTTCCATGAATTCGACCTGGGGATCAAAGTAGGACTTGATGCTCTTGGCCTGGGCAGTCAGGACCGTGCCGTTGGTAACAATAGTGGTGGTCTGCTGGAGCCGTCTGCCCAGAGCGTCATACACGGCAGACCAGTTGTAGCCGTCGTTAAGGCTGGTGCCAGAACGTTCGGTCAGCGCCAGCAACCGGCCCCGTCCATCCCAGGTGAAGTTCTGTTGGCGGATGGTCGCCAGGGCGGCGTTCTTCCAGGTGCGTCCGCTAACCTGTCCCTGGGCATCGTAGGTGATGGACGTCTGATCGGCGGCGCTGTTGGTGAAGGTGATGGTCTTGGTGGACTGGTACTGGCCGCTGGGGTGGACTGCGGCGGCCTGGAGAGTGTGCATACCCGGCCTTAACTCCAGATCAGCCCTCCATTGCGTGGGCCAGTTGGAATCCGAGGTGCCCACGCTCGCCACGGTCTGGGGCGTTCCGTCGAGCATGATACGGGTGGTGCTGAACCCGTTGGTCGAATTGACGCGTCCATACATCAGGCGTTTGGCCACGCTGTTGGTCTCCTTGTTGATTCGGCTGAAGGTGTCGGGGCCGCTGGTCAGTGAAGCTCCTCCGGCGTCGGGCTGGGCCAGCCTGGTCAAAACGCCGGGTCCGGCGGCACTGCCGTTGTCATACTGGAAAACGTTGGTCCAGATCGTGGTCGGATTGACTGCCGTCCTTTCCTCAGTCAGACGGCGGGTCAGATTTCCATAAACGTATGAGCGGTTGTCGCTAAAATCGGACCAGGCCACCGTATGGGTGCTGATGAGGCCGTCACCGGTGTAGGCCATTGCTTCCACGAGGGTGTTTACATCAATGGTGGTGGTCTGGCCGAGCAGACGGCCCAAGCCATCGCGCTGAGTGACCGCTACGGCCTTTGGCCCCACGGTTCGCCCGGCGAGCAGTCCTGCTGTGTTGTAAGAGTAGGTGCCGCCCCCATTCGGGCCGCTTGATCCAGTCAAGAGATTGTCCGCCCGCCAGGTGTACTTGTAGCCAAACGAACCGAATCCCAGGCCAACCCGTCGTCCGGCGGAGTCATACTGGATGGAGGTTCCGCTGAGAATGCTCGTGCCTATTTTGACATTCTCGCCTGACAACAGGCCGTAAGCATCATAACTGCGGTCGACGGTGGTGGACGGTCCCGTCGTGCCGCTGAGGAAGCTCTCAGCCACGGTCGTCATGGAACCGCGTGCGTCGTAGGTAAACGCCGTGGTCATCTTGTATTCGTTATTGCTGCCGGTGTAGGTTTTTGACGCTGTCTGCAACCAATCGTCGTAAGCGTAGGTACAGGTGACACCACGGGCATCGGTGCTCGTGCTGGGAAGGCCCGCGAAACCGTTGCCGGAGCCAAAATAAGCGTATGAGCTGGAGCGAGCAGTTGCACCGACAGTGTCGGCATCCCATTCAGTCAGCATCTGGCCAGCGGTGTTGTAGGTCGCCCGCCAGATGACGCCGTTGGAGCGATAGGTGGTATTGCCCAGGGCATTGTATTGGAACGTTGTCAGGGCATCGTCCAATTCCTTGTGGGTGGCCACGCGGTTGAGTTCATCAAACGTGTTGGTCTGCGACTGCCAGAGCGTCACCGCCCCGCTTTTATTGGAGAAACGTCTGGCGCTGACGGGGTTGTTGGCGACGTCGAACTGGTTGATGGAGTACTCCATGGTCGAGGACGCGGGATAGCCTGCGCTCAGGACGTTGTTGCCATCGTTGTCAAAGAATGAGTAGCTCGTAATGGCATCCGCGCCATCGCCTTCCGTGACCACCATTCCATGCTGGTCCGCCGAATAGCTGGTGGCCACGTGCCGAAGCAGAGTGGCACCCTGGCGGACTTCGAGCGAGGTGGTTCGGCCCAAGGCGTCCCGGCGGGTGGTGGTGCTCTCAGCAAGGGTATTGCTGCGAACCGTCACTGCGCCCGAGGCGTCATACAGTAAAATGACCACCTGCTGCACCCCGTTGGTGGGGGGCGGCGGGAAGGTGAATCCGGGCGGATTGATGGCAATGGTCACGGGACCAGCGGAGAGCTTGAGCCGGTTCAGCCCATCAAACCAGTTGGTGAAGTTGTTCCCCAGCGCGTCCTGGGTGCGGAACACATTTCCGCGCCGGTCGAACTCGGTGACCATACTGGCCAAAGTGGTGCTGCCGGTGTTCTTGAAGACGCTGGTCACCAATCGCGTGGCGTCAGCATAGGTCGTTTGCCAGAATGAACCATTGCTAAAAGTTTGTTTGACCAGTCTTCCGGCCAGATCGTAACGCCAGTTGATCACGGAATTATCGGCGGTTTTCCGGTATTTGGGCAAACCGGTGCTGGTGTACTGGGTTTGATCAACACCACCCAATGGGTTCGTTTGGCTGCTCACCAACCCTCCCGGCTCATAAGTGAAGCCCTGTGATGCCAGAGAGGCCCCGCCGAACGACAGAACGCTGCTCGTGACCACTTCGCCCAGCGCGTCATACACATTGGTGGTGACGACGCCACGCGGATTCATCGCGGACACCATATTGCCAAAGGGATCGTAGCGGTAGGTGGTGGTGGCATACAGGTTGTCGTCGGTTTCGGCCTCCACGCCACTGCCGTCGGCTCTCGCCCGCGCCCGCCAGCGCACTTCCTCGACTTTGCGTCCGGCCCCATCGTAGTCGAAATAGGCGAAGTCGTCCGGGTTGGAGGCCGGGCCGTCGTACCATTCCAGCTCGCCGTTGCGGTTATAGTAGAAGTTCTCCCGGATGACGATGGCACCGGTCTCATCCATCACATCGCGCCAAAGCGTGCGGCCAGCGGCGTCGTAGCCGAATTTCGTTTTTCTTCCCGCCGCGTCCGTCCGCTGGGCAACCTGGCCCTGGGGCGTGTTGGTATACGAAATGGTGACCGCAGGATCGGTGTTCGTGATCAGCTCAGCCGTTTGCGCAAAAGCGATGGATTGGGTAAGAAAGCCGCGTGAATTGTAGAGCCATTGGTTGGTGGCTATATCGGCCTGCACCAACTGGGTGCGCAGGCCGAAAACCTGGTTGGTCCATGTGCCTGGGACAATGATCTCGGACAGATTGCCGTAAGTGATGGTGTTGGTGGCAATGGCGGTGCTTGCCCCGATCTGAAGAACCCTGGTCGGGCGGAAGAGATCAGCCCCATCCTCATAGTAAAAATTCAGTCCGTTCCCAACCGCATTCCGTGCGGTCACAGGCAGATTGTTGCCATTAAACGTGACGGTGTTGGCGGCGGTTTCCGTGGTGATGCCGTTCCCGGTCAGATCGCCTTTCCACACGAGCTGGGTCAGATTGCCGCTGGCATCGTAGGTAAACTGGTTGATCAGCCCCCGCTCATCAGTCACCTGCTCCAAGCTGCGCTGGTAATAGCCCGCCTTGGCCGTCTCACTGCCATCAAACCAGTCCTGCAAGACCGTCCGCGAGAGCGGATAATCGATGCGGGTGACCAGGTTCGAGGTGTAAGTGTAGGTTGTGGCATTGTGAAAACAGTCTTCCACGCGGGTCGAGCCGGTGATGCTGTCGTCGGTCCACAACGCGACATTGTTCGTGTAGAAGAACCAGGCGTTGGTGACCAGCAGCCGGTTGATGCCGACCGTGGAAGCCTGAGTGAGGACGCGGCGCAGACTATCATAAGCGTTGACCAGTTCCCGTCCGTCCGGCTTCAGCTCATCAATTAACAAATGGTTTGAGTCCGTGTAAGGGATGCTGTTCGTGAATGAGTAGTGCTGGTATTTGTATTTGGCCTCAGAATTGTCGGGCAGGGTGGCCTGGGTCAGATCACCGTAGTTGTCGTAGGTGTAACGGACCCTACGTCCGTCATTGGCGATGACTTCCGTGACACGCCCGTTGTAGTCGTACTTGAGCGACAGAGCCGCGCCGTTCCCACTCCGCACCTTGTTCAATTGCCCGTAATCGTTCTCGGTCGACGAGCTGCCATAGGAGAACGCGTAAAAGTTTCCGGCGTGATCCTCCCAACGGGTCAGGTAAGGCCGGATGCGGGCCATCTGGTTGGTCCCGGAGGTCAATGGAAATGAATTCATCTCCTGATAGGTGCGGCGGCTGCCGTCAGCGCCGGTCAGCACATAAACCAGACCACTGGTGCTGGAGTCGGTGATGGTGTTGTTGAACCGGTTGGCTGTGGAGCCGATCCCGGCCTCCGTATAATTGACCAAGCCCGGATTGTCCTCTTGGCGGACGGTCCAGAGATGATTCACCTTCCAGCGATAGGCAATGATGCTGCCATCCATCTCCGCCGCGAGGATGAGCTTGTCTCCGGCGCTATTGGTGGTCCTCACCAGCCACGGCATCAGGCTCAATTTCCAGCCGTGGCCGAGCCCGGAGTCGCCTGGATTTCCACTCAGATAATTACGGCGCAGTTCTAACGGGAACGGCCCCGGCAGGCGCAGGTCAGTGGCATCCACGTAGAACTCGCCGGTGACCACCTGGACCGGGTCCACCACCAAGGTCTTGGCCTGTTGGACCGAGGCGGACACCTTCCCAAAAAAGCCCACATCCTCCCCGGTGCGCTGCCCGACCTCGGTGGATGTTCCTCCCGGTAGATTCAGAGCCTTAACGCTCATCCCACCTTCGATGCCCTGCTGGGGCGTGAAGACAAATTGAGGACGGCTCACACCTGAATTCATGGTCATAGCCAGATAATCCAGCGTTGAAAAATCAAAGTGGACGGACGGGGTTGAAAAATCGTTCCTCACAAACGAATACCCATTCCCCGGCTCCATTTTGAGACTGTGACTGAGTTCGTAGCTGGAAAAATCGGGGGTGGTGAGATAGTCCAAGTCCCATGAGCTAAGCCCGCCGTGAAGGAGGTTTGCCCCAAAAGTGAGGACTGAACCGGACGAGAGGCTACCGCAAAAGAAAGCAGCCGCACCGACGTATCCTGCGCTCGGTATGGAAATCGCGCCGGGCGTGACAAAAGCCCGCATAAAATTGGTCTCTTTATCCAGGAATTGGCCTGCATAAGCCCCATACACATCATAAATATATGACCACAAAGCGGGGTTGGAGGAGGCTGGACGGTTGCCATACCCGGTCTGGATGGTACCTGCTATCGTCTGATAGTTCTTCACATTCACGTCGAGCACAGGCGCGTAACCGGAATTGCGGGCGTTGTCACCTGCCACTTGTAACACACGCACCGCAGAAAGCGGGTTGGGGTCGCTAAACATTTTCCCAAAGACTGCGTGTTCCGCAGATTCACGGGCAAGCTGCGCGATCGGAAGGTAATTCATTGCGGTATGCTGCGAAAAATCGCCACTGCTTTGATTTAGCTGTCCGTTGCCTATGACCATGCTTGTTCCAGCCTGGTAATCGATGTCGATCTGCATTTTCCCACTGGCCAGCGGGGTTATGCCCACATGTCCAAATCCTTGGGCGAAAAAACCCACATTCTTATGCAAACGTGAGGCCCAATCGTCATTTTCGGACATCTGGGCCATCATATCCATTCCCACCAGAAACGCGGCAGTGCCGGTGGAATCAACCACATCAACCACCGTGCTGGGATTTTGGGCGCGTGCCCTCTCCGTCTTCCAGTATTGCTCGGCCACCTTTTGCACCATGGCGGGTGTGACCCTTCCGATGTGCATGTTGATGGCCGTTACATCCGCCTTCTTTGCAAAAGTCGTGGTGTACCATGTGGCAACTTCCACCATGGGAATGGTATACCAGGGCTGGGTCAGCGTGCTGGCACGCCTTTTGTATGTGTAGATCATGGGAAGGGAGGTAATGCCGCTGCCGACCAGGGCTTGAAGGCTTTGCCCCTTCACCACGGAGGAGCTAGTGTCGAACCCGGCAAAATTGTCGGTCCCCGCAACCCCAGGCCGATAGCTTTCCATGTACAGGGTCACATTGGTGGCCGCCGTGGAGTAGAGCAGGAATTTACGGTTGAGCATGTCGCAGATGCGCCAGTTGCCTGTGTCCAATATCAGGTTGTTGGTGGCCGTGGTGGTTTGAAAAACCTGAACCTGGATATGGTCGAAGATGTTCGAGAGAAACGGATAGGTAACCGGGCTGGCCGAAAGGGATGGGACGACAATGTTCTGGCTTTCATTGGTCAGAACCGTGGGCTTGGGCAGAGCGTCCCACCCGGCAAAAACATGGCGGCGGTTAAACGAGCGAACGCCAAACTGGTCCAGGGAAACGTTCGGCGTGATGGTGTTGGTGCTGAGCATCTGGGTGAGGTAGGCCTTGAAATAATCCATGGCGGTGCTGGTGGCTGTTGGGGCCAATGCCATGAGTTCAGGTTTGCCGTTGAGAAAATCCTTCGTGAACTCTACGCCCGTCTTGTAGTTGTTCGGCATGTAGTCGTAGATATCCCTTCCCTCCACTATTTCGTGGTCTTTCAACCAGGGGAAAATTTGCACGGTATTGGTGCCCACATTGGCGATCACCCAGGGGTAATTGACCACAATCATTCCGTTCGTTATCACCGGCATGCCCCCGTAGTAGCTCATGCCCTTCACGGGCATGCGAAATAGCTGGCTCAGGTATGAGTCTGTGAGCCTCAGGTTGCTGTTGGTCGGGAATACATAGCCTGCGGAATAACCCGCCTTGCGCAGCAGATAGACGAGGAGCGCACACTGTTCCGTGGGCGAACCCTGCCCCTCCAGAAAGACGCCGGTGGCCGAGCGGTTAACACCGCCAATTTCAATTGAGTCATTGACCTTTTTGCCAAACTCAAGCAGCGACATCGGGTCGGTTAGCTCAATCTCGTTGATCACATAACTGGCCAGTTGGAGCGGGTCTTTGCCAAGATCATCCACCAGTTTGTCCAGGAGCGGGTGCTGCCGAAGTTCTGGACTGGCGTCGAGCGTCAGGTAGGCGGCATCGTTGGTGAGGCTGGCCGTGGTCGTGAGGATCAAGGCGGGGTTGGATAGGTCGTCAAGTCGGCGGCCTGCGTACAGAGATGGCAACGGCGTGGACTCAAAAAAGAGCTGATCAACAAACCTGGGTGCCTGGGCCGACTTATTCTCAAAGCTCATGGCGTACAGGGGGACGGTGGCCCAGCCAGCACTGTTGGTCGCCATGGGCTGGACGGTGTTGCCAGAGTGCTGAACCTTGCCCTTGCCTTCCACGATGTAGCAATAATTGGTGGACGTGGCGGTATGGGTGAGTCTGTAGCCGCCGAGGGTCACATTGGGGACCACCAGCCAGTTCCCCCCCCCGGCAGGCAACCAACTCGTTCCCCAGTCGCCAGTGTAACCATCACCGCTGGAAACCTCGATGGTGGTCCTTAGACCGCTGGCTTCGCTTACGGATTGGTGGCCATTTTGTATAAAGAGGGACCAGTTCGCCGCGTCAGCGGTGATGCTCCGGCGGGGAATTCCAATATTGATGGTGTTGACTGGCGTCACATTGGTCGCGCCGTTGACAAAAGCACTGCGGTCGTAGACCAAAATCCGAATCAGATTGGTGTCGCCCGTGCTTTCGTCGTACATCCCGGAATAGACTCCGAAAGTGTAGCTGTCGCCCACAAACAGCTTGCTGGCCCCTGCGTCCGCGCCATAAGCCGCAATCGGGTTTTCCACAGCGACACGGACAAAATTCGTCCCTGCGTCGGCAATCAGGGAGTGTTGCCGCAGGTTCTTGGCCACCCGTAGAAACCAAGGTGCGCCAGAGCCGTAGAAATACTGTTCTGTGTCCTGCAACCCCAGCCGGACACCGTCCTCCAGATCAAGCGGCAACAGGAAGGAATTGAGGTTTTTGTTTGCGCCATATCCACGATTAAAGCGTGTCGCTGTTGATTTTGGATGGGAGGAAAAGGCGAAAACCGGATTGTACGCGTTGTAGCCCCTTCCCGTCCAAGCGTCCTGGATGTACTCCCCTGTCCCCCACTGGCCGAAGAGGTTGCTACCCCAAACCCAGACTGAACCATCGACCTGCCCAGCCAGATGAAACCCATTGCCGCACGAAAGCAGGCTGAACGAGTCAGTGATAACGGAACCGAGGATGATCGGCACGGCTGTCGTTTGTACGGAGTAGCCGTCATTGAACGATCCCCAATAAGCAATGCGCCCTTTCGCAGAGAGCGCGGCTGAACTGTTGAAGTTGGCTGCAATGGCCTGCACCGCACCGAGCGCATTGCCCGTTCCGGTCGTGGTCATAGCCTTGGGCGAAAGGGAGTTGCCCGTCGTGCCATCGCCAATCTGGCCTTCGGCATTGCGGCCCCAGGCGTAGACCACGCCATTGCTGCCCAGAGCAAGAGCGTGCGTGTGGCCAGCGGCGATGGCGGCGATGCCGCTCAGCGTGCCGATTTTGATGGGGGAAAGCTGGCTGTTGGTATTCCCAAGGCCAAGCTGGCCCACAGCATTGGCTCCCCAGCTCCATACCTCGCCATTGGCGGTCAGCGCCACCGAGTAGTTCGATCCTGCCGCAATGGCCGTCACGCTCGACGGCGTGCCCAGCAGCGTGGGCACATTCAAGGCGTTGGTGTTGCCCGTGCCAAGTTGTCCGCTCTCGTTCGCACCCCAGACCATGACACGGCCATTGGAGAGCAGGGCCAGGGAGTGGCCGACGCCTGCGGAAACCGCCGTGCCGGTCGTGATGCCAGTGCTTTGCACGGCGGTGCTGGCAGTGGTCGATGTCCCATTCCCAAGCCTGCCGCTGCCATTGGTGCCCCAAGCCCAAACCGTTCCATTGGTGCCCACGGCCAGGGAGTGGAGCGGGCCAGCGGAAATTCCGGCAATCACCGGCAGTCCCTGGACCCGGCGCGGCGAGAGGCTTAGAGGCGTGCTGCCCTGGCCCAGTTCGCCGCTGTTGTTGGTTCCATAGGTCCACACCGTCCCGTCAGACCGCAACGCCATGGAGTGGGAGGAGCCAGCGGCAAGGGACTTTGTGGTCAACACTTGCTGAGCTGTTGCAGCTGGGAAGAGAAGTGTTTGGATAAAAGCTGCAAAAATGAGCAGCAGGAAACGGTTGCCTGGTTTCATAGAAAGGATATTGCGGGAAAGGAAATGTGCCTTATTGAAGGTTTTGCCCTTGGGTCGGTGAGTCAATGGTGATGGTTAGTGCGCCGACCGCTGCATTGCTGGGCTGGCCGTCCACCGCATTAACCGCCCCGTCACCGTCCCAGTTGTTTCCAATGGTGGCCTGAAAGAAACCGGTGAGTTCAATGGACATGCTGACAACAAAGTTGGTCTGGTTCAGCGTTCCCGAGGCGTGGAGCGCCCATGGGTACACGGTGGTAGCGCCAAGGACCGGGGTGCGAAAAAGCTCATAGCTCACGCCCGTGACACCATTTGTAATGGTGATCTGGAGCTGGTTGGTGCCATAGGCGGTAACCTTGAGCCCAGGCGCTGTCTGGGCAATACTTGAAGCGCCCCATCCCAGCACAAGATAAAGACTGACTAAGCGTAGAATTCGCAACATACCATTATTTCTTCACCAACGATTTATTGGTTTTCCGACTTTCAGACACAATGGGACAATAGGGCACTTCCAAAAACGGCATGTTTTAAAAGCAGGCTATCCTAAAGGCACATTTGGAACCCGCATAGGTTGTTGGCCCGCCCGTTTGAATGGAGCGGTTGCAGGTTGAGTGGTGCATCCAGAACCTCTCGTTGCCAACAG
>JANYDC010000030.1 GCA_025359965.1 Pedosphaera sp.
CAGCACCGCCGCCTCGCCCGGGACTACGAGAGGACGGAATCCAGTGCCGAAGCATGGGTTTATCTCGCCATGATACGAATCCAACTCCGCAGACTCGCTTGATTCACCCTCTAACGTGAGTTTTCAGACAGGCTCTTAGAAAAATATCGCATCCATCCAAGCGCAACACGTTTCAGCTCATTGGCTTAATGTAACTATACGACGGCGGGTTTCGCTGTCATAAAGGTAGTAGCCATGAAACAGTTTTTCACGTCGGGTGTTGCCGCGTTGCTGCTGTCCGTTTCAGCATGCTCCACTTCCAATTCATCACTCGCCCCCAACCAAGCTGAACTCCCCGGTCGAAAGGATGACGGTTCAATCCTCCTGCCCAACATGTGGTCACTCCGGCCTGCAGGACGTCAGGTTGAGCTTGGCGACTTCCCGGTTAACCTTGCGGTGCATCCCGGCGGCCGCTATGTGGTAGCCCTCCATTCTGGCTACGGCAAGCACGAGGCCGTGGTAGTGGATCTAACGACCGATACCGTGGTATCGCGAGCGGCCTTGAATGAAGCATTTTACGGCATCGCTTTTTCGCGCGACGGCAGCCGCTTGGTTTGCAGCGGCGCAGGGGATGAGGTCGTTCACTCCTTCGTTTTCGTCGATGGCCAGCTTACCCAACCCAAGGAAATCCGCCTTAGGCCCGCCAAGGAACGCGGCATTCCCTGCGGCATCGCCCTCAGCGCTGACGGTCGCACCGCATATATCGCCAATGTCTGGGGCCAATCAATCAGCGTCGTAGATATGGAAGAACACTCGCCTATCACTGAAATCCTTCTTGGCACCAAGAACGGCGGATCCACTCCAACCCTCCCTCCGGCCACAGACTTTGACGAAGCCTCCATCACCAAACGAGCTGAGGCTCTTCTCGAAAGCACCGGACCTGAAGAACCTTTCCCTTTTTCTTGCGCGCTTGATGAAAAGCATGGCCGTCTCTTCGTCAGCCTCTGGGCTCAATCCTCCGTGGCCGTGATTGACCTCGGCACACGCCAGATCATTGACCGATGGTCCACCGAGGAACACCCCAACGAAATGCTGTTGGAAAAATCGAGCCAACGCCTTTACGTGGCCAATGCGAACCGTAATTCCGTCAGCGTGATTGACACTGCCAGCGGCAGAACCATTGAAACCCTCGTGGCTGAATTGAAGCCAGGCTCGCCCATGGGCAACACACCCAACAGCCTAGCCCTCTCGCCTGATGGAGGGCGTCTCTTTGTGGCCAACGCCAACATCAACACCGTGGCTGTGTTCGATATTTCCTTACCGGGCAAAAGTCGTTCCCTCGGATTCATTCCAACCGGCTGGTATCCCACCTCTGTACGACTCACTCCCGATGGAAAAAAACTCCTCGTGGCCAACGGCAAGGGGAGCATCTCAAAAGCCAACCCCAAGGGGCCTCAACCGGGCGTCAAAGCACCCCCGGGAACAACCATTGAATACATCGGCGGCCTTTTTCGAGGCAGCCTCGGCGTAGTCGACCTGCCCCGCAGCTCCGGCTTCGAGGCGGAGATGAAACGCTACACTGCCATCGCCTATGCCGGCATGCCCCCTCAGCCCGGAGCACCATGCGCAAGTCGCAAAAATCTTGGAAGGCAACCCCGTGCCAAGGAAAGCAGGAGACGTTTCGCCCATCAAGTATTGCATCTATATCATTAAGGAAAACCGTACCTACGACCAGGTGTTGGGCGATATGAAGGAAGGCAACGGCGATCCCTCCCTCTGCCTTTTCCCGGAAGCGGTCACACCCAATCACCATCAACTGGCCCGAGATTTTGTGCTGCTTGACAACTTCTACGTGGAGAGCGAAGTCAGCGCGGACGGCCACGAGTGGACGATGGGCGCTTACGCGACAGACTTCGTCGAGAAGAGCTGGCCCATGAGCTACGGACACAACGACAGCAAAAAATATCCTTACCCCAGCGAGGGTAAATTCCCCATCGCCTCCCCCTCCGGCGGCTACCTCTGGGATATAGCCAAAGCGGCGGGCGTGTCTTATCGGAGCTACGGCGAGTTCACCTCCGACGGCAAAACAGAACGCGACCCAGGCACAACTCGTGTCCACTCCCTAAAAGGAAATTTCGACCCGTGGTATCACACGTTCGATATGAACTACCCTGATCAAAAACGGGCCGACCGGTTTATCTCCGAGCTCAATGGCTTCGAAAAAGAAGGCGAAATGCCGCGTCTTCAAATCGTCCGTCTGCCCAACGATCACACCTCTGGAGCCTCGGTAGGCAAACCCACCCCCACAGCCTATCTGGCCGACAATGACCTCGCCCTGGGTCGCGTGGTAGAGGCTGTCTCCAAGTCGAAGTTCTGGGCACAAACTGCGATCTTTGTGGTGGAGGACGATGCGCAAAATGGACCCGATCACGTCGATGCGCACCGCACCGTCGCCTTCGCCATCAGCCCCTACATCAAGCGAGGCTCCGTCGATTCCACGATGTACTCCACCAGCAGCATGCTGCGCACCATGGAACTGATTCTAGGATTGCGGCCCATGTCCCAATTCGACGCCGCAGCATTGCCCATGTTCAAATCCTTCCAATCGAGGCCGGACCTACGACCCTACACCGCGATGGCACCACAGTCCGACCTCAACGCAAAAACGCAAGCCTCTGCATGGGGAACAAAACAATCTGCGAAAATGAATTTTGCAAAAGAAGATGCGGCGGATGATTTACTCCTCAACGAAGTAATCTGGCGCAATGTCAGGGGGCATCTCTCCCCCATGCCCGCTCCTAAACGAGCCGCCTTCGTCCTTGCCCACAAAGGCGGCGACGATGACGGTGACTGATCGCATTGTTGGACCTTCAGCCTGCAACGTTGAGCGGCTAAAAGCATCAATTGGAATGATCGGGGTTGCTTCGAATATTCGATCATTGAAAAAGCCGTGCTTGCGGGAATTTGTGATTTGTGCCAATTTCCTCACGACCCCGTCCTCGAGTGAGGGAACCGGTCTCACTGATCCCCAATCTACAAAGGGGTTCGCACGCAACCGCTACAACAGCAGTCGACGGGTTCCCATTTCAAAGAAAAACCCACCCGAATTAATTCGGGTGGGTATTTTTTACGACCCACTCAAGCCTTCACATTCTTGAACAGGAGCATGATGTAGAAGATAATGAAAAAGGTGCCAGCCAAAGCCTTACCAAACCCGGAAGTCAAAGGATTGCTGTGGCCGATTAAGGCAACAGCCAGGGAAACCACCGCCAGCAACAGAAAAATCATTCGCATGCATTCTCCTATAGCTGGAAGCGTGGTGGCGGACAAGTCCAGTTTTCCAGCGTGAGTCCAAAGGGTGCATTTCAAATTTGTGAGAGAGGGTGGGTGGAAGGAAGGATTCAAGCGGCAAATTTGAGGGTGTCGTTCCTTGCGGCATGGTTTGCGGCGCGGTTTTGGAAGAAGGGGCCGAGTCGATGGCTCAGGAAAGCGCATCGAAGATCCAGGATGCTCTGGCCTCCCGGCTCGGACCAAAACATGCCTGAGCCTTTCATTCGTTTTCCCACGACCGTTTTGCAGCCTGCCTCAATGACTCCGGAGCCGATGAAATAGCCGGCCTTGCGGAAGGTTCCATAAGTCATTCGCTCCAGATTGTTCTCCAGGTAGGCGATTTCCTTTCCAGCCTTCTCCCTGTCTGGGCTCCGCTCCAATTCCGATTTGGCCTGCTCAATGATCCGCCCGGCCTTGTCTTTCAACAGCCAGCCTTTCCACAGCTTGCATCTCTTCTTTCCCGCAGGCGCATCCCTGCCCAAAAGGCTTTCCACCAAACCAAAGACATGTTGGAGGGCATGGTAAAAATCCAGGATCAGAACGGCTCCTGAAAAATTGATCCGGGCCACCTCCCAAACCCAGGCTGCCCCGTCGCCGATAAAGATGGTTTGGGTGGCGTGGGCCATGCCGCGACGGCACGCCTCCTGCCGCAGCAGTGCCCCGAACTCCGACGCCGGCTGGAAAGTGCCGATGTAGGAGGTCGAAGCCTCCTTGCGCACGGGATGCCCCTCCGGGTCCACCTCCGTCTGGAGGAAAACACAGCCCAGTTTGACTTCGCGTGTTTTGGCCGAACCGTCAGCCTGTTTGCCCGCACGGCCTGTCAGACATTCCTTGCGCATGGGGGTGCCTGTCCCATCGCCTGAAATGTACATAAAGGCCGGTTCGGGCTCGGAGACATGGGTTTTCAGCCAGGGTCCCACGGCCGGGGCAATCTTCAGGGCAAGCCTCTGGATCTGGCTGGCAGGCACTTGGACTGCGGCGTAATCCCGAAGATCCTCACTAGCCTCCTGATAAGGACTTTTGGCCGCCGCCCGGCAAAGCATCCGGGCCAGACTCGGCGTGTAGCACCCCTCCAGGGCCAGAGCCGCATCGGCGGGGCAATGTCCCTGCCTGCCATCAAAATAATAATCGCGGGTGATCTGCATCAGTCCAAAGAGCCCTTGGATTTGCAGCGGCCTGCGTCCGGCAAACCGCTGCGCCGGGGCCGGTTGGAAAGAGGCGTCACACTGGTCGGCCAAGGCCTGGATCACCGGCTCAAGCAGCCTCGCCCCGCTTTTCAAAAGGAGCGCGCGCAACTGGACCTCCAACTCCCCCAATTTCTGTTCCTGTGGGGCCTGATTGAGAAAACGCTCGATCAGTCCCGAGCTTTCCTGCTGGAGGGCCTCTTGGAACTCGTCGCGTTTTTTTTTGACCCGGCCAATGGGGATCCCTGAGCGCGGGTCATCGCCACCGTGGTGTCGATAAACTCCCCGGCCAGCTGCTCAAACCTCTTGCGGGAGCCGATGGCCTGAATCAGAGGGGCGACTTTTTCTGCGGGAATGCGCCGAGTCCGGTTCCTGCCGCTTTCCCAGACCTGATGCTTGAAGTAAGGCCCGACGGTTTGACCGGGGTTGTGTTGGGAGGGGCGGTTTTCCTCCTGGATGGAACCCAGTTCCATCAACTGGATCCGTTCCATTTCCTGAAGTATCTGCTGACGTTTATGAGCGAAGAGGTTCATGCCAGGAAACATGCCTAGACACTAGTCACCCTTCAAGCCAAAAAACCCAGGAAATTACAGCTTTCACAATTTTGGGATGCACCC
>JANYDC010000102.1 GCA_025359965.1 Pedosphaera sp.
GCGTGAGCAGCAGCCTGGTCAGTCGAGGATCATCGGGATATGGCGTGAAGGACCAACCTTTCGCTCGCTTGATCGCGTATTCTCCATGCATTGCCAGAAAGATACGCTCGCCCCGGAATTCGATTTAGCGTCTCCACGATGTCTCGAATCTCATGAGACCCCTGAACAAAAAGGGTCCCGTTAGTAGACCATACATCGAGCACTCAAGCCAACGAGCAATGGAAACCTTCTGTTCGATTTCCACCTGAGACCACAACGCGATATACATGATCATCGGCATCAGCACCAAATAGACGACTAAAGCAGGTCGAAAAATTCGGACAATACGTCTGTAGCGGACTTTGTTGAGATGCTTTGGCTGTTCAAAGATCATTTGCCTACGCTTTGTCTATAAAGTTTCCGCCGTTCGCTTTCCCAACGTCGGCATTTAGGGATTAAATTTCTCCAAAGTCTTGGTCCAAACACGGTTGCGCCTGCCATCAGTGCGAATGCGGTCGTGGAAAACCACAGTCTGTGTCGGTTGTTAACTCGACGCTGTAGATCCAACTTCTGTTGGGTCTCCGCTGTCGGATTCTTATAGTAGGCCACTATGGCCCGACCAGTCTCACGGCGGTTGATCTCCCCTGGATACAACACTGTGAATGCGAGAAGGAACTCTGCGAAGAGCAGCAAACAAAGTCTCTTGGTCATGCTTTTGGTTTGGACACACGCGGAAGATCGAACATCAGTTTATTGATCTTCTGATTGACTCGAATATCCCTCCGCGTCTGTTCGCTCGCAACTCCGTCCGAATCGAAACTGCTGATTCGCCGAAGCAAAAGGTCTTGCGCGCCCACCAAAAGCTCATACGCATCCCCATTCGAATTGCACCCACGGATGCGATGACACGGGACTCCTTCGCAGACGCCGTCCGTTAGAGTCAACTTTTGCGACAGCGGCAGAGCATACCCGCCAATCTCGGGCATGAGGAGTGAAAGAACCCTGTGGGCCGAGCCGCTCGAAACACCAGTCGCTCCGGCTATGGCCAAACTAATGCTTTTCTCCTGCTCGATGGAATCGGTGCGGCTGGAGTACAGAAACACTCCTTTCTTGATGCTCCAGATGACCCGGTGAGTCCGAATATGTCGAAGGCCTTCGTAGGGATGGTGAGTGCTCCACTCAAAGCGGAAATGGTTCGGGCGTCGGAAATACGTGGTAAATGACACCTCGTTCGCGTGCAGCGCGCCCTGAAAGGTGGTGAGCACCATCCCCCGGTCCTGATAGGACCGCATGCCCGCATACTTTGCCTGCATAGCCAAAAGAACATCTTTAGCTTTCATTTTGTGGGAGATGGCGAAGAAGCGGCCGAGCTCGGCTCTCGATGTCGTTGATCTCAACGCGCAATTCACAGGAGTCGGAATCGGCTACTTCGCTCGCGCGTTCGTACTTGAGGTACTCGTAATTCATCGCGCAAAGCGGCGAGCCAAAGTTTAGAAAAAATTCCGCCGCGATGCAGGCCCCGCCCATCGGACCGAAACCAACCAAGACGTCCCGTGCGGCGTACTCAGTCTGGGAATACCATTCTCGTGCAGCGTTCGAGACCTTGACGCTTGGTTTTTGCCCGAGATAGGGCGAAGTGGAGGCTCTGCGGCAGAAATCCTCCAAATTGCTGGGGTTCCAAACGAACCGCGAGGGTTGCACCAGCAGTCCAATCTCTTTTTGGTAGAGTTGTTCTAAAGCGATGGTTTTGATCTGTGGAGATCCCTCTGAAGAAGCAGCCTCATTTGCCAGCCGCAGCCGATATTCCTTATGGCGCCGTTGCAGGGTCGCCGCCAGAATCCAAAGCCCAAGTGCTGTTGAATGCGTCCGGTCGGTTCGAATAATGACGTCGTCGATCAATCCGTACGAAGTGTAACGCTGGCGCAACAACACCTCGATGTGACTGGTGGCTATTTCTTCCGGAACAACCGGCAGCGAATCAGGTGTGAAGGTGTGCCCCATCGGTTTTCTTTGCGGAGTTTCCGCCGCCTTGGACAGGCGTCCCATGTCCTCGGAGAAAAGCGAAGTTAGCATGCAGAGTAAATTTCATCGGTCCATCCGGTTTGTAACGCTCTATCGCTTGGCATTTTGTTCATTTCGCTGGCGTTGAACATGCGAGTAAATCCCATATATGAGTAAGAAAGCGCCTAAGAATATTAGGATGAGAAAACGAGATGGATCGGCGAGGCCGATGAGAATGAATATGCCGCCGAATGTAACGTTAAAAATATTCGCCCCTTTCACGATGTTTTCTCTTCGGTGAAGTATCTTGGATGCGATGGGGGTAATTTTGATGTTTTCAGCGATTAGCAGGTTGACTGCTCGGACATCCTCTTCGCAGCTGTTTCGGCAGGCCAAGCTCTTGTCGACTTCAACGGCACAATCGGGGCACAGGCCCTTGTAGCACGACCTGCATACCCCGACGGCATCCCTTTCATGATGGCGAAAGCATTTCATGGACACTCCGGAGGGTTTATTTGAGTCATATAGAGTGCATTGGTTAAATTTCTTCCATGAAAATTGCGCCGTTTAGTGAAGCGGGGACTTGAGTCAGGTATCCAGGCTGTTTCGGACAGTTTCCAGCAATTCTTTGGGCCGGGCTGGTTTTTGGAGGAAAATTTCGCCTTTCTGCAAGGAGAGTCCCTGCCTCGCAACCTCGTGGCTGTAGCCGCTGGTAAGGATGATGGGGAGGCTGGGTTTTTCAGTTCGCAGGCGGGTTGCCAGTTCGCGCCCGCTTATTCCTTCTGGCAGCACAATGTCGGTCAGCAAAAGTTGAATGGCATCCTTATGCTCCCGCCAAATTCGAAGTGCCTCAGCGGCGGTCGCGGCCTCCAACACCTGGTAGCCAGTGCGCTTTAAGAGAATGCGTGTGAGAGTTCGAACATCTGCTTCGTCCTCCACCAGCAAAATGGTCTCTGTTCCGCCGCGCGGTTTTGGCTTTTCCAAGGCTCGCTCGGGCGGTTGGCTAATTCCTTCTGCGGGAGGGAGCAGTATTTCAAAGGTTGTGCCTTTCCCTACTTCACTTTCCACGGTGATGGAACCCCCGTGCTGCTTCACGATTCCGAAGACTGTGGACAAACCCAACCCTGTTCCCTTCCCGGGCTCTTTGGTGGTGAAGAAGGGTTCAAATATTCGATGGAGTTCGGACGGAGGAATACCGATTCCTGTGTCAGAGACACGCAGGCAGATCTGGCGTCCTGATGGTCTGGGAGGTTTGGTTGTGTTGTCCGGTCCAACTTGTTTCTCGGTGGTTTGGATCAGCAGTCGCCCCCCTTTGGGCATGGCGTCCCGCGAGTTGACGACCAAGTTAAGGATTACCTGGTCAAGCATGCCCGGATCAGCATGGGTCAGTAGTGGACAAGGATGGAGAACGAGTTCCATAAGCACGTCCTCGCCAACGGTGCGCTCCAACATTTTTGCCACGCTGGTTACAGACTCATTTATGTCGGTGTCGCGCGGCTGTATCAGTTGTCGGCTGCCAAAGGTGAGCAGTTGTCGAGTGAGTTTGGCCGCACGCTCGGCGGACGCCTTGATATCGCTTAGAAATTCGCGGGAGTCCGCTGGCAGAGCCTCGGGGAGACCGGCCAGCTCCGCCTGCATGATTATGGCGGCGAGGATATTATTAAAGTCATGGGCCACCCCGCCGGCGAGCTGGCCGATGGCCTCCATTTTCTGTGACTGGCGAAATTGTTGTTCAAGCTGGCGCTGCTCGGTGATGTCCATGGCAGTCCCCACGATGCGATAGATGTGACCCGTGTTGTCGCGCATCGGAAAAGCCCGGTCGTGAATCCATCTTACGGAGCCGTCAGGTCTTTCGATGCGGTAGGTTTCGTCATAGTCGCCACCGGGGTTATTGGCCGTGAAAGCATGGAAGATTCGCTCCCTGTCGGCAGGATGGATTACATCCATCCAACTGCGCGGGGATTCGTAAAGACTGGCACAGGTGCGGCCCCAAATTTTCTCGTAGGCCGGGCTGATGTAGAGCATCTGAGTGCGGGCGGGGTCGTACATCCAAAATACTTCACGAATGTTCTCGGCCAACTGGCGGAAGCGTTCCTCGCTTTCGCGCAATGAGATTTCTGTTCTTTTGCGCTGGGCTATATCCTGTTGCAGCGCCTTGTTTGACTCCTCCAATTGAAGGGTTTTTTCCTCGAGTTTGCGTATGAGCGTCTGGCTATAAACCTTGAGCAGGCTCTTTTCATCAGCGGCCGGGATTTTTGGCAGGATGGGTAATCCGGCGGCGGCGCTGGCTTGGACTTCCTTTAGACGGACGAGGAACTCATCCGGCTCCGCAGGCTTAAGAATGAAAGCGTCCGCCCCCAGGTTGAGTGCTAGCTGTTCATCCTCGGCTTCGGTGTAGGTCGCAGTGTAAACAATGAAAGGTATTTTCTTGAGGCTGGAGTCGGTCTTCCAGTGACGTAACAGGGTGTAACCGTCCATCACCGGCATGAGCAGGTCCGAAACAATGACGTCAGGAGGTGATTGCCGGGCTTTGGTGAGCGCCTCGGCTCCGTGCCGGGCGGAAGCAACGTCGTAACCGTGGCCTGTGAGGAGCGCCTGCAAATAATAGAGGTTCTCCTCCTTGTCATCAACGATGAGAACTTGGGTCATGAAATTTCCTTATTTGTGGAGGAGGGAAAGGCCATGGATTCTATTTCTTGGACAAAGGTTTCCGGATCAATGGGTTTTTCAATATAGCCATCGCAACCTGCGGCCAGAGTCTTCTCCCGATCGCCCAGCATGGCGTGAGAGGTGACTGCGATAATGGGGGTTTTACGCAGTGATTCAATATCACGCAGGGCTTGAGCCACGGCATAGCCATCCATGGTGGGCAACTGGATGTCCAGAAGTATGAGATCGGGCACAAAAGCTTTGGCCATATTAATACCGCTTAGACCGTCAGGAGCGGAGAACACTTTGTATCCATGCTGCTCCAGCAGAAAAGTCGCAAGGTAGCGGTTCTGCTCGTTATCCTCAATCAAAAGAATGTTGCGTTTCATGGGCTTGCTGCTTTTTCCAAAGGAAGGGTGGCGGTAAAAGTTGATCCAACCAGATACTCGCTGGCGGCGGAAATTTCGCCTCCCATCAGGTTCGCGAGGCGACGGCATATGGCCAATCCGAGACCTGTGCCCTCATGCTGTCGTGCGATTCCGGTATCAACCTGGCGGAATGGTTGAAAAAGGGTTGCCAAGTCCTCAGGCTTAATACCGATTCCCGTATCGGAGAAGGTGAACCGAACTGCTGGTTGCGGCTGGGAGTTTGGAACGGATTGGAAATCTGGAATCATGTCAGCAGTGAGCGTTACAACGCCCTGGTCGGTAAACTTGATCGCGTTGTTGAGCAGGTTGAGGAGAATTTGTTCGACTCTTCGTCGATCACTCACCATCACAGACAGGGATGGCGATAGCATGGCCGTTAGGCGCAGGCCTTTTTTTTCAGCCAAGGGTTGCACCGAAGCCACCACGCGTTCGATTGATGCGGGAAGATCAAACACATCGGAGCGGACCTCCAGCTGACCAGCCTCTATTTTTGAGATGTCGAGCACGTCCTTGATCAGGTCAAGCAAATGGCGCGCGCTTCCTCGAACCATGCCAAGCTGTTTGGTTTGTTCATCAGTCAGCGGTCCAGCCAAGCCTTGGAGAATGATTCCGGTGAAGCCGATGATGGAATTCAAGGGTGTGCGCAATTCATGCGACATGGTGGCTAGGAAAGAGGATTTGAGCCGGTCCGCAGATTCGGCGCGGACCAGAGCGGTTTGCAATTCGCCCGTGCGCTCCTGCACTTCAAGTTCGAGGGTTTGATTCAGAACACGCATGGCCAGCTCCGCCTGCTTGCGCTGGGTGATATCGCGAATCATCGCCAGCAGATTTCCATCAGGCATCTTGGTGACGATTACCTCTGCCGGAAATACTGACCCATCCTTGCGCTGCAACTGCCACTCCTGATGGTAGGCTGCGCCGGAGTTGATGGCATTCAAGGCGGGTTCGACATTCTGTGTTTCCTTTGGCACCACTATGCCATTGCCGCTTAAGCCAACCAGTTGGTTGCGCTCGTAACCCAGCATGAGACAGACGCTATCGTTGGCGTCCACATAGATTCCCTGATCATTGGCAATAAGAATGCCGTCCGGAGCGTATTCGAAGAGCGTACGGTAGCGGGCTTCACTGGCTGCTTGCGCCGCTTCCGCTCGTTGACGCTCTGAAATGTCTATGCCCACGCCGACGAGGCAGGTCTGTCCGTCGATTTGCGTGGTGATCCCTGTGAAGTAATAGGGTGTCATCCGGCCATCCTTGGACACAAACCTCGCCTCCACGTGCGATTCACCCTTTTGGAACACTTCGGTGATGCGGGCAGCCACGCGCTCCCGGTCATTGGCCTCGAAAAAATCAAGCGGGTGCATTTCCTTGATTTCACTTTCGGTGTAGCCCGTGACGCGGCCAAAGTTCTTATTCCAACGAAGGAAGCGGCCTTGTCCGTCGTAAAGATAAAGCACGCCTGGCAGGCTGTTGATGACGGCATTGGAAAAGTCCCGCTCGCTTTTCACAATCTGCTGGGCCTGTTGGCCCTCCTCCTCCCGTCGAAAATTCTCAAGGGCAAAGGAAATGTCCACGGCTGCCTCCTCCAGCAAAGAGACCTCTTTGTCCTTAAAGATTCCGGGTTCGTCAGCGTAAACACTGAGAGTGCCGCAAACCTTGCCCCCAGACCTGATGGGGAAGGCTGCCGACGCGCGCCATCCACATCGTGTGACATCAGAGCGCCACGGCAGCGTAGCCGGGTCGTTGAACATGTCATTGCAGACATAGGTGCGGTTTTCGCGGAACGCCGTGCCCGTCGGACCGCACCCTTCGGGCCGATTGTCGGCGTAAACCTTGATGCTTTGAAGGTAGCCGCTCTCGGCGCCGCACTCGGCCACGGCGATTATGGTCTGGCTTTCCGGGGCATACCAGCCAATCCAGACCATGCTAAATCCTCCTTCCTCAACAAGAACCTGGCAAACCTTCCTGAACAATTCATCACGGCTGGGCAGCCAAACGATGGCTTGGCTGACTTGACTCAGTGCGGCGTAAAGCCGGTTCAACCGGGCAATTTCTCGTTCGTGTTCCGCTTGTTTAGTGACATTGCGGGCGATCTGAGAAATCCCAATGAGTTTGCCGGTGGCATCCTTAATTGGAGAGAAGGAGAGGGAGACGTTGATGGACAAACCAGTCTTGGTTGTTCTCAGGGTCTGAATGGGGGCCAAGTTTTCACCGAGCTTTATCTTACCCAGGAGTTGATCCTCTTCGTGCCGACTGTCGGCGGGAAGCAATCGCAGGTCTGACGCCCCCACCATCTCAGCAGCAGTATATCCAAAAATTCTTTGCGCGCTGCGGTTCCAGTTCGTGACTATTCCGTTCAAATCTTTGCCAATGATGGCATCCTCTGAAGACTCGACGATGGCTGCCAACTGTTTTGCAGTGCTCTCAGCCTGCCAGAGGTCGGTTATGTCCAAGACAATCGCAAGACACTCATCGCCGTTCTGGGAATGCACGGCTCTAACTTGAATGCGCAGGGGGGATCGGCCGATTCTGTCAAGTCCCAGCTCAGTTGATTGTGTGGTGCCGGTGGAAAAAACCAGAGTCAGAAAATTTCTAAATCCAGGGCGGTCGTTTTCGTTCACCAACAACTCGAAATCATGTCCTGTTAAGAGCGCTTCCAGAAACTGAAATAATGTAAAAAAGCTGGTGTGGATTTTGAGTGGATGGGTTGTGGATTTCGTCAAAGAATGCATGCCTGAAATCATCCGCCCCGCTGAGCTTTCCTTCTTCTCCCTGACCGAGCGTCTG
>JANYDC010000071.1 GCA_025359965.1 Pedosphaera sp.
GGCAATAGCCTTGATTTCAATCGTTCCGTCGTTTATTTCGGAAACCTCCAGTTGGAACAGTTTGATTACGAATTCCGGCGCGGCCCGGGATAAAATGATTTCAGGGCCGTGATTGGTATTCTCGACAGCTTTGACGAAGCAACGCACACGTTCCCCAACTTGATACTCTTCTGTGGGCACACGTTCGCGGTTGGGCAGGAGTGCTTCGTACTTGCCCAAGTCCACCCGCACATCCGAACGGTCAAAGCTCCGCACTGTTCCGCTAACGATATCGCCCACGCGGTCCTTAAAATCACTAAGGAGAATTGATTTTTCAGCTTTGCGTATTTGTTGCATGAGTGCCTGTTTGGCATTCATGGAGGCAATACGGCCGAAATTTGCCGGCGTGACTTCGACTTCCATTTCCTCACCAATCTGGACATCCGCCTTCAGCCGACGGGCATCAAAAATGGAAATTTGGTCGTGCTTTGAGAGAACTTTGTCTGCCACGATAAGTCGGGCAAAAGCTTTGATATCACCAGACTTAGGGTCAATTGTGCAGCGCAGTTCGCGCGCAGGGCCAACCGCTTTTTTGGCAGACGCCAGCAAAGCTTCTTCCACGGCCTTTAAAAGGACCGCTCGCGGGATACTTTTCTCCCGTTCCCAGAAATCCAGGATTGCTAAAAACTCGGCGTTCATAATGTTCGTTTGCGCTCCCCATTTGGGGAAATAAAAAAGTCGGCAGAATGATTCCGACGACTCTCGCGCTGGCAGCCCAGCAAAATCTATCTCGAAACAAGATAGAAGAGACACGCCTCAGCGTCAAGCAGTCAGAAGCAATGCCAATATGACACAACTGATTCTGCAAACGAATCTTAGACAAAAGTGCTCAGCCCACCATGATTGCGCCTTGCCTTGATGCAACCTCCTGTGCCCGCCTTCTGCCCGATTTTGTTTTACTTGCTGTAAAAGATTGCGCCAGAGGGATTCTTCACCAAAATCCCTTCACCCTATGAAATTAAGCGTGACTGTGTCACTTGTGCCGGAGGCCAAAGGTGGTCCGTTCGTTTTTTGGAACGGGCTTGATGACGCCTGCCAACTCGCGCATCAGCTCGGATATCATGCAATAGAGGTTTTTCCTCCCGATGCAGAGCATCCTGAAATCGCTGAATTACCGTCGATTTTGTTAAGGCATCATCTGAAATTGGCAGCGATGGGCACTGGGGCCGGTTGGGTGAAGCACAAATTGCGCTTAACAGACCCCAATCCTGATACCCGGGCCAAGGCAGTGGAATTCATCCAAAAAATCATCGAATTGGCGGGATCTTTGAATGCCCCGGCCATCATTGGGTCGATGCAGGGTAGATTTGAGGCTCCTGTAACGCGTGACCAGGCCATGACTTGGCTGACCGAGGCTTTGAACACTTTAGGGCCCGTTGCCGAAAAATACGGAGTTCCACTGCTGATCGAACCGTTGAACCGTTATGAAACCAACCTGATTAACACTGTTGAACACGGGCTCCAATTGCTTTCCAGCCTCCATACCAAGAATGTACGGCTTTTGTTGGATCTGTTTCACATGAACATCGAAGAGGTCTCGATTGGCGATTCAATCCGCGACGCGGGTGCCGCCGTAGGGCACATCCATTGGGTGGATTCAAACCGCCGCGCGGCCACGCTGGGCCACCTTAATCTTGCAGAGGCAGCAAAAGCCCTCAAAGACATCGATTACAAGGGCTACCTGTCCGCCGAAGTTCTGCCCCTGCCCAGCTCTTACGAGGCCGCGCGAAAAACTATTGAAAGCTATCGCAATCTCATCCTGTTCTGAACATTGCTTGATCCATGCAACTTCCCGGTGTTCGTGCTGACATATTCCTCTGGGCCACGCGGCTCTTTAAAACACGATCCCTTGCCGCACAAGCCTGTCGGGCAGGCGGAGTCACAATTGATCAGCATGCCATTAAGGCGAGCCGCAACCTGCGATTGGGCGAAACTCTGCGGGTCCGCGGTGCGGAGCTAACCCGAACCGTCAAAATTAAGGCACTTCTCGAAATGCGCGTGGGAGCCGCACTTGTTAGCGAATATTTGGAAGACCTAACCCCATCTGCCGAATATCTAAGAGTGGAGGAAGATCGCCGCCTGCAAAAACTTCAGGGGATTCAACGCGCCAAAGGAGCCGGACGCCCCACGAAGAGGGATAGACGCGCGATGGAGGATCTCCTGCAAAGAGGTGATGGACTTCCGGAAGAGTGAAGAAAATAAAAATACCAGGGCTACCACGGCAAATGCGGAGCAAACTACCGTTGCTGCATTCCTGCCCTGGCGGGGTTCGAAAGTCTACACTCCGTGGGCCCTGGCACCGATAAGAAACCCCATCCTTGACCTCCGGGCAAGAGGATTCGCAGAGTTACCCCACCGCAAAGTCCTGGCACCGTGTGTCCTTTATGCGAACAAATCACTGATTTCATCCCAAGTTAAGGATTCGGCGAATTGTTGTTCATCTGAGAGGGTGGCGCGGATGATTTGGCGTTTCTTTTCCTGAAGGCGGAGGATTTTTTCTTCGACGGTGCCTCTTGTAATGAGCTTGTAGCTGGTGACGATGCGTTGTTGGCCGATGCGGTGGGCACGGTCGGTGGCTTGGTCTTCGACGGCGGGGTTCCACCAGGGGTCGAAATGGATCACGGTATCGGCGGCGGTGAGGTTAAGTCCGACGCCACCCGCTTTGAGGCTGATGAGGAAGACTGGGATATTGGCGTCCTCCTGGAATTTTTTAACAACGGCACCGCGATCGTTAGTGGAACCATCGAGGTAGCAGTAAGGGATTTCGGTACGATCAAGTTCCTCGCGTAAGAGCGTGAGCATGGAGACAAACTGGCTGAAAACGAGCACTCGATGGCCGCCATCGATGGCTTCCTCCAGGAGTTCGAGGAAGATGTCGAACTTGCCGGAACGTTCGGTGGGATCGAGGCTGTCAAGTTTGAGCAGGCGAGGGTCGCAGCAGATTTGGCGAAGTCGCAGAAGGGCGTTGAGCACAACCAGTTTTCCTCCCGGTTGGCTGCCGGCTCCGGTGGCTTTGTCGACTTCTTGCCGGCCCGCTTCCAGCATCTGTTGGTATAGGGCGGCCTGGACTTCGTTAAGTTCGCAATGAGCGATCTGTTCGATGCGCGCGGGCAAATCTTTGGCCACATCTTTTTTGAGACGGCGCAGCAGGAACGGGCGCACCCGGCGGGAGAGACGGCTTTGCACGGCGAGATCGCGGTCTCGCGAGATGGGCATTTCGTAGCGTTCCTTAAAATCCTTGGCGGTGCCGAGGTAGCCGGGCATGAGAAAATCAAAGATCGACCAGAGATCGAGCACAGAGTTTTCCAGAGGAGTGCCGGTCAGCACGAGACGATGTTCTGCGCGGATTGTTTTGACCGACTGGGCGTTCTGGGTCTGTCGATTTTTGATATGCTGGGCTTCGTCCAGAACCACCGTGTCGTACTCGGTGTCGGCATGGAAGGCGGCGTCGCGCTTGATGAGGCCGTAGCTGGTAATGATCAAGTCAGCCTGCGCGGCCGATTCAAACAGCCGCCCCCGATTGGAACCGTCGAGCGCGACCACTTTCAGGTTTGGTGTGAAACGAGCTGCTTCGCTTAGCCAGTTGAAGACGAGGCTTTTCGGGCAGACAATGAGGCTGGGTTTACGCTCGGCATGCGGGGATCGGGAACCGAGGTAGGCCAGGGCTTGGAGTGTTTTACCGAGTCCCATCTCGTCGGCCAGAATTCCAGCGAATCGATTCTCACGCAGGAAGTGCATCCACCCCACTCCTTGCTTTTGATAGGGTCTAAGGATTTCTTCGAGATCGCCCAGAGGCGGGATCTTTATGTCGACCAAGCCTGAAGCCTGAGGTCCAGCGCGATGCAGCCAGGAGGGAGGCGCCTGCACTTTCCAGCCAGGGCTTTGCGCAAGGGTGGATTGGAGGAAGCCGGACTGACTCGCTTTAAGTCGATAGCCCCCAGCATGCTGCTGCGGGTTGGCATCAACAAGCACCTGCTGCAATTCGTCCACGGCCTCAACGTCCATGATCGCGAATTTGCCGCTGGGAAGTTTCATGTGGCCCTGTCCCGAGCGCAGCAGGCGTTGAATTTCTGCGGGATTAAATTTCTGACCGCTTGAACCTTGGAAATCGACACTGACATCAAACCATTGCTCGCCGGAACCAGTGATTTTGAACTCTGGTTCGATTACCTCCAGATTACGTACGGTGCTTTGTTCAAGGCGTTCCTCCAGTATTACTTTCCACTCGCGCAGGAGCCGTTGATAGTCGCGTGCAAAGAAATTCAAAACAGCGTTTTGGCCGGCCAGTTGGTATTTGCCTTCGGCGTGGGGTCCAGTGAATTGACTTCGCAGCAGTCTTTGATTGGCTGCTGTCTCGGCGTCCCAATCACGCGCGAAGAAGGCTTTGGGGCGGTCGGGAATTGGGAGATAAAACTCAGCCGCTGCTTCAGGGGATCCAACAGCGATTCGATGGTTGCCGTAAACAAAACTGAGGAATCCATCAAGATTGGCAAGTCCACCCCGCAAATTAAGTTCAATGGCTGGCCTGGTGGTTTCGAGAGAAAAATCGCCAGGCGCAAAATTAGCCGAAAACTCTGAAACAGCAGCCAGCAATGGAAAATCGCGGTTGAGGAAGATAGGAATCTCGCGACGCGTCAGTCGCTTGGGCGATTTCAACAAAGAAGTCCAACCCACAGGCAAACCAAAATGCACGAAGCCTTTGAGGTTGCGGGCAAAGGTCGAGCCTTCCGACAATAGCTTAACATTTGCGGGCAGTACGGCGGAAACCGTGACCTCTCCGTCGCTCTCCAAATTTGCAGTGACGTGCAACCGAAGTGAATCCTGCGGCACGGAGAGCGGGGTTGATCGGCCCAAGGTCAATCTGGAGTGGCCTCTCAAGGTTTCAAGGAGCGCACTAAACTGATGCAGGTCCAGCATCAGCATGGCGGGAAGCTGCAAACCCGACATCTGATCAATGAATCGGCCCAGCGAGGCGTCCGCACTGGACAAACTGCGTTTAGGGACACTCGACAAGGTATTTAACGGCGCTCGCCCCGTCGGCGTGAGTGCCTCGAAACAAACCATCACTTTTCCCTTATCAAGTGCGATATCAATATTGGGAGGGAAGATTACCGCAAGCTCAATGGGAGTCACTCCGGGACCGGCCTCTAACCAGTGGGACTTCGGCGCGGGCGTGCTTGGGGTCGGATTTTTGTCTCTAGCCACCGAAGAAATCGAGGCTTTGACTTCGGATGGTTTGGAGGCATACACGGCTGGGCTGCAATAGTGGAGACCGACCGCGACGGAGTGGACGCAGATGGTGCCCCATTGTTTGGACGCACGGCAGGAACAAAGATTTTCGACGTTGATGAGGTCGGGCAATACAAGCCCTGCACGATAAGAAGTGCCACCCTCCTGAACCACGCCCTTGAGGACTGGTGGGGTGTAATTGGAGGAAAGAACCTTGCCCGAGGCGAGTACTGTGCGAGCCTGCTTAACGACCTCCCAGCCGCCCAGACGGGCGAGCAGATCAACATCGACTTTGATATCTACTGAACTCATCGGGTGAAACAAGAACCCAAAGTACGTCCAAGGGCAAGATCTCAAACAATGGCTATCACGAGGCGATTGAGAATAGGACTACGCCGGATAGTTGGACGCTGTAGCGAGCGGATTTTACAAACCGCTTGAAAAGCACCGGGCTTTAAACTAATCGTATTCAACGGCAGAAGATTTGGGCGAGGAGTGATTACTAAAGATCCGAACTGATGCTTTTCAATTAACCAGTTGTCCCTGTAACTGTTTGCAACGTTACGAACATTTATTCAGCTGTTACGTCACAATCGTCACGCAATCGTCACGCACCGGACTTTTTGCTGTAACAATAGCCATCCATTGTCATGAGACATGTTTGAACAGTCTATCATGAACACATATTGCAAAACCAAATGTAGCGCGGTGCTTGCAGCAGGAATTGCGGCCTATCTGGCCGCTTCTGGCAACGCTAACGCGCAATCCTCAGACGCTTTAATCGACAAACTGGTCGACAAAGGAATCCTTACCGTCAAGGAAGCCAATGACTTGCGGGAAGAGGCGGACAAGGGATTCAACTCTGCTTTCGCAGTGAAGAGCGGCATGCCTGACTGGGTGACGAGTCTCAAAATTAATGGCGATATGCGCGGCCGTTACGAGGCTTTTGATTATCCCATCAACGATGGAGGGCTGGTTAAAAATGCGACTGTTGATGACCGCAACAGGTTTCGTTACCGGGCAAGACTGGGTTTTGTCGCTGTGCTCAAGGATAATTTCGAAGTAGGTCTGCGCTTGAGCTCCAGTGAACCAGTTACTGGCGGCTCGGCCAGCGGCGGTGGCGACCCGATTTCCGGCAACACCACTTTCAGCAATAATGGTTCAAAAAAATTCATCTACGTCGACCTTGCCTATGCCAAGTGGACTCCGGTCAACAACTCTCTTTGGAGCGCGACAACGACCTTTGGAAAAATGGAAAATCCGTTCGTTTATTCGGACATGGTTTTCGATGCTGACTACACTCCGGAAGGGATTGCCCAACAATTCTCGTACAACGTTTCGGATCAGCATGTTTTGAAGGCGAATTTGGGCGCGTTTGTGCTCAATGAAGTGGGCGGTTCGAGCACAGACACTTATATGGGTGGTGCTCAGCTCAGGCTGGATTCGACTTGGACACCTAAACTCGCCACCTCGGCTGGTGTTGGAATTCTCGCAATTAATGGAACATCCCAGCTCTTAGGAGCCAGCGTGCCTGACCAAAACAGCGGCAATGTCAGGCAAGGCGGTGGCGCAGCGGCTGTATCTGCCCCCATTTACAATTTTAATCCGATAACGGCGGACCTATCCGCAACTTACAACCTCGCATCATTCCCGATGTATGCCGGTGCATTTCCGATTAAGATTTTCGGTGATTTCATGTTTAATCCAGCGGCGCACGACCTGGCGTCCACCGACATTCGGGGGCAACAATCCGCCGACAATCAGGCTTACCAATTTGGGGTGACTCTTGGCAAATCCGGCAAAAAGGGTACCTGGGACCTGACTTGGCGCTATAAAGTGCTCGAGGCAAATGCTTGGTTCGAAGAATTGGTCGATTCCGATTTTGGCGCTTTTTACCAAAGAAGCCCTACTGGATCGCTTCTTTCCAATGCGGGGAATAATGTGGGCTCCTACGGCTATCGGGCGGGCACCAACGTGCGTGGCCATATCGTCAAAGCCACATATTCGCCGTATGATTCCCTCACCTTTGGTGTCACATACTTTCTCACTGAGCTCATCAACGAGGCTGCCAACACAGGAAGTTCGCAGGCCGGTCGCTTGCAGGTCGACATGGTCTTGAAATTCTAAGCAAAACAACCATTTATTATCAAATATATGAACAATTGGATTAAATTTAGCGCATGCCTCCTGGCGGTTGTGATGACGGCCAAAGTGGCCGTCGCCGGAAACATCTCCATGAAAGGTTCCGACACTCTGGTCATTTTGGCTCAGAAGTGGTCTGAAGAGTACATGAAGAAAACGCCTGCCACCAAGATTCAGGTCACCGGGGGCGGTTCGGGCACTGGCTTCGCAGCATTGCAGAACCAGACCACGGACTTGGCCAATGCGTCGCGCAAAATCAAAGCAAAGGAAATCGAAGGTTGTATCAAAGCCTTTGGCAAGCGCCCCACCGAATACAAGGTCGCTCTGGACGGTCTCTCCGTTTACGTGTCGGCTGAAAATCCCGTCAAGGAGCTTTCCGTTGGCCAGCTTGAAGATATCTTCACCGGCAAAGTCAAATCCTGGAAAGAACTCGGCGGTAATGATGCCCCCATTACGGTTTACAGCCGCGAGAACAGCTCTGGTACTTATGAGTTCTTTAAAGAGAACGTATTAAAAGGCAAAGACTTCGCCGCAAGCGCGCAGCCCATGCCCGGCACTGCGGCCCTCCTGCAAGCTGTCGCGAAGGACAAAAACGGCATCGGCTACGGCGGTGCCGGCTACGGCGCAGGTGCCAAACACCTTGCGATCAAGAAGGATGAGGCTTCACCGGCCATCGAACCCACGGAAGAGAACGTAGTAGCAGGCACTTATCCCATCTGGCGGCCGTTGTTCATCTATGTCAACCCAGCGTTGGACAAAGGGGAAGTATCCGCTTTCCTAAACTGGATTCGCAGCGATGAAGGCCAGGTGTTGGTCAAAAGCAACGGTTATTTCCCGCTTCCTAAAAACCTCAGACAGTAAGAGGGAGGAAAACACCGTTTTACAACGCCAGACAAAGGCGGACAAATCACCAATAGGACCAGGCCGGGCTCGGACCACGAAGGGCTGCCCGGCTTGGTTCGGACGATTACAACATGTCACATAAAGTGCAAGAAAACGCGGAGAAAGCCAACCGATGGATTGGGATTCGCCGCGGGCAAACCAGACGACCGCTTGAGTGGCTGGCGGAAAAAGGGATATTGGTTGTTTCTTTTTCCACGATTCTGATGGTGTTGCTGATTTTCATCTTTGTGACTAAGGAGGCGTTGCCGATCTTTTTCGGGACGATGAACAGTGCTGCGAATCAAACCATTTTGAGCGTGGAGGAAGCAACCAAGCTCAAGCCTGAAGCTCTTCGCGAGTATTTGAATTTGACTCAAAAGGAGTTTGCCGATGCCGACGCTGAAACAAGAGCACTGCTTATTGAGGTCAGGGCTGAAGCCGCCAAGGATCAAAGCAAGGACAAGGACGCAAAGGTCAACACAACCGAGTGGCGTTATCTTTTAAAGGCTCACCAGTGGACTGGGTACGACAAACCGGAATATATCTGGCAGCCGGTTGGGGACATTCACAAGTATAACATCATCCCCCTGCTGCTTGGGAGTCTAAAGGTATCTTTGGTGGCGCTGGCTTTCGCTTTGCCGATTGCGCTTGGGGCAGCCTTGTACGTTTCCCAATTGGCCCGCCCAAGCACAAAGGAATGGCTTAAGCCTGCCATCGAGCTTCTCTCCGGCATTCCATCGGTGGTGCTTGGGTTTTTTGCGCTGATTGTTTTGGCGTCGGCGCTGCAAAATATTTTCGGGTATCAAACCCGGCTCAACGCCTTTTTAGCCGGGTTATCGCTCGGTTTGGCAGTCATTCCGCTGGTCTTTTCCATCGCAGAGGACGCGCTTACAACCGTGCCCGCGAGCTATATGCAAGCGGCTTTGGCCCTTGGCTCATCCAAGTGGCAGGCGGCGTGGCACATTATTTTGCCCGCGGCTCTTCCCGGCGTATTTGCGGCGGCGGTTTTAGGTTTTGGCCGCGCCCTGGGGGAGACGATGATCGTGCTGATGACTAGTTCAGCGAGCATCATGTCATTCAGCCTGTTTGATTCGGCAAGGCCCATTACGGCAGCTATTGCCGCAGAGTTGGCAGAGGCTGTTTTTGGGGGGCACCACTACCGAATCCTGTTCATGCTCGGCGCACTGCTGTTCAGCCTGACCTTTGTTCTGAATCTGTTGGCCGATTTGGTCATTTCCAAATTAAGGAATCGATTGGAAGGGAAAAAATAGTCACATGAGCAAGGTAAACAAGCCTTTCAATTCGAAGTCGGTGGACAGGTGGTCGGTTTTTTTCACCGGATTAAGCGGAGCCTGCACCTATCTAATCATCGCGATTCTTTTTTTAATTGTAGGCAATATTGTGTGGAACGGCGCTCCGCATTTTTCGCTGCGCTTTCTCACCACGGGAGTGGATGCAGGAATGTTTAACGTGTCCCAATCCGGTGTTTTCCCCATGGTGGTGGGCACGGCGGCAAGAGTTTTCCTGATGACCATTTTTGTCATACCCGTAGGCGTCATCACCGCCCTCTATATGACGGAGTATTCCAAAAGAAATTCGGTGATCATCCGATTGATCCGGGGCGCGGTAAATAACCTGGCGGGCGTACCATCAATTGTTTTCGGGCTTTTCGGATTGGGTTTTTTCATTAATTTTCTGGGGCAGAACATGGATGCCCTCATGAACCCCGCTTCCGCGCAGGCGGTTTGGGGCAAGCCCTCGTTGCTGTGGGCGTCAATGACACTCGCAGTGATGACGCTGCCCGTGGTAATAGTTGCCACAGAAGAATCGCTCAAATCCATTCCGCCGGGATTGCGGGAGGCGAGTTTGGCCCTAGGGGCGACAAAGTTGCAGACAGTGGTTAAAATCGTGCTTCCACAGGCGCTTCCAGGCATTTTGACCGGAGCGATTCTAGCGATCAGCCGTGCGGCCGGCGAGGTGGCCCCGATCTTATTTACAGGCGCGGCCTTTTCGGTCCAGGGCTTGGCCACGGGGCTTACTGACCAGTTTATGGACCTTGCCTATCACGTGTTTATTTTGTCAACCCAATCGCCGAACATTGAGCAGACGCGTCCCCTGCTCTATGCGACGGTGATGGCCCTTTTGCTCCTGACCTTTGTGGTGAACATTGCAGCAGTCATAGTGCGGTCCCGCATACGCCGGAGAATGCGTTCATTCCGTTAATCCAAAAAAACTGATTTATTGTATGGGAGAAGCACCAGTAACCAGAGCGCCGCAGGTCAAAACGACCGAGCTGGCGGCGGAAACGCCGGCAATAGTCGAAATCACCGACTTGTCGCTTTTTTACGGCGCAACCAAAGCGCTGAAGAACATTTCGGTGACTATCAGCGAGAAAATTGTCACGGCGTTCATAGGCCCGTCGGGTTGCGGGAAAAGCACGCTGTTGCGATGTCTGAACCGGATGAACGATCTGATCGACAACGTGCGCATCGAGGGAAAGTGCCACATCGCCGGGCAGGATATTTACGGCCACGATATAGACACCATTGAGCTAAGGAAAAGGGTCGGGATGGTTTTTCAAAGATCCAATCCATTCCCAAAGTCAATTCACGAAAACATAGCGTATGCACTGAGGCTCCATGGAACGAACAGTAAGTCAGAAATGGATGAGATTGTGGAGCGAAGCCTGAGGCAGGCGGCGTTGTGGGATGAGGTGAAGGACAGACTGCACACCAGCGGGCTGGGGCTTTCCGGCGGACAGCAGCAGCGGCTGTGCATTGCGCGGGCGATTGCGATCCAGCCGGAGATTCTACTGATGGACGAACCCGCCTCGGCGCTCGACCCAATTGCAACGGCCAAGATTGAAGAGTTGATCCTTGAGTTAAAGAAGGATTATACGATTGTCATTGTGACTCACAACATGCAGCAGGCTGCCCGTGTATCTGACTACACGGCCTTCTTCTACATGGGACAATTAGTCGAGTTTGATCGAACACTGAAAATATTCACAAACCCATCTCAGCGACAAACTGAAGACTACGTGACAGGAAGGTTCGGCTGAGAAAACCGACGGATCTGAACAAACAAATTTCATGCAAAGACATTTCGACACGGATTTGGCGAACCTCAAGCAGCAGTTGCTAACCATGGGAAGCCACGCGGAAATTGCGGTGAGTAACTCGATCAAAGCACTGCTTGACCGTGATGAACCGTTGGCACGCAAAGTAATTCAGGACGACAATATACTGGACACTTTTGAGGTGGATTTGGATGACCGAGGCATAAGCCTCATCGCCTTGAATGCCCCGATTGCCTCCGATCTTCGGCTGGTTACAGTGGCCATGAAAATATCCCGTGACTTGGAAAGGGTCGGGGATGAGGCAACTACCATTGCCCGGCGCGTGATTGAGCTCAACGCGGAGCCGCAACTCAAGCCCTACGTGGACATTCCCCGGATGGCGACACTTGCGCTCGGCATGCTAAAGGACTCACTGGACGCGTTTGTGGAAAAGGACTCAGCCAAGGCCCGCGCCGTAGTGCCCCGCGACAAAGAAGTGGACAACATCAACCGCCAACTCCACAGGGAGTTGGTCAGCTTCATGATCGAGCGGCCCACTTCGATTACTCGCGCGCTCCATTTGATGACGATTTCGAAGGCCTTGGAGCGAATCGCGGACCATGCGGCAAACATAGCTGAGGAAGTCGTGTTCCTTTACGAAAGTCGCGATATCCGCCACCAAAAAACAACCAACGACCCGACCTGACGCAAACCAAACGGGAGCACGAATGGCAAAAACTAAAATCCTAATTGTTGACGACGAACCTGATGCCGTCGAATTGATCGAATTCAACCTGAAAGCAGCCGGTTATGAATGTGCCTCAGCCGGGGATGGAAACGAGGCCCTCAAAAAGGCGCGATCATTCTGTCCTGACCTGATCGTTTTGGACCTAATGCTGCCGGAGGTTGACGGGCTCGAGGTCTGCAAGATTTTGAAACGTGATCCGGCCTTGCTGGCCATTCCAATTTTGATGCTTACAGCCAAAGCCGCAGAGATTGACCGCGTCCTCGGTTTGGAACTGGGCGCGAATGATTACGTCACCAAACCGTTCAGCCCTCGTGAATTGGTTTTAAGGATTAAGAACCTCCTTCAACAAGGAAAAGTAGAAGGTGAAAAGCACGACAAGTTTCAGATAGGTGAGCTGTTTATCGACATCCCAAGGCATCTGGTCACAGTAAGCCGCAAACCAGTTGAGCTTACCGCCACTGAGTTCAAGCTGCTGGCCATATTAACCGAACGCCGAGGAAGAGTGCAGTCCAGGGAGCAATTGCTTCAGGATGTCTGGCACTACGACAACATCATCGACACCCGCACTGTGGACACCCACATGCGGCGTCTCCGTGAGAAACTGGGCAAGGCATCGCGCCATCTGGATACGGTGCGCGGAGTTGGATACCGCTTTCTGGAAAATTACTCGTGACCGGAGATTCCCGATGTTAGGGTGGTTGATTGCAGGAATGGTGCTTGGAGGCGCCATCGCTCATTTTGTGTGGAAGCGACGGTACCTCAAATGTGAGGCATCGCTATTGTTGTCTCAGGAGCAGGCCAGCCTTTTGAAGCGTGATCACCGAGATGCATCACAACAGTCGGAAGCAGAGCGGGTGGCCTTGTTCGACAGCATGATTGAAGGGTTTTTGCTGGTTGATGCGGACGGCAAAATTGAAACCGTCAACCCTGCCCTGCTGGATCTTTTCAGACTTACAGGCGATCTGCGAGGCAAGACTTTGATGGAAGCTTTTCGCCTTCACGAACTGTTGGAATTGTCAGATCAGGTTCGGAAAAGGCGGGAGCCCGTGCGGGATTTCGAGATTGATTTACCGACTCTGGAAGCAAGGCGCTCACTGAGTGTTAACGCGGCCCCAGTGCATGGGGAGAATCAGAGGCTGGAATCGATTATTTATACCTTCCACGACACCACCCGCCTCAAACAGTTGGAGTCCACCAGAAGGGAATTTGTTGCTAATGTAAGCCATGAATTGCGCACTCCTTTAACACTCATCAAGGGATTCGTAGAAACGCTCATTGATGGAGCCAAAAATGACCCCGCCCTTGTCGGTCGTTTTCTGCAAACCATCCTTAAACATACGGATCGACTGACATTTCTGATTGAGGATTTACTAACCATCTCAAAACTGGAATCCGGCCAGGTGGTGATGAATGCCCAGTCCATGTCAATCCGTCCCATCGTCGAACGGGTCTACGACGATCTTCAGACTCGGGCGGCAGAGCGTAAAATATCGCTAAGTAACAATATCCCCAAGGACATGATTTGCTATGGGGATGCAGACCGGCTGCAGCAGGTGATATTCAACTTGGTGGACAATGCAATTAAATATGGCTGCAGTGATGGCAACGTTTCGGTCAATGGATGGTCCACCGGAGCCGATCACGTGGAAATCGAGGTGCATGACGATGGTCCGGGTATACCGCCTGAATCTTTAGAGCGTGTCTTCGAGCGCTTTTATCGCTTGGACAAGGCGCGATCACGGGAACAAGGCGGCACTGGGTTGGGGCTTGCGATTGTGAAACACATCATTCACTCGCACGGGGGCCGCGTTTGGGCCGAAGCTCAGGCAAACAAGGGCGCCTCCTTTCATTTTACGCTGCCAATCGGCAGATAACTTCGCGGATTTTGAGCTGCTAATTCGTTGATCGATTACGAGGCAAGGCAGAGATTCCGAATTTCCTCCGGGGTGCGTCCTTCGGAGCGAAATTGGCGCAGGGAAAAGCTGTCGTGCCTCTTGGCCAGCCGTCGGCCTTGATCATCCAACACTAAAGGGCAGTGATAAAATACGGGGGGAGTCCAACCGAGAGCTCGATAGATCAGGATTTGTCGCGCCGTGGAACATAATAGATCGGCCCCGCGCACCACCTCAGTGATCCGCATGGCATGATCATCCGCTGTCGCAGCGAGTTGGTAAGAATACACTCCATCGCCCCTTCGAAGGACGAAATCACCAAAGTCCATTCCGGCAACCCACCTCTGCAACCCCATTCTGACGTCGTTAAACTCAATCACCTCACCATCAGGCACTCTGAAGCGGAGCGTACAATTTTCGTGGCACGACAAATCACGAGCGCGGCAGGTTCCAGGATAAAGCGGCCCTTCATCCTCAATATGAGGAGCAGCGGCGGCCCTAAGAATGTCCTTGCGGGAGCAGCAGCAGGAATAGACGACACCCCGCGCAATCAGCAAATCCACCACCTCCCGGTACCATTGAGTGCGCATGGTTTGGACGTACGGAGCGAAGCTCCCACCTACATCGGGGCCCTCCTGCCAATCAATGCCAAGCCACCGCAAATCCTCGTGCATCGCACGAATAAATTCTGGTTTCACCCGTGATTGATCCAGATCTTCATTCCGGAGGGTGAGAGTTCCCTTTTGTTCGAGGCAGCGCTTGAATGCGGTCCAAAAAGTTTGTGCATGGCCGAGATGTAGATAACCCGTCGGCGAAGGTGCAAGCCGCCCTCGATAGCCAACAGTTGAAATGAGCTGGCTAGAATTCACTGCATCCATGCGTCTCCAGCCATTCAGAGAAACGGGGCAGTCGAAAACTCAACAAAGGTTCCACTTTGTCGCAATTCATTGAGGTGTCAGGTGCGCGCGGCGGTCCTTTGTAATCGCGAATCGAGCCAGCTACGATTTGAGGGGAGAGCCCGGGGTGGAGCATGGCAAGCAGTTCTCCAATCCGATGCCGACTAACTCGCTCGGAGCCGCACAAGTGGTACAAACCCGACGCCTTGCGATCCACCAACTCCCAAATAGCATCGGCAGTTACATTTGCGGACATAGGGCAGCGAAATTCATCGATAAAAAGGTCCAAAACTTTGCCCATCGCCCAAGCCTGACAAATTTCCTCGTTAAAGCCGCGATCACCGCTGGGTGATCGGCCACCATTTAGTGAAAGCCTCAGGACGAGATGGCGCGGGTGACGCAACACTACTGCTTCGGCAAGCACTTTGGTTTCGGCATATACACTGAGAGGGTTTACCGCATCCGACTCAGTGTATGCACCCTTTTGCCCATCAAAAACAAGGTCAGTGGAAAGGAACACCAACTGGGAACCGGCCTTGGAGCACATATCCGCCAATACCTGGGTGGCTAACACGTTAACATCAAAGGCCAAATCAGGATTGGCTGTGCATGCTGGATTTTTACTCAGAGCAGCGCAATGAACAACCGCAGCAGGTTTTTCGCGTTGAAAACGCTCAACAATTCCAGAGATGTCCAAGAGGTCGAGATCGGCTCTTCGAAGTGGCACTAGTTCTCGTGGAGTAGAATTGCACGCGGCCCTGCAACACAGAGCATGGCCAATGAGGCCGCCCGCTCCGGTAATCCAAACGATGGGCGGAGTTTGTGTCAATTCGCTCATGTTCTGAAGGATCGTCACGTCTCAAATTTAAGGCAACGCCGAAAATCGTTCCAACCCTGCAAACAAACCATGCTATTGAAGCTTGTCACAGCCGCAAACTTTTGATTTGTTCAAAGCATATTGAACGAAATTACCTCGGAGGCCGGCGGTGAATGTCCCGGCATTTTGGTGCGCAGGAGACTGATTGCCCTGTACGCATTTGCGTCAGCGTGGATCGAGGGAGTGAGAACCCCATGAAAGGCTTACGCTCCAAAGCCCGGAGAGAGATGGTGCAAGCCTCAGGTCATTTATTCCAATTGCTCGGCCTACCCCGCTCGACCGGCCAAAACTATGGGCTTTTTTACCTGTCAGCCACCCCCCAATCGCTTGACGACATAGTCGGCAATTTGGGGATAAGCAAAGGCAGCGCGAGTACCGGAACCCGCTGCCTGCTGGCTTGGGGCGCACTGAAACAGGTGCGGACTCAAGGACAGAGGAGAGATTATTTTGAGGCTGTGGGTGAATTAAGGGTGGTTCTGTCCAATGCCTATCGTGATTACGTTAAGACGCGCATTGCCACCTATGCCAGACGATTGGCAACCATGGTGTCACTTTTGGAGGAAGATTCCAAAACAGGGGCTTTGGATAAATCCGAGGCCAAATTCTGCGCGCAACGTCTGGGGCAACTAGACAAAATGCACCAAACCTTGCGTGGTTTGGCACCGTGGGCTGAGAAATTCCTCAATTAGAAGCTTATGGAAATCAATAACGCTGTTGTCACGCTCGGAGTTTTGGGCTTGCCGCTATGCCTCAACCCTTCCATTGCACCGCGTACCAGCATTTGCGATTTGACTATTCCGGCCCAAGTTTCCTGAACGAACCATTGTTTATGCCAGTTCCCCTACTCGACCTTAATGCCCAGAACCTTTCGCTGGAAGCCGAGCTCAAGTCGGTTTTTGAGCGTGTGCTGCGTTCCAGCCAATTTATCCTTGGCCCTGAAATCGAAGCGTTTGAAAAGCAGATTGCCCAGATGATTGGGGTCAAGCATGCGTTGAGCGTGAGTTCAGGCACAGATGCAATTCTTCTCGCCCTAATGGCGCTGGATATAAAGGCGGGCGACGAAGTTATTTGCCCCACTTACACCTTCTTCGCCACCGCAGGCTGCGTTGCCCGAACGGGTGCGACGCCGGTGTTTGCAGATTCCTGTGAGGTCTCCTTCAACATTGATCCTACAGATGTGGAGAAGCGTATCTCGCGGCGCACCAAGGCCATTATGCCAGTCCACCTCTTCGGCCAAACAGCCGAGATGGAACAAATCCTCGCTCTAGGCCGCAAGCACGGCATCCCGGTAATTGAGGATGCCGCCCAGGCGCTTGGATCCAAATACCAAGACCAATCCGCCGGCACCATGGGCCTCTGCGGGACATTTAGCTTCTTTCCATCCAAAAATCTGGGTGGCTTTGGCGACAGCGGCATGCTTGTTTCCAACGATGACGCCGTTGCGGCACAAGCCAGTCTCCTGCGGACTCATGGAGCCAAGCCGAAGTACTATCATAAGTATATTGGCGGAAACTTCCGCATGGACCCCTTGCAGGCTGCCTTGATCGCAGTCAAGCTTCCGCACTATGACGGCTACACCAGCCGGCGCCAGGCAAACGCCGCCTATTACACTGAGCACCTTTCAAAACTGCCCGGAGTCGCCAAGAGCGTAGCACCGACCTTCATAGCCGCGCTCGACAATCATCGTGGGACAAACCCTAATGTGCGAATTCTCCTCCCCTCGGCCTGCGAGAACACCTACCACATCTGGAACCAATTCACCTTGCGGATTCGTGGCGCGGGCCAACGTGATGCCATGCGTCAATTCCTCACTGAACGGAAAATTGGGTCGGAGATTTACTATCCGATCCCCATGCACCGTCAGGAATGCTTCGCCTACCTTGAAATTGCTGAGAACTCTTATCCCGTGGCAGACCTGCTTGCCTCTGAAGCGTTGAGCATTCCGATCTACCCGGAGCTTGCAACGTCGCAAAAAGATGAGGTCATTGAAGCAATCGCAGCTTTTCTGAACCAATAGAATATGTCCCGGTTAATCGAGAGGATTTGCAGTCGATGAAAGTTCTAGTCACAGGCGGTGCTGGATTTATCGGTTCCCACATGGTGGATTGGCTTGTAGGCAATTCACATCAAGCTGTGGTACTCGACAATTTTTCGACCGGTAGCATGAACAATCTGGGTTCGGCTATTGGAAGCGGAAAATGCGCAGTGATGCATGGTTCCATTAGCGATGGAAGCCTCGTGGAAACTGCTTTGCGCGGTTGTGATGCGATTGTTCATCTGGCCGCCATCGCCGCCGTCCCAGACACGGTCCGCGACCCGGTGGGCTCCAACGCCATCAACCTGACCGCAACTCTGGATCTATTGGAGGCATGCCGCCAACAAAACATTCAACGTTACGTTTTCGCCTCCTCTGCCGCCTTGTATGGTGATGCCACAGAAACCCCTCAGCGCGAGGATATGCCGGTATCGCCCCTTTCCCCTTACGCGCTTCAAAAACAAGCTGCCGAACGGTACGGGCAATTTTACCACCAATTCTACGGACTTCCGACGATCAGTCTGCGATTCTTCAACGTATTCGGAGAACGGCAACGCCCTGATTCAGCTTACTCAGGCGTAATCTCTCGCTTCGTGGACGCACTTGATCAGGGCCGTCAACCCACCATCTTCGGCGATGGATTGCAGTCCCGAGATTTTATCCACGTGGCAAATGTGGTCGAGGCCATAGGCTTGGTTCTTACCGCTGACGCCTCAAAAGTCGCGGGACAGGCATTCAATGTGGGCGGAGGCGAATCAGTCTCCTTGCTGGACCTCCTAGCGGAGTTGGGAAACTTAAAAAAAATCGTAGTTTGTCCCACGCTCCAACCCGCCAGACTTGGGGATGTACGACACTCCCGTGCCGCCACGGAACGCTTGTTTAGGGCGGTAGGATTTAAAGCAGCAGTATCCTGGCGTGAAGGTCTGCGTCGCATGCTCGAAGCCAGCTCTTGACCTCCGTTGCCGCACCTTGTCAGGAACAAAACAAAACGCCCTTTATCGTTTCGGCCATCGGCTCAATTTTTAATTCCAAGTAAAATCAGGTCCATATAGCTGCCTTGAGGATGACCAACGTCCGAAAACTGGCTTTTGCGTTGACGAGATAAATGTTACGACCAAAATGCATTCTGTTGAATCAACACATATGAGTTGTCCTGACGTTGAGAAGCCTCAGTCCAAAGCCGTCGAGTCCTGCGGGCAGCGACATCTGTAACTCTGATCCTTTTGAAGCATTGAAACTGCCCCAATCAAGCGAACTAGACTGCCATTACAGTAGCGGACGGAATGCGCAAGCCGACGTATGTTGAAAAGAGCTTTCGATTTTACCGCAGCTTTTTGCGGATTGCTGGCAATTGGCCCCATTCTCGCGGTCATGCTACTCATTATTTGGCTGGAGGATTTCTGCTCCCCCATATACATGGCGAAGCGGGGAGGACGAAACGGAGTCATGTTTCACATGCTAAAGCTGCGTTCCATGGTGAAGAACGCAGACAAATCCGGCTTGTTTTCCACTTCAGCCAATGACCAGCGAATCACTCGAGTGGGCGCGTTTGTTCGCAGACACAAACTCGATGAATTTGGACAACTGTGGAATGTGCTCAAAGGCGACATGAGCCTTGTAGGTCCAAGGCCTCCAGCCATGCCGGAAGTCGACCTTTACACCGAAGTCGAACGCGGACTGCTCGCGGTGCGCCCGGGCGTAACGGATTTCGCTTCCATCGTATTTGCTGACGAAGGCGAAATCCTGATTCCGTTTCCCGATGCGGCTCTCGCATACAACCAATACATCCGCCCGTGGAAAAACCGACTCGGTCTTCTCTACGTAAAACATTCGAGCTTCGTTCTCGATCTCCAATTGATCTTGATCACCCTCGAAACACTACTATCGCGGAGGACGGCATTGGAACGGCTTGCACGCATTTTAGTGAAACTTGACGCCCCCGCAGATATTGTGGCAACTGCCCGTCGGTGCTCTCCATTGGTCGCCATTCCTCCGCCGGGTGCCTCAGCCGTTTTCAAGGCAACTGATTTCGCCCATTGAACCGAGCATGCCACTCCAAGTTCCGTGCTTATTGGGGATTTGCGTGGGCATTTCTTATTCTTCTCTTTTCCCAACCGTTTTGCGCTGCTCAAATTGCTGAACCCACACCACTCCGCAGAAATAATTTAGCAGTTGATCTGGTCTCTCTCGGGCAAGATAAGGGGACCAATCAAACTCGCATTCCGTTCCATCTGACCGAGGATCGCTGGCTGTTCATTACCGCCAAAGGCACCATGAGCCCCGGTGGAAAAATCGATATCCTCATAGATCAGCCATGCGACCTACCCTGTCTTGAATTAACTGTCGCAGGGCGTCATCAGGAAAAAATGATTCGGCTCACGGCTGGAACGCACCATATCCAAATAGATCGTTCACCATCTGCTCAGTTGACGAGCTTGGTGATTCGACAGGTTCCGTCCCTGATTTTTTGCAAGGCCGGAGCCACTCAAAGAGTCAAGGGCTTTACCTCAATCGATTGGAAGTTTCTGAAAAAACACATTCTCTCATCAATCAACACCTTGGTGGTGAATCCAACTTTATTTACCTCCCCTGAATTAACAGAATGGAGGCAAAATGGAGGGCAGTGCTGGGTTGAGATGCCACTCCCTGGAGCTATCACCGACCCAACATCGGTTACGACGTCATTCCTCTCTACAATTGAGCGGTTCTCAAGGCAGCCCGACGGGGTACTGCTGAATGAACTCGACCGTGAGAACAAACCCTTTCAGCCATGGCTTGAATTTCTAACCGGCCTTCAAGATAGGCTTTCAGCGCGTCACCAATTCTTGGTTCCATACTGGGGCGGACACTGCGAAACAGTCGAATCTCAACTTTTCCTTGCTCAGTTGTTCGCAAGGGATATCAGCGTGGTAAGAGAGCTTTATCTGCCCGAACCTCTTGATTTTGATGATCCACATACGCGACTCCAGCAAGAACTGATTCCTGAACTAACCCAATTTCCGGGAGCTACTGGAACGGGGATTTCAAAATTAGTCATGGCACTGGGGTACCAAAGCGCCCCGCCCGAGAGCCTCGATATAAACCCACAAGTTGATTTTAAAGTATGGATGGATCATCAGATGTACAGTTTGGCAACCGATCATCGTCTGGGCAGCTTGGGTGGAGTGATGCACTACATCTCGCGCTATGCCGACGAGGAATACGTGCGCTGGGCGGCTCGACTCTATCGCCACTACGCCCTTGAGGGCCGGACTGATTTCCTATCCGAGACCATGGGTTACACATTTGCACTCACGCATACGTTGAACGGTGATTTTGGAGATGGATTCGCCGGGTGGAAAACTTCACCGGCAGCACCTGATCACATTTCCATCGGCACCCACCGAGAGTTCAGCGCCTGGCAGGGACTGATCGGAAGACCCGAACAGGGGCGCACCTTCGTCCTGCTTAAACAGCATCCGAAACGATCAAGTCGAATAAGCCAACCCGTCCGACACCTCGTCCCCGGACAGTTGTACTCACTTCGTTTCATTAGCGCGAATACCGAAGCTTTGGCCCACGGGGTTTCAAGCAGGGAAATCACAACCATTGAACCTAAGCTAATCGGGGCCGACATCCTTGCTTCGAAATCATTTCACGAGGCAATAACCTCAACCATTTCAGCGCCTTTCACAAAGGAATCCCCTCCAATCATCTATTTTCATCGCGTGGTGTTTCGTGCAAAAACGGATGAAGCGCAACTCATCCTTACAATTCGGCCCTCAGGGAAGCGCGTCAGGATAGGACCACCCACGGCAATTTCTGGTGTTCAGATTCAGCCCTACTTTCTTGAATAACAGGGCCAGGCCTTGGAGATCAGCCCCAGCACAGTCAGAAAATATAGTAGAATCGAGTATATCTGAAACGGCAGATCCCAGAAGGCCGTGACCAACATCCCGGCAGCCGAAATGTAAAGAAAACCGAGCCAGCCGCCATTGCCGGACGCAAAAAGTCCAAAGAGCGGGGGGATGAGAACCGACGCGAGCATAAAAAGCATCAAAGTTCTGCCCACCAGACCAAATGTAACCCTTGCCTCAAGCCAATCATCGTGCGCATAAGCATGCCAGTATTGATCCGGCGTATCCCGATAAAGTTGGTAAACCGCACCAAAAGCTCCAGGTCCCACACCAAAAACCGGATAGTCGTCAGCCATCTTTCGCGCATTGACGTAGATCTCAGAACGCAGATTGAGACCGTCCAAATCAACTTTCTCCAAACGGCGGCTGAGATGCTGCCAGTTAAGGGCCACGCCAGCCGACATCAAGATTAGAAGGCATGCCGCCAGAAAGGCCGTCCATTTCCATCCTTCGCGCCCATTCAGCAATCCTACCCAGACCAAACAACCGCACACCATTAATGCCATCACGGCAGCTCCCAATCGGCTGGAAGTTAATATGGGGCAAATGGCCATGACAGCACAGAATAGAACCAACAAGGTTTCCGGCCCCTTGCCGAACCCCTGCCTGAGTTCTCGCCGAAGGGCGAGAAAGAATGCTAGCGTCACCGGCCAAATGAGGTTGAATAATTGTGCTGCATTGCTGCGGTATGCATAAGGACCGAATTGGACCGTCCACCAAACGTGCAACTCGGGTTGAATCAGCCAGAGCAGTTTGTTGGTCTTGGAAAGCCGCTGTAAAATTCCCTCAACAGCCAACAATGTACCGTTGAGGCAAATCACCCACAGCAACCGCTTTGTGCGTTGGGAAAGGTAGGCTGGTGAATCCCCTCCTCCCCGGTTCCCAAGCCAATCAGTGAGGGCAAAAAAGAAACTGGCAGCACCAAGCATGCGAAAAAACCGCTCCAAGGTTGCCAATCGATCATAACTATGGGGCAACCACGGGATGAAAGTCAGATATTCAAATCGCTGTTCGTCGGTGATGTAAACAGCCCGTGCGTTCCACGCCGCCACCGCCGTGTAAGCAAGCAACAAAACCGCTCCTATGGGTGGAACCCACTTAACCCAGCTCCATCTGGATTCTCCACCATGGTTTGTGTCTTCCCCAGTGTCGTCCGCCTTGGATCGCCGTCTCAGCACTATTTTGCAGGCCAACAACGCGCCCAATCCATAGTTCATGAAGTTGATCAATCGGATAGACCAAGGCTCCGTTGTGCCAAAAAGCCAAGGGCAAAGCACCAGAACAGCGCACAACAGAATCTCCGAAGCCAGCTCAAGCCGGTTTTCCAAACCCACCGGTTGGCGACCCTCCCGCTTGTGTCTCTTGCGCAACGTTTTTTCTGGATGCATTCCTCAATTGAGACATGGCTTGCTCCCGGGAACAAGTTGGATTAACAGGCCTCGAACTCAGAGCTATCCGGGCAGCAAGAAGATTTGTCGAGTATCTCCTCTTCCGTCCCCTGTTTCAGCTTGCCATTCATGGACCCGCTGCTTTTAGATCACATGATCACAAAAATGATACGATTTGGACTTGTCGGTTGCGGAAAAATCGCCGAACGCCACGCGGCGCTATTGGCCGATGGTTGTGTCTCAAATGCCTGCCTGCAGGCTGTTTGTGACGTTGCAGAACCACGCGCCCGCGAGTTCGCCTCGAAATACGGCGTCAAACCCTTCCATGATCTTCATGCCATGGGGGCCGACCCCGAAGTGGATGCCTTCACCGTCCTGACCCCCAGTGGCTTTCATGCCGGAAACGTCGTCGAACTGGCACGCCATGGTAAACCCATCATAGTCGAAAAACCCATGGCACTCACCATGGCGGATGCCGATGCCATGATTGAAGCCTGCAATAAACACGGTGCTTCACTCTTTGTCGTCAAACAGAATCGATTCAATAAACCCATCATGGCACTGCGCGAAGCCATTGATGCCGGACGCTTCGGGAAACTGGTTCTTGGAACCGTTCGCGTCCGCTGGTGCCGTCCCCAATCCTACTATGACGCAGCCAAGTGGCGCGGCACTTGGGCCGTGGATGGGGGCGTGCTTTCCAATCAAGCAAGCCACCACATTGACCTTTTGAACTGGCTCATGGGCGGTGCCGAATCAGTCAACGCGGTCGGGACCACTGCGCTCGCCAAAATTGAGACCGAAGACACCGCACTCGCCACCCTTCGTTTCAAAAACGGTGCGCTCGGCCTTGTTGAAGCCACCACCGCAGCCCGTCCCAAGGACCTTGAAGGCAGCCTTTCCATCCTCGGAGAAAAAGGCGCAGTGGAGGTTGGCGGATTCTCGGCCAATGAGCTAAAAACTTGGAGTTTTAGCGAACCCATTCCGTCGGACGCCAACGTCTTCGAAACCTTCGGCAAAAATCCCGCCCATAAACAGGGTTACGCACATGCCGCTTATTACGAACATGTCGTCGAAAGCATTGCCGCAGGAAGACCAGGCATGGTAGATGGTCCCGAGGGGCGCAAATCCCTGGGGCTAATTGCCTCCCTTTACGAATCGATGGAGACCGGCAACACCATCCGCATTGGTGATCCTACGCCTCACTGCCGCTTGGGGAAAAGCGCGTGAATTTACCCAGAATAAAGAAAGCTGGAATCGTTGACGTGGAATTTGGCGAGGGCGTCACCATCGTCGAACCTGTCAACATCTACGGCTGCAAAATTGGCGACGGCACTTTCGTTGGTCCCTTCGTCGAAATTCAAAAGAGCGTCTCAATCGGCTGCCGTTGCCGCGTCCAATCCCACTGCTTTATCTGCGAGTTGGTCACCATCGGTGATGATTGTTTCATCGGGCACGGAGTCATGTTCGTCAATGACCTCTTCCGTTCCGGCGGTCCAGCCATGGGTGACAAAACCAAATGGTGCTCCACTCAAATTGGAAATCGCGTCTCCATCGGTTCAAACGCCACCATCCTCGCCGTCTCAATTTGCGATAACGTCGTCATCGGAGCCGGCAGCGTCGTCACCAAAAACATCGACCAACCAGGAATTTACTCCGGCAACCCAGCCCGATTCCGTCGCACCATTTAAGTCATCTCATTCTCTTGAACTATGCGCGTTCCATTCAACGATCTTAAGCGGCATCACGATGCTCTCCAACCCGAGTTGGGCCGCAAAATCCAGGAAACCATCGACCAGTGCGCCTTCATCCGCGGCCCTGAGGTCGACAAGTTTGAAACCGAATTTGCCGCGCTTGTCGGAGTCGCTCGCTGCATTAGTTGCGCCAATGGCACTGATGCCCTTTACATAGGCATGCGGGCTCTGGGCATCCAGCCGGGCGACGAGGTCATTACCACCGCCCATACTTGGATCTCCACCAGCGAGACCATCACTCAGACCGGCGCGCGGGTGGTGTTTTGTGACACAGACACCGACACGTTCACTCTCGATGCCAGCCAGATCGAAAGTAAAATCACGCCTAAAACCCGTGGCATCATCGCCGTTCACCTCTATGGCCAGCCTGCCGACCTTGGTCCCATCCTTGAAATCGCCCGACGCCACAAGCTTTGGGTTATTGAAGACTGCGCCCAAGCCCACCTTGCCACATACAATGGCCAGCAAATTGGAACCTTCAGTGATCTGGCCACATTTTCCTTCTATCCCGGCAAAAATCTCGGCGCAATGGGGGATGCCGGCGGCATAGTTACCAACCGCTCCGACCTCGCCGATTGGATGGTCAATTTCTCACGCCACGGCGGCAAGGGTAACCATGTGATTGAGGGCATGAACAGCCGCATGGATGGCATTCAAGGCGCAGTCCTTCGTGTCAAACTGCCTCATCTTCCTCGCTGGACTCAGCGTCGGCAGCAACTCGCTGCTCGCTACAACGAACTCCTAGCCGGAGTGGGCGATCTTCAACTCCCCCACGTCGCCCCAGGCCGTACTCACGTCTACCACCTTTACGTGATCAAGACTGCCCAACGTGACGCTCTGCGCGCTCATCTGACCAAGGAAAACATCGAAACTGTACTCAATTATCCCAAGGCGGTGCCTTTTTATCCGGCCTACCAATACCTCGGCCACCAGCCATCTGATTTCCCCAACGCCTTCGCCAATCAGAATCAAATTCTCTCCCTCCCCATCTTCCCGGAGATGGAAGAACGAGAACTGCTCCACGTGATTGACTCCATCAAGTCATTCTTTAAGGCCTCGTAGGATTACGAATGCACGTCTGGCTAGTCAAATTCGAGGAAACACTACCGATCGACCGCAATCAGCGGCCCTATCGCATGGGCATGCTCGCCGAAGCCCTCCAAGCCGCCGGCCACCGTGTCACGTGGTGGACTTCCACCTATAATTACGTCGATGCCAGCCTGCGATTCCCCTCCGATCAGACCATCACACTCCCTCCTGCTCTCACCCTTAGACTCCTCCACACGGTTGACTCCATTTCCAAAGCAGTCTCCATCGGGCGAATCACCAACAATTTCAGACAGGCACGCCGCTTTGTGTCCGCCACACGGCAGATTGCGGATCGCCCTGACATCATCGTTTGCGCAATGCCCAGCCCGGAGTTAGCTTCCGCTTCCGCGTCAATAGGCCGGAGACTTGGAGTTCCTGTGGTTATCGATGCCCGCGACATGTGGCCTGATGTCCTAGTCGATCTCCTAACCCCGGCAAAGCGCATCCTCGCCGCGCCTTACATTGCTTACATCCGGCATCTGGTTCGTTCCTCCTGCCAACGTGCCACCGCTTTCACCGCCATTACCGATCCCTTTCTCGATTGGATTCTTAAGTACGCCTCGAGGCCGCGCAACGAGCTCGATGCGGCGTTCCCCATCGGTTTCCCCGACCCTGAAATCGTCCAAACCAATCTGGACACCGCAGCCGCCAAACTCGATCAACTGCTCGGACCCTGCTGGCACGCCAACGCTTCCAACATAGTTTTCATGGGTCGCCTCAATAAAACTGTTGCCGCAACCTTCGATCATATCCTTCAGGCTGACCAACTGCTTTCATCTCGAAACATTCCCGTTAATTTCATTTTCGCAGGCACCGGCGACAATGCCGATGAACTAAGGCAGCGAGCCTCAGGGCGGACTCGCATTCTCTTTACCGGCCACATCGATCCGGCCTCCTTGGAAGTCCTGAAGAGCCACGCCTTCGCCGCGTTGCTCCCCATCATGCGTCGGCAGGATTACCAGATCAGCCTGTCCAACAAAATATTCGAATACCTCGGTGCCGGTCTCCCTATCCTCAGCCATCTCACCGGCCTGCCCGGTCAGCTACTCGAAGAGAAAAAATGCGGCTGGGTATACGACGACGGTGCTCAACTAGCCGTGCTTATCGCTAAAATAACCAAGGAACCCACTCTCGCCGCCGAGGCCGGACGTCGTTCCCGAGAAGTGTTTCTCACTCGCTTCGAAGCTAAAAAGGTCTACTCGGATTTTTCCTCCCACCTAGCCCGCATAGCCCAATGCACACCAAATCACATTGCCAGCTCTCGCTAATTGCAGAAAAGTTGAAATGTGATATAGGCACCATATACTGAATTGAACTATGTCACCTAGCCGATGGCCCAAGAGGATCCACCTCTCCGTTCCCCACATGTCCGGGCGGGAGCAGCAGTATGTCCAAGAAGCGTTCTCCACCAACTGGATGACCACGGCAGGCTCGAACCTTGACTACTTGGAGGCTGAATTCGGGCGTCGTACAGGAAGGCATTGTGTGGGCACCTCCAGTGGCACCTCCGCCATTCACTTGGGTTTGCGTCTGTTGGGCGTTGGTCCAGGGGATGAAGTGTTCGGGCCTTCACTGACTTTCGTGGCCACAGCCAACCCTGTGGCATATCTCGGGGCCACTCCTGTTTTCATCGATAGCGAAGAGCGGACTTGGAATATGGATCCCGAGGTCTTACGCGAGGCTTTGGAGGCCAAGTCCAAAGCTGGCCGCCTGCCCAAGGCAATCGTCGTGGTGCACATATTTGGTCAAATGGCGGAGATGGATCCAATTACCAAAGTGGCGGCCCATTACGGTGTGCCAATTTTGGAGGACGCTGCCGAAGCCTTGGGGGCAACTTACCGCAACCAGCTCGCAGGCACGTTTGGCCAGGTCTCCGTTTATTCTTTCAACGGGAATAAGATGATCACGGGCACGAGCGGCGGATTGCTGCTGTCTCCCGATGAGTTGGCCGCTGCACGGGCGCGGAAATGGAGCCAGCAGGCAAGGGATGCTGGAATGGACTATAACCATTCCGAACTCGGGTACAACTACCGCCTTAGCAATCTCCTCGCCGGGGTGGTCCGAGGGCAGCTTGAGGTGTTGGGAGAACGTATCTCGGCAAGGAGGGCTGTCTTTGAAAGATACCGCCAAGCCTTTGCCTCCATCCCTGGACTGACTCCCATGCCGAACCCGCCAGATCACTTTCACGCCTGCTGGCTCAGTTGCTTCACCGTGGACAAGGAAGCGTTTGGCATGAGTTCGAGAGACATCATCCGCCTGTTGGATGATGCCAACGTCGATAGTCGTCCCGTTTGGAAACCAATGCATAAACAGAAGCTCTATGAAAACCACGAGTGTTTTGGCGGCAGAATAGCCGAAAAACTGAATCTAAATGGAATCTGCCTCCCCAGCTCCAGCAGCCTCTCCGATTCAGAACAGACTTTTGTCATAGAGAGCATCAGAAGCATGCACCGCAAGCAAGCATGAGCGACCCTGCTGAAAAAATCATAAACTTGGTTCTTAGCATTCAGCGCCGCAATGGAGGGATCTTGACGCAGCTTGATGAATCGCTTCCCCTTTTGGCGCCAGAGCTGGGCCTTGATTCCTTGGATCTCGCAGAAGTTGTGGCCTGCGCCCAACGAGAATCAGGGCGATCCCCCTTCGACGAGGCGCAACCTCCCCGGACTTGGGCGGAGTTTTTGCAATGTTGCAAATCTCAGACATGACACAAGGGACTGCAAATTTCAATCTAAGCCATCCACGAATCTTTGCTGATCTTGCTCCGGTGTTTTCGGCAGTTGCCGAAGGTCAATGTGTGGCGCTCCTTCCGGAAACATTTGCCCCTTCAGCGCTCCTGGACCCCGATCCAGTTCTCGGGCCCCAAGTGGGTGTCACATCTTCCGGCTCCACCGGTTCACCAAAATTATCTTGGCGGACATGGACGGAGCTGACCTCAAACACTCGCACCTTAGGAGAGTCCGTGAGCCTCAAATGGGCATCTCCCTACCGTCCGGAAACATTCGCCGGCTGCCAGCTTGCTCTACAAGCTTGGGTCAATGGCACTATAGCCGTATCACTTTCCCTTACTCCCAATGAAGCATGGCGCCAACTCCTGAGCCATGACATCACCGCTGTTTCCTGCACTCCAACTTATCTCTATCTACTATTCCTTTACCCGCAGGCAAAGAATTGGGAACCCATCCAGATCACTCTCGGAGGAGAGCCACTAACTACAGCACAAGGCCAATTGTTTGCAGCTAGGTTTCCTAAAACCCGTTTTACCGTCATCTACGCCAGTGCCGAACATGGGGTGCTTTTAAAAACCTCACGTATCGACGGCTGGTTTGAGAGCTCTTTCCTTACCGAGCATCGAGAATGGAAGCTCGTTCAGGGCGAACTCCACTTACACACAGCAGGGGGTTGGATTGCAACGAAGGACCGGGTCGAAGAGGAGGGCTCACTCCTGCGTGTGGTCGGAAGGGCGGATGCTGTTGCGAACATTGCGGGGCAAAAATACAGCCTTGCGCTAATTTCTGCCGCGGCCGAAAAATGCCGGAGCGTCCTAAGCGCAAGGGCGGGCACCGAGCCCAATCCCATAACCGGTGAAATCATCACCCTCAACCTCACCTTCCACCCCGAAATCAGAGGCCAACAGCAATTGGCAGCTTTGGCAGCAGTTCAGGAAGCATTGCGCGCGCAGCTTCCCAAACCAGCGTGGCCGCGTCGCTGGATCGTGGCTCCGCCAGTTCTGGGCCAAAATTCCAAAGAATTCTCACCATGCGCCACGCCGTCATAACCGGAGGATCAAGGGGGCTCGGATTGGCCATCGCGCGGGCCCTGCTCGCCAACCAATGGCGGGTGACCCTGACTGCACGCAAAGCCTCCATCGAAGTGGAGCAACTCGCACAACAAAATCCCGGCAACGTCTCGTTCATCCCTGCCGATCTGGCGTCAGAAGCAGACGTGCAAGCCTTGTCCAACCGACGCGAAATCATTGAAGGTGCCGACGCCTTCATCGCCAACGCCGCAGTGGGACTGGATGGTCTGCTGACTCTCACCTCTCCTGCAGATATAGCTCGGTGTGTACAAGTAAATCTTGTGGCTCCCATCCTGCTTTCGCGCGCCGTTTTAGGTGGCATGCTTACCACTGGAGGCAGCTTGATCTTCATCTCCTCCATAGCAGCCAAAACCGGATACTCCGGCCTCTCCGTTTACAGCGCGACCAAGGCGGCCATGCTTGGTTTTTCCAAGTCCATCGCCCGCGAGTACGGCAGCCGAAACATCAGGAGCAATTGTGTCCTCCCCGGTTTTCTTGAAACAGAAATGACTCAAAGCCTCGATTCCAATCAACGAAAGCGCGTTGCGCGTCGGGCGTCCCTGGCTCGTTTGGGGAATCCGAAAGATATTGTCGGCACTGTTGAGTTTTTACTCTCCCCTGCAGGCCAATTCATCACAGGCAGTGAAATGGTGGTGGACGGAGGGACTCTTTAATACTCATGGATCCCATTTTGGAATTCTCAGAAGCCTCAACCATTCCGCTGGAACTGCTGCGCAAGCATCTCCGCGAAGCGGGTAACCACGCCAAAGTCTATCGAGGCTGTCGATTGGTCCGTCCGGAACTAATCAGTTTGGGCGAGTACAGCCAAATTGACGAGCTGGTCCACATCTTCGCCGGCAAGGGTGTGACAATTGGGAGACATTGCCATATGGCGTTTGGCAGCTCGATTTCCGGTGGAGGCACATGCGAAATCGGCGATTTTGCCAGCCTGGCAGCCGGCGTGCGACTCATTACCGGCACGGAATTGGCTCAGGGAGGCGGACTGACCAACCCCACCGTCCCTCCTGAATTCCGTTCCGTCAGCCGCAGTTTTGTGCGCATTGGCGCACATGCCTTGATCTATACAAATGCCTTGATTCTTCCTGGAGTGACCATCGGTGAGGGAGCGGTCGTGGGAGCCGGCAGTATTGTTCACCACGATTTAAATCCATGGGCGATCTACACCGGCAATCCTCTGGTGAAAATCGGCGTGCGCGATCCCCAACCCCTGCTCGAAAAAGCAAAACAGCTTTTGCCTGACAGAACCAAATGAGGCACATTGCTCTGCTTGACCACGAAGCTCTGACCCGAATTTCACACGCGCAATTTTGCCCCGATCAGGTATGCTGCCATCCATGAATGTCCGCCGCGCATTGGCTGCTAAAGTGCTCGCCGCCCTGGCGCTGTGCATTCTTACAATTTGGGCCTTTCCAACTCTTTGGTACAGACACCGGCAATCCACAGCCTCGTTCGCATGGTTTGATGAGCAGAATATAATTGCGGGTTGGACTTTTGAGAAAATCCCCGTGGCCAAAGCCGCCGAATCAACTCTGGTCGCCGACGCTCTGATCAATGGGGAATTCACCAGCTTCAGCCAGCAGCCTGTCCGCGTTTTTGGCGCAAAACGACTTGTGGAAAAACCCAACGAAATCGGCCTGTTTGTCCACACTCCCGACCGTTGCTGGACCCAGGCCGGCTGGAAACTGGAACCCACCACACCCGACGTCGTCCCAATCGACCTCCATGGTGTGAAAACCATGTTTGAACGCCGCATTTTTGTGGCTCCTGGAGGCCATCGCGAATTGGTCTACTTCGGTGGTCTTGTCGGCGGCGAAGCCCTGCCCTATCGCCTTGACCACAACCTCTCCGTCGCCATGCGCCATCAACTCGATGACGCGCGCAGTGCCGCCACTGGAGCCGCCGCCAGAGCCACCGATGCGACCCTCTGGACCCGAGTTTGGGATTCTTTCATCAATCACAAGGAGCTATTCGGCCCGAAACAATTCTTCAGAATCTCAACCACGGCCAACCGTGGAACAGAGGCCGAGGCCGACGCCCTTCTCCAAAATAGTATACCCCTGTGGCTCCAGCCCGCTGATTTTGTCCGCGTGCTTGCTTCCTTCCAGAAGGAGGAAACAGCCAAATGACTCCAAAAAACCAGCAACTCAAACTCAGCGAACACTTAATTTGGCTGATTCCCTCACTGATCGCCATGCTTTGGCTTATCACAAAGGCGCAATGGTTCTGGAATCATCGCCCCGATCTTCAATTCGGCTGGATCGTTCTGCTTTTGGTGGGATTCATCTGCTCCGAGGCAGCGCCGAAACTGCCAACCCCCTGTCCACGCCTCGCATGGCCCATCGTGGCCTTGCCCGTATTGGGTTTGGCCCTGATGTTCATTGTGCAGATTTACAATGCTGCTTTCGGATTAATCCCAGCCAGTCTTACCGGCCTGGCTTTGGGTATCTACCTTTGCATCCTTGCAAACATCCATTTCGTTTACGGTTGGCAGGGTTGCCGAGTCTTGGCCTTCCCGCTCGTATTCTTCCTGATTGCCCTGCCAATGCCCTCCGTCATCTACAACCCCATTGTTTCGGGTCTTCAATCGCAGGTTGCCACTGTCAATGTTCAAATACTCAACCTGATCGGCATACCAGCCGAACGCGTGGGCAGCTTGATCCAACTTGCCAACGGTGCCGTCGGTGTTGATGAAGCCTGCAGCGGGATTCGCAGCTTGCAATCCACCGTGATGGCCACTCTGTTTATTGGCTATCTTACCCTGACTTCACGCGCGCTTCAGGTAATGCTGTTTGTTTCGGGAATTATTCTGGCCGTCGGAGGCAATCTAATCCGCTCGCTATATCTTAGCATCACCGCCCATCGCCATGGCATCGATGCCGTTAACGGAGTCCATGACGCCGCAGGTTGGTCCATCCTGATCTTCACCGCAGCGGGGGTGGCGTTGTGCGCGTGGTTTTTTAATTCCCTCGAAAAGAGAGCCAAAGCCCTGCCTCGATTGAGTCGGAATAATCCCGCCCCAACCATCGCCTAAGTCAATGCTCAAACGGGTCATAGATTTGGTTCTACTGGTCTTGACCGTCCCGCTTTGGTTTCCTCTCCTTGTGATCACAGCCATTGCTGTCAGAATTTTTCTGGGGAGCCCTGTCTTCTTCCACCAAATTCGCGCCGGCCAGGACGGCCGCCCCTTTTGCCTAATCAAATTCAGGACCATGCGCGACTTGCGCGGCCCTGATGGCACCTTGCTGGAGGATTCACTTCGACTAACTCCTTTTGGCATATGGCTAAGATCTACATCCCTCGACGAGTTGCCCGAACTCCTTCTGGTTCTCCTTGGAAAAATGAGTCTGGTCGGCCCACGCCCTTTGCTGTTGGAATACAATGCGCGCTATTCCGCTGAACAGTCTCTAAGACTGCAAGCACTCCCAGGCCTGACAGGTTGGGCTCAAATCAACGGCCGCAATACTACAACTTGGAATGATCGATTTGCTCTCGATGCCTGGTACGTCAAAAATCGTTCTTGGTGGCTTGATCTAAAAATCATCGCACGAACTGTATCCCTTGTTTTACGACGTGAAGGAGTGAACGCCCCGGGGCACGCCACCATGAAGGAGTTTAAGCCCGAACTCACCGCCGGACATCCACCAAAGTCTTAACCATTCGGTTGCCCTGCGCCATACGCTGAAATAAACCCGGCAACTCACTCAACGCGCAGCGGCCATCCACAAAATCCGCCGCCCTTAACACGCCGTTCTCGATCAAGGTCAATGCCTTCCGAATGGACGTTGGCGTATGATGAAAACTGGCCAGCAGTGTGAGACTTGAATAGTGCATCATCCCTGTGTCCAACGAAATACTCGTCCCGGCGGGACATCCGCCAAACAGGTTGACCCTTCCCCCCTTTCGAACCGACTTGATCGCCTGACCCCAAGTCTCAGGCTTTCCCACCGCCTCAAAAACCACATCATACACCCCTTCAATCGCCTCCCCGCCAGCGACGTCAATGGTCCGCCAGACCCCCAACCGGGCGGCCACCGCCAACCGTTCTTCTCCACGCCCGGCCATCGTGACCAAACACCCGGCCTCACGAGCCAGAGCCGCAAACATCAGCCCAATCGGTCCCGAGCCTATAACCAATACCCTCTCCCCTCGAACCAACTGCAAGTCTTCCGCCCCCTGCACCACGCAGGCCAGCGGCTCGGTCAATGCCGCATCCTCGAATTGTGTCGAAGCATGCAATGGCACCATGTTTTTCGCTACAATTCGCTTTGGCACCACAATACGCTCCGCATAAGCCCCATTCAAAAAGAGCAAATCATCACAAAGGTTCTGCTGCCCCTGGCCGCAGAAAAAACAGCGGTCACAAGGTGCCGAATTGGCCACCACCACCCTGTCTCCCTTTCTCCACATCCTAACTTCGCTGCCCGTTTCAATGATTGTTCCCGCAAGTTCGTGGCCAAAGACAGACGGCGGCACAATCATCCGCGCATGATAACCCCGCCGGTACACTTTAAGATCGGTTCCGCAGGTAAGAGCCGCCCCGATGCTTAGGCGAACCTCTCCAGCCGCAAGCGCCCGATCTTCGATTTCCTCGATTAGGATCGATTCTTTTCCATGCAAAACCGCTGCTTTCATGCCCCAACATTCAACCGTCAGTCTGGACAAACGCCAAGCATCAACCGATTCTTCTGCACGCATGGAATATCTCAAACAATTGATCGATCTGGTCCTGCATGTGGACAGGCACTTGGATAATTCAATCCAATCGATGGGGCCTTGGATTTATGTGCTGCTCTTTGCCATCATCTTCGCAGAGACCGGACTGATCGTGACACCTTTCCTTCCCGGGGATTCACTTCTCTTCGCCATAGGCGCACTCACTGCGCGCCCGGATGGTTTGAGTCTGCTTGTCTGCCTGCTTGCCCTCAGCACCGCTGCCATCCTTGGAAATACCGTCAACTACGCCGTGGGCCGTCGACTTGGACCGGGTGTTTTTAAGAACGAATCGCGATGGCTCAAGAAAGAGTATCTGGATAAAACTCACGGCTTTTTCGAAAAGTACGGCGGCAAAGCCATTGTCATCACCCGCTTCGTGCCGATCGTAAGAACATTTGCCCCCTTTCTGGCAGGCGTGGGAAAAATGTCCTACAGCAAGTTTATGAGTTACAATATCGCAGGAGGGTTGCTCTGGATCTTTTCCCTGACGCTGCTGGGCTATTTCTTTGGTAACTTCCCAATTGTGAAAAATAATTTTGGCCTCGTGGTCATCGCCATCATCATCCTCTCGATTCTTCCAGCCGTGATTGAGGTGATTCGCGAATCAAAAAAGAAGTAATAAGATTCAAACCGTGAATCTCACACGAGTTCTGACCTTCCTGCGCGGGCGGCTCATATTAGCCGCCACGTTCATTGCCCTCTCCCATCCTCCCAGCGCGACCGCCATTATACTTTATTCCACGGGCGAACCAGATGCCAACACTTCCGCCCCGTCAGGTGATCTGATTGATTCCGGTTGGCAATGGGCTGGCCTGTGGGGAAACTTCACCGGCACGCCAATCGCCCCTCATTACTTCCTGACCGCTGCACATGTTGGCGGAAGAATCGGCGATGTTCTGACTCTTAATGGAACCTCCCATCGGGCAACCAAAGTTTATATTCCCCCCAATATCGATCTCGCATTGTGGCAGGTTCGTGAACCTTTTGAAAGTTGGGCCAATGTTTCCACCCAACTCAATCAAGTGGGACTCAAAGCCGTCGCTATCGGACGCGGCACCCAGCGCGGCGCAGCCGTAATCTCCAACCAAACACGCACCAACGGCTGGTATTGGGGCAGCTCCGACGGACGCCTTCGCTGGGGACAAAACCAAATTGATGGCACGGTTTCTTATACCGATAACGGCACCAACGATTTGCTCGTCCTCGACTTCAATTCCAAAGGACTCCCCAACGAATGCACTCTTTCCGGAGGAGACTCTGGCGGCAGCCTGTTTGTTCAGGCCGCGAACGCCTGGGAATTGGCAGGCATCAATATTCTCGTCGACGGTCCTTTCAACACCTCGACGAATGGCGGCGGCTTCCAGGCAGCCGTCTTCGACGCCCGCGGGCTCTTCGTCAAGAACGATACTAACTGGCAGGCCCTCGCAGCCTTTGGACCCGAAATCCCTGCCAGCTTCTACTGCCTGCGCCTCTCCCTTTTTTCCGGATGGATCTCAAATATCATTTCCGCCCCAATCGATTTGCCCCCGGAACTTCTAAAATCAGCCGCCGTTGAAGGCCCCTACACAGTGGACTCAACCGCTCTCCCCAACACCTCCCAACAACAATTCGCCATCCCGTTCCCGGTATCCCCAACCTTTTACCGCCTCAGCGACGACCAGCAAACTTGGGTCATCAACGCATCCGCCGGATCCAGCAACACCTTAATCCTCCGATACCATGCTGATCCATAAACTTGTTCTGGGATGCATCCTCATTCTACTGGCGATTCCACAACTGGCTGCCCAGCCTCCTGAACTCAATGCTGATTTGGTGGTGTATGGCGGGACAGCGGCAGGAGTGGCTGCGGCAGTCGCTGGCGCACGACACGGCCTCAAAGTTATTCTCATCGAACCGTCCTCTCATTTGGGCGGTATGACCACCGGTGGCCTTGGCCAGACTGACATCGGCAACAAAGAGGCCATTGGTGGGATTTCGCGTGAATTTTATCGGCGCGTGGGCGCAGAATATGGCAAACCAGAGGCATGGACGTTCGAACCCCACATCGCCAAAAACGTCCTCTTCGCCATGCTCAACGAATCTGGATCCAGCCTCTATCTTCATGACCCGCTGGTGGAATGCTCCAAGCTCGGAACCGCCATCCAAAGCCTTAAACTACGCTCCGGCCGAGTCGTCAAAGGGCGCATCTTCATCGACACCAGCTATGAAGGGGATCTGATGCAAAAAGCCGGCGTCAGCTTTACAGTCGGTCGGGAGGCAAACTCCAAATACGCCGAGACTCTCAATGGCATCCGAGCGACCACGCCCAAGCACCAATTTCTGGTTCCAGTTCCATCACGCTCAGATGCAGAACTCCTCCCACTCATCAGCCACGATTCTCTGGGCACACCAGGTGAAGCCGACGCATCGTTGCAGGCTTACAATTTTCGACTTGTCCTGACTCAGGACAAATCAAACCAAAGGCCCATCCTGCCGCCCGCTGGCTACGACGAGAAACAATTCGCCCTACTGGGCCGCTATCTCCAAGCCCTCACCGCCGCCCACAAAACCCCCATTCTTGGCGGCCTAATGCACATCCAACCAATGCCCGGCGGCAAGACCGACATCAACAATGACGGCGGTTTTTCCACTGATTTTATCGGCGCGAATTATGCCTACCCTGATGGCGACGAAGCCACCCGCTTTCGAATCTGGCAGGAGCACGAGGACTACACACGCGGATTCTTACACTACCTCGCCACCGCGTCAGAAGTCCCCGAGTCCATCCGCACTGAAATGCAGACCTGGAGCCTCACCCGCGACGAGTTTATCGAAACCAAAGGATGGCCCGCCCAGCTCTACATTCGCGAAGCCCGCCGCATGATCTCTGACTATGTCATGACTGAGCACAATTGCACCGGCGCCAAAGTTGCCGAGGATTCTGTCGGCCTCGCCGCCTACACCATGGATTCCCACAACTGCCGCCGCATCGAACGGAACGGCCTGGTCGAAAATGAGGGTGATGTCCAAGTAGGCGGCTTCCCGCCCTACCCCATCTCATACCGCAGCCTTATCTCCAATCCCCTCGAGTGCTCCAATCTGATCGTCCCAGTCTGCCTCGCCGCAACCCACATCGCCTACGGCTCCATTCGCATGGAACCCGTCTTCATGGTCCTGGCCCATTCCTCCGCCACCATCGCCTCCCTTGCCCTAAAATCCGGCACAAGCCTCCACAAACTTGATCCCAAAACAATCCGCGAGAAACTCTTATCCGAAGGCCAAATCCTACAATGGCCAGCCTCGCCGGAACGGTAAAAACCTCCCTTCCCGTCAAAATCAGAAAAAATGCTTAAACCACCTCTCTTCAACAGATTTTCGCGTTCCCGTAATGACAAACCAATCCTCATAAGCTAAGTTAATTCCCATGCAGATTGAGAGTTTGAAAGTATTTTGCGACCTGGCCGAAACCGAGAGCTTCACCAAAGCCGCCCAGATCAACGAAATTACACAGTCAGCCGTCAGCCAACAGATCGGCATGCTGGAGCGCACCTTCCGTTCGCTCCTCATCGAGCGCAGCAAAAAGAAATTCCGCCTCACCCGCGAAGGCGAGATTCTTTACGACTACAGCAAACAGATCATCCAGATGTACGACTCCCTCCAGCACAAGTTGCAGGAAGTCAAAGAGATCGTCTCCGGCACCATCCGCGTCGCCACCATTTACAGCATCGGCCTGCACGATCTCCCTCCCTACCTGAAACAATTCCTCAAATCCTACCCCACCGTAAACGTCCACGTGGAGTACCGCCGCTCCAACCAGGTATACGAGGACGTCCTGAGCAACGTCGTCGACCTCGGCCTCGTGGCCTATCCAGTCAAAGACACCAAACTGGAGGTCACCCCCCTTCGCAAAGACAAACTAATGCTGATCTGCCATCCCCAGCATCCGTTTGCCAAACTTAAAAACATCCGCCTCAGCGCCTTGGCCGATCAAAAATTCATCGGCTTCGAGCCCGATATCCCCACCCGCAAAGCCATCGACCGCATCCTCAAAGATGCTGGCGTTGAAGTCCAAACCGTCATGGAATTCGACAACGTCGAAACCGTAAAACGCGCCGTTGAAATCGATGCCGGCGTCTCCATGGTCCCCCAGGCCACCATCACCCAGGAAGTCTCCAAACAAACCCTTGCCCAAATCGAAATTGAGGGAGCCGACATCTACCGTCCTTTAGCCGCCATCCACAAAAAGGGAAAAATCCTCTCCCCGGCCATGAAACAATTCATCGCCATCCTAAAATCCGACAACGCCACCATGCCCAAACCCGTCTGAGGCAAAACCTACCCCTAGGAGTTCACTCTGTGGTCGAACGAGGATAGCCCCGGGCTAGCGAGTCAGACGAGCGCAACCTTGGGATAAAGGTAAGCGTCAGCCGAACCGCATGTTTCGGGGATTCCGTTGGGGTGGTAAGACTGGGGGATGAGTTTTACTCGCAGGGCGGTTAGGCGGCTGAGGTGGAGCGGTTGGTGGGGGAGTTCCGGGCCTCGGGATGGTCGGTGGCCCGGTTTGCTCTTGGCCACGGGGTTTCACCTGGCACGGTGTATCAGTGGCTCAAGGCCTGTCCCGAAGCGGGAACGGCTTTGGTTCCGGTGCGGGTGACTCCCCCGGCGGGCGGCGGCTCCGAGCCCATCCGTCTGGTTCATCCCTCGGGCTGGCGGGTGGAGTTTCCATCCGGGTGGGAACCCTCGGCTCTGGCCCCCCTGCTCAACGCCCTGCGCCCATGCTGAGTTTTCTCTCCTCCACCAAGGTTTTCCTCGCCGCCGGAGCCACCGACGCATCGCCCGGTTGTACGGGATCGAGAAAGACCTGCGGGCCAGGGAAGCCAAGGCTGGGGAACGCTTCGCCCGGCGGCAGGAGGGGGCCATTCCCGTCCTGGAAGAGATCAAAGCCAGACTGGGCGAACTGGACCCGGAGAAGCCCGCCTCGGGAGTCCTGCCCAAAAGCCCTCTGGGCAAAGCCGTGCGCTACGCCCTAAACCAGTGGGAATACGTGAGGGCCTACGCGGAGGACGGAAAGTGTGAGATCGACCAGAACCTGGTCGAGAACGCCCTCCGCCCGACCTGCGTGGGCAAGAAGAACTGGCTCTTCATCGGGAGCCCCGGAGCGGGATGGCGAAGCGCCGTCATCTATACGATGATCATCAACTGCCAGAAGAGGGGCATCAACCCCATCGACTGGCTGACCGACGTCTTCCAACGCCTGCCAACCACCACCCACCCCAACGCCGCCCAACTCCTCCCCTCAAACTGGAAAAAACAGCCAGCCTGACACTCCTGTCAACATGCCCTTCGCCTGACGCTTACGGTGGACCAGCAGGGGGAATTCAGGAAAATATCGACGTCGAAAATCAACCCGTCGCAATGGGTTTTCTCCCACACCTCGTATGCCTCGGGGTAGTAGAGTTCAAACAGTTCGTAAGCCGCTTCTTTGCGTTCATCCAGAAAGCTGGGACCGACAAAAATGTTCAGGTTTATATCCTCTATTTTCTCGGCGGTTAAATTTTCTAGACTTTCCCCGAGGTTGTGAATGGCATGATAGATCTTGAGGAAGCTTTCCATGGCATCGTCATCCAACTCTTCGAGCACACGATTGAGATCCAACAATTCGGATGCGGTTACGGAGGTTTGGCCCTTAAAAACCAGTGCCGTTTCGGCGTGGTCTCCCGCAGGCCAGAATTCGGCTTCACCATCGGCGTCGTGATTCCATGCTACCACTTCCTGAGCAGTCAAATTGCGATCAATGGCGCATTGATCGCGAAAACTAAAGCCTTCAAACGTGCCAAAATCTGACAATACAGCGGGGTTCGATTCGTTTTCATTGCATTTGGTGGTCATGGTCTCTTCCCTTTTGGTAGTTATCCCCTGCCCTCTTCCCCAAAAAAGCATTCCCTGGGTGGCGGGGGGTGTTTTCATCCCTGTCTGAAACACCCCCCGCTATGCAGGGAATATGTCCAACTGCGCAGTCCGGCCTTTGGGCCGGTCGGCTTGGTCAAACGCGAAGTCAACGCGGAGAAAAGCGGCGGCGGAATGCAAAGCAAGACGTGACAAGTTCCCCTTGGCGCGTGTTGCGATGGAGCCGCTGCGCCGCGTTGCGTAGCGGGAAATGGGATGGTTTGTGACCGAATGGTCGCCGTTCCCTCCTCCGTCTGGTTGCTCCCTCAATGCCAGGCCAGTGCACCCTTGGCTGAGGTATGAATCATCTGGCAGGATATGCCATGAAGCTGAGTAGTGTTATCCGAGCGGTCACCCGGGGTTTCAGGCTGCGCGATCAAACTGCAAGCTGCCTGTGGGAAGGAGTGCCAATTGCCACTAAAGGAATATTACGAAAGCCAAATGGACCGTTGCGATTACCGCGAAGGGAACAACTACATGCGAGATAACTATTTAGCAGGCTCGGGAAGCCCCCACCAAGCGCCGAATCGCTCTTCTTGGCATCTAGGGTGCTAGGGTTCGCGTGAGTAGCTCAAGACTATCCAGTTTAACCCTTTGTTAATTCACGATTCCTGAACCATCGATTTTGAGGGCACCTGCTCTTCACTTGAGATTTTTAAGATAAGCAGGCCCTTCGCCTTTCGTCTGCTTTTTGTCCCACTCCAGAGCGTAACTGTCTGAATCATCACGCAAGAACGAATCGTGTATATGGATTATGTCTTCTGCACTTCTACCGATCTTCTCGGACTCAACGATTCGCCAATATCGAGACTTCTCAAAGTATAAACGTGATTGAGCATCGTTCCCTGCCCTGCGCTCGAGCAATGACAAGCGTGCATAGCAAATAATCAGGGCACTTTGCAGTTCGGGTATACTCGTCGAGCGTCCTTGGATCAATGCTACCGCATCTCGAAGGGCAGTCCGAGCCTCACTCGAGGTTCCGGTCAGAAACTTGTCGTAAAGAAGGTCAAGCTTAGATACCTCGTCCTCTCGTTCCTTCTTACTGGCTTTCTTATCCGCGAAACAAGTAGCGTCAAAGTTAACGCAGAATAAAAACAACATTAACGCTGCCAGAATTTGTTTCCCGCCGATATTTTTCATTTGTTGAACTCCGCTAAATGTGCTTTACACGCAGTGTCAGCGTCCGCATACCCGCCAAGCTTAATTTCGTAAATGGCCTCGTTGTTGTTGTTCGAAGTACGCGTAGTAAACTGCTTCCATTCGGTTTTATTTTTACTCCATGTGGTGCCCCAGAGAAGGCCGCACCCACATTGCTCGTAGCGAATTCGAGTCCACAGTTTAAATCCACCAATCGCGGCATGCCCTTTTTCAGAGGCATTCTTTGCAAGATCGTAAACATCCCCAGCCCCCACATCCAGACTTTTACCAGTCAGATATTCTGAGATAGCCTCAAGCAGTGCTGATGGAGCTATCGCACCGTTTAAACATATTTGAGCGATGTCGGAGATCGCTGTGACATTATCGATTAATTTAAAAAAGTCATCGATGGCTTCATCGTAGTCGGGCGTTGTCGCCCAATGCTTCACCTTTGGTTCGCATTTGGCATTTCGCTTTTCCCCCAACTTGCACAAGCCAAGGTAGTCGATCCTCCCGGAAGATCTGTTATTGACGAAGGCGTACACGTTCAGACCACCGAGTTCATGCACCGGATCACGAGATAGCCACCTTCCAGCGGACTGACTGTAGTAACGATATCCGTAATAGAGCAGGTCCGTCTCGTTGTCCTGATACTTCGTGGAAAAGCGGAATGGATTGTTTTTGGCAAGCGAGCCTGTGGATCGAATCAATTCTCCGAAAGGGCCGTATTCGTAACTCGCGGTGGTGGCTCCGCCGGTCACGGACACCAAAGCACCCACGTTTCCATTGCCATCGTGGGAAACAAAGTGGGCACCATTGGAAGTGTCGTTGACCTCCAACAAGCCGCCCACACCTCCGGCTCCCTGCAAACTGCCGCTGAGATCACTGCCCCAGACGTAGGTGCGGATCACAGCATTCGCCGAAGTCAGCTCGGCAAGGAGATTCCATCCATCATAAACGAAACGGCTATTAACCTTCATCACCCAAGCACCACCCACCCATTGTTCCGCCGTTTTGGTGATGCGACGCCCTTTGGCGTCATAGCCAAATCGGAAACGCCAGTCGGCTCCGGCGGGAAGTCCATTGATCGGATCCATCTTGATCAATCGGTTCTCGGCATCCCAAGTGTAAGTCCAACGCCCGTCGCGCAATTGGTTTCCATCAAGATCATAGCCCTCGTTAACCGAAGCAGTAGCAAGATCATCATATACTTCCGGTGTTTTGGGCACAAATACGTTGCCACTGACAGGCGTGGCACTGCTTCCGCCGTTTACGGCAGTGACGTTGAAACTGGGATAGGCCACCGACGTATTGGGCACCGCTGTTTCTTTCCAGAAGTATTCCCCCTTGCGATAGGTCACGGCACTGGCCGCCCCTCCGTTCAGACTGAGGCTGACCGTCGCCGCCGGTGTGGCCAAGCCCAGCACAGGTACCACTCCGGGCACGGTCCGGCTGGTGTATTGATTGAGGCTATTGACCGAGTAAGTGGCACTCTGCAGATTGGCCCCGTTCTGATCGCCACCGCCCTTGGTGGAAAGCCGGTTGCCGATGTCGTCAAAGCCGTATTCGAACTGCTGGCCCGGCATGGGGGTGCTGTCCGCGAAATACTACTTCCCACTGATGACCTGACCGAGGGAATCGTAGCGGTACAGCCAATAAGCTCCATCGCCCAGATTGACCCTAATCAGCTGGTTGGCGTCGTTGTATTGGTAGCCGTAGACCAGCGGGCTGTCCGCCGATGGCACCGAGCCAATGAAACTGAGCCGGTTCAGGTTATCGTATTGTTTGGTGGTGGTCAGGCGGTTCGTGGTTGATTGTTGGAGGCAATCTGGCCCACCAGCGGCGAGTTGGCAACGCTGCTGATATTGGCATTTTCAGACTTCAATCGAAGACTGTGCTTCAACATAGCCGGAAGGAGTCGCGCACATCACTCGGTTGGCGGGGCCTTTTCGGGGGATATCGCGCATCCATAATGGGATGGGAATGAGGACACGCCCAAAAACCAACCCGAGGCTAACGTAGACGGTCCCGCGCATGCGGAATTGGAGACGGAGCATGCCGCGCTTAGCGAGACCTCGAACTCAAAGAAGCATTTTTTTCGGCATTTTATCGCCAGTAGCAAAGTGGACAAATCACCTGCTATTGGTTGCCTACTGTTACGCCCCGGGTGGTGATATGGTTGAGCAGATTGGGGGTCAAGGAATCGCTAATCGATTGGTTGAGTTGCCGGCTTGTTTAAACAGTTTGTTTAGCGCGGCGTTGTCAACACGGTCTATCGAGCCGTCGAGCAAAAGCACAAAACCAGTGTCACCGTGCAACCCCTCAGCAGGATTCCAGGAAGCATGAGTGGTTGTTGAGCCGCCCGGCCCGGGGAGGGAAGCTAGGGAAATATTTCGATTCCCAGCCAGAATCCATTTGGTGTCGTTTGAAGGAGGGTTCATTGACAAGAAATAGGAGATATTCGAGTTGGAAAGTGATGCGAGCGGGGCAGCAATACGGCGATCCCGCGGGCATACCAGATTGTAGGACGGAGGGTTAGTCGCGTTCGGGTGATCAACGTAAGAGGCTTCGAAAGCGCGGAAATGAAGATAAGCTGAAGCCTCCTGATTTGCGTACTCCATTGTCCCCCCCATATTTGTTGAAATCTCGGTTATAAATCGACCATTCTTCACTATGAATATTTCATAATTTCCACTGAGTTTTCTCAAATTGTTTACGCACTCACTACGATCACGCAAATCATTTGCGCGTCGCCTGCCTGAAGCATGCAACATACTAAACACGAGCGCACTCAAAATGACAACTACTACTTCTATCGGTAATAATGGTTTCATTTCAATTTACAGGCAGGAAAATCACATGTTCCAGGGGGACTTGGCCTGACCGGCTTACCATCACAGCCTATATACCGCTGATTTTCGGAGTTTCCGTTTTCAGGAGGATAAGGAAATTTTTTACGAAACTTATCTGGAGACCCCCCTGACTGATTATCACCATGCGAGGTATCACCCCACCAATCGAAAATTATCTCCTTCTTTGATCCACTTGAAGCATAGCCAGTACAACTAATAACCGAGTGGTCAATATTGGTATCTTTTGGATCATCTTTCGGGGAGTAGTAATTCCTTTCTTCAATATGACATTTCCAACACTTTGGTGATGGCAAAAGAAATTCATATAAAATATCAAAACTACTATTTTTGCACGAAGCCCCATCCTGGCCACTCTTCGCAGGTTGAAGGCCTTGACTGGCAGCAGTTTGAACCGCTTTCTTATATCGCTTATTTAACTCATTCTCACCTTGCGCAATCGTCTTTGAGTCGCAACAACCACGTTGATCTGGTGGAATTGGCGATTTCGGTGGAATCACTACGGGAGCAAGCCCAACAAGATCCACAAAATCAAGAGCGTCGTTGTCCAACATCGCATATAAATTAAAGCCTCCAGCTTCTTGAGCCGGATCCCTGCTTAACCACCTTCCCGTGGATTGGTTGTAGTAACGGTAACCGTAGTAGAGGAGGTCGGTTTCGTTGTCCTGATATTTGGTGGAGAAGCGGTAGGGGTTGGTTTTGGAGATGGTGCCGCTGGATCGGATGACTTCGCCGAATGGACCGTATTCGTAGGTGGCGGTGGTGGTTCCGGCACTGCCGCTGACGGTGGCGGCGACGTTGCCGTTGCCGTCGTGGGCCACGAAATGGGTGGCAACGGTGGTTGGATCGTTGATCATGAGCAGACCGCCCACTCCCCCTGCACCCTGCATCGAACCGCTCAGGTCACTGCCCCAGATGTAACTGCGCACGATGGCGTTGGTATTGTTGCCGTCCAGCTCAGCCAACAGATTCCATCCGTCGTAGATAAACCGGTTGTAGGTGGCCGGACTGCCCGTGCCCGCCGTATTGCTCCAGACTTTTTTGCTGACGCGGCGTCCCTTGGCATCGTAACCGTAATCAATGCGCTGCTGCGGTCGCACCGCTGTGTTGGCCACCATACGAATCAATCGGTACTCAGCGTCCCATGTGTAGTTCCAGCGTCCGTCCACGGTCTGGTTGCCATCGGTGTCGTAGGTGAAGTTCTCTGGAGTTTTGGGCACGTAGACACTACCGCTGGCGGAGCCCCCGCCCGAGGTGGCCACAGGCACGTTTATTCGCTGTTCGCGTGGTAGAAACTGTGTGTCCACGTCAGTTAAATCTCGGTTTATTGGGCTCCTACTAGAAAGTCTACCACGCGGTCATCAGAGTCCAAAAAAAACCATGTCATCATATCGGGCGTTGAGTAAAGCATCACAGTAGGCCATTTTGCCGAAAGCTCTCGCAAGGCTACCCATCGATGTGGTGACTCATCTTCCAAAAACTTGGTCAGGTGCTGCCAATTGGTTGCACCTTTGGCATACAGCAGGAAATCATCACCGAAAGAACTTACCAGTTCCGACTTCGGCGCTCGCCTTTCCACGAACGGTTTGAGTTTTTGCTGTTGATCACGAAATTCCCAAAAGCCGCAACCTGTGCTGCCAAACAATAGTATTAGCATGCACAACAAGAGCTTTGGAAGCGATAGTGTGACTTTAAACAGGTGTTGCTGACTTGTCATAATATACCATTCTCCTTATCGCTAAGGCGGACCTAAATCAATCAACCCGGGCGGTGGTGGTACTGGTGGAGTAAGGCTCCCATTATTGAAAGCCTCAGTACAGAGACTCTCACACGTTTTCTTCTTTTTCTTTGCGCAGCCCCTCCCAATGGCGTTCGCATTCATGTCACCCTGATTATACCCTTCACCACCATTGCCAAGCGATTGTTTAATGAGATCCTGTATTTCCTTGGCAAAACCCCCTATCCACGAGGTGATATCGCCGCCAGGACATTCCCGAGAAATTCGGCAGTACGCAATACAGTGTGCTTTCCTTGCGGAAGGATCCGTGGTTGGACGATTGGCGCCAAAATTTTTCCATACTTCGTCTCGAATCAGTTCTCCACAGCTGATGGGGCCGTCCTTGAAAAACGGACTACCTTCAAGGGAGCCTACGCCCTCCTTTCCCAGAGCATCCAGCCATGAAATCGGGCAGTTCCTAACAAATCCGTATAGATTCTTTCCGCCTTTCTCTTCAATCGGATCCCTGCTGAGCCACCTGCCGGTGGACTGGCTATAATAGCGATAGCCGTAGTAGAGCAGGTCAGTTTCGTTGTCCTGATATTTGGTGGAGAAGCGGTAGGGGTTGGTTTTGGAGATGGTGCCGCTGGATCGGATGACTTCCCCAAATGGGCCGTATTCGTAGGTGGCGGTGGTGGTTCCGGCACTGCCGCTGACGGTGGCGGCCACGTTGCCGTTGCCGTCGTGGGCCACGAAATGGGTGGCAACGGTGGTTGGATCGTTGATCATGAGCAGTCCGCCCATGCCCACGGCTCCCTGCATGGAACCGCTCAGGTCACTGCCCCAGATGTAACTGCGCACGATGGCGTTGGTGTTGTTGCCGTCCAGCTCGGCCAGCAGATTCCAGCCGTCATAGATGAACCGGTTGTAGGTGGCGGGGCTGCCAGTGCCAGCCGTGTTGCTCCAGACTTTTTTGCTGATGCGACGGCCTTTGGCGTCGTAGCCGTAATCAATCCGCTGCTGCGGTCCCACCGCTGTGTTGGCCACCATGCGGATGAGCCGGTTCTCGGCGTCCCATGTGTAGTTCCAGCGTCCGTCCACCGTCTGGTTGCCATCGGTGTCGTAGCTGAAGTTCTCCGGGGTTTTGGGCACGTAGACATTGCCGCTGGTAGAACCCCCGCCCGAGGTGGCCACGGCCACACTCTGCCAGACTGACACCGATGTGTTCACCGGACTGAGCAATTCCTGGTAATACTCCCCGCGCCGGTAATCGACGGCGGAACTGTTGACGGTGACACTGGCCGCCACCGGAGCCAGCCCCACCATATCAAAAGCCCCCCGGAACGGTCCGGCTGCTGTATTGATTGAGGAGATTGGGCGTGTAGGTCGCACTGCGCAGGTTGCCCCCGTTTTGATCTCCACCCGCTTTGGTGGACAGCCGGTTGCCGATGTCATCGAAACCGTACTCGAACTGTTGTCCCGGCACGGGCGTGTTGTCCACCCAATACTTCTTCCCGCTGATGACCTGACCGAGGGAATCATACCGGTACAGCCAATACGCGCCATCAGCCAGAATGACCCTGATCCACTGGTTGGCGTCATTGTATTGATAGCCATAGACCAGCGGGCTGTCCGCCGATGGCACCGAGCCAATGAAACTGAGTCGGTTCAGGTTATCGTATTGTTTGGTGGTGGTCAGGCGGTTCGTGGTTGATTGTTGGATGCATCTGGCCCACCAGCGGCGAGTTGGCAACGCTGCTGGTATTGGCATTTTCAGACTTCAATGGAAGA
>JANYDC010000139.1 GCA_025359965.1 Pedosphaera sp.
CGGCCCAACCAGCCTGAGTGGCGGCCGCCGCTGTGGCGAGTGAAGAGGCAAGTGTTTTCATGGCACGACGGCCAGGCCGTATTGATAGCCAAGCAGGTTGTGGAGGGCTTTGACTTGCGCCAGGGTCAGAGCGTTTTGGAAGGCCATGGCGTGCGCGGTATTGCCTGCCAGCGTCTTGAGCGTGCCGTCTGGGGCGGATCCCAACGAAGCGGGTCCGCCCGCATAGTTGCGGGTATTGGACACGCTGCCGATCAATGCCCCGTTGACGTAGAGCGAGGCCGTGTTCGATGCGGACGCCCACGTGATACAGATCGACCGCCATGTGTTGGCGGTGCCATTGCTTTGCTGTGCCCCCGTCCAGACCTCGCTACCGCCGATCCAAGGTTCGTAATTGTTGGCCGCTGAGAGGGCAAGGCCCATGGCGAGGCCTGCCCCCACGCCACCCACCGCGAGGACGATTTGCTTGGTCGCGGAAGTGGAATTGCTGACGATGACAAAGAGGCTGCAAGCCGGTTGCAGCCCCGTTAGCTGGGCGATATTGGAGGATCTCGCCCACGCGCTTCCGGCAAACCCGTAGCTCTGCCACTGGCTTGCGATATTGGCAATCGTCGCGAGCGGACCACCCTGCCACACAGCGGGATAAGAAGCGCGTTCGTCCCAGGCTGCATCAGCCTGAATGATAGATCCCATGTGAGAAACATAAAATTCGCGATTCGCGTCCAGCCAGATCAAAAGGTTGGCATTGGTGGTGATCAGCTCGATATCGACCAGCTCGGGATTGGGCCGGATGGGTGCAACCTCCTCAAGCTCGACGGCCACCCCTGTTGCTGCCCCACGGCGTTCATCGGTCAAAGGTTTTGCGAACCTCACCATCAGGTTCCCCCCGCGATTGACGTTGTCGCGAAACCAGAACGAATCATAACGGCCGGAGCGATCGGCAAAGAAGCCCTTCAGCCAGCGGAATTCGGCATAAGTGAGCGGCGCATGTTGGATCACTAACTTGCGCTTGATGGCGGCCAACGGCCAAAGCCTGCGCGTGGCCGTGGTGCCATCCTCAAATTCATCAGCCGCGACGCGATCTGCCCTCTCGGTTTGCACACCAGCAATGAGGCCAATCGGATAGAAAAGGTTACTCATGACAGGGTGCTTTGCGTGGCGCGACGGATCGGGGTGTCGCGGGTCATGTCGGACGCCACCTGAATAACCGCGCCTTGGATGGAGTTCTGCGTGATCCGCGCTTCAAGCCCGGGCGATAGCCGCACCTCAACGACGGCACCGCCTGCCATGCCTGCTCTTGATCCGGATGCTGACGGGATTGATCCTCCCACCATGCCGCCATTGGCGAAAGCCTTGGGTGTGCTAGGCCCGGTCAGAGCCATGAGATCATCGGCCGACATGAGAGCAAGGCGATTGGGGCCCGCGTTTCCGACAATTGCCTGCATGCCCGCGATACGCATTGCCTGCGGCCGGGCCAGCACGGTCATGACTTCGCGACCTGCTTCACCCGCCAAGACATTGAAGCGCGGGAAGACGGTAGGACGGTCGACGGAGGCCGCCCCTGCCAATCCGCCCTCGGCCAGCGCCGTGAACTGCCCGCCGTCCTTGGCCAGCGATCCGACATTGGCACCCACGTTAAGATCGGTCGAACCGGCTGATCCAGCACTGGCCCCGCCGAAGAAGCGCAAGGCCTTTTTTAGGGCGATCAGAATGAGCATTTGCATGATCATCTGGGCGGCCATTTTGAGGAAGTCGGCCAAGAAAGTGCGCAAGGCGGCTCCAGCTTTTTGTGAACCATCGGCAATGTTGACAAAGGCCGTGGCCATGCCGGAAGCGAAGTTTTGTTCGGCCTGCAGCCCGATGGTGTTGAGTTGTGACCAAATTTGCGAGGAAGCCAGAGACTGCTGGCTGTGCAATTCCGCCATGACACGGGTCTTGTCCTCTTCAATGGCCTTGGTCTTTTCGGCATTGCCCTGGGCCAGCTCCAGCTCGTGGGCGTAGTAGGCATCCAGGTTGTCGCGGCGGATTTTGTATTCGCGGTTGATCTCGACCGTGTGCGCGGCCCAGCTACCGCCCGTGGCTTGCGCTGATAGGGCCTGGGCGTCATTGCGACCCTCGCCTGCGGCACTGGCCAGGGCCTGGGCGCGCTTGGCGCGGGCTTGGGCTTCAAGCTCACCCATCTTGATCTCGGTGATGATACCACGTCGTTCCAGGTCATCGTACAAAGCAATGCGGGCCGCGAATTCCCGGGCGACCCGTTCGGTGCGGGTTTCGCTGGAGCCGAGAGCTGCTTGGGTTAGCCCCTCCTCGAATCCACGCATGGCCTCAGTGGCCTGTCTTGCTTCTTCGGCTTCCTTCTTGTGCCAGCCAGCCTCCGCCTTGGCGGCGTCGCGCCGTTTGGCCTCGCTGATGGCAGTGGAGCGGACCGCCTCATTCATTTTGTTGAGCTGCTCTGTTTCGTCCGCGTCCAAGTGGGCGGTTAGCGAGAGCTGGGCAATCTCTCGTTGCCTGGCTTCATAAGAGATTTGAGCGGTTACAAGTTCCTTTTCGAGGCCCGTGGCAGTTGCTTCGGTCAGTTGCTCTCGGAGCTTGGTCAGTCTTTGGATCGCTTCGATTTGTTCCTTGAGATTGTCAACGGGCCGTACAGCTGCGGTCGATGGTTTCGCCGATAATTCGGGGTGCAGTTCATTCCTTACCCGCTTTACGGAATCGAATCGATCTTCCCGACTGGCCGGTGTGGAAACCTCTTGTGCGACCATTCCGTCCCCGAATGCCTCAGTCGTTGCGGTTGGCGCAAATTTCATGGCCATCGACTGTTTTAAGGCGTCCCCCATTTCTCTTGAGAGTTTTTGGCTGGCCACCATTTGCTCGATTTCCTTTTCGAGTCCCGCACGCTGATCGTCCAGGCTGGCATCAAGGTTTGCCCCCGATTTCAGTTCTTCCGCGTCGGCCTTAGCCATCTGGATGAATCTAATGAGGGCTTGCAGCGATAGTGTGACACTTGCGATTGCCACCAGCGGCGAGGAAAAGGCAGCAGTCAGGGCGGCCCCAAATGCGGCGGACGCGGTGATACCTGAAGACATGGCCAGCTGCCACCCCTTGAAGGCAACGACAGCAACGCCCACGGATTCGGCAAGTGCCAATATGGAATCCATATTTTCACGCACGAAATCGGTAACGGAAACCAAACCCTTGGCCAACTCCTTGAGCGGGCCGGAGACTGAACCGCCGATGCTGGCTTTCAGGCTGAACCATGCTGTGTTGAGCCGGTTTAGTTCTGCTGTGAGGCTATGGGCAGATTCAGCAGCCTGCTTGCCGAACTCCTGGTGGAGTTGGGCCGCGAACTTGGGCAGGAAATCAGCACTGACGACCGTCCCCGCTTCCAGCATTTTGCCGAGGGCCTCGGTGGTAACACCCATGGACCGGGCCGCGATGTTGAATGCGCCCGGCAACCGTTCACCGAGTTGACCGCGCAATTCCTCCGCTTGCACCGTCCCTTTGGACATCATCTGCTGGATGGCCTTCAGCGCGCCTTCGGTGTCGCTGGCGGAGAGATGCAGCGCGGTCGAGGCTTCTGAGACCGCTTTGAAAATGTCGCGGGTGGCGGTGCCCTGTAGCGAGGTGCCGCGGGCGGCTGCCGTGAGACCGACGAAAGCGCGCGTGGATGATTCGAGGTTTAGACCGAGCCCGTTCACCTCTGTGCTGAGGACTTGCAGGTTGGCCTGGAGATCGTTGCCGGAAACGTTTTTTAGCCCGATGGCCATGGCCTCGGCGGATTTGGCTGAGGTCAGTATAGACGCAGCCAAGGCTCCAGAGGCCAGCAGTCCCAGCGAAGTCCATAGGCCCTTGGCAGCGGAGCCCAGGCTGGTCATTTGGGTGTCAGCCTGTTTCGACGCGTCCTTGATCTTGGCCAGCGAGGTGCTGGCCTGCGCGCCAGCCTCTTCGACTTTCTTCAGTTCCTCCTTGGCCTTGGCCGCCCCGTCACCCTCCTGGGTGATGACGATTTTCTGTTGGATGTCAGCCATTCAATTGACGGAGGAATTCAGCCTCGTTGAGGGGTGTGCCGCATTGGGCGCTTGCAAGGGGCTTGCCACTGCGTTGCAGACCGGCGAACTGTTCGCCCAGTCGTTGGGCGGCCTCACCATCCTGAGAGCAGCAGGCAATGGCCAACTGGGTCTGCCATTGGCTGGCGCGGCATTCGGTGGTTAACGACATCATCAGCTCCAGTTTCAGCGCGGACCAGGTGCGAACCTCGGTCGCGGGATGTCCCGCCAGGATTAGTTCGGTTTCGAGTCCGAGCCAGCTTCGGTAGGGATCTCTGTCGCGCTCGCAAGTCTCGCCATCAGCGACTTCGTTTTTTTTAGAAAGTCGTCTCCGAACACCATGGCCATGGCCAGTTCATCAAGCTTGGCCAGGGATTCAGCAGAAAGGCGGTTGAGGGTCGCTTCCTGATCTTTGACGGTGAGAGCGATTAGACCGCCATCCTCGGCCTTGCCTGCCGCGAAAGCCGCTACGGCCTTCTGGCGTTCCCGCCACCCGGGAAAGGTCATGATAATTTCGGCGGTATTGCCTGAAATGTCCTGGCATTCCACGTCAACGAATCCGGCGTCTATCTGGGCAGTAACGAAAGTGGGCATGGTCCTTGGAAGTGGTAATTTTTGGCGGTTAGTAACACTTCATCTGGAACTCGTTGCCGAGGGCGCTGCTCATGGCGGCCGCGTTCAGTTCCATCTCGATTTGGGTGATACGGTTTCCGTTTTGGTCGCCGTAGCTGACTTTGCGTTGCTGGCCGGCCATCGTGAAATTGAAACGGTTGCCGGACTGGCTTCCAAGATTGGTGATCAGGGTTTTTGTTTTCGCGGTGTCCAGATCGGAGAAAACGGGATGAGTGGCTTCGCTGACGGATTCGGGATTGAAGCTAAGCTTGCTGGCCCGCTCGTAGATGGCGAAACCTTTAACCCCCTTGATGCTGTTGCCATCGTCGCGACGGTTGACGGTGTTGCCCAAATCAAGATCGATCTTGCTCACCACGCCACCGCTCCATGCGTCATAAGTGGTGCCGCCGTTGACCCACAGCGGAGGTCGGGTGTCCAAAAAGGTGGGGCTGGGGATGGAGCTGTCGGTGGGTACCGTATTGTAGAGGCCCTTGAACTCGAAATGGAGATAGCAATATTTGCCCGCTTCCAAGGTCAGTTTTAAAGACCCTTTGGCACCGACCACCTTGTGAAGCTTCTTTTCGGTGTACAGGAAAAATGTGCAGCCCTTGCCTTCGTCGACCGGAGCAGCTGGCTTGTAGACCACGTAGCCATCCCGCGCGCCCCCGGTGGACTCAGCCACATAGGTGGGGTTCATATCGCAGGCCTGGAGAAGATCGTCCATTTCCAGCGCGTAAGTGCTGGAGCCCGCGCTGATGTCCGGCGAGCTTCCATTGGTGCGATTGCCGCGCAACTCCATCTGGAAACTGAAACTCACGCGGGGCAAGGCGTTGTCGCCCGCGACCGTGCGCAATCCACCGTCCAGGATCATGCGCTGGATGGCGTCGTACTCCGGACCCCACTGCCACTGACTGTTGACCACGGGCAGGATGTCCAGCCCGGCGGTGGGTGTGGCCTCGACCGCGTAAGCGGATTCAAGTTTGGCCAGGCACAGGCCCTTTTTGGTGCGTTCCATGATTAGTGGCTAGTGTTCAGTGGTTGGTGATCAGAGTTCGGGCGTCTCTTGGAAGGTGGCTGCCGTGGAGAAGTCGTGGGGCACAGGTGGAATCCAGCTTTCAACCTCAATCACGCGGCCGTCGAGGAATTTGTATTTTCCGGTTCCGGCCGTTTGGGCGAAGTCGTTGGGGATGGGACCGGTGGCTTTAACGGAGTTTGGGACATCCACGTAGAAAGCTCCAAAGGCCAGAATTTTTCCGTCGGGATCCGCGCGGACGAAAAGCGGAGCGTTGTCTACGGGTGGCACATATTGCACAGGTTGGGGTTTTCCGGGCTTCATAAACTTAGATTACGACGCCGACTTTGGAGGCTGATTCGGCGACGAACATCTGTCCGCTGTGCGGGTGGTAGGCGATCCACAGGATGGCCAGGCCGGTCAGAGTGTAGCCGCTTCCAGTCATGACCGCGTTGGTCGCGGGATTGATGACGACCAGCTGGCCGTTGGCCGCGTTGGTGCCGCAATAGAGAAGGCCAGTGGTGGGGCTGTAGGCTAGGACGCTGGCGGAGGTAACAGAGGCGATGGTCGCAGCCACCGTATTTGTCGTGGGATTGATCACGGAGATCGTTCCGCTGCTGTTATTCGCGCAAAATATTCGGTCCGTCGCCGGGCAATAGCAAAGGCCAGCCGGAGAGCTGCCCACCGTGATGGTGGTGGCCACGGTATTGCTGGACGGAGTTACGACCGAGACGGTAGTGGCGTTGTTGTTCGCCACATAGATTTGTCCGTTGCTGGGGCAGTACAGGACGTGGATTGGGAAGGATCCCACCGTGATGGTGGTAACCAAAGCGTTGGTCTGCGGATTGATGCAGTAAAGGCTCGTTGACCCGCCAGCCGCCGAGCTGACGTAAAGCCGATCATTCTGCGGCGACCAGGCAATACCCCACGGGTTGGTCAGGCTGCTGATAGTCGAAACCACCGTGTTGAGATTGGGATCGATGACACTGATGCTTCCCGTTGTGAAATTGGTGACATACATCCGGTCAACGGATGGAACGTAAACAATGCCACGCGGGGCCGTGCCCACCGTGATGGTGGCCACCAACGCGCCGGTCAGGGGGTTGAGCACACTGACGGTACCGGCCGCATTGTTGCAAACGTAGAGGAGTCCGCTGGGAGCGATGGCGATGCAATAAGGACCCGTGCCCGAGGTGATGTCCGCAGCGCACTTGGCCACGTAACCGGAGGCCGCAAGCCATGTCTGATAATTTCGGCCTTGCACTAAAGGATAACTCAGCTTTTTGGCGACGAGTCCGCCCGTGCCCTTGCCCGCAAGCTCAATGTCAATGTTCGCATCCGATCCAGCGGCCAGCATTTTTGCGAGAGCGGCGGTGGCTGTATCGAAGTTGACACCGCGTGCGGCGATGCCGAGCGTGGAAGCCACACTCGCCATGGCAATGCGTTGGACTATCGATCCATCAGTGCCACGGGCAAACGAGGCGGACATCAGTTCGGCCCATCGCCCGCCACCCACCGCTGCGTCAAATTGTTCTTGAGTCATGTCTTGGAGAAAAAGGGGTTAGTTGATGAGGGAAACGGACCAATTGTAGCCGTTGGGCATGGCTTTCGCCGTAAAGTAGAATGGTGCGGCCCCAGCCGCGCGCGTGATGTTCGCCAGCAAAACGCCGTTGCTCAGTATGTTGATATTGGTATTGATCGAGCCGCTGAATCCCTCGTTGGTCAGGTCAAATTGTTGCGTGCCAAACCCATGCCCAAGCTCGATGTTCTGGCCAGTTGAAGTGGCCGAAATGACGTAGGGGATGAAAACGGTGATCGTCTGGTTGGTAATCGTGCCCGCCAGTGTGGTGGTATCGGCAGCCGTGGGGATCACGCCAGGGAACAGGGTGGGCAGGCGTCCCATGGTGGCCAGACTTTGGCCGCAGTTCATCACGCGCCGGGCAAAGAAACCGGGATTGCCGCCCTTGATCGCGGTGGCCGCGAAAATCAGGTCATCGACCAGACCCAGGGCGAGGGCGTCCGCAAACGGCTGGGTAAAGAGGTAATCGTTGGCATCGGGCAGGGCATCGGTAACCAGCAGAACTCCGGCGTCGCCATCAAACTTCATGGAAGCCGCGAATCGGCTGCTGAAATCCGGGCGTCCGGCAAGGGTGTCGATAAGTGGAAATCCGTTAAGCACTGTGAACAGAATGGATTGTGAGCTGGCCGTATTCCATCGTCGCGTCGGTGCCATCGGCACCATCGGCGAAAAGCTAGTAGGTTGCGTAGGGATTGCCGTAGAGACGCCGGTACTGAACCTCGTAGCTTACCAAGGCCCCGCCCTCCGGTTTATGCAGCTCGGAAAGGAACGGGGTTTCGGCGCCGCCCTCAACCGTGTCGCAAAGTCCGCCCAGCTGCAGGTTATTTTCCATGATGCCTTGGACCTCGGGTACGAGAACGTCCTTGGCCTCAGCCAGACCGCGCTGGTCAGACAAAAGGATTTTGACCGTGACGGGAAATCGGTAAGTGCGACCGCGTTCATCTTGGCCGACCTCAACCTCGTCACCCTCGTAGATCATCAGGCAGGGCATAGCCTGACTCGCCTTCAATGGGTCCATTTCCCTGGTCACAAACCGCACACGCCCAGGGGCGGTGGGTGACACTGAGCTTTCCATGGCCTTCAAGTTTTGGACTATGGCGGACATGATCCGGTTCTTGATGCTTTTCATACGGTGACAGTAGCCAGCTCGGCTTTGATTTCTTGGAGGATCAGCGGGAAGCCCTTTTCAAGCCCAGGCTTAAGGAATGGCCGGCCAGCGTAGTTGAGCTTCCGGGTGTGGGCGCGAACATGCTGGAAGATGGAGACGCCGCTTTTGGCTCGGCCTGCCACACGCTTGCGGGACTCGGCAAAGCCAATCACGCTGCCGGAGGCGTCCTTGAGAATCTTGCGGCGATCATGGTCCAAGCCATCCTCATCTTGGTTTTCCAGGACGCGAGTGTGGGCCGAAACGTTAACCGTGCCGCGAAAACCCAACTCATGAAATCTGGCATAAGGAACATTGGTACCGATCTGGCCAACAACGCGTTTGCCATCGTTGGTGACTTTGCTGGAAATGGAGTTGCGCAGCCGCGTGGTGCGGACATCCAAATTCTTGGGCCGTGGCCCGCTTAGGAAGTCGTGTTGGACGATGCCGACTGTGACCAACAACCCACGCGCCAGCCCCACGGAAGCCGCTTGCAAAGCCTTTTCCGGAAGGGTTTCAACGCCTTTCAGAACAACAGCAAAGCCTTTGGATTCGATGCGTGGATCAATCAAGGATCGAACCTTTCGTACTTTTTGAGCGTGGCTTTTACCGCTGGCAAAAGGTCCAGCTGAGCAAATTGTTGGATGCTTCCGCCCTCTCCGGAGATGCTTGTTAGTCCCAACCGGTTTCGGTTTTGGTAGAGGTAGGCAACTTGCTCGGTCGCTGCTTGCTGGATTTCGTCCGGCAAAGCCAGTTGTCCGCTGGCGGGCGTTGTGCCTGGCAAAACATAGCCGCCAGTGTAAGTGACCCGGGCGATTTGGGCGGAGGTTCCGATGGGCGAATGGATTCGTATGACCGTTTTGTTGCGGACCAGGTACGAGACGTTGGCTTGCGCGATCCAGCCTGTGGTTTCATCGGTCTTTAAGTCGAAGCCCGCCACGGATTCCACGGGGAAATTGATGGGTCGGAGTTCTGTCACATCGCCGTCAAACTCCCATCTGGAATCCGCCGTCCGTTCAAAGACCCGATTGCAGATGAGATTGAACCGCCCATGAACCCACGCACCGTACTGGGTCAAGAGAACGTCGTCCACCAGGTCAAGTAAACCGAGTCGTGCGCGGATGGTGTCAAGTGTGGCTAGCATATCAGCTTGCGGTCCAAGTTACTTCGTGGGCTTCGGAGTCAGGGCTGCGCGTCCGAGAAGGCTTCCCAAAATTTAACCGCCTTCAGGCCCGTGGGCAGGTTGGCTCCGACGAAAGCCTGGACCAATCCCCAGTCGGGCGTGAAGTACTCATCGTTCTTGTGTTCCACAACAATTGCGCCGGATTGAAATGTTGTGACAATTGCCGTTTCGCGGATCATCTCGAACGTGTACTCGACGACGCCCAAGGCGTTGAGATCAGCATGAATATCCACCCGTTTGCAACGCAGACTTTTGGTTTTGGAGATAACCGGGTCCACCGTGAGGACGGTGTCTTTGGAGGCCCAGACGGCGGAGGCGGCGCAAAGCGCGGCCATGACGAGGGCGGTGAATTTACATTTCATGTTAGTTGAGGAGTTCAATAGTGGCGATCTGGCTTGTGAGGGTATTGCCCGGTACGGCTGTTCCCCAGGTGGCTGTCACGTCGATTACTTTGGTTGTGGTGAGGTCGACAGTCGCGGCGGAGGTAATGACCATCGGCTGGCGCACATCTCCGAAAGTCGAATTGTCGTAATTGAAATAGCCGCTTGCGATCACAGTTCCAGATGCGCCCGTAGTGCGAACCGTCATGTCTACGACGCATTCAAAAGAGTTGTTTGCAAGCGTTCCCGCCAAAGCGTTTGCGCCTGTGGCGACGATCGCTGTCCCGCCGACCTTGAACTTGAGGTTCAAGGTGGGAGTGGCTGTGTCAGAGAGAATTCCGCGCACGGTCACGCGCACAGTCTTGCCCGCAACGTTGATCTGGGACGCTTCAAGCGTGTACGTCCCCAATGCAGTGCCCAACAGGGTGGTCTCCGTCAAGGTGTTGGCCACCGTGGCATCCGTTGTTGATGTGCCAATCAGCCCCGCCAGAACTCCGTTCTTTGAGGTAAAGATCTGAGTGGGTCTAAAAGTGGTCCGGGTCGCTCCGATGGTGACCGTGTTGTCCGTGGAAGCCTGGAAAAGACCAGCGGATGTGACTTGCCATCTGTTGAGGTTGAAAGTGGCAAAGTAGATGTCCGCATTTGATCCCGTGGTGCCGAGTCGCAAGTGCCTTGGCGCCCCTGTGCCAAGTTGCTCGGTCAATATGGAATCGTAAGTGCCGTCCCATCCCGCCTTGACCCGCTCGTAGTTCGCGCCAGCGCCTGAATAGGTTCCGTAAATATAAAACAGTTGGGCTGTGACGCCATTCTGAATAGAATGAACCGAGCTGGATTCCTGTTGGAGATTTCCCCCTGACAACGCGCCTGCGTTATTGTATTGGTATTGGAATGTGCTGCCCGCCGGTCCCACATTGGCGGCTGGCAAAACGCCGGTCACATCCGCTGTTAAAATTATCGCGCTGAAGCTTGGATTTCCCGCTGCGTTACCATGTAAAAGTGTGGTCGTGGTGCCTTGGTTGGCATAATCCGCGCTGGCAAGAACCGGATTCCTCGCCGCCGCGTCCTGCGCGCCCGCCGTGATATGGGTGAAGCCAGTTCCGGTCGGCACAGATCCACCTCCGCCCGCCGCCCATCCAATGGTACTCCCGGCTGTGGTAGTTAATACCTGACCGCTTGTCCCCCTGGCAAATTTCGCCCAATGCGCACCGTCATAGTAAAGCAAATCGCCCGTGCCTGGAGCGGACGGTGCAAAATTATCGAGGCTTCCTGTGCGATCCGACGAGGAGAAGGTACCGCCATTGACCACTCCCAGCGTGGATGTGCCTGTCACTCCCAGGGTGCCGTTCAGGACTGAGGCTCCGCTGGCTGTCAGTGTGCCCGCTGTGTGGAGGGTGGTCTTGACCCAGACCTCATCCCACCGGTTGGCACCGTTTGCTCCAAGGGAAAGTCCGCCGTCTGTGGAGGGGATAAGCCGCGAAGTGTTCAGCTCCATTTTGCGCAGGCCACCCAGGGAGAAAAACACTTCGTTTGCGCCTGACATCCTGATGCCGGTATCAGGGTCGCCCGTGGCTGAGAATGAGGGCAGGGCGTCAGATCCGCCTGAAGCGTAAACGCGCGGAGCGGTCAGGATCGAGGACAGGTAAGTCAGGGTGGAATCGCCTGCGAAGGCATTGGCCCCGTCGTTCCATTGGATGGAGCCAGCCACGCCCGCTGCTGTGCCGGACCCGCCCGTCGTATCAAGGTTGGAGGCAATGCTGTTCTCCGACTTGCGGAGCTTGGATGTGGTGGAGTTGTACCAGATGCCGTTAACGGGCAGGGGCGATGGATCTGCTGCAAGCGATCCGAAAAACAGGTTGGTGACTCCATACAGAGTGCCAGCCTTTAAGAGGCTACGGGCGTAAACCGCGTCGGGACGGTTGGCTCCGTCCTGCCCGATGTTGTTGCCGCCATCGGCGGCGGTCACATAATCGCCGTTGGCCAGCCAATCCCATTTGCGAAGCTTGCCGACCGTGAGGCTCATCTGGTTGGGGCCGTTCCAGAAAAAGCCGGTGTCAGGGTCGTCCTTAAAGGTGATGGACGGATACTCCATATTGCCCGGGCCCACGCGGATGGAGTCGGTGGCGGTGGCCACACCCGCCCGCGATGGCTCGCCGCGAATGGCGTTGATCACGCACTGCGCGTGGCTGCGATATCCAATGGGCGAAGGATGAACGGTGTCGCCCCCGAACTCGGCGCGGAAGGCGTAGAGGTTGGTCGCGGGCAGATAGGCCGGGGCGTTGGTGTTAACATACGGTTTGGGATTGGCGATGATGGCCGATGGGTAGCTGTCGTTGATCAGCTTGACCAACGAGGCGTTGTAAAGATCAACGTAATTGCAGTTGAAACAGCTTCGATCAGCCACCATGTCATCCCCACCCATCATCAGTGACACCACGGGAGTGATGCCGGCCGCGACCAGTGTTGACAGCGTGAAATTGTATTGGTTGGTGAACTGGTTTTCTGAGGTGGACCCCGTCACGTCGTTGCGACCCGAATGGATGACGACATACTTTGGTTTCATCGCAACGATGCGGGGAAGCTGCAGGTTGACGTTGGTTAGATAGGTTCCGCCGATGGCCCAGTTTTGATAGGTCCACCCAAATTCCTGCGCGACCTGCCAAGGCATGGACCCGGGAAGGTTGTTATAATCTCCAGTTTCGACATAGCTGTAGTGCTGCTGGTGACCGGCTGCGATGCTGTCACCCGCAAACACCGCAATGGGCGAAGTCATATACAGCTCGACCGGGACGGCGGTGGTAGTCGTGGCAGACTGGGATTCCCACGGGTAGCCTGTCGTGGTCGGGGTGGTGTTGTTGACGAGGTACATCGTGGAGGTCGCGGCGTGGGCGTAGAAATTCTGGGCGCTGGCCGAGGAATAAACCACCCGCATGCCGTAGAAGTCGCCTTCCTGCGCGCCCGGTATGTTGATCGTGACGGTGTTCAACGCACCGCCCGTGGTGGAGCCGAGGATGTCCGCCGAGGTTCCCACTAGGCTGTAAGTTGACCCAATCTTGCGCCAAACCTTGACGAAAAGACCACTCATGCCGGTTTTGCTGGCCAGATAGAACTTGGCGCGCTGGATCGTGCCCACCTGGCGGATGCGATAGCTGTGTCCGCCCACCAGCCATTCCTGGGACGTCTGTCCGGAGCTGGCTCCCCAGTTGGCTGCACCCGCATCGGCCGCGTCGTACGGTGCGACGATGGCCAGCCCGGTCAGATCCGGCGACGCGGTGTAAAAGGATGACCCACCAATACCGAGATCCGCCTTCCACTGGGCTGCGGTAGTGTTGGTCTTGAGTTTCTGCGCTAGCGGTGATTCGCCGAAGCTGACGGCGGCGGATGCGTTGACCGCAATGGCCGAAAGTACCAAGAGTGAGAGTATTGCTTTTTTCATTTCCAGCCGGTGGTTGTGTCTATCCCGCTATTGGGGCCTTTGGTGAAGAGTCGTGGTTGGGGCTGCGCGGGATCGAGATCCACATACAAATCGCCCGGGCGTCCCGCGACCACGCCTTCGGGGTCGCCAACCCCGCTGAAGTTTGCGCCAGTGCCGCGTCCCTCGCCCGGGACGCCAGGCGGTGGAGGTGTGTAGGTAAAAGTTCTCACGCCAATATTAGTGATGTCGTACACTCCGTCGCCGTCCGGGACTTCGATGTTGAATTGGGCGTGCCCGGAATCGACTTGGAAAACACCTGGTTGCAGGACCACCGAAAGATTGCCGAATCCGTTGGTGGCCTCAGTAAACGGGGCCGGAACGATCACGCGGCTGCCCACCACCACCAGCGCGTCGCGCTGAGTGAATGTGACCGGCCAGAACAGCAATGCCTGCCGCTTGCTATCCTCAAATTTTCCGTAAACTGTGGCCATGTTGTTTCAGTTGAATTCCCACGCGGAATCAGGTCTCGAGCCCGTGTGGAATTTCAGCGGCGTCTTTAAAAAGGGAGGCGGTCCGCCAGAACCGCCGCCCCTGGAGATGCGCGGGGGAAGGACCAACAACCCCCGCGCAAAGTGTTTAGGATGCAGCCAGTTTCAGAACTGCGACTGCTGAATCGTTCAGGGCCTGAACGTCGAAACGTTCCAGTGCGCGAACACCGATTTCGTCAGTGGCGAAGAAGACTTCGTTGGAGGTTTGCACATCAAGTCCGCCACGCTCGCCGAAATACCAGTAGGAGAGATCACCGAAGGCGATCTGGTAGGCGTTGATCGTCGCCGATGTGGTGTAGACCGGCATGACACCCACCCACTTGATGGGGAACCCCTCGAAGGTGGGGCCGTTCGGACCCATCGGTTGGTAGGGGGTGTAGGTGCTGCTGTTGAATGAGCTGAGCAAGACCTCCATGCTCGGGTGCATGTAATAGGCCGATGTGCCAAGCGCCGCGCTGTCGATCAGTGCCCTGATGGCGCGCACATTGGCGACAGTGATGTCGCTGGGGTGGGTGTTGGTTGTGGCCAGCTGCAGGACTTTGCCGGCCGTATCGGCCGCTTTAAGCAGGCCCGTATAACCAGTGTACGCGCCCGAGTTGGCTGCGTTGAAGAACACGTTATCCTCGAACCTCGCGCCCTCGCGTCCGATGTATCGGGCAAGGAAGTTGCCCAGCGCAACCAGTGAGTCAGAATCGATTTCGCTAGGGATGCGAACCAGTCCGCCGATTTTTTGCGGGGCGAAGGTCGCCCAGGCGAACTGTGGTGATTTTTCCGTGACGGTGGCCGATTGGCCGATGATGCCGAAGGCCGGGCTGGTGGTGGTTTTGGGCAGTTTGGTGCTGTTGGCCGTGAGGGGATAGACAGTGCCGAACTGGCGGGCCTGGCCGAATTTCCAGAAGAGCTCGACGATCTCCGAAGCGTAGTTGACGGGCAGCGGAATGTCGGAACTGGTTAGGGCGGTCTTGACCTCAATCTGCAATTCCTCAGCGGCCTTAGCCAGAAGCTTCTCGGCGTGTGATCCGCTCATTTTCTTTTGAAGGACGCCGTTGATCACGAGCAGCGCGCCAAGGTGTTTGGCGCAACCTTCGGAGACAAACTGGCCAGCACGGAGCTCGACCTTTTGGGTTTTGCGGTATTCCAGGGAGGCCTTGCGCAGGAGGTCGACCGCAGCTTTCTGGTCGTTGTGAGATTTGAGAAGTTCGTCGAACTCCTTTTTGAGTTTGCTGAGTTCTTCGTGTCCTTTGCCTTGACCGTCCTTGATGTCGATCAGCATGGACTTGAGTTCTTCGGTCGGGGTCTTTGTTTCTGGGAGCATATATATAGAGGGGTGGTGAATTTGCTCAGAGCCTCCTGGCAAACACTGCCAGGGCGATGAGCTGTAGTTGTTCGATTGCCGCCTGCTCGTCATGACCTCCCTGCCCAGACGAGCGACCTTCGGGCTTGGGGGTTGTATCTTTGCTGCAAATTTGTTCGTACATCTCCAGCAACGCCTTGATGTCGCGCCGCTCGATCGCGCCCGACTTGTAGCCAAGCATGAGTGCGTTCGGGTTGCAGGGGATGGAAACGGCTGAGACTTCCAGCAGTTCCTGCTCGATGTACTTTCTGCGGTATGCTTCTCCCGCTTTGCCATCCTCCCATTTGAGCGGACGGAAACCAACTGAGACGGCGTTTAAAAATCCACCCTTATATAATTGGTAGGCGACCTTGGCCAAGGGGTTGGCGTCCACCGCGAATTCAATGCGCTGGACCAACGCGCCGTCCCGAATCTCGGTGGTCAAGGCGCGGCCGATGGTGTCAGTGACCGAATCGTACCGGTGTGAATCCTGGAACACAGGGTTCTTCTGGTAGTTGGCCAGCTTCCATCCGCGCGCATCAATCACCTCTTGGTAACGATCAAGCGTTCCGTCGCTGGCCCGGAAATCGAGAATCGCGCCGGTAACTCCCTCGGGTGTTACGGCTTTGGTGCCAATTTCCCGACGTACGTTTTTTAGTTCTTCGTCCATAGTCTATTTTGCGGTCGTGGATCGGCTGCGGGAGTGACTTGTATTTTGTCGGAAACTGGGGCTGGTCGCGTCGGGTGTGATTTCTTGGTTCATGGGTGGTGCAATTCGCTATAAGCCATTTGGGAGCGTCCAGCAGTGGCCCTGAATTCGTTGTAGGTGAGCAACACTCCGGAGGTGGATCGGTCGGGTAGAACCGCTCGTGTGTAGCAGCGGCAATTGATGACTTCCTTGGCCGGTCCATCCGGGTCGCCAGGGTGCATAAGATCGAAACCGCCCACGCGAAAAGGCTGGTCAAGAGGGATTCCCTTTTCTCCATAATTGAGATTCGCCTGAGAATGGCTGACGCGGACGCCTTCTAAATTGGAGGAGTGCCAGGTCTTCATCGGCACCTTGGCTTTTTGCATCGCACCGAACCGCCCGGAATTAATGGCCGTGTTCGTCTCCGTGACAGCAATGGTATCGGCCCGGCGATCTGTGGCCTCGGTGAAGACGTTCTTGATTCGGTCCGACAACTGAGCCAGCGACTCTCCGGAGGTGAGCCCTTCCATCATGGTCGCGTCAATGGCTGCTGCGGTCGTCTCGTTGATCCCGCTGATCATCGACTGCCGTTTGGACAGGTAAGCCAGGGCGTCTTCGGGAGCCAAAGCGAAATTGGGCTCGCCAATTTCCAGCGAAAGCTGGGCCCCGCCGAATTGCAGGTCCATGACCAGCAGCGGATCAAGGTAGCGATGAACCGCATTGTTCTCCGCCGCGACATCAAACAAATCGTCGTTGGCGCGCTGCGCGGTGGGGATGCCCGCTTTGTAACGGGCCTGCAAAGCTTCCAGCACACGACCGCGCTGCTCAAAGAACAGCCGCTCTATCTTGGACCGCTTGGCCAGAATGCTGGGTTGGATGGCCGCTTCGTATTCCGCCGCTGCTTTGCAGACATGCGTTTCCTTGGCCGCTACCACTTCCGCTTCTTTGATCGTGTCCAGGATGCGGAGTGCCTTGTTAAAACTGTTGGTGGTTGCGTCGGTGGGCTTGCCAGTATCAACCTGCGTGGGTTTGCGGACCGTCCCGACGGGGAGTAGGCCAGTAGGCAGGTAACCAACATCGCCGTGATCAATATCGGGAAGTCCAAGGTCAAGGTCTTCATTGATGGTGTTGAGCGGCACGCCCATGGCAAACAGAGCGGTGCCGGATGCGATCCGCGAACGCCTGGCTGCCTGCATTTCGGGTAGATCGTCGATGTCGAAGTAGCCCTTCAGGGTTTTGTCCCAAGCGGCAATCTGCAATTCCCATGCTGCCGCAATGCGCTGGCAGAATGGGGCGATGCGATTTTCAACAAAGTTAAGCCGGGTGGACTCACCCACCGAACGGTTGGCGTCCTCATTGATGCCCAGCAGTTCCTGTGGGACACCAAAGATCGCACATATCTCTTGCCGGTTGCATTTGCGCTGCTCAAGGTATTTGGAGTCCGCGCTATTCAGCGCAGGTTTTTCCACCTTCAATCCGCCGAACAAAATCAGGGGGCGATCCGCTGTGCCCGCGCGTCGCTTGCGTTCCCTCAAGGCTGACATGAGCTGCTCTCGTTGTTCGGGCGTGACTTGCTGGTCGGTCGTGACAATGAGGCCGCTGTCGGCGTTATTCATCATGAACCCCTTCATGAATTGGGCGGCCGCGTAATCCCCCGAAGCAGGAAGTTGCGCCACTTCCATCGGCGACAGCCCCCGGTAGAAGTTCCAGGGATTAACGAGCTTGTCGTGGATGACTTCCTCCGGCAGGAACACCTCAGAATCAACCGGGCCGGAATAAGGCCCCGCCGAATACCGCCAGCCGGCCAACAGGTTGCCTTCCATGATAGGCCACATCCGCTCGGGGTTGACGGGAACCAAACGGATCATGCGGCCGTCAAGCATCGGCACGATAAAGACCTCGCCTCGGACCAGCATCCACGTGATGTAATTTTCCCAGAACTCGAAGCGGGACATCTGTGGATGGGGCCTATGGAACGCCTCATAGACCGGCCCGCTCGTTACCTCCGACTCTGTTTTTCCATTGCCGCGCACCAGGACGAACGGGGTTTGTGCGACCTTGGCCGCGATCAATGAAATGCAGGAATAAACCCAAGTCGATTGGGTGTAGGCATTGGTCATGACCGCGCCGCTCCGGTCGCCATCCTCTCCGCGCAGGAAATCGGCAATGCTTCCCTTTGTTGCGATTTGCCAGGCTTGTTTGAGATTTTGCAGCAGCTTCATGCGACGCACGCCCCCATTTCCGTTTTGATGCCAGCTGCGTGCCATCGCATGGCCAGCTCCCAGAAACGGTCGCAGTGACCGTCCGCCGATTCACCCTCGAACCGGATGTTGTTTGCTGCGGTTACGGTTTTCTTGATGCCCCGGATATCCGCGCGGAGGGCTTGGTCGTTGTCGATCCTCAGCTTTTTGTCTTCAAAGGCCGCCCGCAACGGGAAGGCCAAGGCCTCCTTGACGGGACCGCTGAAAGTGATCGGCTCGACCTTGTATCCGAACTTTTCCTTCGCCCGCTCGACCAACTGCATGCCAAGCCCGGTGTTGTCCATGCATGCCCGCTTGACGTTTGGCAGGCCAAGCAGCGGATAGAGGATGTCCTCCTGTTCGGTGAAGGTCTTTTTGAGCAGGACCAACCGCATGCGATCCCACAAAACATCGCCGATCTTTTCGCCGATCCCAATCACGCTCAGATGAGTGGTCCGGGCAATGTCCATGGCCAAATAAAGCGGGTTCCCGCATTGCCGAAGATACTCAACATCTTTCATGATGTTGGTGGTCTGGGCCGCAACGATAAGCTGGTAATCAATGAAGGCCGTCGCGTCGCTGGACGGGATGCAGCAATACTCTTGATCCCACTGCTCTTCGTCCAGGCACTCGCTGCGGATCTTGGTCAGGAACTGTTCGCGGCTAAGATTGCTGCCTTTTTTCTGGTTGATCTTCTCCGCCAGCCCCTGCTCAACCGCATCTTGGATTGTCACCTTGTGGTGACTCCATCCCATGGGGTTTCCATTCTCCGTGGCGCTCTTGATGAACTCGTAAAAGACCGAACCTTCGCCCCGGTGTGTGGAGATCACCATCAGTTGGCCGCCCCACTGCGTGACCGCCTTGGCGACTTTGTAGACCTGCCGCTGATCCTTGTGCAGCGCGAATTCGTCGAGAACAACGTTGCCGCGCTTGCCTGCGAACGCATCCGGGTTGGATGAAAGCGAGTAGATGCAGAGTCCGTTGGCGAACCGCAGAACGAAGGCGGAGAGGTCCTTATCTTTCTCGATAACCATCTCGCCCAGGTCCTCAGCCGCGATTTGCAAGAGCTTTGCCCATGCCTTGCAATCCTCAAGAAAGAACTTGGCCTGCGCTTCGTCGCGAGAGGCCACCCACGAATCCAGACGCGCCCCGCGCTTGGCCGTCATGCGGACAATCTTGTAAGCAGTGGAGAAGCTCATGCCGATCTGGCGGCTTTTCTCCACCAGGATCAAGTCAGACTCGTCGTTGATCCAGTCGGCCTGAAACTTCAGGAAATATTTGGCGGTGGCGTCCATCAGTGGATCGTCAGGGAAAAGCAGAGCCAGCCGATGGCCAGATGCATTCGGGTTTCTCCACAGCATTCGCCCTGTTCAACTCGAATGAACGGGAGAAAATCAAAAACCTCAGAAGTGAGGTGAAATAGGATCATAGCAATCGCAAGCTTTCCTCAATGGTGGCAATGGTTTCCGGGGTGAGACCGCCGTCTTTGGCTTTGGCCAATGCGCCTTCGATCTTTTCGCGCTGGGTGCGGACCTGTTCGCGGTACCGTTCGATGTCCAATGCGCCCTTGCTGAGTTTTGCCAGGCTGTTGACGATCTGGGCGTAGTTCTCGGGGTTCTCAGCCAGCAGCTTTTTGACGTGGGAAATGTCGAAGTCGGCCAGGGCTTCGTACAGTTGTGAGGCCGCGAGGTGGAGGGTGGCCTCGTGGAGTTTCGATCCCTCGTTCTGGCTGACGACTTCAAGGGCGAATTCGCGCTTGGCCGCCATGTCTTCCAGGCGTTCCTGGTCGCACATCCAGTCTTTGTGTCCGCCATCTTTCCAGTTGCTTACATTTTGCTCGTTGAGCCTGGGCCCGCCCTCGTCGACGATTTTTTCAATGATCGCTGCGTAGGTCAGTCCGTCGCGCAAAGCCGCGTTGACCAAGTCCCGGAGGGCCTTGGGCAGTCGTGCCACTAATCCTGTGCGACGGTTGGACATTATTGGTTTTCGTAGGCGAGGACGCCTTTGGAAGTGATGCTGTATTTAACCTCTCCAGTGACGGGGCTTTCCAGAGACTCCACCAGTTCCTGCCCCAACAAAAACTCGCACTCGGCCTTGACCTCGACCTCGCCAAAATCATTGCCGGATTTACGTGCCTGCTTGGCCAGAAAGTTGGCACTGGCCTTGAGCGGCCGTACTCCGTAAAGCTGGATGAGAACCTCCGAGCGGATGTCTTGATTGCGGGTCATAGCTTTTTCGTCCGTTCGTCGATTCGGGAGACAGTAGCCAACATTTTCTTCAACTCATCATGGATGGATGCGGCTCGCCGTTCTCCCGCTGCCAACAGTTCCATCTTGCCCTCCTGCTGGATTTCTTCGCCCCGGCGCATCTCGTGGCGCATGTCGTCGATCACTTTGGTGAACTCCGCCTTTGTGACAAACTCGGCTTCTAGGGGCGGGGTGCGGGGCTTGGGAAGAAGGCTCTTGATCCCCGCTGCCATGACCAACAATGCGGCCAGCACCCCGAGAAAACTCCCCACTTCGGCCCCAGTGGGAGTGGGCATATCTGCCAGCAAGGGTAGTATGTTCAAGGCTTTGAAAAGGTGATGATCCGTAGATCGTTGTTCTGCTGGTCCTCGGTGATGCGGTAACCGGCTTTTTCGATTGAGTAGATCAATCGCTTGGCCAGTTCCTCATCCGCGATATTCAGGACCACGCTGTTCATTTTGCTTTTGCCGTGGAGCGTTACGGATTCTTGATCCGCCGCCCCACGGCCTCAGGGGCATCGCAGCTTTTTTAAAAAAATGGATTATGCCGTCGCAGGCTGGGCCAGGGGGGCTTTGACCGTGTCGCCCGTGAATTTGTTGACGATTTTGCCCACGATGTTGAGCACGCCTGCCAGTTCCTGATGCTCGATAAGCTTGTCTTTGATGGCGTGATCAAGAACACGTCCCTCCGGAGTGTTTTGCAGGATGGCCCGGCCCGCTTCAATGCCTGTGACCAATGCCTTGGCAGCCTGCTTGTTCCGGAACGCGGCGTAGGCGGTGTAAAGCCAGCCGAGAGCGATACCGCCCGCGCCCGCCCATGGGAACGGCAGGGCGGCTGCACCCGCTTCGATTGTGCTTTGCACGGCGGGGATGGGCACAAGGTTGGTGTGGAGGATGGAAGGCCCCCAGACGAAGTTGGTGGAGACCGGTATCTCCCGCACTTCGACCTTGGCCGGGGTGACTTCCAGCGTGGTCAGATTGGTAAACGCTGGCGTCAGGAAGGGGGTGGCCTCAGTCACCACGTTGCTGGCGAGCAGCGGGCCGGGAGTGGAAGTCACCTCCTTCCGGTATGCTTGGCGCTCCACAAAGGAACAGCCAGTCAGTAAGCACAGAACGAAGAGGACAAGAAGAGGAAGGCAGAGTTTATTGAAGCGCATGCGGTAAAAGACCGCAGGCGGTTTATCCTTCCGTTGGTCCTACCGCAGCATCAGGTCTTCACCCCATGCCTTCCAACGGGGGAGAGGGAACATCGGGAACATCGGCGGGAATTTCACGCGCGGATGCCGAGGCGCTGAGGTTGGAGCCTACTTGCCGAGCTCCACAGCTTTTTTCAAAACATTGTGGACCTGCAATAGGTTTGTTGCTGAGGTAGCCATCTCGACAAGCTTTTCGTGCGTCTGAGGGAATAGTTCGCCTCGTTTGAACCTCATCTCGATCAATTCGACAACTTCGGCGCGTGCCGAAACGAGCATTTCGGTCAATTTCTGGGGAACCTGTTGGGGAGTGAAGACCGGGTGCTCAAGTGGCGGGTCTGTGACAAACGTGCAGTTTGTGCGCATAACCCGAATCATTTCACCCCAGAACGCCCAGCTTAATGAGTCTTCAACCTGATCCCTTTCTGTGTAAATAGTAAATCCATTTGTCGCCGATCCGACTCTGAAATTAGCTTTCGATGGGAATTGTTGTTGGTGGTCGTTGAATATCTTGCTTGTGACCAACTCGGTGACTTCCAATTGGAGATCATCAGGCCGTTTGTCCCCTTTGACTCTTTTCATCAAAGTCCCATCTGCCCCTTTGGCCACGGCCTCCCACCCCGATTTCCCGTAGTGGTTGAGGGCGTCATAAATCCTCGTGTTGCTCGGAACTGTCTTGTATTCCCACTCGATTGGTTTGGCCGAAACTGGTACCGGCGCAATTGTTACTTCCTCCTTTTTGCAGCCGGTTACTGCCAAAATGAGCAGTGTGAATATTGTTGCGAGGATTTTCAATGGGTGGTGTCGACAAATTCCTGCCAAAGAGGGAACACCTTGCGGAGAGTTTGCCATGTCTTGCTGGAGTCTTTTCGCACTTGGCTTGACGCCGCGATCTGTCCTGACAGGAAATATTCCCGAATTTGATTTACGGTAAGCGGCCCCACTTCCCGGATTTCCCCGTCATCGTCTTCGCTCTGAAGGTAATACTTGTTCATTCAAATACGACACAGTGGCGCATGGTTCTGTTGATTATCAATAGGTTACGATACGGACACGTTTGATTTCTTAATATGTTTTTGTCGCTTCGTACTTAAAGACCCTCACCATAGACGTCACGGGATGGCACCACTCTAGCCCTTGGCCCTCGAACTCCATAGCAGAAAAGAGAGGGTTTAAGCTCACCAATCTGATGACCTCAGCGTTCTTCCCGGCCCTCTGGAACAGCTTGAAATATACGGTTCCGTCTGTTGCCTTCGCAATGACCAAATCGCCCGTCTGCGTTTGTCTGTTTGGTTCCACGATCAGGATGTCTCCGTGTTTGTAGACCGGCTCCATCGACTCTCCCTCCACTATGACTGCATAGGCGTTTGGGTCCTTGGTATCCGCATAGACGGTTGGATAAACTGCCTCATTATCAATAACCTCGCACCCCGCCCCGGCACTAACAGGCCCGATGATTGGAACGCGTTTTTGCGGCATTTCCGCTGGTGACACATTCGATGTTTGCGTAGTTATTCCGTAGAAATATTCAGGCGGTTGACCTAAAAGTGTGGATAATGTACGTAGCGTGCCGGGTTTTGGCCCGGCTCCCTCTGGCGATTCCCATGTTTGGATCGACCTCAAATGAACCCCAAGTGCCTCTGCAAGTGATTGTTGCGTGTATCCTTTTGCCGCTCGCGTTGCTGCGAGCCGTGTCGCAATAAATTTGTGCTTTTTATTCACTTAAGCTGTTGACAACTACGCAATAACTGCGTAATCTGTGCAAAGATTTACGCAGATATGACGAAGAATAGCAACAAATATCAGCAAAGACGCATTTTGCTTCTGCGTAAAGGAACCAACGTCCGGCGCTGGGCAATCCAGAACGGATACAGGCCCACAACAGTTTACGACGCTCTCAAAGGCGACCGAGCCGGTTTAAAATCCCATGAAATCCTCTCAAATTTTGAAGCCTTCATCGCCAGCTGAAGACATGAAGGCCCTCCTAGAATTCGTTACCGAGTTTGCGCCTCAGGCTGCACCTCGTCGTCGTGCCCGCGTTCTGCGCGGACTCAGCCATGTGGCTGGCGACGCAAGCGCATCTCGCGAACTGGGTGATATGGCCGATCTGATCGACACGAATGAGGACCGCTATGAACGCATGGTCCTTGAACTCAAACTTAAGTAATCCCACATGAGCCAACTACTAACTAACTGTCAGACCTTAATCCGCCAAGGTGTCGAACAACACGAAGCTTGCAAAAACAGCCTCAAGACCACCAAGGCGTTCGCCTTTGATGCTGGCCTCCTGTTCCTCTCAGCCAAAGCCGCCTGTGCGGATGGCGAATGGCTGGAAAATGTCGAAATGTACGGAGGGGGCACCCATTTGCGCACCGTACAGCGGTATATGCGGTTCGCCTCCGAATGCCTGGAATGGGCGCAAGAGCAGAATCCCAATCTTATCGACAAGAACAAGCTGACAGCGGCTGCCCGTACCATGGTTCTGCAATCTGCGCTTTCCTTCATGGACTTGTGCCGCGACCTCGGGGCGATTGCCCAGCGCCCGGCCAATGGGGCGCGGGATGGGAAAGCTGGCCGAAGCATCCAACAGGCTCAGTTCTCCTTCAACTGGGATGTCTTTGACGCCAGTCTCATGACGGTCGAGCGGAGCGAAGGCAATCCCTTTCTGGCCGTTCCGCGTGAGGAATTGCAGCTTTCGCGCCAACGAGCGGCGTTCGCCTTGGAGATGATGGATGAGGCGCTCAAGACCGAAGCGGTCAACGCCCTCATCGAAGTCAGCACCGCAACTACGGTCGACCAGATCGTATGAACCTCGACCAGGTCAACGCTTTGAAGGTGGGAGACTCGGTCGCATATCGGCCTCGCCCCTTCGCCAGAAAGGTCGCGGGCCACGTGGTTTCGCCCGGCCTGCCGATCACAGTCCGCCGCGGCAAACCCAACAGCAAACACGAACTCCAACTGGTCGAGTGGTGGCAAATCGAAAGCGTATGAACACCGAACCCGAACCTCAGATCATCACGACAGACCGCGAGTTGACAAAGGAACAGCGTAAAGAACTAATCCGTTTATTGCGCATCCTGAAGAGTCCCGACTTCGTAAACACCCACCTGTTGATCTACGGCAGTTGGATTGTGCGGGATGGCGTGCCGAGCTTGATCCTTAAGACGCGTGTTGGCTTGATCAAGCAATGGCTAACGGATGGCGCTGGCACAATCGTTGAGGGTTTGGCCGGTCTGATCTCGCGCCTGCGCTACGCGCTATCCAGTTGTCCGGGGTGGGTTGAGTTAGGAAATCCCACTTCCATAAAAGCGTTTCTTGCCGGCTGTGATGGCAAAAGCCCGCCTGACGCGACCGTATTCC
>JANYDC010000079.1 GCA_025359965.1 Pedosphaera sp.
GGCATGGCTACAAAGAGGATCGCAGGGGAGAGATTGAGGTTCTGGGAGTAACGCCACTTCCCGTCGTGTATATGTGGAAAAAGCTCAGTCAAAGTCCGAGCAGCTCATGAAATAATGGCAGCGAGGGCAGCGTAGTTTACATTTTTCATTGTGCAACTCATTCGAGCACTGCGGACACCAGCGCCAAGGTTCACCCGGCGTGTCATCACTTGATGAGGTCGCGACCGGTGTCTCGAGCTGAGGAGGAATGTTCTCAACTGACATGGCCCCATCGAATCATTCTGCCGGGAAAGGTCAACGCTTGAGCCAACGCCTTCGTCATGTAATATCTCCGCCACATGAGCCGACCGACCTTCTCAATAGTCACACCGAGCTTCAGAAACTCGAAGTGGCTTAAGCTGTGTATTGCCTCCGTGGCCGATCAGGGAGTCAGTCTCGAACACATTGTGCAGGATGCGGTCTCCGATGATGGCACCCTGGATTGGCTGCCTCAGGATATGCGGGTCAAAGCGTACATCGAAAAAGACAAGGGCATGTACGACGCTGTGAATCGCGGTTTCGGCCGGTCCAATGGCGAAATATTGGCCTACATCAATTGCGATGAACAATACCTCCCAGGCGCGTTGCAGAAGGTGGAGAAATTTTTCACTGAGAACCCCGATGTCGACATGGTGTTCGGCGATGTGGTGATCGTGAATGCCGATGGCGCGTTCAATTGCTTTCGCAAAGTGCAAATCCCCTGGTACCACCATACTTGGGTCTGCTCCAACCTTTGCACCTTCACGGCCGCAACATTCATGCGGCGGAAAGCGGTGGAGGAACATCACCTTACCTTCGATACAAAATGGAGGGATTTAGGGGATGCTGAGTGGATGCTTAGGGTCATTCGAAAGGGCATCCGCATGGAAATGCTCAAGGAGTATACCTCCAGTTTCACCGAGACCGGGGCCAACATGAACATGCTGCCCAACGCCATCCGCGAGAAAAAGGAATTCCTCGATGCCGCCCCGTTTTGGACCAAAAAAATGGCCCCTGCATTGCGGGCCGCCCACCGGGCAAGAAGATTGCTGCAAGGCGCTTACAGCCAAAGCGCTTTTGACTATCGCATTTTCACACTGAACTCTCTGTCGGAGCGCGCCCTATTCCATGTGGAAAATCCCACCAGCCGCTGGGTGCGCTAGTCCGCTAGACTGTCTCCCGTGTCATCCTTGGAAAGAGCAACCTCAAACTGTTGAGCACCACGATGACCGTGCTGCCCTCATGCCCAAGAACGCCCAGCGTCAAGGGCACTCTGCCGAAGAGTGACAGGCTCACCAGCACCACCACCGTCCCCAGAGAGATGACGATATTCTGGCGGATGATCCGCCGGGCGCGTTTGCTGAGCAGGTACGCTTGAACAAAGTTTTCCAAACGGTCGTGCATCAGCACCACCTCAGCCTGCTCCATGGCAGCATCCGATCCACGCGAACCCATAGCCACTCCCACATGCGCCGCGACCAGGCTCGGAGCGTCGTTCACGCCATCACCGATCATCGCGACTTTTCGCCCCTCCTTCGTCCATGCCACCACCGAGGCTACTTTATCCTCCGGTTTAAGCTCGGCACGGACTTCCCCCACGCCGACGCTTTCCTTGAGGCGCTCGGCCGCTGCATGTCGGTCGCCGGTCAACACCACACAAGGGATGCCGCGCTGTTGTAACTGCTCGACTGTAGCCCGCGATTCCTTGCGCACCTCGTCTCGAAGCAGGATGCGCCCCACGATCCGGCCATGACGAATCCACACTTCGGTCAGACCCGGCGCAGTGTTCGCCGAAGGCAGGCTGGCATCCGAGGCAAGCTCGCCCAACACCCATTCGCGGCGTCCGAGGCGGAGGACAAATCCACTCAGTTTCGCTTCCACCCCCTGGCCGGTGACGGAGTTGAACGCTGTGGGCTCGGCGGATCGAAGACGCTGGCGGCGCCCATGTGCGGTGATGGCCCGGGCCAGTGGATGCGCAGAGAGCCGCTCCGCCGCGTAAGCAGCCTCAAGGACGGAGCTTTCCGCACCCGCAGGAAAACTTTCTACGAGCGACACCTGTAATTCGCCCGTGGTGAGAGTCCCGGTTTTGTCCATGGCCACCAGATCGATCTCAGCCAGCTTTTCGACGGCGGCACCTCCTCGGAATAAAATCCCGCGCCGCGCCGCCCACGCGATTGCGGCGAGAATCGCTGATGGAATGGAGAGAACCAGAGCGCAGGGCGACGAAACCACCAGCAGGGTCATGGAAAGATAAAATGCGCTCCTCGTCTCAAGAGTTGAAACCCAAGGCGGACGGCCCACAGCCAGCCACCAGAATAAAAACATCACCAACGCCAGGCCCAAAACAGAGTAAGTATAGGCGGACCCAAATTTGTCGGTAAAGCGCTGCGACGGAGCCTTGAGGTGTTGTGCCTGTTGGATAAGGCGAACCACCCGCTGCAAGGCGCTTTCCGAAGGCAGATGCGTCACGCTCACTTCGGCGGCGCCACTCACATTGAGTGTGCCCCCCGAAACCATGTCTCCGGGGAGCTTGTCCACCGGCACGGCCTCGCCGGTCAGGGTGGATTCATCGACAGCCGTGGTTCCCTTGAGCACCTCCCCATCGACCGGAAACACCTCGCCGGGACGAATCAGCAGACGATCCCCAACCTCCACCAGCGTCACATCAATTTCATGCTCGAAACCGTTTACATCGAGACGCCGTGCGGTTTTGGGAGCGGAACGCAGGAGCGATCCAATCTCGCGCTGAGTTCGGCCCATGGCGTAATGCTCAAGCGCGCCAGAGAGGGAAAACAGAAACAGAAGCATGGCCCCCTCGCCGTAAGCGCCGATGGATGCGCTGCCCAGAGCCACAGCCAGCATCAGAAAATGGACATCGAGCACCCGATCCTGCAATGCCTCCCATACCTCAATGGCAGGAAACCATCCACCGGCTAGAAAAGAGACCGCGTAAAACCAAGGGGCCAGCGCATGCGCCCCAAGAAAATAAGCTGCCAGACCAAAAACCCCGCAAAGGGTGGCACCTGCCAGTTGGTGACGGGATTCCGCGATTAAGTCCTCGTTCTCAGGCAGCTTGATCTGGCGTGGGGAAACAGTGGGCCAAGGAATGCGGTTCCAATGCCAAAACCGTGGCGCAGTAGGACAGGTAACCTTGGAAACCGTGGTGACATCCTGGACCCGTTCAACCTTTAAAAAGGCGGGCAGATCCTTGCCGCCATCACAACCGCAGGCGAGCGGATTGTCCTCCCAATGCCGCACCCGCTCCATCAGGGCGGCGTGGATGGTAGGATCAACATCCTTGCCCATGGTTGCCACACGCAACGAGCGGTCCTTGCCAGGGCTGATCGTCACCGCCTCCACCGCAGGATATTGGCGCATTAAATCCGCCAAGGCTTCCAGAAGACACGACTCCGGAAGATTGGTATGAACTGAATTTCCCGCGCTCATGATGCCATTTTCGTCCTGTTCAACAGGTTGCGCGAGGAAAAACGGTAAAGCAATGGAGCAACGGCCCTGTCAGAAAGTAGGAGGCATGGTATTTTCTCGGGGCTAGTCTTGAGGTGCATTCTTCCATGCGGAATTCAGCGGGTGGACGGTCAAAGACTGGATGGTGGCTGCACCTCCCTCGGCTTTGACTGACAGTCCATTTTCATTGGGAAGAACGAATCTTGTGGACGAAATCTCGCCACCGTTAACAAACAACTCGATGGATGCGCGGTCCATCAGAATCTCCACCTTCGCGACCTTGGACAATACTGAGGCGGGACGGCTGCCGGATTCGACAGTCTTTGATGTAAGCACCACCGGCACACCACGCAGGTTGAACGTCAGCTTGGACCCCTCAGGAATGTTGACATCAGCCTGAATATGAAATTGCCGACCCGAAGGTTCCATGGGCAGCACCTGATTCGCCTGCAACGTCAGATTCGTCCAGCTATCTTGGCCTTGGTGAAGGAGTGCTATTTCGCGAATCGGCGTGCGATACACTCGGGGACCATTGGCAGTGTTTCGCAAAATCAACTCGCAGGGAAAACTGATTTGTTGATTGAACGGCATGTCGGGAAATGTTGGTCCGCGCATCCAAGCCGCCTGAATCCTCCTTCCATCGCCTGTATCGTTGTTGGCCCAAGTCTGGGTGGCGTAGAAATTCGGACCAATGTCACAGGAATACCTCTCGGTTTCCTCTTTGAATTCAGTTCCGTCAAAGCTTCCGATGGAATATTTCCCATTGCCTTGGATCAGCACCCATTTCTTGTTGCTCGCGTTCCCGTCCACAGGCAGCTCAAAAAAATCAGGGCACTCAAAGCTGTTCTTGATGGGCTTGTGCTCATCCTTCCAGTTTAACAAATTCGTGGAGGTAAAAATGTGATATTGACTATCTCCATAAAGCATCATGACCCAGTGATTGCTGGGGGCGTGCCAGAAAACCTTGGGATCACGCTCAGGATAAACCATGATTGGGTTCTTCTCGTAGCGTTTCCAAGTGCGCCCATGATCCAAACTGTAACAAATGCAATGAGTGCGATTGTCGTTGCGAGACCAGAAAGCAACCATCGGCGGATTGGCTTTGTCTGGAGACAAACCTGAGGTGTTGTTGTAATCCACAACGCAAGTGCCGGATTGGTCGCCTGTTTCCGATTTTTCCTCCCAGAAGGCCGGTTGTAATTCCGTCCAGTGGACCAGATCACGGCTCACCGCATGCAGCCAGCACTTCCACCAGCGTTGCGCGAACAAGTGATATTCGCCGTCGTAATAGATCAGCCCGTTGAGATCGTTAATCCAACCTTCCTGCTTCGGGCCTGGGTTGAGCCGGTCCATCGTCCACTGGCGGGCGGTAAAGTGAAACTGCGGTCGAAGGGTTTCCTGGTAAAGCGTTCCGGTTGCCACAGGCGTCCGCTCCGGTTTATCGGTCTGAACCATTTGATCCACGTTGATGTGCCCCCAATCGCCGATTGCTTCATCGACAATTTGCACTTGGGCGGTTTGTCCGTGGAAGCGGCTCACATCCCAACTCGTCGGCACCAGGCGATCACTTCGCCAACCCGTCGCGCTCTTAACAATTTTGCCACTGATCAGCAGGTTGACACAGGTGTCGCGTTCGTAATCGCCACCGCCGATGAGAAACGAAATATACTTCCGAGCAATTTTGAATTTTGGTGACGTCAGCGTTCCTGTCGGCTTGTCACCTTCAATCTCACTGCTAGCCACCCGGTTGTCGCGGGCATTTTCGATTTCCAGCTTGGACAGCAGGCCATCTGATGCCGGCCCGGGATTGAAAGCCGTCCCCGTCACAATCCAATCGCCGTAATTGGTGCTTCCAAAGCGGCCGATTGCCAAATCGTCCGCCCTGCAACTGACGAAGCACCCTAAATGGACAGTCAAAGCCAACAGGATGGAACAGCAATTAATCTTCAACGGTGCTCTCATATCTTTTGTTCAAATAAGAATGGTTTGGCAAGCGGGCATTCCTCGGGTCCTTCTGAATCACAATTTCGGTTCATTTCCAAATCGTATCTCATTCGACCCTCGGGAGGTCGATATTTTTGTCGGCGCACGCCTTGTCACATGGAACGGACGGCATGACCAAGTCACTGACGCACTAAGGGAGGCGGCTTCGGACGCCCATTTCCCGCGTTCACACGCAGGCATTCGTCCTGCTGGACTGGTTGGCGGGGAAAAAACTGAGAACCAGGCATTCTGTCAATGCCGGTTTTGCCATTGAATTCCTCGGTGGCGGGCGTCATGATCCCTTTTTTAGATTATGAACGTACTGATTTGTGATCCGATCTCGCCGAAAGGCATTGCCCTGCTGCAACAGCAACCTCAACTGAAGGTTACTGTGCTCTCCAAACGCCTGACCGAAGCCGAGCTGCTGCCATTGCTGGCGGATGTAGAGGCGATGGTGGTGCGTTCCGAGACCAAAATCAGCCGCAAAGTAATCGAAAACGCCCCAAAACTACGAGTGGTGGGGCGCGCCGGGGTCGGCGTCGACAATGTCGATGTGGAAGCCGCCACCCAACGGGGCATCGTGGTGATGAACACCCCAAGCGGCAACACCATCTCGACTGCCGAGCTGACATTCTCGATGCTGATGGCGTTGGCGCGGAAAATTCCGCAGGCGCACATGTCGATGAAGGCCGGTGAATGGAATCGCAAATCTTTTCAAGGCACCGAGTTGTACAACAAAACTCTGGCTATTCTCGGCATGGGCCGCATCGGCGGAGAAGTGGCCAAGCGAGCCAACGTGTTCGGCATGAAGGTGCTGGCCTACGATCCTTACCTCAGTCTCGCTCGCGCCAAGGCCATGCAAGTTGAACTGGTCGAAAAATTGGACGACATTTTCCCGCAGGCTGATTTTATCACCGTTCACATGCCCATGTCGGACGAAACTAAGGGGATGCTGAACACTGCCGCCTTCGCCAAGATGAAAAAAGGCGTGCGAGTGCTGAATTGCGCGCGCGGTGGCATTATTAACGAGACAGACCTTTGCGAAGCCATTAAATCCGGCCAAGTGGGTGGTGCCGCATTGGACGTTTACGAAGTGGAACCCCTCCCTGCGGTGTTCCCGCTGCGTGATCTTCCTCAGGTCATAATGACACCCCATCTCGGGGCAAGCACCGAGGAAGCCCAGGAAAACGTTGGTATTGAGGTCGCTGAAGCCATCACCGATTTTCTGGTCAACGGTGCTGTTCGCAATGCTGTCAACCTGCCCAACCTTGATGCCAAGACCTACGAGATCGTTAAACCGTATCTGAATCTGGGCTCGAAACTCGGGCGTCTCACTGCCCAGATGGCGCCAAAACGGAACGACCGCATCGTGATCACCTACGGCGGCAAAGCCACTGAACTGCCCACCGACCCCATTACGCGCGCTATTCTCAAGGCCTTTCTGGAAGGCGCAGGCGGCAAAGACGTTAACCAAGTCAACGTCCTTTCGCTGGCCACTTCGCTCGGCCTGACAGTTGAGGAAGTGAAATCCAACGAGCAAATCGATTATACCGAATGGCTGCATGTCGCCGTTTTTTCGGGCGACCAGCGGATTTCGGCAGGCGGTACATTCTACGGATCGCATTTGCACCCCCGTATCGCGCGCATCAACAGCCGCCCCGTCGAACTCGTCCCCGAAGGCGTGCTTTTTCTCATGACCAACCGGGATCGCCCCGGCATCGTCGGTTACGTGGGCAGTTTGATGGGCAAACACAACGTCAATATCGCAAGCATGAGCCTCAGCCGCGACAACGCGGGCGGACATGCCTTGACGGTGCTGAATCTGGACAGCGTTCCCCCTCAGGCATTGCTGGAAGAAATTCAGAAAGACCCGGATATTTCCAATGTCCACGTGGTCAAACTCTAATTAGGAAGCGCCCCATGATCCTAAACTTTTCCCGAGCCACTGCCTGTTTGGCCGCATTTTTTTTGCTTTCGACGGCAAAGCAGACGTGCGGCGCCCCTCTTTTTGCTGATCGAATTGTTGCCAAGGGCAAGGGTGTTGAGGTCAAGTACTCCAAGGTTGAGGATACGCTTATTAGCTACAAGGCTACCCGCGCCACGGCGGGAGAGCCTGTGCCGCCCGGGCTGGAAAAAGAACTTGAGCAATCCATCGTCGAGAGGCTGATCGCCACGCAAATCCTGACCAACCTGGCCACATCAGCCGACATCACTGCCTCTCAAACCATCGCGGTTAAATTCATTGCCGATGCCAAGGCCAAAGCCACTTCGGAGGAGGCTTTCAACCGCCAGATTCGTGCAGGCGGCATGTCACCGGAACAATTCCAAGCCCAGGTGCAGGAACAATCTTTGGTTAAGGCTGTCATCGATCGTGAGCTTAAGGCCAAGACTCCGATCAGCGACGAGCAGGTGAAAAAGTACTATGACGAACATCCGGAAGATTTTCAGGTTCCAGAACAGTTGCGGGCAACACACATGCTTTTTGCCTTCAAGGACCCGGTCACGAAGATCGATTTGAGTGAAAGTCAGATTGCCGAAAAAAAGAAATTGGCGGCGGATGTGCTGGCCAGGGTGAAAAAGGGGGAGGACTTCAATGGCTTGGTCAAGGAATTCAGTGAAGACCGATCCACCGAGCATCCTAACGGTGAGTATACTTTCACCAAAGGACAAATGCCGCCGGAGTTTGAAACCGCTGCATTCACACTTTCCACCAATCAGATTAGTGATTTGGTCACCACTCGCTATGGCCAGCACATCATCAAACTGCACGAGAAAATTCCCTCCAAAAAAGCCGAACTCGCGCCAATGATGGAAAAAATCCGCGAAACCCTCCAACTGGAGGCTGTGCAAAAAGCCCTTCCCGGACTTATCGAAAAACTCCGCAAGGAAGCGGACGTGGTGGTGACGCTGGAGGAATCCAAGCCCTGATCAGAGCTCAAAAAACTCGGCAGTGATGCCAGAGGAATCACAGGTCAAAACCGCAACGCTTCGAGGGTCGTTAAAGCGCGGTTTTCCTGCGTAACCGGGGTTGAAATAAAGCACGTTGTGGTGGGTCTCGCAGTATTTTTTGTGCGTGTGCCCAAAGATCACCACATCGGGATTCTCCTTGATGATCCGTCGCTGCAACCTGCCTTCCGCCTCCCCAGGTTTAACGATGTGCTGAACAATAAATTTTCGCCCACGGACCTCCACGACTTCGAGTTCCTTAAAGGACAGACCATCGTCATTATTGCCCAGCACCGCTGTGACCGGGGCAACATATTCCAATTCCAGAATCAAGGCGGGAAAGCCAATGTCCCCCGCATGCAGGATGTGGTCCACTCCGCTGAAAATTCCGGCTACTTTGGTATCGAGGTGACCGTGAGTGTCTGAAATAACGCCCACCCGGAAAGCACCATCCGCCAGTTCTGTGTTGGACATGAATTATCGTGCCGGGGAAGTTTTGGGTTCCTCCCGCGGGCTGTCGGCCTCGGGGGTTTCGGGAGCCTCCTCTGAAGCTTCTTGAGTCTCTTTCTCCGCAGCGGCATCAGCCCACTTCATCGCTCCGGAAAACAACCCGGTAAAAATGCCCCCACTGAGCAGCGTGTTGCGGAAAAACTCCCAAGTCGGAGGCAATCCAGGCCTACCCGTAGTTAGCGCCTGAATCCAGCCCTGTAAGGTTTTGGGATAGGCGGAATCGTAAACCCAGGAAAGTGTGTTGGTCACTAAGTAGAAAATAACCGCGCCCAACGCGCCGCCAGCCACCAGCTTGAGCCAAGAATTTCGGGTGGAAAATCGCGTACCCAGCCAGACAATCGCCCCAAATGTGGCTAACACGATGATTGAATACAAATTCAACACCGGCTCCCCATAATGGATGTTCAGCAAGGCATCCGTCAGGGCAAGCGTTACCATTGGGGCGATCCACTTCCAAGGGCTGGGCAGATAAACGCCCGCGCAAAAAGCGAGGCCATACGCCGGGCTAAAATTGCCCGGCAACATGCCAGGCCACCGGGTAAGGGCGAACAGACCCATCAAAACAAATGGGAGAATGCTTTTCCAATCAAACTTCACTATCAGACAGGTTAACCGGATTTCGCGTGATGACAAGGCACTTGGCGAACCGCCAACGTCCGCTAAACCTAAAGCTTTGTTGGATTGGCCTAAAGCCAAGCCCCGTATTTCTTCTCGCTCATCTCCCCGGCAGTGAAATCAAGCTTGCTGATGGCAGTGTCAATCTCAAGGCTTAACAACTCGGCAACCTTGCACAATCTTGTCATATACCGGCATTCTACATCGTGTCGGTTGATTATTTGAACATTGTCCATGAAGACGAGGATTTGCTTGTGCTCAACAAGCCGTCAGACCTCGTGTGTCATCCCACCAAGGGCGATATTTATTCAAGCCTTATCAGCCGCGTCCGCCTTTACTTGGGCGAAGGCCATCCCGCACATTTGGTCAACCGCCTGGACCGTGAGACTTCAGGAATTGTGCTGCTTGCCAAAACGGACGACTCCAACCGCCGTCTGCGCATACTGTTTCAGGATCGTTTGGTGACGAAGGAATACCACGCCATTGTCTACGGGCATCCCATCGAAGATAGTGGCGTGATTGATGCGCCTCTTGGAAAGGATGAATCAAGCGATGTCACCATCCGCGATTGCGTCCGGCCTGACGGTGCGGCGTCATCCTCGGCCTACCGCGTGTTGCAAAGGTTTAACCGTCCCGAAGGCGATTTTTCCCTGTTGCACCTTTCGCCAAAAACGGGCCGAAAACATCAACTCCGCATCCACTGCGCTCATCTGGGCCATCCTATTGTGGGAGACAAGTTGTACGGTCTGGAGTCACGCTTTTATTTGGATTTTATCTATGACAGGCTGACCCTAGGTGACTGGGGAAGACTCATGCTGCCCAACCAAGCTTTGCATGCCCTTCATCTCGCGTTTCCATGGAAAGGCAGCCAAGCCAGTTTCCAAGCGCCGCCCGAAGCAATTTTCACCAGTTTTCTGGAAGGGAATCCGCTTCCTCCAGCCCCCATGCCCGCTACTGGCGAACCTCAACCTTGAAGGCTTGGGACACGGTCGGAATGGTTGACAAAGGCAGAAGAAAGGTCGTGTTGGTTTCAGTGGCCGTGAGCCATGGGAAGGTCGTCCAGTTTTGTAAATCCTCGGATACTTGGACGCGATATTCATGGCGTGGAACAGAATGCCAAACCAAGCTCCATCGCCCTGATTGGACGTCCTGGAGCGAGGCTGAGAGAGTAAACCTTGATGAGGGATTCATCGGATCAGTCCCGGCCACAAATTCCGCGTAATCACTCATGCCATCTCCGTCAGAATCCTTTCCGGCGGGATGATCGGCTGCCACAGATCCAAAATGCTCATCTTCCCAGTAGTCTGAAATTCCGTTGTGATTGAGATCCGGAAATGAGTAGGCGGCAGAAAAAGAAAGATCATTGGTGGTCAGGCTGTTGGTTTGAGATACTGGCGAATCATAGTAGGGCACCGGGTTCCAAGTGACTGAATATTCTCCGATTGGGAGCCGGCCGCTAACCCATTTCAATCCTGATCCGTTGGTTTCGACCTGGCCGCTTACGACAAATGAACCGGCTGCAATATTATTGGTCACGCTGATGCGTCCTCGAAAAACGTTGGTCACCTCAACAGAAATATCATCGACCAGCCATCCAGGGTAAGAAGCGCCCTCTCCATTCAAATCAGTTAGAAAATAGTGCCAGACAAGCTGCACAACCTGCCCGGCATAAGGCGACAAATTAATCTCCTCTTCCTCCCAATTCACAGCCAGCCCGCCGCTATAATCCTCCAGGACGATTTGCGCGGGAGCATTATTGGTGAGCAGCCACAATTGGGCCTGCTCATTTCCATCCCCGCTAAAATCATAGGAAGTCTGAAAACGAAGAGTGAAGGAGTTGCCGCCAGCCAATTCAAAGGGTGGGCTGACCAAATCAGTGGAAGCATCCGTAATTATGCTGTCGCGCAAATTCGTGCCCCAGGCATTCGTTCCGGAGTAAGCATTGGTCTGAAGGGAGTTTGCTGGAGCTCCCAATTCCCAGATGATCGGCGTGTCACCATGCATTAAGTCCTCCAAAGACCAGCCCTCAACCCCCTGCTCGAAGGTGTGCCTGAAGGGGACATGCTCGGGAGCGAGCGTCTTGAAAACATAGAACTCCCCATGATTATCGTCCTCAACGACATTTCCGGCCTGATCCCGGCCGATGATTTTGTAATAGTAGAGCTGGTCTGTCTTCAGATCGACCAGGCTGATGTGATGCTGTGTCAGGTAGTCGGACGCAAACTGAGATCTGCCCAGCAGCTTGGATTCTCCATACTGGACGAAACTGTCGGCCAGTTCGGAAGTGGACCACTGAACGTCTGCGTTCTGGTAATTTGCTGCAGCTCCCACATCAGAGATGATGGGCGGCACGTCATCGATTAGAGCCACCAATTGGATGCGTTCGTTATTTTGCTCATCAAAATATTCGACTCTCAGGATATCATCATGCCTTACCGCCAGCGTGCCTTCTCCTGAACTCCCGGCGGACAAAGCCACGCGCCCACGGTAGACTCCCGGCTGTGTGGTGGGAAAAATTCTTACACTTACTCCGTTGGTATCGGTATGGCTGTAGCACCACACCACAGGATTCGATTTTCCGATTAAATCTGAATCCGCAACCTCCAAAGTAGCCACCGAAGGGATGTCATAAGTAGTGCGATCAAACGCCAGAGTGGCACCTCCGTTAACACCCGGTATTAGAAAGTGCAGGATGTTGGCCATGAGCGTGTCCCGATTATCCGGTGATGGGGCATCGGGCGAAACCGACTCAAACGGAAAACTCAAAAAGACCACTCGTCCCCGCCCATCCTGACCGGTGCGAGGGTATCGAATCCCCACTGTTCGCTCAGAGTCCCCATCCGCGAAAATGGTTGTTGAATTGGTGCTGGGGGTAAACGTATCAGACAAATTAGGGCCAATGGTAAAAATGCCTGCCAAATCCAGTATTGCAAATTCCTCCCCCGGACGATCATAAACCAACTCCAATGCCATGTTGCTGGTGGTCGGCTCAAGATCATCGCCCACAGCCACCGATACCCCACGATCCTCATCGCAGTCATCGCAACCGCCCCCCAACCCTCCATTGGGGTCGGCCTTGAAACCAGCCACCTGCAGTACGTCGCTGCGAAAGCCCGGCGGCAGTGCACGACTCAACAGCTCCATGGACGAAATAAATAAAGCACCACCTGACTGCAAATAATTGGTTAAAACCGAGGCGGTGCTGGCTCCGATGGTGTTCACCCCATTCACATAGAAACTCTCATTGAACCTCCAGATAACAGCCCTGAATGGAGCGAGATCCGCCAGCACCGGCAGGTTGTCCTGCGTGGCATCCCACACTTCATAAGTAATACCACTATGATCCAATGCCGCAGTGTAACCGGTCACTGGAATTTCCATGCTTTCGTCGTCGGCCGTGTGAACGTAATGGTTCACGAGCAGAACCTTGGCCGGGGGCGCAGTCACAAAAGCATACAACCGCCCTCCATTGTCATCCCTGGTCGTATTGCCAGCCGCATCAACAGCCTCAATGGCAAAGTAATTGGTCTTCCCAGGAGGGAGTGGCGGCAGGCGCACCTCATGGCTTTCATTCAAAACATTATTGGTAATGCCCTGTTCCAAAGCCTGCGTGCCGAAAAACAATTTTATCGAGGCCGGTTCGTCCGTCAGCCATGTGATCACTTCCCGACCGAACCGGTTGGTCGCATTGATGCCGCTGATGATCGGTGCAACCAGGTCAATCTGTGCAGTGGTCTCAAAAATCCGCTGGGGTGATGCATCCGCATAACTCACTTTGACAAGCCCGCCGTGCGCCACCTTGATCTGCCCTATGGCTGCCGGCCCTGTGACCAAGCTGACTGATCCGGTAAAAACACCACGATTTCCCAAGGCCGATAAAGCGAGCAAAACAGTGTTGGCTTGCGCGCTGCTGCTCAGAGTCACGCTGGCCTTGGCCTGGCCCGCCAAATCAAAATCAATCAATTTAACCTGCGCCACCGACGGGCTGGAATAAGCCATGCGATCCAGGCTGACCACCCCCTGTCCCGGCAAGGGAAGGTCCCCTGAAATCACCATGGCAAAATCCTGCCCAAACAAATTCGTCGCCTGCAACGCATCCTCCGTCACGCTCCGGGCTATCACGCGCACGGTGTATTCCCCCAAGAGCGGCTCGGCCAAATGAACCGCCTCAACGTTGTTGATGGCGTCAAAAGAAGTCGCATTGGGCGTCGATTCCCCATCCTCAAACTGGTTTCCGCGATAGACGGTTCCAGAAGGGGAAATCACTTCCAAATCCAAATCATTCACCAGTGCTTTGGCTGCTCCGGGGAATCCCGGAACATCGGTATAGACGAGCGTGATTTTGAGGGAGTTCCGGTTGTCGGAGACGATTACCTTGTGCTCAAAAACCTGACCAGTCGCAAGCGGCGCACTCTGTTCAATAAATTCGTACTTGCGATCCGCCCCGATGATCTGGGTTAGATCCACCCGGCCCCAGCCCTCATCATTGTTCGGCACTGCGTCTGTCCCTTCTGAGTCATCCATATCCACGGCAGAATTAATCAGCGAGGCTTTGACCAACGCCGGGGACGGAGTGGGCAGACCCGCGTGAGTCTCCCGATAATATTGGACAAATACAGCGGCCGCCCCCGCGACATGCGGACCGGCCTGGCTGGTTCCGCCTTGAAATTGGTAATTTGGGGAAATGGGCAGCCACGCGTTTTCGTCTGATGCGGATGCTGATTGCAGTGAGGCAATCCAAGTACCCGGCGCAACCACATCGGGCTTGATCCGACCATCCTCACAAGGTCCTCTTGATGAAAAATCCGCTATTTGATCAGGCAAACTGGCGTAAAATTCTCCATCTCTCCGATTGCCAGAGGCACCCGTGGCGATGACATTCTTCCCAACAGCGGGGCTGCCAATGGTCTGCGAGCCTGATTCACCGGCATTGCCCGCCGAGAATTCCAAGATGTAGGGCTGATCTCCCGGAGTCTGGCTGTCGGCATCCCTGACCTGCGCGTCAAACAACATGGCGTTTGCGTCGTAGGCCCCGGCGGTGTCATCACCCCAACTGTTCGAGCCTACGATTGCTCCATGCTGCACGGCGTCACGCGCAAGCTGGGCCAGATCATCCGGAGGCTCGTATCCTCCCAAGCCGTCAAAAATCCGCTGCGCGATCAGATGAGCTCCGGGAGCGACACCAATTCCGTACAAATATCCTTCTTCGTCGGTTTCCCCGGTGGCCCCATTCCCTGCGACAATACCCGAAACATGCGTACCATGACTGTGCTCGTCCGCAGCGCTGGTGAGAGTTCCGTAAGCTAAAAAATAATCCACCCTTCCCGCCAAGTCGGGGTGCATATTCTCCTTAGTCCCGTTGTCCAAACCGCTATCCGCAACCGCCACTACTACTCCCCGGCCATCAAAACCTAGCTGAGCCATTCGGGCTCCTGCCCCTTCAGCCGCTCCATCCACGATTTCGGAGGCAATTTCATCGTACAACCTTGGGTTGGCGGCGGGCTCGATCCACAGGACAGCGTTTGAATTCTTAATGACCGCGAGTTGATCAGTACTCACTGTTCCCTGCCAAACATGGCCAAACCTCGTTCGCCCAACTGAGGTAAAAAACCTCTGCCAACCGCGCATTTCCAACAGATCCTCACGGCTTAAACGGGGGGAAATAACCAGACTTACCCTGGCCGTGCCTCCTTTGAGGGCAGCGACTTTGGGGTGCAACTTGTAATCGCCCTGATAAGAACCGACCCACCGCACAAAGGGCAATTGGCGCAGGGCGTTAAGTCGAGTCCCCCTTAGTTTGGCAATAAACGCATCCTGAGGAACGCTCCGGATCAACTCGGTATTGAGACCTTTAAGAACTGCCGCAACTTCGGCCGGTAAGTCCCCTTCCACTTGGAGCAGGTACAACCCGCTCACAGGCGCTTCCTCGGATTGGGCCGTAACAGATGGGGAAGCCATTGCTCTTTCCGGGGTATCGATCACCACTGAGCGCAGGCGGATTTGCCTCACTTCTTCTGCAAGAATCTGTGGATGAGCAACTAATAGAAACATCACCACCACGCCAAGATACCAAGCGCAACCTTGATGGCTTGCGCACAGTCGAGGCCTGATATTGTGCGTTTCCTGTCCCACAGTAAATCTCTCCGGTCTTGGAATACCTTTTCCAGAGCACAACCCATGCCGGTTGGCTCTGACTCTCATCAATCAGTCACTATCTGGTTGGAAAGCTCGTTTTCACCGCTGCCGTCACCAGGAAAATAATACGCAAGCACCCCGCCTAAAAGTACGAGCCCAATCAATACCGCCTCAGTAAATTTCCCCTCACGCAGCATGGGCTGCATGCCATCTTTAACCTCTTGCCAAAAATGATCACCGCAGCGCTCATGTATGCCTTGATCCCCCACGATGGCGAAACGCTGCGATACCGGGGCAAAATAAAGGAGCACTCCGTTGCGGTGTTTCGTCGCCTTCATGCCCAGACGCTCAAACTCAAGCTGGGCCGCTGCCACCGCGTCCTTCACCGCATGGTGGGATATAAAGACGCGAATTTCCCCGGTAGTCCCTGCCTCGGCCTTGCCGATGGCTTCCACAATTCGCTGATCGTCCAGTTTGCTATGAAATTCTTTGGGTTTCATCACCAATCCCCTCCTGCTCCGCCGCCGCCACCACCGCCGCCACCTCCAGTA
>JANYDC010000159.1 GCA_025359965.1 Pedosphaera sp.
GCTCTGCCACCGCACTCCAAAATGCTTAAGCTCCGAATTTGTCGAACATCTTGGCGTTGGCCTGCATGTGGCGGATGAGGTACTTGGCTTCCATCACGCCAAGGGAGCCCTGGTTCGCTCCGGTCTCAGTGAAACGCTCCAGCTTGTCGCTTCCAGACCATTCGGCGTTGAGCAGCACCGGCTGCGGATGCCAAGAATGGCCGTGGACGGCACACGGAGTGGAGTGATCCCCTGTGATGGCCAGCACATGCGGAGCTTTCTTGAACAGAATGGGCAGCGCGGCATCAAAATCTTCGATGGCCTTTTTCTTGGCTTCGAAGTTGCCATCCTCACCGTACATGTCCGTGTACTTGTAGTGAATGAAGAAGAAATCGTACTTGTCGTAATTGTCGAGGTACGCCTGGAATTGTTCGGCAATGGTCTGAGGCCCCTCGATTTTGGTCATGCCCACCAATTGGGCGAGCCCTTTGTACATGGGATAAACCGCAAGGCAGGCGGGCTTGAGCAGGTAACGCTCCTCGAAAGAGGCAATCTCGGGCTGGTGGGCAATGCCACGCATCAGGAAACCATTGGCTGGAGATTTTTTGGCCAGCAACGGAAGGGCAACCGCATAAAAATCAGCAACCAGCTTCGCGGCTTTGGCCGCTTTGGTCGATTTTTTATCCACCGGTTCCACGGCGGGGATGGGTTTGCCTTCGGAATGCGGATCGGCATCGGTCAGGGGACCTTCAATGCCCTTGCCGCGGAACAGGACGACAAAACGATGGCCTTTGCCCGCTTTGATAATCACCTGGCAGTCGCCAATCTTTTTGATCTTGCTGGAAAGCAGCGCGCACAATTCTTCGCACACTTCGGTTTCTATCCTTCCAGCGCGACGGTCCGTCACGATGCCCTTGGCATCGATGGTGCAGAAATTGGCGCGGGCAGCAACGTCGCCAGCTTTGAGCTCAATACCCAGACCGAGCGCTTCAATAACGCCGCGACCCACTTGAAATTCAATGGGGTCGTAGCCAAACAAGGCCAGATGGCCGGGACCGCTGCCCGGGGTGATGCCGGGGGCGACAGGAATCATCCGCCCCTGGGCGGAATCCCTGCTGAGGGCATCGAGATTGGGTGTCTTGGCCGCTTCGAGCGGCGTCAGGTATCCCTGCTTTTTAGTGGCGATGTCGCCAAGTCCGTCCATCACCAGCAAGGCGAGTTTGGACTTTGTTTTGAGAGTCAGTTCCGAGTAGAGCGCGTCGAGATTCATAAGAATGTCAGCATCAGAGACTCCACCGACAGCGGCAGGCCGTCAACGCTGTTTATGAATGGGTCGGCGCGCAAATCCTCCGTCTGCAAGCGAACCGGCCTCACAAGCAGCTTTGGGCGGACGGGTACACATGCCCAACAAATCCGGAAACGTGTGGAACAGTGCTTGTTGGTCTGGCGTGGAAAGGCAGAATCTTGTATTCAGTGGATCGTAACATCCGGGAGATTACCCAACAGTCAGATTGATCATTTGGAAGCTGTCAGTGCCGCCAACGTATGAAACTGTTCCTCTTAATTTTAGCCTCCGTGATCAGTTGGGCCGATTCAGGATTGTCCGCACCAACATCGACCAACCTGTATGTGGCGGTGGGCTACGGAGGACGGCGGCTGGCCTCCGCTGATGGCCTGCATTGGACCCATGACCAAAATTGGTCCGAGATAAGTGCCGACGATGATAATGTTCTGTTTAACGTGGCTTTTGGCGCAGGCAAGTTTGTGGCGGTGGGTGGAGCAACGAAGGTAGGACATGTCCTCACCACACGCGATGGGCAAAATTGGGATGAGCCATTCAAATACAAAAGCCGAATTGCGACGGTCTCTTTCGGCAATACTTGGTTCGTCGCGTGCTCAGGAGATAAGTTCCTCCGGTCGCCCAATGGAGATCACTGGACGGAGGGTGCCTCCCTAAATTTCAATGGCGGATTGAATCCTCGCAAATCCGCGTTCGGCAACGGCACGTTCGTAGTCATTGGAGAAGCGGATCCAGAGTGGAAATACCGGATTCGGTTTCGGGCCTCCACCACGGACGGGGTGTCGATGACCCACTTCGCCACCAACAATCTGGGGGACCGGGCGCTGGCGTTTGGCGCCGGAAAGTTCGTGCTGGTAGGCCAGGACGGTTTGAGGGAAAGCTCGGTGGACGGGATGCATTGGGATCGATCAGGCTTTGAAAAAGGCGAAAACCTGAACAGCATTGTTTGGACCGGCCGTCAGTTTCTGGTGGCTGGCGAAAAAGTGGCCTACTCCTCGCCCGACGGTCTGGCCTGGCAGCGCCTCGCCACCAACTTTCCATGCACAGTGTTGACCGCAGGCCAAGGATTGTTATTGGGAGCATCCTGGGGTGGCCACTTATGGTCGTCAACCGACAGCCTCGCTTTTCTTAAGGCAGGTATCGCCTCAAGCAATTCCATCGAAGCAATCGCCTGCGGATCTTTCTTGGTTCTGCCTTGATCTGTCAACTAACTGGCATCCTTCGAGATAATCCGGCGCGATGGTTCAATGTCCAACTCCTTGGCGCAATTGGGCGACGAAAGCGACAATATCCCACCGTTGTTCTTCGGTCAGGGTAGTGGCGAAGGAGGGCATGGGAGCACCATCGATACCGGTTAGCAGCACGCGATAAATGGTTTCGAGCGTCGCACCGCTCCGTAGGGTCGGTTGGCGTAAATCAGAGGGCGCGCTGGGTTGGCCCCAGGTGTCTTGGAGCTCTTTCACAATGGCGCCGGCACCGCTGCCGTCCGAGCCGTGGCACGCGGCACAAGCGGTATTAAAAAGCACGACCCCTTGTTCGGCGCGCGCCTTGGAAAGGCTGCTATCATTAAACCACGCCGGCAAAGGCGGAAGAACGATTGCGGGCGCGTAATTCGTCGGGTTCCGCCAGCGGGACGAGAAGGTTTTGATGTATTCAACGACTGATTTGATTTCGTGCTCCTTCAGGTTGTTGAAAATCGGCATGGCGGTTCCTGCCAAACCGCCGCGTATGGTGCGTTCGAGATCGGCATCAGTCGGCAGCATGCCAACCGGGGTGCTGCGATATTTGAAGACGCCACGCCCAAAATTGCGCGGTTGCGGCCGGATATCCCGCCCCATGTCCCCGCGCCCATCACCGTACACACCGTGGCAGGTCAGGCAATTGCGCTGATAGACATAGCGCCCTTCTTTGTAAATCGCATCATCAAGGGTTTTCGGACGAAAGGGGGCGTTAGTCTCCGCAATTGGCGAAGGCAAGAGTGAGGATAAGCACATTACCACCACGGCAAGGGCCTGTCGATGCCGGTATACGCGCGTCGGGGACCTTTGGTTATCAATGCTCTGCATCGGATTCAGTCAAAAAGCGTAACAGGAGTCCAAACAATCTACGAGTTTCCACACGGACGCAGGCCCTGCAAAAATCCAGACCCCAGAACTATGGCTGATAAGGCTTGAGGCTCGGCACTTCAGCGGTGCGCTCAAAGTTCTTGTTTACCAAGATTCGTTTTCCTTGGAAGGTGACAACCATCACGATGGAAGTGCCGCCAAACAGACAAAAGCGACGATCAAAACCACCCCGATGGCTAGGTTTTTGCGCAGAAAGCGTTCCCGCTTGCCTTGGCTGGCAGAATCAATTGCAGATCGGTGCATTTGAGAGGGCTGTTACTAACCGGGGTTATTGTGACAGTCCACAGGAGATTAACCCGAGTCCTCACACCGTTCGCGTTTTCTCGCTTGCCCACGGCGAACGTAAGTGTTTTTAGAGTTGATGTTTTTTGAAGCTGGGGGAAGCGAGCTTCCTTGCGTGTGTCTGGATGTCGGCTGGCCAAGGTTTTATTGTGAGGTTGAAACTTTTTTGATCCCCAGCGAACAAGGCGCGGGTCGCTTCCTCAAACCCGGGTTCATTTCCAGCCATGGCGGAGATAAACCGATAAGTGGCCTCCCGTGACTTTCTTTCGCCGTCTGCGAAAGAATGAGTCTTGCGGGCGTTCTCCACCAGTTTGCGAAGAGCAACGGAAGCACCGCCGGGTTGGTTGCCCAGCCATTCCCAGTGCCGCGGCAAAAGAGTCACCTCACGGGCAACGACTCCCAGTTTGGGACGGCCCAGCCCGCGTGCGGATTTCCCTTGGTCTGCAGCCTCTCCATTGGGGCTGTCCTTACCAATTTTTTTGAGAACGCTTTCCGCCGTTCCGCGAAAATCAACCTCGACAATTTCACTGGTCAGATTATCGAAAATCAGGACTGATGCTGGCTCGCCCTTATCCAGCAGTGCTTTGACTTTTAAGGCGACAGTTTTCAGTTCGCCCGAAGCGATCAATCGGGAACCGCTAAATGCGGTGCACCCATTCGTGATTGGCTCGGCAAGATTTACTGATGTTTGGATCATTAAATACTTTTACCCGGGTAAAACATCCCCGTCAATATCATCCGGGTAAAATTAAATCATCAGCTTCCCCTGGTTACCGATTACGAACAATGGATGGGAAAAGCGACCAATGACTCTGTGCCCGTGGCAGGGCGATAACCAACTCCGGGATATGCTGGGTTTCGGTTGCAAATGATTTGGGCTCCACGAAAAACCCGTGAGCAAACTCAATCAGTCGCTTCGGCTCCTCACCACTTGCCAGCTCAAACCCATGCTCGGCCAACTCAGTTCCCATGGTTATGTCGCGCAAACAAGGCTTTTCACGGAATCCGGTTCAGCCGGAAGAACTGGATTGAGTTGGCAGCATCTACTTCCTGAACCACCTTCTTTTCCTGGGCCACGAACCCTTCCCCTATCGATTTCCATTCCCTGAGGTCGATGGAGGATTCCAAGCTGTAGCGTTTGCCCACCGTCAGATCAAACGAGAGCTGAATCACGTTTTGACTGATCTGAATGTTCAATTTTGAAACGAGAACGTCAGCTTCTCTTTTTAAGGCTAGAGTGTGGCCGCCCCCTGCAGCCACTGCGGTAATCCCATTCAAGCCAGACGGAACATTGGTTTGGCCAAATAGGTTGTATCCCCAAGCCTTGACGGTGCCGTCTGATTTTAGGGCCACAGAATGCCAAAAACCTGCCGCAACCGCCGTTGCTTCACTCAGATCAGCAGGAATATCCGTTTGCCCGTCGTGATCATATCCCCATGCGACAACCGACCCTGTGTCACGCAACGCCACATTATGAGCAAATCCCGTGGCAAGAGCGACGACACCACCCAGATCGACAGGAACATTTGTCTGGCCGTCCTGATTATAACCCCAGGCAACAACCTTACCATCACTGCGAGCGGCCACACTGTGCGCAAAACCAGCCCCAATAGCTGTTATCCCGCTTAGTCCAGCAGGAATATTTGTTTGTCCTAGCGTATCGGCGCCCCAAGCCACGACCGTGCCGTCTTCCTTCAGGGCCAATGAATGAGAATAGCCTGCTGCAATCGCCGTCACTCCCGTTAAATCAACCGGCACATTGGTCTGGCCCTCAGCATTGCGTCCCCACGCGATCACCGTGCCATCGCTCCTCAAAGCCAAAGTGTGATAAAAACTCGTGGCGATCGACGTTACAGAGTTGAGGTCTGTCGGAACATTAATCTGCCCATCCGTATTCAAGCCCCAAGCCACCACGGTTCCATCGGCTTTTAAGGCCACGGAGTGATCACCACCTGCGGCAATCGCGACGACATCGCTTAATCCTGCGGGAACATCGCTTTGACCTGCTTCATTGTCCCCCCAGGCAACCACGGTGTCAGCTTGCAGATTCGCTTGCCCGACTAAGACACTCCATGCGGCAAGAAAAAAACTTGCGACAAAAAAGCGATGCCTAATCGCCTTTTGCATCAAGCTAAAGCCGTTGCCCCTTAGCCGTAAACTCAACTGATTCTGACTGGATTTTGAGACAAAATGCAGGTGCTTGATCTCAATCTGCGCGTGCGTGTTCAAATTCTATTGGTTCCTGTAGTTACCATTGTAGTCGATGATTAAATGGTCTCTGGAAACGGAAGTGCCGGTCAAGTATCTCGTATCCGGGAGCATTACGCAGTTTTGAGACAGGTAATCGAACGAATCGAAACAATCGCGCTTAAGACTTGGTGCTACGCACGGTCTTTTCCGGAGGGCACACTGGATTATCATAGTGCTTTTCGACGATGACGCTTCTTTTCGCTGTCCTTCATCCATCGCCCCGGGATTTACTCCATACCGGGTTTGAGACTTTCCCCCACTTGCGTCAAAACCGAGTCTCGTACACATTCACACGAACAGGACGCACAAAAATGAGTCAGCCACATATCCCCGCCATCCGACGCGGTCGCAATTACGAGAGTCTGGACAAAAGCACTCTGGTCGATCACCGCGACGGTTCAGCCCTTGTCTCCATTAGTCAGGTCAATGCCGGTATTATACGCAAGGATCTGGCGCGTATCGGCGAATCGCGGGCTGCCCTCAAAAAATTTACGGTCGATCAATTGATCGACATCTCGGCCAAGGCGGGCGAGTTGTTCCTGAACGGCACACTTCCGCTGGGCGACAAGGGACATACTCAATCGGCGCAGCAGTATATCGAGACGCTTTCTTCCACCAGCGGGCTGCCGTTTGTGATGGTGAAGCGGAACATGGCCAAGATTTATCAGGCGCTGACGCAGATGCGCACGGTGTTGAACGGTTTGACGCGCGGCTTGGATCTCTCGGTGATCGACAAGGGTTATGGCACACAGGCCGGATCGCCTGTAAGTTATTATCCCACCACACAAGCACTTGGACTGGTTATGCCCAGCAATTCGCCGGCGGTGAATTCTTTGTGGCTTACCGCCATCCCCCTGAAGATGCCGGTGGTCATCAAGCCGGGGCGCGAAGAACCCTGGACACCCTACCGCCTGATTCAGGCGTTTATTGCGGCGGGTTGTCCGGCTGAGGCCTTTGGTTTTTACCCAACGGATCACGAGGGATCGGCAGAGATCCTTAAGAGCTGCGGGCGCGCCCTGATTTTCGGCGACAAAAATACCACGGCGCAATATGCAAGCAATCCTGCCATCCAGATCCACGGGCCGGGGTTCAGCAAAATTTTGATCGGCAACGACGAGATCGAACGGTGGCCGGAGTACATCGGCCTGATTGCCGGGTCGATTGCCGACAACGGCGGGAGGAGTTGCATTAATGCATCGGCCGTGGTGGTGCCCAAGTACGGCCGCGAGATTGCGGAAGCCCTTGGGAAAGCGCTTGGACCCGTCGCACCATTGTCGCCCTCGGATGAAAACGCAAAATTGTCCGGTTTCGCGAACGTGAAGATGGCGGCTTCGATTGACAACTCGATCGAGGAGGGATTGAAAACGGCAGGAGCAATGGACACCACCTCGCCCTACCGCAACGGACCGCGTTATGTCGAGTTTGAGGGTGGAACTTATCTGCGTCCGACCATTGTGGTGTGCGACAGCTTTAAACACCCCCTGGCCAACCGCGAATTCCTTTGCCCCTACGCAAGTGTTGTCCAGGTGCCGCAGGAGAATATGCTTTCGGAAATCGGGCCATCCCTTGTGGTCACAGCCATCACCAAGGACCCTGCATTCACAGAGCAACTGTTGGATTCCGAACTCATCGAGCGGCTGAACCTTGGCCCCATTTCAACCATGAAGATCTCGTGGGATCAGCCGCACGAAGGCAACATGTTTGAGTTCCTTTACAAACGCCGTTCCATTGAACGCGCATGAGTGCGGGCGGAAAGCATCGAACATCCGAGCCAGTGCAGTCGTCTGAACACGAATGACAACGCTGCCAGCAGAGGGTACGAATGATGGGACGCAGAGGGAGATTGCGCCGTTCAGCAGCGAACCACGCACGCGCCTGATCTTTGGCGTCAATACAGTTGAACAAATCGGACAGCTCGCGCTGGGGCTGCCGGCGAGCCGCGTCCTTTTGGTGACTGATCCAGGCATTGTGCGCGCCGGGCATGCGGAGCGGGTGCAACGTTTGTTGGAGGCTGCTGGCATCGTGGTGACTCTGTTTGCCGAGACTGAGGAAAATCCATCAACAGCGTGTGTGGATCGCGCGGTGGCGGTGGCCAAAGCGGCGCGGGTGGATGCCATTATTGGGCTGGGGGGCGGAAGCGCCATGGATACGGCCAAGGGATGCAATTTCATTCTGACCAATGGCGGACGGATGCAGGATTACTGGGGAATTGGCAAAGCGACGAAGGCCATGTTGCCGCTGATCGCCATTCCCACGACCTCGGGCACGGGCAGTGAGTGCCAGTCCTACGCCATTATCTCCGATGCCATCACGCATCAAAAAATGGCGTGCGGCGATCCCAAAGCAGCGGCGCGGATCGCGCTGCTTGATCCTGTGCTCACGGTGTCGCAACCCCGCCGCGTCACGGCCTGCACTGGCATTGACGCGCTATGTCATGCGCTGGAGACGGCGGTGACATTGAAGCGCAATCCCATTTCATGGATGTATTCGAGGGAAGGGTTTCAACTTTGCGCGCAGAATCTTGAAACGGTGCTGACGTCGCCGGATAACGTTCCAGCACGGGGGCGAATGTTGCTTGGCGCTGCTTTCGCGGGGACTGCCATTGAGCACAGCATGCTGGGCGCGGTTCACTCGGCGGCGAACCCCCTTAGCGCACACTTCGGAATTGTCCACGGCCAGGCGGTCGGAATGATGTTGGCGGTGGTCATTAGGTATAATGCGGGCTCGGCTGAGGCACGGAACCTGTATGCGCAGTTGGCGGTGACCGCAGGTCTGGTTTCCAGCGATGCACAAGAGGACGTCGCCATAGAGCAGTTGATCCATCACGTCAGCCGATTGCTGCGATGCGCGGAGATTCCTAACTCTTTGCGCGATGCGGGAGTAGACCGCGCGTCACTACCGATGATGGCCAGGGAAGCGGCGAAGCAGTGGACGGCTCAGTTTAATCCACGACCTGCGTTGGAGGCAGATTTTTTACGGTTTTATTCGGAAGCATTTGAAGGATAAATGAATTGACTGTCGCCTGCGTTTCGTGGATTGCCAAAGTGGCGGGCTGGACGGAGTATTCAGGCAACGAAACTAATTCCATGAAGGAGTATCTACAATTCATCGGCGGGCAATCCATCCGGGGCGAAGCCTCTGTCACTTTCCAAACCAAGAACCCGGCGGACACGCGTGAAGCCGTGGCTTCCTACCTGCAAGGCACGGCGGGGGATGCTGCGGCGGCAATCCATGCGGCTTCCAACGCCTTCGCGGGATGGTCTGGCATGACTTCGATTGCGCGGGGCCGAATCCTTAGTAAAGCATCGCAACTGATTGAGGCCCGTAAATCTGAACTGGCTCAACTTCTGACTCGCGAGGAAGGCAAGACGCTGGGAGAAAGCACGGGAGAAGTTCAGCGCACGGCGGATATTTTTCGATTTTTCGGCGGCTTGAGTTACACGCTGGGCGGCCAGACTATTCCTCACGATTTGCCGGGCAACCTGCTTTACACGGTACGTCAACCCCTGGGGGTTTTTGGGTTGATCACGCCGTGGAATTTTCCCATTGCCATCCCCGCCTGGAAACTTGCACCCGCACTGGTCAGCGGAAATTGCGTGGTGCTCAAACCGGCCAGCCAGGCCCCGGCCATGGCTTTTGAACTGGCACGGGTGCTTGCCGAGGCGGGATTGCCTGCCGGAGTGCTGAATGTGGTGAGCGGAGACGGGCGATCAGTGGGTGGCGAATTGGCCTCCAACGCAAAGGTGGCTGGAGTTTCGTTCACCGGATCGTATGGAGTGGGTCGCCAGGTCTACAAGCAATTGGCGGAGCGCATGGCGCGCGCCCAGATGGAGATGGGTGGAAAGAATCCCACCATCGTGCTCGCGGACGCCGATCTTGATCTCGCAGTGAATCTGGTGATCCGTGCCGCCTTTGGTTTGACCGGCCAGGCTTGCACAGCCACCAGTCGCGTGATTGTGGATGAGAAGGTGGCGGCGGCGTTCACCGAGAAACTGGTGGCTAAAGTAGCCAGGCTCAAAGTCGGGCCGGGCCTCGAAGCGGGAGTGGACATGGGGCCTGCCGTAAACGCGCAGGAACTTGCGGGCAATTTGGAGCACGTTGCCGCAGCGAAGGCTGAGGGCGCAACACTGCTTTGCGGCGGGAATGCGCTGACGGAGGGTGAGCTGGCTCATGGGTACTTCATGGAGCCCACAATATTTGGAAATGTGAAGCCCTCCATGCGACTGGCTCGTGAGGAAGTTTTCGGACCCGTGCTGGCGATTATGGCGGTGGACGGGTTTGAATCAGCCCTCGCTTTGGCTAACAGTCTGGATGTGGGGCTTTCCGCATCCATCGTGACGCGCGATGTGCAGAAGGCCATGCAATACAGCGAACGCATCGAGGCGGGAGTGGTGAAGATTAATCAGATTTCGACCGGACTTGCCCTCCAGGCGCCATTCGGCGGGGTGAAGCAATCGAGCACCGACACCTTTCGCGAGCAGGGAGCGAATGCGGTGGATTTTTATACGCGCCAAAAAACGGTTTATCTGGATTACTCGGCCTAACGAAACGGGATCAGCGCCGCCGTCCCGGCTTGGGGCGGCGGAGAAAAAACATGCTGAGATTCACCAGTACCCAGACCGGTATGGCGAAAATAAAAATCGCGGCCAACCGGGTCCATGACCACTCCATGTAATTACTTTGGATGGGAAAAATGAGAATCATGAAGTAATTGGCAAACCGGGAATGGCCGAGGAACGCGCAGCCGGACGGATATTTTCTGCGGAGACCGCTCCACAAAGCCAAGGCACCCACCCCCATGACCAGAAGGGTTACGGCCATGTTGACGGCTAAGAGAGCCGAGAGGGTGAGATGCCCGTGGTATTCTGAGCTGTGCGTATATTGCCAAAGCCAATGCGCCGAGGCCCAGACGAAACTGAAGCCGGTCTGCATGGCGGTGTGAAACGAAGCCTTGGGTGAGGTGAGCTCATTGAGGAACCAGGCCACATACAAAGGCACAATACCCCAAATCATTTCGATGTGGTGAAAGGGGGTTGTGACGAGATCCAGAAAAACGGCGCCGTAGTGGCTCATGGCTTGGGCTCGGCAGATTCAACTTCAAAACGGCCCCAGAGTTGGGGCGTCAACTCCGCCTCGCTGGGCACATCGGAAACAAGGCCGCTCGCTTTGTTGGCCCAGTAGGCGCGCTGCAGGGTCTGAAAACCATTGCCACGCAGGACACCGATATCGCCACGGTAGGCCTGGCCGGGCTCTGGTTGGAATCCGAGTGTCGTCAAAGGAATCGAAAATTCGTAAACACCATTTAATGATATCATCGACACCTCGCGGGAGACATCAGTGACCTCGTCAAAGGTAATGGTACGCAAAGGTGAGGTGAAGGGAATCTTGTCGCGTGATCCGGGTTTGACCGGGCGATAAAGATTTGCACGAGTCCTACCATTGACGGTGGTGACAAGCAACCGCAGATCGCCAGCCACAGCAGCACTGCGCTTGGGATCGGCCTTGGAATCAGTGCCAAGCATTAAATCCAGAGCACCGCCTGACTTAAAAAGCGCGGTCGGGGTTTCCCCGGAGTTTTTCAGCATCTCCTTCTCATCTGTTTTGAAGGCCACGAACAGTTTTCCATCTGCCACCGTCAGTGCTGCGGTGACATCGCGAGGTTTGGAATCGCTGTTAAACCATGCCGATACGCCAGCCTTGTCCACATCGACCCACCCGGAGGCCGGCCAGTCGGCCAGGGTCGCATCGAGTGCCGGAGGTTTCTGGGCCATTCGGATTTTCAGGGTGCCACCGCCTAAACGCTGCTGTCTCTCGCCTTCGGATTTAATTCTCCACTTGGCGGCAAGTTCCAGTTGCTGGGCGGTTACCTGGAGGGAAATCGGCGGGATGCGACGGACCTGATCCAACCCCTCAATTTGCACGATGCTGGAGCTGTTGCCGGCAACCATGTAAATCGCACCATTAGTAGTCTGGGTGAGGGAAGGAAAAAACTGTTCGCTGCCGAGTGAGAGATCGTTCAGAAGCATGCCGCGCGGATCGCTGGGCATGGTCCATGAGAGACCCTGCCGAAAATCCTTAAAGACGGTGGCGACCATCAACCCATCCACTGTAAAAAAATAGGTGCTGCCCATGTTGGCGTTGATGGCCCACATCGGGCCGGCCTCGCCTCCCACCGGAGTGAATATGCCGCCCAACAAACGGGTGCTGCCTATGATCTCGCCGGGAAGGGAAGGAGGAGGGGCGCTGTGCGAAGCGTGCAGGCCCGGCCAGAGGCTGGGATAACTCCACATCGGCTGGCCGTTTAGAACCCCGGCAAAACCAAGACTGGAGAAGGGCTTGGGCGCGGTGGTGAAAATAGACCAGCCATTAGTTGAGCACAAAACCTGATCCCCGCCCGTGCTGACAGGAAACTGAACGCCGGAGGAAAGAATCTCCGGCTTTTTGAAATCGTAAATGGGGACGCCCTTGGGGGTGAAAGAGGCAGGGATAAAACGCACAGCTTTCTCGCCGGCACGGGCGAAGACAAATGACAAATCGGGCATTACCGTCACTCCGCCCACAGCCTCGAAGCTCATCCTGACTTCGGAGGAGTCCACCTTGCCGTCACCATCCTGATCGCTCCAACCAAACCGGGTGAGGTTGCGATGGTATTCCCCTCTAAGATCGACGCCACCGGGCCAGCGGTTTCGCATGTTATCGGCTTTGAGCAACGACCAGGCGTTGGCGGCTCCGGCGGCGGCAACAGGCACGAGTTTTTCCCCGTCATCGAGCCAAATGGTTGCTATGGCACTGCCTTGGGTGGGGTTTGAATTGAAGCAATTGACGAAATAACGACGCCCGTTGCACAACAGCATCGTTTCGGGAACTCCATCCACATGATGTCCATCCGGAGCGGCCAATTCGCCGGGGCCGGGGCGGTATAGCACGCGAACGGGAGCGGATTCGCCGGTCTCCCAGTTCAGACGGAACTCCATACCGTTGTAGTAAAACCGGGTGCGATCGGAAGGATCAATCTGGCCGCCACCGCCATAGGCCTGGGGGCCGTAGAAGGCGCGGATGAATTGGCCGTCAGAGGACCAGATACTAACGCGCTTGGGTTGAAAATCGTTTTCGGTGACCCAAAGCTGGCCTCGTTCGTCGATGGCAAGGCCCTCGGGATTGTTCATGCGGGTGGGATCGTATCGGCCCGCGCTGGGAATGCCGGGCTTGCCGATGGCCCGCTCAAAATGACCCTCCGCCCCAAAGATTTTGACCTGGTGCAACGAACCGCGCACGGAGATTAAAAAACGGCCCGCGCTGTCGAGGGTCAGTTGCTGCGCGTCCTCGAGACCCTCTTGGATGACCACGGTGGGAGCGGGCCACGGCTTGGGGTTGCGCCAATCCGCCACATCATACCGCAGCAGTTGTTTAGGCGTGAGAACGAAGAGGCCGCCACTTGGGGAAAAAGCCAGTCCACGCGGATGATCGGCAGGAACTTCCGCTATGATTTTTTGGGCGCGTGCGTCTACAATCAGCAGTTTGGAAATACCGGTGAGGCTCGACACCAGCACGCCGTTGCGCGCGGCAATGCCTCCAATTCCTGCTGCGGTTTTACCTCCGGCAAACTTGTAGGGCACCACCTGTTTATCCGCTGCACCCGCGATGGCGGTCAGGCGAAGATCATCATCCCACACCGCACCAGCATATAGAATGACTCCCGGAACGCGGTCGGGCCCCTCGTCACGGGCGATAAAAGGAGCGCCCGTCCAAGTGCCGCCGATCCAACCCTTTCCCCCGCGCTTTTTTCCATCGAGATCAACCCAGGCCAAACCGTCGCCCCCCTCTGTCACTGAACTTCCGAGGTAGATGAGGGATTTTCCGCCGGGGGCAAGATTTCCGGGGACGAAGAGAGCGGCGCTGGGAGCGCTGTGATTGGCCAGCCAGCCACCGAGGTGATCCTCCGTGGGCCAAGGAGGGGAACCGGGGCTGTAGGTCGAGAATTGGTATTTTAAGTCGAGTTGCGGGCGCACTAAACCGCGCACGCTGTACCCGGCGGGAGCCACGAAACGAGCGGGGATGTGGCTGATGCCGCGTGCGGCAGAATCAGGATCGCGCAGGAGATCATCGGTGCCATCCCAATAAGCAGTGTTCTCGCCAGCGGGAAAGAGGGTTTCGCTGAGGAGGTTTCGCACCCGGCTCCCCTGCTTGTCTTCGACGACGAGCGTGACGTAGCCGGGTGCCTGCAGGGTGAAAGGGATGCGAATGGGAGGAGGTTCAACGGTACTCACCAGCTTCGAGAGATCGGGCTTTGCGGCCGAGCCGATGTCTTGGACAGCCATCAACTCACCAATCCAAACGCGTTTACCTCCGGCAGTCGCGCCTTTCTGATGGGGGTGCAACTCGCGCACGGAGCTGGTCATGCGCAGACGCACGGCTCGGGTCACGACGTTGCTGCCAAAGTCCATCCAGCTCGGGCAGAGACCAAGAGGATACCAAGATTCCAAAGGGCCATATTGACCGATCAATTTCCAATCGCTCTCCGGGGCATCAGCGGGGGGCGTCAGAGCCAGGCCGGTATAGGCGTGGACGTCAGCGGTTCGAAATCCTGCCCAGATGGAAATTAGCCCGCGCAAAGAGACTTCAGAAGGCCAGCTCATCATCACCGAAGGCGGATCCTTGGCCAAAGGCTCCGACTGCCCGGTCCGGCCATTGTCCCAAAGGGTGAAGGTTTTATCGTTGTTTTCGTTGTTCAATAAATAAGCAGCCTCGTTGCGCGGAGCAGCTTTAACTTCAGCGATGGGGGCAAGATTGACCAGGCGCTCGCTTAACAAAAGGGCTCCCCCTACCCAGCCGCCGTAACTGGCTTCGGATGGCGACGGTTGATGGGAGAAACGAATGGCTCGGGTGGATGTGCCGGGAGGCAGTATCCAGAGGGAGTAATCCTCAGGGGTGGATTCCATGGATGTTTCGGCCGACCGGGAAAATCGTAGGGCTGGTGCCCATGCCGATTCATCGGACAAGTCTCCAGGATAGGTGGCCGATTCCTTCAGGACGCTGATCCGCCCCACGCCCCGGAAAAGAATCGAACCTACCGGAACAGGCTGTTTGAAGCCCACCCGACCATGACGCAGCCCCAACTGGGACGATTCGCCAAAGTGCCATCCCTGATAGGCCGAAGGCGTGGTCTTGGTCCAAAGGGCGGCCCGCGCGGTTTCGAGTCCTGGCAACTGCTTTACCGCCCCGTCCAGCCATTCGGCGGTCGCGGCCGGATCAATATTCTCAACAGCGAGCGGAGTGGCTGGGTAGGGAAAGCCACCCTGCGCCAGCATCCATGTTGCCGAACCAAGCCAGACCAAGGTGGGGAGTAACCAACGCATCTCCTTCAAGGTGCAGGGCAAGTGCGGGAAAGTCGAGGTTGGGCTGAACTCAGGGCAAGGACCATTTAGCTGGGTCGATGGGTCGAAGGCGGCCAAACCTTGAAGGGCGAGTCCACTGGGTACCGGGAGCGGTTCTCTCCGGTTGATAACTATGTCCAGGCAGGACAGTCTTTCTTCAATGTTCGAGCCAGGGCTGCCTAATAGATGTGCGATTCCGACGTCCTGTTGGTCGAGACGGTTCACGGTAACAATGTAAGCAGCTTTGTATGTTGTATAGCCTGTGATTTCTGCCGGAGTCGAGGTGGGTTCTGTAGGATTTACAGGAACCAACTCGACTTCGAGAGTTTGGTTGCTGCGGGTCATAGACCCGCGCTCCGGGGCGGGAGATTGGCTGCGGGTTGCGGACGCGCGCTCTATCTCGGCTTCGGCGGCTAGGCGGGCTTGGAGGGCGGTTCTTACCTCTTCTACTCCGTTGGTTTCAAGCATTTTAAAATAGCTCTGTGAACCACCCACGTGCTTGAAGAAGAACCAGATCTCGTCGTAGGTCTTGGGTCGCGGCGGGTTGTAGGGATTGTGGAAGAGAAATTCGTCACGGAGGGCGAGGTTGGTTTCGAGGGTGAAGTCTTCGATGGTTTTCATTTGAGGTATGCTTGCTATCTTGTTGTTGCTTGTCCACTTTCCATGTTCCTTTTCAAAATGAAGCGGTTGCACGCGAAGCGCCAAGAGAGTTGCAGACGGGGAAGGATAGGGATTTTTTACCGCTGATTTCACGGATTGGCACGAATTGGGAGGGGAAGATAGGGCGGTAGTGAGCCAACCCCGAGCTCCATATGGACAGTCTCGCTTATGCGTGAGAGATGGAGCAAACCGCACTATGCGGAACCTCGAAAAAACGAAAACTTATCGCGAAGCGAACATCGTCTTTAGTGCCCCTGTTTCGTGGGGCTTGGGAGGCCCACCTTAACTTGTATCGGTTGCTTGATGATTAAATTTTGGCAGTCTTCGTAAAGCAACCATTAGGGGGTTTTCTCAATATGAACCGGATGTCGTTCAATTTTTGTGATCTGATCGAACTCGATAATGCGTCTATCGAGGTCAGGTATCGTCGAAATCTGAGCCGTGGGGTAATCAATGTTATAATAATTTGTCGCACGCTTAAAGGCAATAGCAGCTTCATTCGTCATTTTCATATTTTCATAGAGCCGAGCCAAACGCCCCAATGCAAGGAACAACTCTAGCCTTTCTGTTTTTTCATTTACAACCCGGTCATGATCCCTCAACATCTGTGACGATAGCTACTCTAACTCCCATATTGCGACTTCGGTTTTGCCCCGTTTATATGCGTCATCGGCTCGTTCTTTAAAATCTTGGTGACGAATCGCATCAAAAAGAACTACTGCCTTCTGCGTTTGCCCACCCTGCCACAGAACACCTCCAAACCGACCTGCTAAAGCAGTGAGCATTAACGAGAGTGCGAACCAAAATTTCGAGCGACTATTCATTCTGCAGGTTTTAGCAGTCCTGGTTCAGGCTTCACACCATCCCATCGTCCTAGCGCAAAGGCCGTTACAGCCATTTGGGCTTTATCATCATCATGGAAACCCGTCAAAGTTATACCAAGATCAATGAGTACAATAAAACCATAACATTCGTAGGAATATGAATCCAGATGGAGCAATTTCCTGAGAGCTTGAGGGTCCCGAAACAAATTTAAACCTCTGAACATGACATTGGTGGAGCTCGTAAATCCAATTTCGAGAAGGACGCTGTCAGTTGCCGAATACCTAAGGCTGAACGCCCGATATTGAGCATTCTTCTCGCCTAAATTGTTAACTTCCATCCTCAAAGGCTGCCCTACTGCGCCTTCAACTTCAGTCTGCGTTAACCCGAACAGAAGAGGGCCGGCTCCAACGTAACTGATAATTTCCAATTGTTGTTCCATATATGGTATGTCTGCCTACCAAACGCCTCGAATTTGAGCTGCCAGTAATGTAAAACCTTGGCATATTCAACGATTAGCTGAATATGCACGCCATATTTAATTCCAAATTTGCTAGAATATCGTGCATTTCCACAAACGCAACAGCCGAGCATTACACAGTGGCATCCTGTTTACGACTCTTTTTAGGGGCTGGAACCTGTTTCCGAGCACGAACGATCGCAAGGATTGGCCAACCGAACAGGATCCCATTCATCAAAAGAAAAAAGAACCAATTGCTTTTTGAGACTTCAAAGAGCGCGATAAAACCTGACGCTATCATATGCGTTTGTGGAAAAATGATTCCGACAACCAGCAGTATCATACCAAAAAATAGAAAGAACCAACACGACCAATAACTGAGAGCCAAATATCGCGCGTCACCCGCCATCAAACGGTAGGCCAAGAATGAAAACAGCAAAAAGCTTGGGTCGATGTGTAGTTTGAATTCTCCGCTGGCAGATAGCCAGTAGTAGATCATGCCGCCGATATTAAGAAGCGGCCAGCCAAGCATCCTCAATCCTGCGTCACGCAGATTGCGACCACTTCCCACCAAAACGGCATTAAATGAATGACGCTGCATGATAAGTTGCTCCAAACATCATAAGACCGGGAAGGTCCAAGCCACTAACCCCGCCCCGATTGTGGTGGTTAACATGCGCATGAGCGCTTGGAAAGGATTAGAGCCGGGTTGCATGTTCCTGATTTCGTGTGGGGCAATTTGCCACTTTAGCGAATGGTTGGCGAGGGTTTATGGCACGGATTGGGAATGGGGAGGTAGAATATGAAGCGCATGGATAAGAGGACGAGATGGTGATAGATCGCCCATTCAGGGCTCCCCGACAACCTCGTGATGCTTATTACCCAGGGCGTTGCCCTGGGCTGACTTAGAGCGCCCCTGTGGGGCTGGGAATTGGGGTTACGACTGCTCGACAAAGCATGCAATAGGATTTAGCGTTTTAGGATGTTAAACTGGGCCGTTGCATTTTTATTGATTGCCATTCTGGCGGGGGTTTTTGGGTTTACCGGGGTTGCGGGTACGGCCATTGGTTTCGCCAAGATTCTCTTCTTTATTTTCTTGGTTCTGTTTGTGTTGTCGCTGCTTTTTGGGCGCGGGAAAAAATCTTGATCTGTTCCGGGGGGGGGGCAGCTTCTGGTGCGGAAATCCGATCTCGACTCGAAAGGAACTGATTCCTTAAGGTGAGGCCATGACCCCGAAGACAGAAAATGCTCAGGGCAATCCAATCTCACGACTCGTGTCGCTGGATGCCTATCGCGGATTTGTGATGTTGCTGATGGCCTCGGAAGGTTTGGGGCTGTCGAAGCTAGCGCGAAGCTTCCCGCAAAACCAACTTCTTCAGTTTCTTTCGTATCAGACGGATCATGTGGAATGGGTGGGGTGCAGTTTGTGGGATTTGATCCAGCCGTCTTTCAGCTTCATGGTCGGGGTAGCGATTCCGTATTCCATCGCAAGCCGGATTGCCAAGGGGGATGGTTTTGGGAAGTTGCTGGGGCATGCCATTTGGCGTTCGTTGTTGCTGGTGTTGCTAGGGGTTTTTCTTCGCAGCACGAACAGCAGCATGACCAACTGGACTTTCGAGGACACGCTATCGCAGATCGGGCTTGGTTATACTTTTCTGTTCCTTGTGGCGTGGATGAAGCCACGCACACAATTCGTGGTGGGTTGTTTGATTGTTTTCGGGTATTGGCTGGCCTTTGCTTTGTTTCCCCTGCCCTCCCCGGGATTTGACTATGCGACGGTGGGGGTTCCGGCTGATTTTCCACACCTGCAAGGGTTTGCGGCGCATTGGGATAAAAACACGAATTTGGCGGCGGCTTTCGACACTTGGTTTCTGAACCTTTTCCATCGGCCCAAGGAGTTTTCATACAACGGCGGCGGGTATCTCACCCTGAGTTTCATACCCACCTTGGCCACAATGATCGCGGGTCTGCTGGCTGGTGGGTATCTGCGCACGCAGGCGGAACCGATGAAGAAGGTGTGGCGTTTCGCGACAGTGGGCGTCAGTTGTCTGGTGCTGGGATGGGTTCTGAACAAAACGGGGGTTGCGCCGGTGGTGAAGCGAATTTGGACGCCCGGCTGGGTGGTTTTCTCGGCGGGTTGGTGCTGTGTGCTTTTGGCGTTCTTTTATGCAGTGATTGATGTCAAAGGGTATCAGAAATGGGCGTTTCCGTTGGTGGTGGTGGGAATGAATTCCATCGCCATGTATTGCATGGCGCATCTTATCGGCGGTTTTATTGCCCACAGTTTCGAAATTCATATCAGCAGTCATTTCTTCCAAACGTTTGGGGACGCCTTTTCCCGCACGTTCGTGGATGGGACGGTGTTGTTGGTTTTGTGGTCTATATTGCTGTGGATGTACCGCCGCAAAATCTTCCTGAAGATTTGATCGGACAACCTCAAAGAAACCGGGCTCGGCAAGAAAAAGAGCAGTCAATGGTACGATTCGTGCTGAAACAACTGTTCTAATCCAGAATCGTTACACCGTTCCCGCCAGACCTTTGTTTTAAGTATGATTTGTAATCGTTCCCGAGCTGGGTGGGCTATCACCCTGATCATTTGGCTATCACTTGTTACCAACAGCCTTGCCCAAAATTCGGTGGTGATTTCAGAACTGCTTGGGGACAACAAGACCGGCATCACGGACGAGGACGGTGATTATTCGGATTGGATCGAGCTGTTTAACGCGGGGGGCACGACGGTCAATTTGGCGGGTTGGAGCCTCACCACAGATGCAACGCAACCCAAGGCTTGGATATTCCCTTCAGTCAACCTCCAAGCGAACGAATTTCTGCTGGTTTTTGCCTCTGGCAAGGACCGAACTGATCTCAACCAACCGTTGCACACTAATTTCAAGTTGAAGAGCTCGGGCGAGTATCTGGGCTTATTCGCGCCAGAGCCTGGCCGGGCGGTTAGTGAGTTTGCCCCCGGTTTCCCAAATCAGTTTCCCGATATTTCTTACGGGCTGGCCCAAACGGTTACTCAGCGCAGCCTGCTTACTGGCGCGTACACCCTAAGTTATTGGGTGCCGACCAGTGCCGCACTCGATAGCCAGTGGCAGAATTCCGGTTTTAACGATGCCGCCTGGCCCACGGCCACCAATGGTCTGGGTTATCAACTTTCGGTGCCGGGGTTTGCGGTGAAGAATGTGCAAGCGAACATCAGCGTGGGTTCGTTGGATGCAGCGGAGCAAGTGCTGAGCAACGCAGCCTTCCAAGCCGAGGTGTATAAGGTTAATGCCTCCGTGATCAATTATTTTAACACCGGTTCGGGGGCCAATTTCTCAGGGGACGCGACATTCCCGGGATTCGTGATCAATGTGGATCGGGATAATTTTGCGCTGGAAGCAATCGGCACGGTGACCATTCCCGCTGCGGGACAATGGACTTTCGGAGTGAATAGCGACGATGGCTTTTCGCTGCAAGTGGGAGGATTTGCCATGTCCTACCCGGCTCCACGCGGGCCCAGCGACACGTTGCAGACGTTCAGTTTTCCAGCGGCGGGGGATTATCCCATCCGCTTGGTCTTTTACGAACAGGGTGGCGGCTCGGGTGTTGAGCTGTTTGCCGCAGCCGGCGCATTCGTCGGGTTTGACGCGAATGCATTCCGATTGGTGGGGGATACAGCGGGCGGCGGACTGTTGGTGCGCTCCCTGCCCAATGGTGACGGACCAAGCCTAGGTTATGGAAATTTGATCAAGAGCGATCTGAGAAACACTATAGCGGGCAAAGCAGGATCGGTTTATGTGCGGGTGCCGTTTGCGGTCACCAATGCGAGTTCCTACCAGACGCTGACCTTGGGCGCATACTATGACGATGGATTTGTGGTGTGGCTAAACGGGACGGAGCTCGCGAGGCGCAACGCTCCCGCCGCGTTGAATTGGGCATCGGCCGCGACCGCCAGACACGATCAAACAGCAGCAGTGACTTTGGAACAGATCGGGCTGGGCAATTTGAGCTCTGTGCTGAAGGAAGGGGCAAACCTGTTGACGGTGCAGTGGTTAAACCAATCACCGTCGGATGTTGGGATGCTGCTTTCGCTCGAACTCACAGAGCAAACGATTAGTTCGACCACGAACCGTTATCTTGCGCAGCCCACGCCGGATACGGCCAACACAGGGGGAGCATATCGTTTTGTTAAGGACACCAAGTTCAGCGTGGACCGCGGGTTTTTCACCAATGCATTTGATTTGGAGCTGAGCACCGCCACGACCAATGCGGCGATTCGATACACAACCAACGGTTTGCCACCCAGCGCGACGAATGGTTTTCTTTATGCGGGGCCCATCCATGTCAGCGGCACCAGCACAATCAGGGCGGCGGCCTTTCTCGAGGGTTATGATCCGTCGAATATTGACACCGTTACTTACATTTTCCCGACCGATGTGATCCGGCAGGCGAAGGATGGCAAGGCTCCGACAGGTTGGCCAACTTCATGGGGTGGTAACACCGTGAACTACGGCATGGATCAACGGGTGGTGACCAACACGCGCTACGCGGGGACGATCATCCAGGACCTGCAAACCATTCCATCATTTTCGCTTGTGATGAACCTGAATGATTTATTTGAAGCCTCCGGAGGGATTTATGCCAACCCCGGGCAGGATGGGCGTGACTGGGAGCGTCCGTGTTCTCTCGAACTGATTCATCCCGATGGGAGCAAAGGGTTCCAGATCAATGCCGGGATTCGTATCCGGGGCGGGTTCAGTCGCACCACAGACAACCCAAAGCACGCTTTTCGTTTCCTGTTCCGTTCCGAGTATGGCGACGGCCAGTTAAATTACCCACTGTTCGGGCCGAACGCCGCCACGTCACTAGACGGTTTTGACCTGCGCACTTTTCAAAATTATTCATGGAGTTTTGGGGGCGACGCGCGCGGCATTTTTGTGCGGGATGTGTTCAGCCGCGATTTGCAACTGGCAACGGGTTCGCCGGGAAGTCACGGGAACTATTTTCACCTCTACATCAACGGCATGTACTGGGGATTGTACAATTCGGATGAGCGACCCGAGGCTTCATACGGGGCCAGTTATTTTGGCGGTGTCCCGGAGGATTATGATGTCATCAAGGTCGAGGCGGGATTATATACAATCAACGCCACGGACGGAAACATGGAGGCCTGGACTCGGTTGTACAATACCGTCAAACCCGGAATCACCAATACTGCGGATTACTTCAAGCTGCAGGGGCGAAACGCGGATGGCACGGTCAACCCCCAATACGAGAACCTCTTGGATGTCGATAATCTGATCGATTACATGCTGGTGATTTATTTTGGCGGAAATCTGGATGCTCCGATTTCGGCGTTCCTTGGAAATGCCGCGCCCAACAATTGGTATGGCGTCAGAAGCCGCAACAACACTGCCGGTTTCCGATTCTTCGTGCACGATGCGGAGCACACTTTATTGGATGCATCTGAGAATCGTCTTGGGCCCTTTGCGACCAGTGGAAGCCTCGCGGTGAGCAACCCGCAATACGTGCTCCAAAAATTATGGAAAAGTACGGAATTTAAGATCAGGATGGCGGACCATATTCAAAAGAATTTCTTCGACGGAGGGCCGATGTCAACCGTTGGAGCACGGGTAATATTTCAAAAGCGCAAATTGGAGATTGACCGGGCGGTGGTGGGGGAATCCGCGCGATGGGGGGATTCGAAACGGCCAAGCCAGCCCTTCACGAGGGACGCGGAATGGCTGACTGAAATCAACAGGGTTTATAACTCCTACCTCGCGAACCGTCCAAACACGGTGTTGAACCAATTGCGCTCGGCCGGCCTCTGGCCCGCCACTCCCGCAGCAAACTTTGGCACCTCTCCAGGGAATGTGGCCAGTGGACAGGTTGTTACATTAAGCACAACGATTGGCACAATTTATTACACGACGGACGGATCTGACCCACGTCTGATCGGCGGCGGAATCAGCTCCAACGCCATCATGTACTCCACGCCGCTGACAGTGAACCGCAGCCAGAGCCTGCGCACTCGGGTGCTATCGGGTAGTAACTGGGGCCCTATAAGGGACGGTCGGTTCACCGTGATTCAAAACTTCACGCAGCTTCGACTGACCGAATTGATGTACAATCCACCCAATCAGGGAACGGTGAATGGAGATCAGCTTGAGTTTCTGGAGCTTAAGAATACTTCCGGCGAACCACTCGATTTAAGCGGGGTTCAATTCACCAACGGGGTGACATACACATTTCCAGATGGAAAGACTCTTCCCCCCAACGCATTTGTAGTGTTAGTCAGCAATCCGGTTGAGTTCGCCAAACGCTATCCGGGAGTGCAAATAGATGGCGCCTATACCGGTAAACTTTCCAACTCTGGGGAAAGACTCACATTGGTGCATGCGGCGGGAGGAGTGATTCTTGATTTTGACTACGCCGATAACGCGCCATGGCCAAGTGCTCCCGATGGCCTGGGTTTTTCATTGGTGCTCCGCAACCCTGCTTCCCCGGTGCAGACCTATGGGGCGGATGAATGGCGGGCCAGCACATTACCACTCGGATCGCCAGGCGTGGACGATCCGAATCCAACTATCCCCGAAGTTGAAGTGACCGAAGTCTTGGCACATCCGGCCGTTCTCGGCGGAGAGTATATTGAGTTGCATAACCCGGGAGCTAACAGCGCTTCGATTGGCGGATGGTATCTCACTGACAATCGCCAAAAGCCGTTCAAGTACCGGCTGCCCAATGTGTCTATCCCAGCTGGCGGATATCGCGTGGTAACCGAAGCCGAGTACAATCCGCAACCCCCTACAACCAACAACTTCAGCCTTAGCTCCCTCGGGGAGGAGGTGTATCTTTTCTCAGCCAACGCAGAGGGTGGATTGACAGGTTTCAGCCATGGTTTCCGTTTCGATGCGGCACCGGCTTCAACAAGCTCTGGATTATTCAGAATCTCCACCGGTCACGCAGAGTACCCGCTGTTGGTTGAGCCGACCGTCGGTATGGCCAATGCCGGTCCGGCCATTGGTTCGATCATCATCAGTGAGGTGCTCTACCACAGTACAATGACGAACGCGGGATTCATCGAAATCAGCAATCGGGGTACAAACACGGTACTGTTATACGATGAACTCCGCCCCACCAACACGTGGAGGATGGTTGGAGTTGGTTTTTCGTTTCCAACCAATGTTGCCCTCACCCCAGGAGCAACCCTCGTGATCACGGAAGGGGATCCTGCCCGCTTCCGTGCGAGCAATAATTTACCCGCCGACGTGGTCGTGCTCGGCCCTTGGAGTGGTCTGCTGCAACCTGACGGGGAAACTCTCAGCCTGCAATACCCCGGTGTACCTATCACTGACACTAATGGCGTGCTGAGTGTGCCATATTACGAAACCGACCGAGTCGGCTACAAAACACGACAGCCTTGGCCGGTGAGTGGCAATGCTGCCGGCGTATCCATTCAACGCACAACACCTGTTGAATATGGTAACGAACCGCTGGGGTGGATAAGCGGCAGCCCTAACCCTGGGATTTGGGTGGCCACGGAGCGTCCTTTGGACACAGATGGCGATGGATTGCCCGATCGATGGGAGGTTTTATACGGGCTAAACCCTTACGATGCCGCCGATGCCTTGCTGGATTTTGATGGAGACGGCATATCGAACCGGGATGAGTATCAAGCACGAACCAACCCGCTTGATCCAGCCGACGTGATGCGGATTGAGGTTATCCGGGCCGGGCAGAGTTTTAAGCTCCAATTCACCCTGCCCTTGGGCGCAAAGTACGCCATGCAGACGCGCTCGGATCTCAGTGAAGGCGAGTGGCTGACTGCACAAACGTGGGGGCCAGATGAACCAGGGCGAGTCACCTATTCTCCGCCGGCACTACTCGTCGATGGCACCCTTTTCTATCGGCTCATCGCCCTGCCGTGAGCAGCATTAGACTGCCCGGGGGCGGAAGTTGGAAATCTGGGCAAGCTTGGTCCACAATTCGCGTTCCTCAGAAGTGTTTTCGACGGGAAACACCACGCGGAGAGTGACAATCAGGTCACCGGGGGCACCTTCCCTTGATCCGAGTCCCTTTCCTCTCACGCGGAGCTTCTGGCCGAAACTTGCGCCTGGAGGCACGCGGATGGAGAGCGGGCCTTCGAGGGTTTGCACCTGGGCTTCGGTTCCCAAGGCGGCTTCCCACGGCGCAATGTCGAGGTCGAAATGGAGGTCGCGGCCAACTACGTCAAAATCCGGATGGTGGGCAAATCTTACGTTGAGGTAGAGATCGCCGGGGTAATCCGCCCCAAGGGCACTATCACCGCGACCGGCGATACGGAGCTTTTGGCCTTCGCCAACACCTGCCGGAATTTTGACTTTATGAGTTTCGGTGATTTCAGCCTGACCGCTGCCATTGCAACCGAGGCAAACCACACCCCGCTTTTCGCCTGAGCCTCCGCAGGTTGGGCATGCTTTGAAACGGCGCAGGGTGATCTGCCGCACGGTGCCGTGACTGGCCTCCTCCAAGGAAATCACCACATCCGCATGCAGATCCTCTCCTTTGCTGCTTCGGGCGGAGCCGGCTTTGCCGCCCGGAGACTGGGCACGATTAAAAAACCGCTCAAAGAAATCACTGTAGCCCGTGCCGCCAAACTCAAAATCCTCCTTACCGGCCGCACCGCCCGCTTTCTGAGTACGGCTCCGAGCGCCCTTGAAGGTGTCCGCGTAAGGCTGGTTCCAATCGGCCCCCAATTGATCGTATTTGGTGCGTTTTTCAGGGGTGCCGAGAACCTCGTAAGCCTCGTTGATCTCCTTAAACTTATTTTCCGCAGCAGCCTTGTCCTTTGCCACGTCAGGATGGTAAAGGCGGGCCAGTTTACGGAAGGCTTTGCGGATGTCGTCGGCGGAGGCTTTACGCTCCACACCGAGGATTTGGTAGTAGTCTTTAAATTCAGCGGGCATGCAGCAACAGTGATGCTCTAAACATTAACGCTCGGTTTTCTTGTTCTCGATGGAAAGGAACTTCGATCCACCCTTGCTATAGACGCGAAGAAGAGTGCGATCGCCTTTCACTTTCGCGCTCATTTTGATGGCATCCTCGGCATTGGTCACGGCTTTTTTATTCAGCTCAAGAATGACATCACCCTCTCTCAGCCCGGCCGTGAAGGAAGTTGAATCTTCGTCCACCGAAGTCACTACCGCGCCAGTGACACTGGCTGGGACGCTGAACTGACGCCGCATGCGCGCATCCAAATCAGCCACTTCGACTCCGTCCAGGGAATCACTTTCCGGGACCTTTTCATCCGGGGCCGCCTCCTCACCACGACCAGCCATCATGGTCGGCAGTTCGCCGAGTTTGACGATGATTGTTTTTTCTTTGCCATCGCGAACGACTTTAACGGGCACGGAGGTTTTGGGGGCCATCTGCGATACGGTCATGCGAAGGTTTCGGTCATCGATAATTTTTTTGCCGTTCACTTCAAGGATGACATCGCCCACTTTGATGCCCGCCTCTTGAGCCGGGGTATTTGGCGCAACTTCGGTGACGAGCGCGCCATTTTGATCGCTAAGCCCAAACTGTTTCATCAGCTCGGGGTCAAGTCGCTGTGGCTGCACGCCAAGGTAGCCGCGGCTGACTTTGCCATTGCTGACCAACCCTTCGATAACGGCCCGGGCGAGATTCACGGGCACTGCGAAACCCACACCCTGATTTCCACCGCTCCGGCTGAGGATGGCCGTATTGATACCGACCAGGCGTCCGTCCGCATCCACCAGAGCGCCACCAGAGTTGCCCGGATTTATAGAGGCATCCGTCTGGATGAAATCCTCAAAGCGCATGATGCCCAAATCGCCGCGTCCGATCGCGCTGATAATTCCCATGGTGACGGTCTGACCGAGACCGAACGGATTGCCAATAGCCAGCACGATATCGCCGACCTCCAGATTATCGCTGTTGGAAAGGGGAAGCGCAGGCAGATCCTGAGCCTCGATCTTTAGCACTGCGGTGTCGGTGGCCAGATCGGTGCCAACCAATCGCGCTTTGAATTCCTTGCCATTGGTTAGCACAGCCTGGATCTCATCGGCGCCCTCCACCACATGGTTGTTGGTCAGGATATAACCGTCGGTCGTGACGATCACGCCAGAACCCAAACTCTGCTCCTGGCGTGTGCGGCCTTTGGGACGCCGACCATCATCCGTTTCTTCTTCTCCATCGCCCTGCTCGCCGAAAAATCGGCGGAACATGGGGTCATTGAACAGGGGATGATTCCGCATGCTGCGGTTGACGGCCACTTTCTTGGAACTGAAGATGTTTACGACGCTTGGAGTAACACGCTTGATGATGGGAGAAAAACTGGTCAGTCGTGAGCCTTCGCGGTTGATGGGCGCTGGTTGTAAAGTCAGCTTGGCCGGCGGATTCTCCTTTTTGGCAGGCTCTGATTTGTCCTCCCCCTTGGAATCCTTGGCGCTGACGCTGGGATTTTGAAAAACAAACAGCATCACCACGAGGGCGAGCATCGATCTGATTTTGGCAAATGGGTTCATATAACCTAGTGTGACCCACAAAATCAGCCTTACGGCCCAAATGTCAATCCATCCTGAAAAGGATGACGGGACCAACCGCCTGCACAGGTGGTGGGACTGGAAGTAGTTTGCGTGCCGTTTTAGTTGCCTTCAATGATGACTGAAGAACCGGCATCAGTAAGATTGTCCCTAATGGTATCCGACGTTTGTGGGGGCCTGATGCGAATCCCCGATCGAGTTCCCCCGCTGATGGTGTTGTTTTGGATAACAAGCCGCGAAACATAATTCGTGTTCTTGTGGGGGTTTCCATGGGTGGACATGTTTCCCTCGTTTCCATTGGACCTGATTTCGATGCCATGGGGGAAAGTTCCGGCGATTCGGTTGTTCTCAATGGTGCCGGTCCAATTGGTTTGGAAAAGGGTATTGGTTGAATCATCGGTAAATCCCACGTCCCCCACGTAGAACAAAAATGCCGGCTGGGTTGCAGCCCTACCCGTCAAGGTTATCCCAAAAGCCGTGTTGTCGCCAAAGTAGAAATCATTGGCCCCGCTCACAAATCCTGACTTCTTGAAAGTACCACCCACGAACTTGTTGTGTGTTATTCGAGCATGATTCGGACCTCTCTTATGGGGCGAGGTAAGGTTATCGTACTTCCCGCCTGAGATAAGATTGTTGTAATACCCAAGCCCGGAGCTGAAGCCGCAGTTGGTAAAACTGTTATTATCGAGTGTGAAAAAGAGTCCCGAGAACCAAATTCCCGTGTGCGTTCCAGAGGTGAAGCTGCAATCGGAGACCTCGCAACGTGAGGATTGATTCACCCAAATAAAGACATTCGGCCCGGTATTGAGAGCGTCCCCATTGGGCCAGCTTCCGATCGCGACGAAATCGAATCCTTTCACGCTGGAATCATGGCAGTCGTCCTGGATCAGAATGGCATCGCTGTTCGTGATCGGCGCGTAAATGATGTTGGTGGCATTGAACTTGTGGAAGATCCTCGAACGGTTGCCAGCGAGTATGTAGGAGGTCTTGTTGGTCAACCTGTTTCCGCTGGTCACCCATCCATCGTTCGTCCGTTTGGAGGGCGGAAAAATGAACGTCATTTTTTTCGCTCCGAAAGCCTCATACATGCTTTGGAGGCGATCTGTGACATCGGTCACTCCATCGCCCATTGCCCCAAACCACAGAGGAGAGACTGAGTCGCCCATCACGCGCTCCCACCGTCCAGTTGCGTTAGCCGGCCTGAGAATGGTTCCATAGTTGGTCGCGGCAGGAGGCTCCGGAAATCCTTTGAAATATCCGCCGCCGCCATCCCTGGCAAAAAAATAGCCAGCCACGTAAATGTTTGTTTGGTAAAGGGATGGATCAAGGGCGAGAAGCTCGGAGATTGTATCTGGTGGGGGGCTGTTACCGGTCTTGGCATTCTGGGTTTGATCCCCCCGCGCGGGGTTGTCCAACGCCAACGTCAGCAAGAGAGAGGCAATAAGACTTTGAAATCGCATTCGTGTGTGTCCTTAAGAGCATGAGAGGGCCATCCAATTTTTGAAGACGGCTGCGGACATGGACGTCTGTTCCATTGAAAAGTAGTTCAAGAAGGGAAGAGCTCAAAACTTTTTCTCGCCTGCTGGGCGTGTCCTACTCACGATGTGGGGGATAGTACCTGATCTTGTTAGGGACCGCCTCCGCCGATTTTAAAGAACATGACCATTCGAGGGAAATTTCCCGTTCCTCAGCTACTCGCAGTTGTCGTTGTTTGCTGCCTGATGGGCATCTGTGCCATTGGCGAAACCACAGAGGAAGGCGTGGAATTTTTTGAAAGCCGCATTCGTCCGGTGCTGGCCCAGGAATGTTATGAGTGCCATACCAGCGCCGGGAAGAAAAAAGGCGGTTTGGCTTTGGATCATCGGCAAGCCCTTTTAGCCGGAGGTGATACGGGAAAAGCCATCGTCGTGGGTGATCCAGCCAATAGCCTCCTAATCAAAGTGCTCCACCATGAGATCGATGATCTAAAGATGCCCAAGGCCAGCGCCAAGCTGGATGATTCCGTCATCGCGGATTTTGAAAAATGGATTCGCATGGGTGCTCCAGATCCCCGCGACACTCCTGCAACTCGCGAGCAAATCAAAGCCGAGACTTCGTGGGATGCGGTTCTTTTGCGACGCAAAACTGCCTGGAGTTTTCAGCCCATCAAAACCAACACGCTGGCCAGCCTGCCCGAAATCAAAGATGCGAAGCATCTGGTGGATCGGTTTATTCGGGCAAAACTGTCAGCGGCTGTTCTTACTCCGGCGCGGCAGGCAGACTCTCGCGTGCTGATTCGTCGACTCAGCTACGCGCTACGCGGACTGCCCCCTTCGCCGAACGAAATCAGCGCATTTCTGAGCGATCCGGATGGTCGGGCCTACGCCAATTTGGTTTCAACATTTCTGGGCTCGCCCAGTTACGGAGAGCGTTGGGCGCGGCATTGGATGGACTGGATGAGGTATGCCGATTCGCACGGCAGCGAAGGCGATCCCATGATTCCGTATGCTTGGAAGTACCGCGATTATTTAATCCGCGCAGTGAATGCGGATGTGCCGTACGACCAGATGGTCAGGGAACAACTTGCCGGAGACTTGCTGAAACGGCCGCGTATTAACCAAGAGCTGGGACTCAACGAATCTGCTTTGGGTATTGGTCATTTGCGAATGGTGTTCCACGGTTTTGCGCCGACCGACCCGATGGAGGAGCAGGTGCGATTTACGGATGACCAGATTGGCGTGGTCTCCAAAGCGTTTCTGGGTCTGACCGTATCGTGCGCCCGCTGCCATAATCATAAGTTTGATCCCATCAGTCAAAAGGACTTCTACGGCTGGTACGGCATCTTTGCCTCATGTCCCCCGGCCTCAATCGCGGTTGATGCGCCCAGTGATAGGGAGGACGAAATACGAAGAAAAATGGCCGAGCAAAAAAAGGGCATCAAATCGGCGCTCGCCAGCTCATGGCTGCACGATGCGGACCAATTGGTCCAGAGGCTTTCTCAGCCTGACGAACGGTGGAAAAAGAAGATCGCTGATGCGAAAGAATCGTCGGCACTTTTGTTTCCATTTTACATGCTGAATCAGATCACAGCCTCAAATTCCATGGCAACGAATGCGTTGGCCATTTGGCGGAAACAAATAGAGGAAACTGAAAGCAAAGCTGCTCTTGTCCCCGTGAAAAGGTGGAGTCTTACGAATTCGACGGAGCTTAAGGAGTGGCATCATGACGGTCCGAGCGTTGCGGACATCAGTCCTGCTGCCAGTTTTTCCATTCGAACCGAGGGCGACACGGTTATCGCCGGCATTTATCCTTCCGGCGTCTATTCACACCTCGTTTCATCCAAGGATCGGGGCGTTATGCTTTCCCCTCGTTTTGTGTTGGATGCGAAATACGACGTCTGGCTGCATGTTTTGGGAACTGGCGGATCAGTGGCCCGTTACGTGGTTCAAAATTACCCGCGCGACGGCTCGATTTATCCGGTTACTCGACTGAGCGAGGGCAAGTGGCAATGGGTGAAGTTCGGGCTGGATTACTGGCAGGGAGATCGAATCCATCTGGAAGTCACCACTGCTGCGGATCAACCCGTTCTGGCGGACGTTAATGCCGCACGTTCATCGTTTGGATTGCGCGAGGTGATCCTCACCAAGTCCGGCGAGCCTGGCCCAAGCGAGACGTGGGAGTTTGCGCGTCCCGTGTTAGAAGCTATTGAGAAATCTTCTGAGATTCGCATGAAGCCAGGAGAATCCGAAGTGGTTAGGTTGGCAAAGGCATACGCCAAAGCGGTTCGCACAACTGTTCAGGAATGGCTGCGCGGAACATTAACCGATGCAGGGGCGTTGTTCCTTGATGAATCGATCAGGGCTGGTTTGTTGGCCAATCTTTTGGCCGACCTGCCTGAAACCAAGCCGTTGATTACGATTTACCGAGAACTCGAAGGAACTCTACGCATTCCCGCAAGAGCACCAGGAGTGATGGAAACCGCGCCTATCAACCAACCTCTTCTTGTAAGAGGAGAACACAAGCAGCCTGCCGAGGCAGTGCCACGCCGATTTCTTGATGCCATTGATAACACGCCCTACCCGGCCGTGGGAAGCGGACGCTTCGAACTGGCCGAGAGCATTTTAAGAAAAGACAACCCGCTGGCTGCGCGCGTGATCGTGAATCGAGTTTGGCTTCATCTGTTCGGCAAAGGATTGGTTGCGACGCCGGATAATTTTGGGAAATTGGGTCAACCCCCATCACACCCCGAACTGCTGGACTATCTCGCGAACTGGTTTGTTGAGAATGGTTATTCCATTAAAAGGTTGATTACTTTTCTGGTGGCTTCTGAAACATGGAAACAATCAAGCGAGCCGCCTCCCGGTGCTTCAGAAATTGATCCGGCAAATCTGCTGCTCTCTCATTTTAATGTCCATCGCCTGGAGGCTGAAGCGGTTCGCGACGGTCTTCTCAGCGTGGCTGGCGATCTTAAATGCGAGGAACGATATGGCCCACCTATTTTAGCTGCCACCCCGAGACGCAGCGTCTATCTCCGAGTGAAACGCAATGATCTCGATCCGTTCCTCTCGGCTTTTGATGCGCCGGTGCCAGCGACCACCAAAGGCCAGCGGGATGTGACCAATGTGCCCGGACAATCACTAACGCTTCTCAACGACCCAGCCGTTCTTGATCTTGCTCAACACTGGGCTGATCGATTGGACAAAAATCCGACGCTGACGAACGCCTCATCAAGAATTGAAACCATGTTTATCGAGGCTTTTGGGCGTACCCCCCTTGCATCGGAGATTGAACGCGCACAACAATTCGTGAATTGGACGGAGACCCAACGGAATGAAGCCGGAAAAGAACGATCCCGTTTAGAGGTTTCCGTTTCTAATGCCGCAGCACGACTGAAAGCCATCTCCTCGGCAGCCAGCCAGCGTATTCTCGCGCAACGCAAAGAGGCAGGAGCAGCATCTTCATCACCACTTCCCAAGCCAGTCTCGGCTTGGAATTTCAAGGAAGGGTTGCAGGATCAAGCTGGCCAACTCCATGGAAAGGCTTTTGGAGCGGCACGGCGTGAAAATGGGGTGCTGGTGCTTGATGGCCAATCAAGTTACGTGGCAACCGAAGTAATCGGACAAACGTTAAAAGCCAAAACGCTTGAGGCATGGGTTCAATTGGACACCCTCGATCAGCGGGGGGGCGCAGTGATTTCCATCCAAAACACTTCTGGCCATGTTTTCGATGCCATCGTGATTGGAGAAAACGAGATCCGTCATTGGATGGCTGGAAGTGAGTCTTACAAGCGAACCCAAGCATTTGACGGCCCTCCAGAGATGGAAGCGGTGGCGAAAATCGTTCATACTGCCGTCGTCTATTCCGAGGACGGCACGATCACATTATACCGAAACGGCCAGCTTTACGGCAAAGCTTACAAGAGCAGTGGACCCATCGTCTTTGAGGCGGGCAAATCGCAAATCCTATTCGGAAACCGTCACGGCGATGGAAGTGGCAATCGATGCCTCGCCGGGAAGATCCATCAGGCCCGGCTTTATAACTATGCGCTCAGCGCTGATGAGATTCAGGCGTCCGCCGACGGCAATCAAAACTTGGTCAGCGAACGCGAAATGCTGAATGCCATGACACAGAGTGAAAAAACAGAGTTCGACCGGCTCCAAAATGAACTTTCCACAAACTCCGGTCATCTCAAGACGCTCTACCAGACGCGAGGGCTTGGTTCGAAATGGGCTGATCTGGGGCATGCACTATTCAATATGAAGGAGTTCATCTATATTCGGTAACAGCACCATGAAAACCACCATCAGCCGAAGACAGATGCTGAGCCAGTGTTCGACTGGTTTTGGATTAATGGCGCTATCGGGGCTGATGTCACAGAAAGCGTTTGGCGTGGAAAGGATGGTCGGGCCGCATTTTACTCCGCGAGCGCGCAATGTGATTTTCTGCTACATGTCAGGCGGGGTCTCGCACCTCGATTCCTTTGACCCCAAGCCCTTGTTGAAGAAAATGGCGGGCCAGCCCATGCCGGTAAAAGTTGAGCGCACCATGTTCAACAACAACGGCAGCATTTTCCCATCGCCCTTTGAATTTAAACGCCACGGCACTCATGGGATCGAGATCAGCTCGATGTTCCCAAAACTAGCAGAGATGTGCGCGGATGATCTGACAGTGATCCGCTCCATGACTTCGAAAGTCAACGAACACGCCCAGGGAAATTACGCCTTCCACACCGGCTTTCCAGTGATGGGCTTTCCCAGCGCGGGCGCGTGGATCAACTACGGTTTGGGTTCGGTGAACCAAAATTTGCCAGGATTTGTGGTGTTGCAAAGTGGGGGCGCGGTGCCGCCCCACGGTGGAGTCGGTCTTTACAGCAGCGGGTTCCTGCCGGCGCAGCATCAAGCTTCCATTATCACGGCGGACGGACAAGACGCTGTGGCCAACATCACTCCCAAAGAGGCGGATAGCATCCAGCGCGGACGATTGGATTTTGTGCGGGGCATGGATGCGGATTTTCTGGCAAGCGCAGGGCATGACGCTCAGGTTGAGGCGGCGGTCAAAAATTACGAGACAGCCTATCGCATGCAAAGTGCGGTGCCGGAACTGGTGGATCTCCGGGGTGAATCTGAGGCAACCAAAAAACTTTACGGTCTGGACGATCCGCATCCACAAAAAGCGGCTTATGCGCGCCAATGTTTGCTGGCACGGCGATTGATCGAACGGGGGGTGCGCTTCGTCGAGTTAAGCTGCTTGACTGAAGGCGGCATAGGCGCAGGGGGGGCACCCAACCCATGGGATCAACACGGGGATTTGGAGAAGGGCCACGGTATTATGGCAAACCAAGTTGACCAACCCATCGCAGCACTCCTGGTGGATTTGAAACAACGCGGACTGCTCGAGGACACCATTGTCATTTGGGCTGGCGAATTCGGTCGCACTCCATTTTCCCAAGGTGGCACCGGGAGAGACCACAATCCCTTCGGTTATTCGATTTGGCTGGCGGGTGGCGGATTCAAGCCAGGGGTGGTTTATGGCGAAACGGACGAGTTGGGCTATCACGTCGTGGACAAACCCGTCTCGATTTACGATCTCTGGGCCACCATTCTCCACCAACTCGGGCTTAACCACGAAAAACTCACGTATCTTTCCGGAGGACGGAACTTCCGCCTCACCGACGTTTTTGGAAACGTGATTAAAGACATCATTGCTTAAAGCCAATGGACGTCCGCGATCGGTGATTTAGGGGTTTGCCAACGGGTTCATTTGGCCCCGGCGACCGCCATCTTAATGCCGTAGACTTTGGTGCTGGCCGTGATAAACAGCAGCTTTCGATCGCTGCCGCCAAATTTGACATTGCCAGTCCAAGGCTCAGGAACTGGGATACTGGCAATTTTCTTGCCGTTGGGGTCAAACACGGTCACGCCCTTGCCGGTAAGATAGACGTTACCATTCGCATCAAGGGTCATGCCATCCGACCCCATTTCACAGAACAAATGTTTGTTGGTCAACGGACCTTCCGGGGTTGTGCTGTAGCTGTAGGTTTTTCCGGCTCCAATATCCGCGACGAAAAGAGTTTTGCCATCGGAAGTGCCGGCAATTCCATTTGGCTGCTTCAAATCCGTTGCCACCGGGATTACTTTGCCTGAGGCCAGATTGAAATAGTAAACGTACTCACCGGGCTGTTGTGATTTCGGATCACGCTTCCAGTATTCGCGTTTATAGAGGGGATCAGTGAAATAAAGGTTTCCATCGGGGCGAATCCAGAGATCGTTGGGGCCGTTGAGAAGTTTGCCTCCGAAATCCTTAACCAGCACGGTGATTTTTTTATCGGGGGAAATGGACCAAAGTTCGTTGCTGCCATCGGCGCAGGCAAGCAGGTTTCCGTGCCGGTCAAAATAGGTGCCATTGGAACGGCCCGCCGGTTTCATCCAATCGGAGGTTTTTCCGTCGGTGCTCCATTTCACGATGCGATCATTGGGCTGGTCGGTGAAGTAAACATTTCCTTCAGCATCGACCGCCGGACCTTCCGTAAAAACAAAACCATCAGCCAGTACTTGAAGCTTGGCACCAGGCGCAATGACCGAGGCAGGTTCATCCGCGGACAGGCTCAAAGCCAGAAATGTACCGCCAAGTAGGCACGATAAGAATTTGAGAGAAGGCATGGAAAAGAGGGTAAAGCCGCAATCCCCTTTTCACAAGCTTTTGAAAATGCAATGCGCCCGGACACCGGAAATGCGGCCTCCCCCGATGACATTGACGGCTTCGGACATTCTGCGATTCTTTGGATCAAAGATGAAAAGGAAGCTCACCAGATTTGCAGCCTTAATGGGATTGGGAGCTATTGTGCTGCTTGCCTGCTGGGTGGGTCTGCTCGTTTACATTAGACAAACAACCCAGTCGCCTCCCCTGCCCAATCCGAACGGCTACGATGACCTCGCCAAGGCCGGGCAAGCGATCACGACAAAACCGGATGGACCTACGGCCCTTGATCATGACGCGCTTGGCGCGTGGGTCAGGACGAATTCCGAATCGCTTAAACTGGTTCGGGTCGGTCTGGCTCGGCAATGTGCTATCCCCACAGAAGCGGCCATCACAAACTTCACCCTCCACATTCCTCAGGTGATTCCCATGAAAGCGGTTGCCATTCTTCTTACAGCAGAAGGTCGACTCGCCGAAATGGAAAACCGCCCTTCGGACGCCGCCCGTAGTTATGTCGATGCCATTCGCTTGGGAATGGAGATAAGCCGAGGCGGTTTCCTCATCCACCGGCTTATTGGCATAGCCTGCGAGGGGGTGGGCGGTGCCGCTCTTGCAAAACTCATACCACAACTCAACTGCGACCAGATGCGTCCGCTTGTTGCTGAGCTGGAACAAATAGAGGGCAACGCTGTCACTTGGCGCGAGGTCGTAAAAAGTGAGAGGCGTTTTGAACGGGCGCAACTGGCCAGCTATCGCAACCCGATTGCACTGATCGGGGATTGGTGGCAGTCGCGTGGAGCAATCAAGAATTCGGAGGAAAAGCATATTTTGGCAAAGGCCCGGCTTCGATTGCTCATGACTGAATTGGCCCTAAGATCTTACCGTTGCGTCCATGAGAACACACCCTTGAGCCTCGAACAGCTTGTGCCCCATTTTCTCCAAACGATTCCATCAGATCCCTTTGCCAAAGGTCCGCTGACCTATCGCCCCGCAGGTACGAACTGGGTTTTATATAGCGTTGGAATAGACCATATTGACGACAACGGAAAACCCGTCAGTGGCAAATCGAATGTCAGTCAAAAGAGCCCTGGTGACCTGCTGTATGATTCGCAGTGGTGAATAGCCTTCGTTCTCCTCCGTGAGCCGCAGCATACCTCCGCTCACTTCCTCCATCGAAAACTCGTTCTCGCCGATCAACAAGAAGGCAAGGTACAAAAAGCCTGAGCGAAAAAAATAAGGAGTGGCGGGAGTGGCGGGGCTCGAACCCGTAACCTCTGCCGTGACAGGGCAGCGCTCTAACCAATTGAGCTACACCCCCTTTAAAGGGGAGCCGAACGGTAGAGAACGCGAGGATTTCCGTCAACATCAATTCTTGAAAATTTGTGACAATAAAACGATTCGCACGCGAAGGCGCCAAGACCGCGAAGGGGGGAAGGGGAAATTTTTAACCACGGACGGGAATGACAGGGCACGGAAAGGGACGGGGAGTTTTTGACCGCGGATGGGAATGGATGGGACTTGGATGGGGAGTTTTCGCAAGTGAAGACCGCGAAGAGAAAATGGAGGAACTGATGAAGGAAGACAGAGAAGGAGGAATAAAAAGAAATGGAATGTAAGCCCTATTTTTCGCTTCCACCTTCGCGCACTTCGCGCCTTCGCGTGAAAAAAGGGGCCGGGCCGGGGCGAAGAAGCGTTCGGGCAGCAGACGCCAAGGAGGTGGGGGTGGGGAACCCCGCTGAAGAAACGTGCCGCTGCCCGAACTGAAGTGTCTTCACAATTTCACCCCTTTGCATTGGGGCTCCATCGTTAGTAACCGGGGTGGGTGTTGGCCCACCCCGGTGCACACAGTCCTCAGGGACGTGTCTTCCTATATAACGGCTATTCTTCGAGAACCTTAAACACGCGGCTCTGGGAGGCGCGTTTGCGGGCGGTTTCGTCCAGGATCTTCTTACGAAGACGCAGGTTTTTCGGGGTGGCTTCGACGTATTCGTCGGACCCGATGTATTCGAGCGCGCGCTCGAGCGAAAGTTTCATTGGCGGTTCGAGTTGAACGCCTTTGCCGTCACCCTGGGAACGCATGTTGGTCAGGCGTTTTTCTTTGCAGGGGTTGACCGGGATATCGGCCTCGCGGGCGTTTTCGCCAACGATCATGCCGACGTAGATGTTGTCACCGGGCTCGACCATCAATCGGCCGCGTTCCTGCACCATGCAAAGGGCGTAAGCGGTTGCTTCGCCACCTTCCATGCTGACGAGTGAACCGTTCTTGCGAGCGGCGATTTCGCCGCGATCAGCACCGTACTCGTGGAACAAATGGGACATGACGCCCATACCACGGGTTTGGTTGACGAGATCCGTTTCGAAACCGATGAGGCCGCGTGTCGGGATAATGGCCTCGATGGAAACCTCGTTGCCGTGGTGGTCCATGTTGGTGATGTCACCTTTGCGGTTGGCGAGGTTCTGCAGCACGTCACCCATGGCGTCCTTGGGAATTTCCAAGAACAGTTTTTCCAGGGGTTCCATAAGGTTGCCCTCGGAATCCTTGCGGTAGAGCACTTCGGGACGGGAAACGAGAACTTCATGGCCCTCGCGGCGCATCTGCTCGACCAGAATGGCGATTTGCATTTCGCCGCGGCCTGAGACCTCGAAGATGTTGGGGGCTGCGGTGTCTGCCACGCGAAGGGCGACATTGGTGCGCATTTCCTTAATCAACCGCTCTTTGATATGGCGCGCAGTGACCAATTTTCCATCGTTGCCGGCCAGAGGACCGTCGTTGACGGCGAATTCCATCTGAATGGTGGGCGGATCGATGGGTTTGAAGGGCAGCGGTTCCGCGTCCATGCTGTCGGTGATGGTGTCACCGATGAATACGTCTTCGAATCCGCTGATACCAACGATGTCACCGGCATGCGCCTCGGGGATTTCGATCCGCATCATGCCGGAGAAATGGAACACCTTGGTGCATTTAGCTTGCAGACGGGTGCCGTTGCCTTTGATACAGACAATGGGATCGCCCACTTTGATTTTGCCACCAATGATCTTACCGAAAGCAATACGACCGAGATAATCGGAGTAATCCAAGTTGGCCACGAGCATCTTGAGAGTGGCGCTGGCCACTGCACGGGGCGGAGGAATGTGCTTGATAATGGCCTCAAACAGCGGCTCCATGGTGGTGCTGGTGTGTTCCATCTCCACTTTGGCGAAGCCCTGCTTGGCCGAAGCGTAGATGACCGGGAAATCGAGCTGCTCATCGGTGGCATGCAGTGCCACGAAAAGCTCGAACACGAGGTCGAGAATCTTGTGAGGGTTGACGTTTTCGCGGTCAATCTTGTTGATGACAACGATGGGTTTCGCACCGGCTTCAAGAGCCTTGCGCAGCACGAAGCGGGTCTGAGCCTGAGGGCCTTCAGTGGAATCAACCACCAACAGCACGCCGTCGATCATGTTCATGATACGCTCAACCTCACCGCCGAAGTCGGCATGGCCCGGGGTGTCCACGATGTTGACGTGGTATTCCTTGTATTTAAAGGCAGCGTTTTTGGCGCGGATGGTGATGCCTTTCTCCCTCTCGAGGTCCATAGAGTCCATCATGCGCTCTTCCGTAGCCTGGTTGGCTCGGAAAGTGCCTGATTGTTTAAGTAGACAGTCGACCAGCGTTGTTTTGCCGTGGTCAACGTGCGCGATGATGGCGATGTTGCGGATGTGCTCCATAAATGTCCGATACTAAAATCTAGCCTTTCATTCTCGCCAATTGAAGGGAATGGGTCAAGGGCTTTGAAGTGACGATTTTAAGGCGTTTTGGTGAAAAACTCGATTTCAACCCCTTACGAGGATCGAAAAACGTTGCTTTACGCGTTCAACGTGCGCTACGGAGCGCGACTCTGTGAGTCGCAGCAACACCGGAACTCAAGACGGATCAACCTTTCCGTGCGCCCTTGGTATCCTAACCCGCTGCGGGTCGCAGACCCGCGCTCCGGCGGACGCTCCGGTTTTGGCGATTTGAAGGATTTTGTATTACACCCCCTTCCAAATCAGCCGTCGATCCCAGCCGCCTCTCGCACCCGCTGGAGGATGACCTCGGGCAAATGCGGCTCAGACCCGATGCTCGGGGTGTACCAGACCATCTTCCCCTTTCGCTCAGTGGGATTCCGCCAAGTCGGCTGACCAAGACGCATCCGCTCGCGCACATGGCGCTCCGGTTCGCCCAGCATCATGGGAATATCCTCAAAGGAGTGCAGACCGTCGCTGATGAAAAATGGGACCACTACGATATTGCGTGATTGGGCGAGGCTGTAGCACTCGGCAATCTTGGGCTCTTCCTCCATGAAAATAGCGTGGACTTCAGCGTAGATCTCGCAGGCGCGGATCAGTTCCACCTGACGTTCAATGGCTTTCCGAGAGTTTTCACTGTTGCCGGTACCGTGACCGGCTATGAAAAGAGCTGTGTCACGAGGTTGAGCTGCTCGCGGAAAGGGGTACTTGGCCACGGTTTCCTGAGCACGAGCGATCAGAATTTCCGTCATGCTGTCGTGGGTGCCCACCGGGCCGCAGTAGAAGATGGTTTGATCGCCGACTTTGCGCTGGCGGGGAAAGTTGGCTCCGTCGGTCGCGGGAAATCCAAGTTCGCGCGGGATCACCTGCTCCGTGAAATACCCCTCACTAATGAACAGCGGGACCACAAAAACCCTTGGAGCCCATGCCCCTCGCAACACCCCTGCGATGGTTGGCTCCTCCTTCCAAAACCCCGTAAGCACCTGGGCAAACTGACCCCGACGGCTGAGTTCATCAGCATGCTGATGCGTCGGGGCGGCAGATTCCGCGTTCAACGTTGATCCATGTCCCAGTAAGATCAGCGCTGAATCCGAGTAATTTTTTCGATCCACGCTTCCATGGGTAACTCGAAAAACAGTCCACTTCAACATCTACGCGATCACTTTCGCTTCAAGCTGACAGGAAAATTGCGGAGCAATGAAGGCATGTGTGTTGCTAATACGGCAGACAAGGCATAAAAGTGAGTGATGGTGCCAAAATAGGCCGCCAAGCTGTGATGCAAATCATTCCCATACTCGCCAGCGGTGAAAGTATAATTGGTTTTATGCTTTGGGTGATATGTATGATATACCCTTTTTGGTTGTTCGTAACCGGTGCTGGATTTTGTCGCTCGAATAAGCCAATACTGAAGAAAAAAGGCGAAATGATGGTGACCACCGGCTTACTCCTAGCGATACTCATTTCTTTTCTGTTCCCGTTATTCTTGCGTTTTTTACCTTAACGCCGCGCCCCCTTCGTGACAGCATTAACTGCATTCCCTGAAATTGAATCGTACGCACAAAATCCCATGAGCGAATCTGCCATTCCGCCCAAATTACCCCAAGAACAGAAGCTTCTCAGCATCTACTTGGACAACACTGCTTACGCCAAAGGAAAAATGATTGTCGGCAGTTTTGCTGATAAACATGGATTGGTCGAAGCCCACCTTGATGCCTATTTGGACGAAGGCTGGCGGGTGAAACAAATCAGCATGGCGGGAGGAGCCTCTGATTCCTTGGCAGTCAGATGTTGGCTTGTGGTACTTTTGGAACGCGGTTAGCGGCAAAAAGCACGGCGAATTATCGACATTAGTTGGCGGACTACCGCTGCCAGTCACTTGCACTTTTCACGGTTGGCAGGAAGTTCTCATTCTAACGCGCGTTCTCCGCCGCCCGGGTTTTAACGCAGCGTCTATGCTAGCAACCATTGATGAACCATTCTGTGTTCCTGATCGTCGGTGCCACGGGAGGCATCGGGGCAAGCCTCGCATGCAAACTCTGCCGGGAAGGTCACACGGTGCTCGCCGCCGCACGGACCCAGGCTGATTTGGACTCTCTGTCCATGGAAACCGGCGCAAAACCATATCTTTGCGATGTGGTCCAATCATCGCAGGTGGATCAACTATTCCAATCGGCCCTAGCCGATCACGGAAAAATTGACGGCGTGGCTCATTGCGTGGGCTCGCTTTTCCTCAAACCGGCGCACCTGACCAGCGATGCTGATTGGGCCTCGACTCTGAACATCAATCTGACGTCGGCCTTCTATGTGTTGCGGGCGGCAGCCAAAGCCATGTTGAACACCGGCGGTAGCATCGTGCTCTGTTCATCAGCAGCTGCCGAGCGCGGCTTGTCCAATCACGAAGCCATTGGTGCGGCCAAGGCGGGCATCATCGGGTTGGCACGTTCCGCCGCCGCGACTTATGCGCGACAAGGAATCCGCGTCAACGCGGTCGCCCCCGGCATGGTGAGAACGCGTCTCACCGAGGCTTTGACGAAGAACGAGACGATGCTCAAGTTTTCCACCGCGCTGCACGCACTGAACCGCATCGGTGAACCGGAGGACGTGGCCTCCGCCATCGCCTGGCTGCTTTCCAAACAACAATCCTGGGTAACCGGCCAAGTCATTGGTGTGGACGGCGGACTGAGCTCAGTCCAGCCCAAATCGACGATGTAAGCATTCTCATCTTTCCCAGATCGTCCTCTTACGTCGGCTTTCTGGTTTGGTGGGAAATTGGGGGGGGGGAAGAGGTCAAGTACGCTATACTGGCAAACGAAATTAAAGAGCAAAACCCTGTCAAGAAACACACACAGATAATGAAACGCCTAAACCAAAGTGATAGCCCATCTCAGCCAAACACGATATTATTTAACCGCGCAGATCTAGGTTAGCTTACTGCTCAATCTTAATGTCATCTCCCATACCAGTGTGAAATCCGATCTCACGCTTAGGTTGCGCTTCAGTCTCCTCCTCTATTTGACAAGCAATCAACTGAACACAGTGCTGGTTAGTTACAAGCAGGCAAGCCGCTCCGTCGCTCAACTCCCCTTCAAGTTTGATCATCGAATGACCGCGCGCACTGAGAGTGCGAACTTTGATTGTTACGCCGCTAGATAACGAAGCTGAGAGGACCCAACGCTTTTTCTTTGAACCACCATTACGCCTTATTTCGATCAGCCAATTCTGAATTTCGATCGCTGTTTGCTGTACGAATGTACCCGCTGATTCGTAAGCATGCTCCTCTTCGGCTGTTCGTCGTCGAGCAACATTTATCAAAGGAGTTGGATTATTCATGGCGTCGTGGTCAAGTGAATATAGGACAAAATGGACTTGGCTAGAATCAGGTTATTAATTCTTATTTATTTCAAATCCGTTTCCATGTAAAGGTTTTGCATGGTTGTGGCAAGCACGCAATTTGATCATGTAGGGAGCCGCTGGTACGTCCAGTGTGTTTTTCCCGTCTGGACTCACGGAAACGACGGCAGGAGGTCGACTGACACCTCCTACGTCAATCCTTTCGGCCTCCAAGTCACGCATACTAATTTCCGCCGCAGGGTGAGGACGTCCCCGAAAATGTCGCCCAGCTTTTCGACGCGCCTTAAGGCATCGGCAGGATTTTTTTGGCATCACCTCAAATGACGGACAAAATCCGCTTAACAGGTCGATCAATGCCACCTATTCTCCGGCATGCCAATTCCAATCGCACCCTTTTCAAGAAAATCAAAATGAGCGCGAAATATTTCGCCGGATTCGTGGCGTCCGTGCTCCTAACTTGGACGGCAGCCCATGGTGCCGAAACTACAATACCCTCCCTGCATACTCCCCCGCCCTGGGCCTATGCGGTCAACCCTCCGGACTTTAAGGCCCCGGCTGACGACGGAACTTTGCGCCATGTGCCGGACAGCACTCTTGCGCTGACGCTCACGCAGGTGCGGGACAGTTTTTTGTCGCCCGATTGGCATCCGGAGTCACCCCCCGATGCCCGAAGTGGTGGTGCATGGGAGGAAGCCCGATGTGTGGGCGTGCGGTTACTGTCATCGCGCGGAGGGAACGGGGGGGCCGGAGAACACGAGCCTCGCCGGGCTTCCGGCGGCGTACATCATCCAACAGATGGCTGACTTCAAGAGTGGGGTGAGGAAAACTTCTGTTCCGCAGAGGGTTCCTCCGGCCACGATGATCGCTGTGGCGAAGGCTACGACTCCAGCCGAGGTGGAAGCGGCGGCGGCTTATTTTTCTAGCCTCAGTCTGAAACCGCTTATTCGGGTGATTGAGTCGGAGTTGGCACCGAAAACGGAGGTGCGCGGGTGGCACTTGGCCGCGCTCAAGGGTGATGAAAAGGAGCCGGTCGGCCAGAGGGTTATCGAGATGCCGGAAGACTTGGAACAGTTTGTCAGTCGTGACTCGCGCTCTCATTTTATCGCCTACGTGCCTCTTGGAAGCATCCAAAAAGGGAAGGAACTCGCCACCACCGGCGGTGCGGGTAAAACGGTGCAATGCACTATTTGCCATGGACCAGAACTGAAGGGACTCGGGCCCATCCCCGGCATTGCAGGCCGCTCACCGAGTTATCTCGTGCGCCAACTCTTCGATTTCAGAGAGGGCACTCGCGCTGGAATTAGCAGCGCGCTGATGAAACCAACCGTTGAACACTTGACGATTGAAGACATGATCGCACTGGCTGCCTACGCTGCTTCCCTGACACCGTGAATGATGCGCCTTGCGTCGTGAGGTCTGCATAGAACCCTCAAAGCTGCCGATCACCCAACAGCCCATCCGCAAAACGGTAGTGAGTCAGCGAATGGCCGACAAACGCTGGCTCATCTGGAATACCTCACCAGATTGCTGAAAAAGATGTCAGAGAAATGCTCACTAAAACCAAAGCGGAGCCAAATCATTTATCGCGCAGAGTCGCAGAGACGCGGAGTGGGTCTTCGTCCAAACCGTTGACTGCGCGGACGATTCCATCCTTCATCAGAGCAGCACCGAAATTGAGCAAATAACCTAGCTTCAATCCGGTCAGACGAAGGTAGGTTTGCAACTGTTTGCGGTGAACGGCATGAAGGGCTTCAACTGATTTAAGCTCAACAACAACTATCCCCGCCAGAATAATATCCGCACGAAAGCCCTCATCAAATTGAAGCCCTTTGTAGCTAACCGGGATCGGCACCTGCCGTTTGACCAGAAGCCCTCGCGCAGTCAATTCATAGGCCAACACAGTTTCGTAAACGGACTCGAGTAATCCGGGTCCAAGTTGCCGATGCGATTCAATAGCAGCTTCGATGAGAATTGTGCCAAGTCGGTTCTCATTCATAGGGCCGCATTCTTGTGTGACTCTGAGGCTTTGGGCGAGAATCTTTTATTCGTGCATTTGAGGTTGGAAAATTCGCGCAGAGCCGCTGAGTCGCAGAGATGGTGCTTCCACAAATCAACAGAGAGAAAATCGGCTGACTCCTCTTTGCTCTTTGAAAACTCTGCGCCTCAGCGCCTCAGCGCGAGAATCCCCCCTCTCCTCAAATTAGTTATCACCCGGCTCGGAGTAGTTCTTCGCTCAACCGATCGACACCCTTCCATACGACTCAGGCCAAAAGGGCTTTGATCACTTTGGATTCCTCAACCCCGGTCAGGCGCGCATCCAGACCTTGGGTTTTGAAAGTGAAACGCTGGTGATTCATTCCGAGCAGATGTAACACGGTGGCGTGGAAATCATGAACATTCACAGGGTCTTGGATGATGTTATTGGAGAACTCATCGGTCTCACCGTAAATAGTGCCGGGCTCCAAACCGCCACCCCTCCTCCACATGGTGAAACAGCGGGGGTGATAATCGCGAAGGTAGTTTTCTTTGGTGAGACCGCTCTGTGAATAAACCGCGGCCCAGATGATGCGATCGATATCCCTAAAGGTTGACGGTAGTGTTACGGCGGGTTTGGGTTGCCCCAGTGGAGCCTCCGACGCAGCCCATCATGCAGCAGCCCATCCGTAAAACGGTGGGCAGACAGCGCACGGCCGATGAAGCGCTGGCTCATTTAGAAGACCTGATTCGATTTCTGAAAGCAAATGTCCCTCAGGCATTCACCAGAATCGAGGGAGACTATTTCCCTGTTCGGAAAACAGTTGGTAAATCTGGCGCAAAGAGGGGGTGATTTTGCGGTGGTGGATGGCCTTGCCGTAATATTTAATGGATATGACCGGCTGACTTTATTCTTCTCAAACAGAATTCCTGGCGCGAAAAAGATAAATTGGACATTCTGGCAATGAAGGAAATCATTGCCAGGGAAGTGGGACAAATCTAATGACTTAAGTCAAAAGCCTGCTACTTACGCCAGTAGCGCTTTGATCACCTTCGATTCTTCAACCCCGGTCAACCGACCGTCCAAGCCTTGCGTTTTAAAAGTGAAACGTTGGTGATCCATGCCGAGTAAGTGCAGAACTGTGGCGTGGAAATCATGAACGTTCACCGGGTCTTTGATGATGTTATAAGAGAACTCGTCAGTCTCACCATAAATGGTACCGGGCTTTGAACCGCCACCCGCCATCCACATGGTGAAACAGCGGGGGTGATGATCGCGTCCGTAGTTTTCTTTGGTGAGACCGCCCTGTGAATAAACCGTGCGCCCAAATTCTCCACCCCACACGATAAGCGTATCGTCGAGCATGCCCCGGGATTTAAGGTCTTGGACCAAGGCATAACAGGCTTGATCGATATCCTTGCACTGGCTGGGCAGACGACCGGCGATGTTGCCGTGATTGTCCCAATTGTTGAGGTAAATCTGCACAAACCGCACGCCGCGCTCAACCATGCGGCGGGCCATGAGGGCGCTCTGGGCAAAGGTGCCAGGCTTCTTCACCTCATCCCCGTACATATTGAGGGTGGCCTCCGATTCTTTCGAGATATCAGTCAGCTCAGGCACGCTGGACTGCATACGAAAAGCCATTTCATATTGCTGAATGCGGGTATGCGTTTCGGGATCGCCCACAATTTTGAAATTCATCTCGTTCAAAGAACGCAATCCATCAAGGGTGCGGCGGCGGACCTTGCCATCGACCCCTGGCGGATTGTTGATAAAGAGGATCGGATCGCCCTGACTGCGGAAGGAGACACCGGCATGCTCGCCCGGCAGGTACCCCGAAGACCACAAGCGCGCGGAGATAGCCTGCAATTGTTCCTTGTTGGTGGGCTGCGCGACCAGCACCACGAAAGTCGGAAGATTCTCGTTAAGCGAACCGAGCCCATAGGAGGCCCATGCGCCGAGACAGGGTCGTCCGGTGACTTGGTTGCCCGTTTGCAGGTAGGTGATGGCCGGTTCGTGGTTGATGGCGTCAGTGTGCATCGAGCGGATGAAGCACATTTCATCGACCATCTTGGCCGTGTTAGGCAGCAGCTCAGTGACCCACATTCCACTCTTGCCGTATTGCTGAAATTTGAACTTAGACGGGGCAATGGGAAAGCGGGCCTGCCCCGAGGTCATAGTAGTGAGCCGCTGCCCCATGCGTACCGACTCGGGCAGATCCTTATCGTACCACTCGCCCATGACCGGCTTGTAATCGAATAGATCGATCTGCGAGGGTCCGCCCACCATGTGGAGGTAAATGACATGCTTGGCCTTGGGCGCAAAATGCGGACCGATGGGCACATGCGCGCCCAAGGTGGAAGACTTCTTCGCATCCGCCCTGGCAACCCCGGGCATGAGCGAGGCCAAAGCGGCAGTACCCATAAAACTGGCTCCACGCCTCAAAAACTGCCGACGGGTTTCAAACTTGATGTAATCGTCAAACACGCTCATAGGGCTTACTTGGTCAGGGCCTCGTCAAGGTTCAACAACTGATTGGCCAGCATGGTGTAGGCTGCCAGCTCCGACGCTGCCAAATCAGCGGCAGGCTTGGATTCACCGACAGAGACCAACGTCTTGGCGTCATCCGCGTCACCCGCATAATGAGCCAGTAAATCTTTCAGAACCTCCAAAGTGACTCGGCGTTCGGCGGAGCGGAGTGGCCGTGCCAAAATGCGCTTGGCCATGTAATCCACCCGGTCGACGGGAGATTTACCACCCTCTTTAATCGTATTCTCCGCGAGTCGGCGGGCCGCCTCGATGAACTGCGGATCGTTCAGAGTGGCCAAAGCCTGGAGGGGCGTGTTGGTCCGCTCACGCTTGACGGTACACGTCTCTCGATTGGGGGCATTAAGAATGTCCATCGACGCGGGCGGAGCGGTTCGTTTCCAGAAGGTGTACATGGAGCGGCGATATAGATTATCCCCGGAATCCTGTTTGTACTTGCTGGTGTCACTCTCCGGCATCGCCACCATCTCCCACACGCCCGAAGGCTGATAGGGTTTGACACTGGGGCCGCCAATCTTGGGAGAAAGTGTGCCAGACGCGGCCAATGCGTAATCGCGAATCATTTCTGCATCGAGTCGGAAACGGGGGCCACGCGCCAGCAACTTGTTTTGCGGATCTTTCTCGGTCTTTTGTGCCGTCGAGACGGACTGTTGGCGATAGGTTGCGGACATCACCATCATTTTGTAGAACCGCTTCACGTCCCAGCCGTTCTCCCGAAAATCGACAGCCATCCAGTCCAGCAATTCCGGATGGGAGGGCAACTCTCCCATAACGCCAAAATCGCCCGCTGAACGCACCAAACCCGCACCGAATATTTCCTGCCAGAACCGGTTGACAGTGACCCGCGCCGTAAGCGGGTTTTCTGGGAGCAACAACCATTTGGCAAAGCCAAGGCGGTTCCTGGGCAAATCTGAAGGCATCGCATGAAGGGCCTTGGGAACGGCAGCTTCCACCTTGTCTCGGCGCTTGTCGTATTCACCACGGAACAGGACATGCGCCATGGGAGCATCTCTCTTTTCATCCATCACGTGGGCAATGGTTCCACGCATTTTGATTTCACGCTCGTCTTTCTCAAGCGTGGCGAGGACAGCCTTTTCGGACATGTAAACTTTGTCGAAAAGCCGGAGATAAGCGTCGTAGAGAAAGCTCTTTTCCTCATCTGACCGTTTGTCCTCTGCTTTGCGGACCAGCCACGCCATACGCTGGGATCGACCCAACGACGCAGCGTCCTCTGGACTAAGCGCCTGACTATAGATTCGAACATCCTGCACTCCGGCTTTTTCCAGTTCATCACCGGTCTTGCGCTGTCCGATTTTGAATGCGGTATCGGTCACAATGGTGTCGCTTAGCTTGTCGCTCTGGCGGTCCGTCTCAGTGGGCTGGCCATCCACATAGATTTTAACCCCTTCAGCTTTGCTTGAGCCATCGTAGGTGATCATGACATGAGCCCACTTGCCCGCGTCCAATCGCTTCTTGGAAACCACCTTTAGGGCATTCTCCGGCCATTTGTTAACCATGTGCGTTCCCGGACGGCCGTCCTCCATCCAAAGATCCCAGCCGCGAAAACCCTTTTCATTATCCATGCGAGCCATCAGCGATCCGTTCCTATCCTTTTCATCCAGCCTGACCCAGGCACCAAACGAGAAGGCGTTGGTGCGGTCAAAATTTCCGGCATCGAGGATTTCCGGGACGTTATCCTTTGCCAGCACCAAAGCTGAATCCGAAATCGCACCCGCGACCGCATCAGCGTCATGCGGGAGTTTTAATTCCGAGGACTTCCCGGTGATCATCATCGCGAAATTGTTTCTATTTGATTCAGTTAGGGAAACCAGAAGGGAAGGCTGCGCTTGAGGAAGGAACCCCAGCAATTGTTCCTGAGTCACCGCCGACTGCCATACAGCATAGTCAGGTTTTGCCGACTCCTTACGTTTTTCAACCCGGCCGCGTGCATCATCAGCAAGCGGCTTCAACTCCTCCCACCGGACAATATCCTTAGGGGCGGGCACGACCACCACCGGAGGAGTGTCCTTTTTGTTCCCGTCCATGGCTGGCTGCGTGGTGTTGTTAAAGAAGGCTGAGAGAGAGTAAAAATCCTTCTGGCTGATGGGATCAAACTTATGGTCATGACAGACGGCACAGCCTGTGGTCAATCCGAGCCAAACCGCCGAAGTCGCCTCAGTACGGTCTCGCGCATATAGCACGATGTACTCTTCGTCGATGGCTCCGCCCTCGCTGGTGGTGATGTTGCAACGATTGAAACCGGTGGCGATTTTCTGATCCAAAGTTGGATTGGGCAGAAGATCCCCCGCCAACTGTTCAACGGTAAACTGATCAAAAGGCGTGTTGCGGTTGAAGGCATTGATCACCCAATCACGGTAGGCCCAAATTTCGCGGTAGTTATCAATGTGGATGCCGTGGGTATCCGCGTACCTAGCGGCGTCCAGCCAGTAACGGGCGCGATGCTCGCCATACGATTTTGAGGCAAGCAACCCGTCGACCAGCCTTTCGTAGGCTGAAGCTGATTTATCACTCAGGAATCGTTCGACCTGTTCCACAGTTGGGGGAAGGCCGGTTAGGTCCAGACTCAATCGGCGTGCCAGTGTTCTGCGGTCCGCCTCCGGCGCCGGCTTCAAACCCTCTTTTTCCAACCGGGCCATGATAAAGGCGTCGATGGGATTACGAACCCAATTGTCGCGTGACCCTTTTGGCAAAGGCGGTTTTTGCGGCGCAAGAAGAGACCAATGCGCCTCATATTTTGCTCCCTGGGCAATCCAGTTTCGCAATAGCTCTAATTGTTGGGGAGTTACAGCCTTCTTGGTCTTAACCGGAGGCATCCGGTCATCCTCATCCTTGGTCAGCAGGCGCTTGATCATTTCACTCTCATCGACCTTGCCGGGGATGATGGCGGGGTTGCTGCCCTTGTGTGAGGCAATAGCGTCCTCGAAATGATCCAAGCGCAGGCTGGCCTTGCGCGAAGCGGAATCCGCGCCGTGGCATGAAAAACAATTGTCAGCCAGAATGGGTCGGATATCCCGGTTGTATTCCACGCCTTTCATCGCGGCGGCAACCTGAACGGGCAAGGCAGCAAAAACTGCGGCTATTGCGAGAATACCTATGGAAAACGGTTTCATTCTTGAGTCTCAAATTTCGTGTTCCTCGCTCTTCCGAGCAACAAAAAACCACGAATGAAGGCAAACAAATTGGACGCCGAAGATCGGTTTTCCATTCAGAAAATTCAGCCTTGGTATCGGATGTAACCTGCACCAATGGGTCGACTATTTGCCGTTTGCGTCGAGGATTCGGTAGAGCCGGGGCGAGAGTATCTTGGACGATGTGTCACTGATGGTGACGTAATCACTGTCCGTCCGCACAAAACCGGGAAGAGCAGTCCATGCGCCGCTGCTGATATTCGATCGGAATTGAAGCATGTAACTGACTCCTGGCACAGCTTTGGCGGTCACCACTGGATCTCGGCCTTCGATAGAAATCACAGGTGAAAGCTCTCTGACACGGAAGAACCTGGCAGGGCCATCCATCTTGTCCTGCCAAGTCAACACACCATTGGTAACGTTTTCCACCACCTTAATTCTGTTCCATTGCCCCAAAACGCCTCCGGCAGCCGATTCAATGGCATAACGTTGATTCGGCTTCACGCGGGCTTGAAATTGAAATCCACCCCCGCTGGCCAACTTGTTGGTGGTGATGACCGCAGTGGCGTTTGTTGCCACTTTTGCCAGGATTTTAACAGCAAAGTTGCCCGAAAACCCGACGGCGGTACTCTGCAGGCTCCAATTAGTTGTTTCATTGGTCGATCTTATCCAGAAATCACGATAACTCTGTCCTACTACCACAGACCCGTTCGACACACCTCCATAGTAGGGCAAGCCCGCATGGTCGTTGATATCGTTGGCAAAACCCACAAATTCGACGGTCCAAGTAAAACGGTCCGGAACCGATATGCCCGGAAGACTTAAAATGAAGCTTCCTCCTTGGGAAAGCGTCAGGTCAGGGCTCTGATAAATCAGGGTTCCCGGATCAGTCCAATACGCACCTTTGTTGAAACCATCGTTGGCGTAAAAACGAATGCGGGCTTTGCGCGTGGCGTTGGTGGGAAATTTGGCATAGTATTCAAACGTAAAATCGGTAATCACACGAGCGACTCCCCCGAGCGCCAATTCATCGCCGAACTCCAACCAACTCGAACTCCAGTTCTGACCTCCCCCACGGTTGGCGGAATTATCAAAAACAACCTCCTTGCGCTGGGCCAGTGAGGTCTGGACAAGCAAAAGCAGGACCGCCGCAACCCAGAGGAAAAAAAGGCTGGGGTGCCGCGAGGTCAATTGATTAAACTTCCGCATTAAACCAAATTATTATTCAACGTGAGATAGCATCGGCAAGCGCACAAACACCTTAAACGGTGATGTTTACCTCGTCGCAACAATATTGCCCTCATGGTTCATTTTCCCGGCGAGGCCTTCCAGAGCGAAAGTTTTGCGCCATACCTTCCTACCACCACATCCGCGCGTCCATCCCCATCAAAATCACTGATCGAAACCGATCGTTGCTCGCCGTCGATAAGCATGCCGCTTTCGACAGAAGACAACGGTTTCCATCCGCCTTTTCCGTTGCCCAAGAGAACCAATCCACGACCCGCGTCGCAGCGTGAGGCGTCCGGGCGCATCTGGAAGAAATTCTGGGCCAACACCAAATCAGAGTGCCCATCCCCGTCAATGTCTCCGGATGCCAGAGCCATGACAGGAGAAAATTGAGCTTCAATAGGCAGAGGCACAGCCTCAAAATAACTGCCACGATTGAGCAGAACCAGCGAATCAAGCACATCGGCGCGAACTATTTTGAGCCGAACCCGCGCCCTGTCGAATATTTGGTCCAGATTCAGGGAGGCAAACTCGGCGTGCGAGGAAAACATCTCTTTCAACCCAGGCCATCCTTTGGCGAGATGGTTGAGGTTTCTTCGGGGCAGAAGCGGCCCGCCAATGACATCGCGAGTGGTCTCCACGACCAAAATTCCAGGCGCATCACTCACCTCGCCAAAATACCATTCCAAGCCGCCGGTGCTTCCTGATTCCCAGGGAGTGTTCCTTCCCCAGTTGCCAAGCACCAGATCGGGCCTGCCATCCTCATTCAGATCGGCGGATATAATACTGGTCCACCAGCCCGATAGGCTGCCCAATCCCCATTGCGGAGTTGTTTGTATCCACGCACCTGCGCTAAATTGGAAGACCATGGGACGAGCCCACTCCCCCACGACGACCAACTCCCGCGTGCCATCACCGTTGAGATCGACAAAAACAGCACTAGACACCAAACCCAAATCCCCCAGCACGGCGCTCGCATTTCCATCCAGCACCCATGTCGTGCCGGTCCACCTGAGCAGTGCGGAGCGAGAAGGCTCAGGCCAGCGCCCAGTTTTGGCTCCCCCACCCACCAAAGCCCACCACCCTGCCCCTCCACTCACATCTCCCACCACCACGCACGAAGGATGCGTGTCAGGAAGAGGCAAAGTCTGAACCTCGGCCAATGGACGGTTTTGCCATTCTCCCCAAACCCATCTCCCTCCTCCCTCCTCAGCGGCTTCAAGACGGCCCATCAACCGTTTCTCCATGCTCTGCCAAGCCCCCAAGCCGACAATCGTTCCGCCGCCTCCTTTGGCCAACTGGCCAATGTCCACCGATTTCCATTGTGCCCCTTCAAAGCGATCGAGCCGAAGCTCTCCGTCCTGCCCGGATGAATTCCACAACTCACGCCCGGCAGCGCTGGTCCATTCCGGCGCCAACATCGCCGGTCCAGACGCGGAAATCTGCCGCGGCAGCGAGGGCTGAATCTCAAAGTCTCGCATATTCGGCGGTTCATGCCGTCTTTCAGGCGCATCGGTCCAGCGTTGAAGCAGCGGTTGCGCTGGCGATGGAGCGGCCACCGACGCGCTCAATGATCCGCTTTCGGAGATCGCACAGAGTGAATTGGCCTCAACACCCTTCCATTCCGTGACACGGCCACTGCGCCAGCGTACCTCCACATCCAATTTCTGGTCGGGACCAAAAGCAGCAAACGTCCTCATCATCTCGGAGCCGGATAGATAATGCCCGCCGCAGATAATCTCCTGCTGTTGCACCATCCCTGCACCTTTCACAAAAATAGTTGCCCCCACTCCGTTTGAGTTGGGAGACAAGCCACGAAGACGCACGGCGAGACGGGGCGCGCTGCTGTCATTCCTGAAAAAAAGCGGTTCTCCATTGAGGGAGTTCATCACCAAATCCATGTCACCGTCTCCATCCAAATCCCCGGCGGCCATGCCTTGTGTGATGTTTGTGGCGGCCAACCCCCACCGCGCGGCCGCTTCCTCAAATCGAAGGTTGTGCAAATTTCTGAAGGCTACCTTGGGGATGGACAGGGGTTGCGGACCGGTCGGAAGGTTCGCGATATCCAGATTGTTCATGTCCCGCAGGTTTCCGTTGGAAATTAGGATGTCCTCATATCCATCAAGGTCGACATCAAGGAACATTACGGTCCAAGACCAATCGCTCGCCTCGACGCCGGCCAGTTGGGCGATCTCGGCATAGGTCCCATCGCCCCGGTTCAAATACAGGCAATTCCGTGCCACCTGTTCAACCTCGACGTCATCACCAGGTCTTCGGTTGCCTTGCAAAAAATTAGGCTGCTGCTCCATTTGTCGACGATGTCCTCGCGGCATCATCTCCACGGTCATGATATCCATTAGCCCATCCCTGTTGATGTCAGCCGCATCAACCCCCATCGAGGCGAAGCAAAGGGTGCGAAAAGCTGAAGCCGGAGCCGCCTTGAATCGACCGTCTCCCGTATTTAACCAAAGACGGTCGGGTGTTTGGAAATCGTTGCAAACATAGATGTCCGGCAGGCCATCCCCGTTGAAATCACGCATCTGAACCGCCAACCCAAAATCCCATGGAACCGCCAATTTTTCGCCGCTCCAGGCATTAAAAGCGTCCTCCCATTTCAAAGGCGAAAATCGTCCGCCCCCCAAATTGTGCATGGCCCAGTCCGGCTCTCCGAACTCCGTCAATTTGCCATCAATAATTTTCGCGCGCCGTGCGTGGCGGCCGAGCACCAAAGTCTCCCCGTTCACCACCTTGGTGCTTACTTGAATATGATCCCCCCCAATGGATTCCAAACCAAAATTGGCCACATACAAATCCAATAATCCATCACCGTCCCAGTCCGCCATCGCCATCGAAGTCATGTTGCCGCGCCCGAGCAACCCGGCCGCGATGGTGATATTAGTGAACCCTTTGCCGGCCAGATTTAGAAACACTGCGTTTGGCCCTCCGAAACCGGTCACCAGCAGATCCAGCCAACCGTCTCCGTTCAAATCTCCAAACAAGGCCCCGGTCGATGCCTGCCCCCCGCAACCCACACCCATTCGATCCGTGACATCCTCGAATCTCCACCCGCCGAGGTTGCGATAGAGGGCGTTGCGTCCACCCTTGTTGCAAAGGTAAACATCCAGCTTTCCGTCCCCGTCAAAATCACCCAGCGCAACACCGGATCCATTCAAAGAATAGCGTCGGGAGTGTAAAAGCGCTTCTGGAAGAGTGTTGGCAAAAGCCACCCCCAGCGACGCATTGTCCATACGCGTAAATCCACCCCCAGGCCGCCCGGTGACGGTTAAGGGTGTGCCGCTGGCACCGTGGGCAAGTATTAGACTGGCGAACCACCCGGCAAGAGAAAGCCATACGCGGCTTCGAAGCAATTCCATGTGAGATACCAGAGTATCGGCACAATGCCCGCGAAATTCAATTTTGAAATGGAATAGGCAAAACTATATGTCGCGAGACCGAATTCTTCACGGTGCCTCATACCTGCATCGCCCGCTGCGGAGCGGCAACTCAGTGACTCGCGGCAATGCCAGAACTCAAAACGGACCCTCCCATCCAGTGGCGCTCTCGGTGTTCGAAACCGCTGCGGGACGCAGACCGGCGCTCCAAGGAGCGTGGTTTACAACAATTGCCCACTGGATAATCTCATGCTTTCCGGCCACAGTTGGGATCAATCATCATGCCAGAAGAAACGGGGAAAGACGGGCGCAAGGCCTCACCGATTCGCCAACCGCTCCTTGGAGTGGTGGCGTTTATTGGAGCGTACCCGCGTGGCGTGACCCTGGCTCTAAGCCTATTGCTGGTCAATATTTGCATTGAAATGGTCCTGCCACAGATTCTTGGCAGCGCCATCACCAATCTGCGCTGGCACAATGAGTGGGGGGCGGAATTTCCACTGTCGGCATATACCAGCCTGTTCGTGGCCTTGGTCCTAATTCGTGCGGGTGTGGGGTATATTTTGGGGCCCATCCGCAACCGGGTCATTCAATCCACCCTGCGAGACATACGCGTCCGCATGTTCAATGTCATGCAAAGGCTGCCCTTCTCGTTCCATGATCGGATGAACGCAGGGGAGTTGATCTCACGCTCGACCACCGATATTTGGAGGTTGCAGGATTTTATTTTGGCCTGCCTCTTGTTGAGCGTCGACATCACCGTCACCTTGATTATTACCGTGACCCTGATTTTTACGATCAGCCCCCTGCTCGGAGCCCTCACCTTGGCATTTTTGCTGCCCACCGTTGGACTGCTCATTCACTACAGCCGCATACTCCAGCCCCGTTGGCGCGCAGTCCATGATCTCCATAGCGCGATGACCACGGTGATCCAGGAAAACATTGCCGGAGTGCGCGTGGTGCGGGCTTTCGCTCGGGAGCCGGATCAATTGTCCAAATTTGAAGGCCGTCGGCGCACCTATGTCGACACCCTGATGGAGACTGTCAACTATTGGGCGGGTCGTGTGCCGTTCACTCAATTCATTTTTGGCGTCGGATTGCCTTTGTTGCTCTGGGTGGGCGGTGTGCAGGTGATCCAAGGGAAGCTGCTCCTCGGCGATTTGATTAAAGTGCTGTTTTACATCATGGCCATAGGCCACCGCATGGGAGCCATAGGGCAATTTAGCAACACCCTCCAAACGGCCAGCGCATCGGCTGAACGCGTCTTGGAAATTATGCGAGAACCCTCCCCTCTCATTGAAGGCACTCAGAGATTACCGCATGGGGCGGGCACGCTGGTGGTCGATAAAGTTTCCTTTGCCTATGGCTCCAAGAGTGCAGCCATTCAGGACGTTTCATTTGAAGTGCCTGCCGGCACCACCTGCGCCATTGTGGGTGCCACCGGAGCGGGCAAATCCACTTTGGTGCATCTCATCCCCCGGTATTACGACCCTCAGCAGGGCCGTATATTGTTGGACGGTGCGGACATTAAGAGTCTCACTTTTGCTGAGTTGCGCAGCCACGTCGCATTGATTTTTCAGGAGACTTTTCTTTTTAGCGCAACCGTGGCGGAAACGATTGCCTACGGACGCCCTGATGCCTCACAGGAGGAAATAGAGTCCTGCGCCGAGGCTGCGCAAGCGCACGAATTCATTCGAGGGCTGGCAAATGGATACAAAACAATGATTGGGGAACGCGGTGTCACGCTCAGTGGGGGGCAGAAGCAGCGTCTGGCCATCGCGCGGGCCTTCATGATGAATCCGAGGGTCGTGATCATGGATGACGCCACTTCCAGCATCGACGCGCGCACCGAGAAAGCCATCCATACCGCGCTCCGAAAACTCTGCGCAGGCCGCACCACCCTGGTCATTGCCCACCGCGCCTCCACGGTGCGCGAGGCAGGCATGATCATTGTGCTGGATCATGGGCGTGTTGTCCAAAGGGGCACTCACGCTTCGCTTATGGACGAGCCCGGTGTGTACCGCAACCTCTTCGCCACAGATATTGTCCACGACGAGGAAGGAGCATTGGATTAGCCATGGCCGACGAGGATGAGGATATTCTGATCGAGGAGTCATTCGCTCAAAAGCAAATGAGCAAGGCGACTTTTCGCCGTCTGAGCCAATATCTGCGGCCCTACCGGCGAGTATTGTTCCTCAACATCCTCTTCACGGTGCTGGCGACCGGTTCCCAGTTGCTTGGCCCTCAGTTCATCCAGATTGGGATCGATCACTTTCTGACTGACACCAAAAACGTGTCCTTTGCCCTGCGCGGCATTGCGATCATCAGCCTGCTTTACTTGGGCAATCTGCTTTTCGGATGGTGGCTGTCCACCTCGCAGGTCAAAACCGCCATTCAAGCAGGACAAGGGGCAATGAATGACCTGCGCTCGGCGGTTTTTGCGCACATCCAAAAACTCTCCCTGAATTACTTCGATAAAACGCATCAAGGCAGAATCATTTCACGTGCTGACACGGATATTGATTCAATGGATCGAATCCTGACCTGGGGTGCGAACCAATTGGTGGGAAGCCTAATCACGCTGGTGGGTGTTCTTCTCTTCCTCCTGAGATACGATTGGAGGTTGTGCATGGCCATATCCCTTGTGATTCCACCTCTGTTGATTGCGACCCGGCTATTTCAAATCCACGGCATGCGCGCCTACCGCAGGGTCCGGCAACAATCCTCAAAAATAACGGCGGCACTGGCGGAGAATATTAATGGTGTTCGAGTGGTGCAGGCTTTCGCCAGGGAAGACTTCAACCTTGCGGCCTTCCACAACACCCACACGGAGTATGCCAGTCGGGCTCTGGACACCGCCCGTATTTTTCACACCTACATGCCCATCGTGGGGCTCATCAGCGGTCTCGGCACGGCCATTGTGCTGGGCTATGGCAGCTCCCTGGTTTTACAACATAAAATCACGGTCGGCGAACTGGCGGCCTTCATTCTTTATCTGGGCATGTTCTTCGGACCCATCCAGACCATGGGTGATTTGTACAATGCGGTATTGTCGACTGCAGCCAGCGCAGAGCGCATTTTTCAACTGCTCGACACCGACCCACAGGTGGTGGATCGCGCAGGCGCGGTGCCCTTTGGGCGCATTGAGGGGAGAGTCGAATTCCGTTCGATTTATTTTCGGTATGAATCCACCCCAATGGAACGCTGGATCCTCAGCGATATCTCCTTTGGCGTCGAGCCGGGCCAAACCATCGCCTTAGTGGGAGCGACCGGCTCGGGCAAAACCTCAGTGATCAGCCTTCTCGCAAGGTTTTATGAGCCTCAAAAGGGCAGCATCTTAATCGATGGAAAGGATGTGGTCCGCACCACCATTCAATCATTGCGCGCCCAAATTGCTGTGGTCACGCAGGAAAATTTCCTCTTCTCGGGGACAGTGATGGAAAACCTGAAATTTGCACGTCCTCAAGCAACGGATGAAGAAGTCATCGAAGCGGCCAAAACTTTGGGGACCGATGGAGTGATCAGGCACTTTGCCGATGGATACCAAACCAAAGTCACTGAGCGCGGGGCCAATTTCAGCGCGGGTGAGAGGCAATTGCTAACCTTTACACGGGCGTTGGTGGCTGATCCGAGAATCCTAATTCTGGACGAGGCCACCAGCGCGGTTGATCCCGCCACCGAACGCCTCATCCAGTATGCGTTGGACGAGCTGATCAGCCGTCGCACCACCTTCATCATCGCGCATCGATTGTCCACCGTCATCAATGCCCATCGCATCCTCGTCCTGGAAAATGGGCATATCCTTGCCCAGGGATCCCACCGTGAATTACTTGAACAGGGTGGCTATTACGCCGAGCTCCATAAGGATTTCATCGGCGCGCATTGATCATGCGGTTATTTCTTTTCCAAAAGCTTCTCGAGTGATTCGCTTTTAGGCTGACCGGCTGCCAAGGCTTTTTGGTAATGAAAACGTGCCAATTCCAACGAGGGCGGCTGGGCGGAAGAATAAACAACGGCCAGATTGTAGTGAGCCCCGGCGTAGTTGGGAGAAAGGGTCACTGCCTTCCGCAACGCTGTTTCGGCAGGTCCGCGCTGACCTTTCTGACTTAGGACCAAGCCAAGGTAGTTTTGCGTCTCCGCGTTTTTGGCATCAGCACTGGCTGCCTGGCTCAACAAATCAAGAGCCTCATCCATCTTGTTCTGGCGGTAACGAAGAATGCCTTTGATCGAAAGTGCATAGGCATCCGAAGGATCAATCAGCATGGCCGCAGTGATCCGTGTCTCAGCGTCTTCCAAATGATTTTGCTGGAGATTGACCGCAGCCAGATTGGCCAGGATGTACACGTTTTTCTCGTCCATCTTCAACACATCGAGATATTTTTTCTCGGCATCATCGAAATGACCGGCTGAATAGGCCCGCTGAGCTTCCGTCACAAGAGGCCCTGCACCAGAGGGCAGTTCCCGCACGGACTTCTTCTTTTCAGCGTCCTTCTGCTTTTCCCCACGTGGATTCACAACCAAGGGGGAAGCCTTAAACAAGGCCAATTCGTCCTCAGAGTAGGGAACTTTGCGCGTGTCAAAAACTTCCAAACGCGAGCGCAACACCCGCACTTGATTGGTCATCTCAGCCGACTGGGCCGCAAGGGAGCGGGACTTGGCATCGAACAATTCCTTGTTCGCGTCGTTCAATTTCTTAAGGAGCTCATTGCGCTCCTTTTCCAACGCTTTGACCGCCTGCTTTTCAGAAACGCCATCCGGCAGCGGTTTTGGAGTTACAGTCAGCGCGGCAGAAGCCTGGGTCTGTGCCAGAGCAAGGGCGGATTTTAGACCATCCCGCTCCTTCTCGTAGGACTTGATTTTCTCCTCAGCCCTGGCCAATTCGCGGGCATCACCCGAAACTGGTTTGGCCATCAAAGCCTCCTTAAGTTTGGCCTCAAGAGCAGCCTGGCTGGCTTCCAACCGGGCGATGTCGGCTTTGAGCGTTGCCGTGTTATCGAAAGCAGGAGAAGGCGCAATGCCTGTAATGGGGGGCCGGAGAACTGCGGGAACATCAGAATTTGTCGGGGCTCCACCTAAGGCAGTGAGCTGCTCGCTCACATAACTGAGACGATATTGCACGGTTTTGGTGTTCCACTCCGGAGCCGAAGCCTGCAATTTCTTCAAAGATTGAAGGGCTTCCGCGTATTTTTGCCGGGCCAATTGGGATTGCGCCGACCCACGCAATTGATCAGCGTCAGAAATTAATTGGTAAATACCTACGTACTCCTCATCCGAACCGGCGCGCAACACCGTGGTGGGAAACAACAAAACAGCAGCTGAAAGCGATAAAAACCAACGCATACCTAAACTTTACTCTCCGCTTCGGTCCTTTGGCAAACCTCAAAGCAACCTCAATGAGTCGTAAACACCATCCCGTGACCATTGCAACAATTCGGCGAAAGAAACGGGCGGACGATTGACAGCCTTTCGTGGGGTGTGATACGGTCCCGCAACTCGACGGGGATATGTACTCGTTTCTAAATCAGCAGGTTCTAGTGCTGAACCGGCTCTGGCAGGCTGTAAATGTCTGCTCGGCCAGGCGAGCGCTAACGCTTCTCTTTGAAGGCCACGCCCATGTCGTGCTTAATGCACCCGACGGAAGTTTTCGCACATTCGACTTCAATCAGTGGCACAGTTTTTCCCAGCGAGAGCCTCACGACGAAAGCATCAAGACCATCTCGTTTAAAATCCGTGTGCCCAGGGTCATTCTTCTTTGCCTGTTTGACCGCATGCCGAAAAAGGAAGTCAAATTCACCCGGCACAACATTTTCGAGCGAGACCGAAATACCTGCCAGTACTGCGGCAAAGTATTCGAGCGTAAAGACCTCAACCTCGACCATGTTATTCCCCGCGATCGCGGTGGTCCCACCAGTTGGGAGAACATCGTATGCTCGTGCATTCGCTGCAACACCAAGAAGGCCAATCGCACTCCATTGGAGGCTTCGTTGCGCCTCGTCAAAAAGCCCAAACGCCCAAAATGGCGGCCCTTTGTGCAGATCAACCTTGGACCCAACTACCACGATAGTTGGAAGCACTTCTTGGATCTTGCCTATTGGAACGTGGAGCTGGGCGAAGAAGTCGGTGGATGATCAAGGAATATAGAGCGCGGAAGATTGCTGCCGCGTTCTCGGACCCTAAATCTTCCAGAAGCTAAAAAGCAGGAGCAAGCTCCCTCACTCCAAAGACGACTTTCTAGGCGACTCCCTTTTTGGCTGACTCGATCAACTCCCAGAATTTGGGGTTTTCTTGGAGGGCTTCATCTTCGCCTGTCGGGAGGCTGGAACGGTAAAGGAAATCTTTTAAGGTGTTCTTGCTGAGGATGCGATGGACTACCACGCCGAGATCATGGCGTTCAAAATAGACGCGGTATTCGCCCAAACGCAGGCGCTCGAGGTGATGTCCATGACGGGCAAGGCGGCCGAAACGTTCCAGATCCGACTTCAACAATTCTTGAGGCAAACCCCGAAACTCGCCCAAAATATAAAGCTGAAGTTCTTTCGGCATTTTGGCCAGTTCAGCAGCACTGGTTGGATTGAAGATGATTTGGAATGGGCGCATCGCAAGAAGCGTGACTTAGATGAGATGGTAGCGCGTACGGGAATCGCACCCGTCTTTCAGCCTTGAGAGGGCCGTGTCCTAACTGATAGACGAACGCGCCACGGAGGTAGGAGGTTAACGTGGGTGAATGTTAAGTCAATGGGGAAAAGGGATTTTTTAGCCACGGAAGGGGCTGGGGGGAGGTTTTACCGCGGATTTCTCGGATGGGGACGCGGGGGCCGACTCGGCAGTCGGCGAAACAGCAGGTTTGGCAACCTGCGCTACAGGAAAGGGCCGTCCCTTTCTACCTTTTCTTGATATTTCTTGATTTTTATTGATGTGGCGTCCGCTTCTCAAGCCCAACGGGCCGCCCTTCTTCAGTCCAGCCTGTAGGGCTGGGTAACGGTCATCCGCTTCAAAATTTCTGCGGTCTCAAGGGTCGGGATAACTCCTTCGAGTTTCGGAAGTAATTGGCATTTTCTCATCAGAAGAGGCTTAAAACTTTCGCCAAAGATTATCGCGGCCCTTCAGGCCTCATGTTGTTTGGCGAACCCGATATCCCAGGCCGGTGGCCTGGGCTGAGAAATTAAGGCCCTTTAGGCCTTGGAAAAATGGCCTAAGCTGAGGGATGACAGCCCTTTGCGCCTTGAAAGGATGGATCGGAGAGCCGCCCCTACCTGTCGGGTTGTTTCATGGTTTTTCTTGATATTCTTTGATAATGCTCGAGGGAACGCAAAGTGGAGACAAGCCTCATGCCTTTGATTACCCCATGTAAGCACGAAAAAGCCGTCCCGAAGGACGGCTTAATGAGAACACACTAACTTAACAGATTACTTGCGGCGGCGGATAGCCAGCGCGAGACCACCAAGACCCAGCAGAGCCAAGGTCGTGGGTTCAGGTACACTGGAGCCCACCACGAAGCTCTGCAAACCAACTAAGTTCGGAGCAGTGATAGGAAGCGCAGGTGCAGGAGGAGTACCACCAAGAGCACCAGTGACGAAGTCATTGGAGGCACCAAACAGGCCACCACCGGACTTTGCAGCGTCATAAGAACCGAAGCTCGTCTCAAATGCCAACATGCGCAATGTGGCAGTTGTGCCGGCACCGAAACCAGGAATAGCAACACTACCGCCGCTGACATACCACTGTGTGGTTGCGCCAGTTTGGAAAGTAGCTATAGGTGCCAGCAAGGTCAACGACCCGCCTGCACCAACGAGAGCGAGCTGAGCTGAGACGGATTTTGCGCTCAAGCCAGGTCCAACTGTGCTAGCACTGCCGTCTGGATTTGCCAAGAACACTTTGACACCAATGACGCGAGTGGCGAAATTGACAGTTCCCTGTGCAAACGTAGAAAACGTAATAGCCAAGGCAGCCAATGTGATAAATAATTTCTTCATGGTTGATTCGTGTTGGTTGATAAAAGATTACGGATTGACACTGAAGGAGCGAGTCCAAGTTCCAGCCGTGGCCTTAAGGAGCCAAAAAGCTTCACCGACTCCAATGACGGGGGCGGCAGGATCCCAAGTAACAGGGCTGTTCGGAACAGAGGCGTCGTCTGCAAACGCTGTCTTAGTTGACAGATAGTTTTGAGTACCAGCATCAAACTGATAAGCAGAATCCAGATCAGAAGCCTTGTAACCCAAGACGGTATCAATAGCACCAGCCTGAGGAACCTGAGAGGAAACCATGTTGAAGCCAACCCTCAAAGCGGTTGTCAGAGCTGTACCTTGAGGAACTTCACCAACGAAAGTAATAGTCTTAGCGGTGGGGCCTTGATTCAGCACGAAAGCACCTTCACCAGGAGCCAAGGTGAAATCAGTACCATCAAAAGTACCATCATCAAAGAATGAGACAGCAGGAAGATAGTTGCCATTGACGTATTTATAGATAGTCATTCCTTCAGCAGGAATGCCGCCGTCAACGTTTTTGAACAGATCAGAAATCTTATTGCTGGCTGCATTAAGGGGGTTGCTGATCATGTTGAAGCCAGGCTTCAAAGAGGTCCGGACGTATCCCACAGCGTTTACCGAGTAAACCTGGGCCATCGATGTAGCGATGCCGACTGCCGTTAGAGCGGCGGCCAGAAGTAGTGTTTTCGTTCTCATTAGGATTGTGTTTGTTCCGTGTGTGTCGCCAACTTCCTCAATTCCGCAACAAATGTCAAATTGATTTTTGAACATTTTTTGAGTTGTCATGGTTTGGCGTGGTCTAGGGGCCATACTGGTCCTCTTCAGGGTATCGGTCAAGGGGGTTTCGAACTTAAGTGGGAAAGAAATATTTAACCATGGCAGCCACGGAAAAACACTGAAGCGGGACTCGGGGGGGGTACAGCGGATTTCATGGACTGGGTAGGATGGGGCTGGGAATTTTCAAACTGGGAGAGAAAAGACAGAGTCGTTAGAACGGATGGAGAGTTTTTTGATGGGGGACGCGCCGGGTCTACAGGGAAATCGCGGTTTAAAAATTCCAATTCCGGTCCCCATCCTTCCCAATCTGCAAAATCCGCGGTACCCCTCCCGTTTCGTTCCGTGTATTCCGGTGGAATCCGTGCTTACAAACTCTCTCCTTTAGTGAAGGTAGTCGAGGAGGGACATATTCATGATGGTGCCGGCGGATTGGAGGGCGGCTTTGTAAGCGTTTTGGGTTTCATTGAGGTTGACCAGGGTTTGGGCGAGATCAGCATCGACGGCACCGGATACTTGGGCTTCGAGCGCGCTGTGGCGGTCGCTGTGGGCGGAATCGGAGGATTCAAGACGCGATTGGGTGGCCCCGTTTAAGCCATATTGATAGATGATGTTTTCCTCGTCCTTCTTAAGGTTGGCGACATCTACCGTATTTACCGCGGCCTTATCACCACTCCGCAGGTTTTGCGCCATGTTGATGAGGTGATTAAAGAAATCGGCTCCGGAACGCGTATCGGTGATGACGCCGCTGGGGCCAACGCCTGTGTCGTTGGAACCCACTGCTCCAGCACTGAGAGTGGTGCCAGGAGCGATTTCGCTTTCGCGAAGGTTGGCATTTCCTGTGTAGACCACCGCAGTGGGATGTCCGTCGGCGTCGCGGGTGACTTCGTAAGGTTTTTTTTGATCGAGAGTGCCAGCGTAAACGTAGCTGCCATTGAAGGAGGTGTTCATCAGATCAACGACTTGGCTGATCAGTTGATCCACTTGGTCTGCGTATCCATTTAAATCAGTCTGACTGTTGACTCCGTTGGCTGAAACCGCGATTTCCCCGGCTTTGTCTGAAACCCCCTTAATTCCCTTTAGCACTCCGTAGCTAACGTTACCAAGATCGCGCTGGGCGGCGATATTGCTTTTATATTGGTCAATGGTGCGGCTTTCCGTCTGTTTTTCCATGACCTGACGCACGGCGTTGGGATCGTCCGAGGAATTCTGGATGCGCTGGCCGGTGGCAGCCTGGTTTTGGAGACGTGCCTGGCGGCTGGCGAGATCGCCCAACTGGTTGACAAGGCCGTTCGGGAAGCTGCTGATCGTGACGCGCATATTTGTTTTAGGTGAGGAGAATCACGAGGGGGGTGAATATGGAGTGCGGTGGCAGAGCGCCGAACGGCGACACCGCCTTCCAAAGGGAGCAGTGAGATTGAGGTACTCGGACTTCCATCAGTCTATGATTCATGCCAAAGCGGTGTCGGCGCTTAGTTCTGCCACCGCACTCCATATAGATGCTCATTGTTTCATGTTGATGACGGTTTGCAGCATTTCATCAATGGTGGTGACGACTTTGGCGGTGGCGGCGAAGGCTTTTTGGAATTTGATGAGGTTGGTCATTTCCTCGTCAACCGAAACGCCGCTGATGGAATCACGCTGACGGGTGAGCATGGACATGTTTAAGTCGTTGCTGGTGACGTCCTTATTGGCGGCGTTGAGTGCCTCCCCTAGTCCGCTGACGGCATGGCCGTAGGCTTGGGCGATGGTTTGACCTTTAAGCCCCGAGAATTTTTCGGAACTCATATCCGCGATTTGAAGCAGTATCTTATTGTTCCCGGTTTGCCCGGCGGCATCGGAGGCTTGGAGGAGGGATGGGTCGGCAGTGATATCCGTGTTAACGGCGATGTCCGAGGCATCTGTCCCGGTAAAAAGTGGTGCGCCCGTGGTGTCATTCAACCCAAACCCCGCCGAGTGGATCGTATTGACGCGTTCGATGAACTGGGCGGCAAGGGTGTCAAAATTCTGGCGCAACTGAGCTAGGTCGCCATCTCGCGCGGTAATAGCCCCCTCGATGGACCCTCCGGCGATGGCTAAAGTCTGTCCGCCAGTCTTGGCCTGAACGAGCATCTGACCGCCACCCGCATCGAACAGATTCAGGGAATCGACCTGATTGGAGCCATCGACGAGGACGGTTCCATCGACCACTATATTCGTCATACTCCCGTTTTCGACGGTGCTAAAATTCATTACTCCAGCCAATTCCTCAAGGCGGGATTGGCGGGTATCCCGAAGATCGTTGGCAAACGACCCACTGGCGTCCTCGGCGCGGGCGATCTGCTTGTTAAGGCTGGCGATGTTGCCCAGAAGCTGATTGGCCTTGTCGACATCAGGTTGAAGTCCGCTGTTGATCTGACTAGCCAGATCTTTAAGACGAGTGTCGTTGGATCGAAACTTATCAGCCAGCGAGACTGCCTTGTCCAACACAAGCTTGCGCTCGGTGGCGCTGCTGGGGGAGTTGGCGAGGGAACTAAAGGAATTGAAGAAATCGGAAAGGGACTCGTTCAGACCATGCTGGGTGCCGGTGCTTTGAGCGGCAGCCGATCCCTCGGCGGAGGAAGAGCGACGGTCAATGGATTGGGAAAGCGCTGATTGCGCCTGATCCAAAATACTCTGACGCGATTTGAGTGAGGAGCTTTCGCCGGTTGATTTAATGATCTCGGTATCTAGCGCCTTGTCGCGGATCTGGTCCACTGATGTGGCAATGGCACCTGTGCCGACGGGGCCGGCCAAAGTCTGGACAGTGGGCGCGGCCTCAATGCGAACGCGCTGGCGTGAATAGGCGGCATTGCTGGCGTTGGCCAGGTTGTGACCGGTGACTTCGATGGCCACCTGCTGCGTCTGAAGGCTTCGCGCGCTGCTGCTGAGAGATCCAAATAGGCTGGCCATGATGAAGCGGTGGTTAACCGACGGCTTGGTACAATGAAAAACCTGATGGAGCGTTCTGCGAGGTGGTGCCACCTGCGTTGTAGGTGCGGAGGTCGCTACCAGGAAAGAGTGTTTTCATCATGCGCCCCATCAGTTCCAGTGATTGGGCGAGGAGCATGTGGTTTTGGCGGGCTCGCTGCTGCACGCGAACCAGGAGTTGATTGTTTTCCTGCACGAGTGCGGAGACGAGGAGTCCATAATCGGAGGGCAAACAGGGGATGAGCGCGGCAAAATCGGCGCAGACAGGCAAGCCGGGTGATCCAGCCAACTCGGCCTGGCGACGCTCGCGCTCCTCACGGGCTCTTTGGATGGCAAGACTTTGCACCTGAACGGATTCGACGGATTGAAGCACGCCATCCGCCTCGCGCCGCATGACCATCTCCTGCTGCTCGTCGAGACGGGCCAGCATCTCGCCGTACTGCTCAAGCTCCTCGCGAAGAGCGGCGACGAGACGTTTGATAAGGGGTACCATAGTTAACTGAGGTTAGTCGGCGGTGGCCGGAGTAGAATTCTTGGCTATCGCCTTGGATTGGCGGGAAAGCTGGGTTTGCAAGGCGCTGGCCAGACCAATTCCGCCGCCCTGGGTGATTTGATCCGCGAGGTTCTGAGTCACCAGATCGTTGTAGATGGCGCCCACGGCTCCCCCACCCTTGGACCCGCCCACGAAAGGCAATTTTGAGGCGGTAAGAATCTGTTTGACCATGATGCCTTCAAACTGGCGGCAGGAGGCTTCGATTTTGGCTTCATCGGAGTCCTTGGCGCTTTGTTTGTCGAGAACGCTGGAAAATGTTGTGGCGGGGGCGGCGGTTCTGGAGGCAACAGGACGGGACATGAGTTCCGCACCGTGCGCAGGAGAGGAGGAGAAGTTTATGGGTGCGGTGGGCATGGGTTTTATCGCAAGACGAGTTCGGCCTGGAGTGAGCCGGCCTCTTTCATGGCCTGGAAGATGGACATCATATCGCGCGGGGTCACTCCGATGGCGTTGAGGCCAGCGGCGACTTTTTCGATGGTGGGCATGTCATCAAGGGCGATGAGGCGGCCCTTGGATTCCTTGACGCGCAGGTTGCTGCGATCAGTGACTGTGGTGTTCCCACCCTGACTGAGGGGGTTGGGCTGGGAGACGTCCTGACTGGTGGAAACAGTGATGGTCAGATCACCGTGGGACACCGCACAACTGGAAATTTTAATGCGCGAGGTGGCCACAATGGTGCCGGTGCGCTCATTGATAATAACGCGGGCGGCAACATCGGGCGATACCTCAATGTTTTCAAGTTTGGAAAGCAGTTGCACAGGGGAGTCATCAAGACCCTCGGGGATGGCGACGCGAACGGTGCTGATATCCAGGGCCAGGGCGGAATCCGGGTAAACCTCATTGATGGCATCAGCCATGCGGGCCGCAGTCGTGAAATCAGGCTCACGCAGCAAAAAATCGAGGTGGTGTTCTCGCACCATGAGGGAGGGTGGTTCACGGTCGACGATGGCGCCGTTGGCAATTTTAGCCACAGTGGGATGGTTCTTTTGCACGGTGGTTCCGCCAGTGCCGTTGACAAAACCGCCCACGGCCAAAACCCCCTGGGCCACGGCGTAGGCCAGCTTTGAATCGCGAGCTCCGTAAAGCGGGGTTTGGAGCAGGGTGCCGCCCTGGAGCGATTGCGCGTCGCCCATGGCGGAAACGGTGACATCAATACGGGCGCCCTGTTTGGTGAAAGGTTTGATATCGGCCGTGACCCACACTGCCGCAATGTTCTTGGCGGAAATAGCGGAGGCGGGAATGTTGACCCCGAATCGTTGCATGGCGTTGGCGGCCATCTGAAGGGTGTAACTTTGGTTTTTATCCCCATCGCCGTTGAGACCGACCACCAGGCCAATGCCGAGCAATTGATTTTCCTGTACGCCAGCCACCGTGGCGATGTCCTTAATTCGCGAGCCGATGCCCTTGAGTTCAGCACCGAGAAGGCGGGGCACAAGGAAGAGGAGGATGAGGATGGCAAATCTCATGTTGTGAGGCTTCAGAATGGCGCAACTTTGTCCCAAATGCTGGTGAACCAGCCCTTCTTCTGAACGTTGGAAACAGCGCCGGAAGAGACATATTTGATGGTGGCATCGGCCAGATTATAACTAAAAACGGTATTGTTGGCCTGGACATCATCCTCGCGCACCACTCCGCGCAGGATGGCATCCTGGGTTTCCCCGCTAAAGGCTGTCTTGCGGCTTCCCTCGACAATCAGATTTCGGTTGGGAAGAACGTCAATGATCCGCACGGCAATGCGGGCGGTAATCTTCTCGCTGTTGGCGATCTGGCCGCCACCGTTAAAGTCACTCGAGGCGCCAAAGTTCATGGAGGGAAACTTCCCGCCTTTGGTCAAAAACTTCATGGCCTCAGGGCCGTAGAGAAAGGAGCTAATACTGGCATCCGCGCTGGATTTGCGCGCAGTCTTGGTGCTTTGATCCTTGGTGGCGGAGTTGTTTTCCTGAATGACTATAGTCAGGATATCGCCCACTTTTGTGCCTCTTTTGTCGGCGAACAAAGAACGGGAATCAGCGGACCAAAGAGATTGCGCGGAAAGGGACACGGGTTGCACCGCCGCGCCGAAAACGAGCAGAGCGCACAGCAGTGAGAAGGAGTTAGAGAGTAATTGAAACAGTGTTTTCATCCTGAACCTTTCCGCGAAATTCGCGTTTTGAATTGGAGTTTCGCACACGGATGCTGCTGCCCAGCAGCCCATCCTCAAGTGCCTCGACTTTAACGGAAATAACCATGGCGCCCTGCCGCACCTGCGCCTCGATGAGCGCTCCGCGAACCACCAGGGGGCGCTGGCGAAAGAGCCGGTTGCTTAGCGAGGCCCCGGCAGGCACAGAATCATTGAATTCCAGATCGCGTTCGACCGGCAGTTCCAGCATGGGTTCGCGGACGGAAAGCAGATCACGGCGCTCAAATCCTATCGGGGCATTGGCCACCAGCGTGCCCCGTGCGATCAGAGCCCGGGCGACTGGAAGGTCATGCCAAATTCGGGCCTGCAAGCTCATGGCGTATTGTCCGATTGATTCGTTGCCGGCAAAAAGCTCAAAGCGGATGCTGAAGGCCGACAAAATGCCGCCTGCAGGAATATCGAGAATCTTGATTCCCAGCCGTTCATCGGGAACTGTCACCGGCGTCCAGCTTTGAGCAAAGCGCAGGTCGAGCTCACCGCGGTCACGCACATGGTCCTCCTGCAAACGAGCCGTGATCAGTTTTCTCACCAGGTCTTCACTCACAACCTTGACCTTGCGAGTCAGGCGAATTGTTTCGGCCCCGACCCATGCGGGAAGCTCGAAGGCAGGTTCGGCATTGTGGATGAGGATGTTGATTTGTGCTCGGGAAATCAGGGCAACACGCCCGATACCGGGAGAGGGGCCCAAACGGATGAGAGGCACGGAAGTTTTTTGAGATGGGGGAAGAATATCCTGAAGATAGACGGCATCGGCGGTGATCTGCACCTCGGGAAGGAGTGTGAGGATGTTGGTGACACCCGGGAAGGACTGGCTTGCACCCGTTTGTGCCAGGAGGGGGGCGGACCCCACTGTTATTGCAAGGATGAAGAGAAGAAATTTCATGCTTATCCCCTGCGCAGGTTGTTGCTGATTTGCATCATCTCATCGGCGGCCTGCACCGCCTTCGAGTTCACCTCGTAAGCGCGCTGGGCGATGATCATATTCACCATTTCCTCGACCACCTTGACGTTGGAGAGTTCCAGCCAACCCTGTTGAACCTCGCCATAACCGTTGGTGCCAGGCTGGCCTGCTTCGGCTGTTCCTGAAGCATTGGTGCTTCGGTACAGGTTGCCTCCCAGGCTCTCCAATCCGGCCGGATTGGCGAACCGGACCAGGCTCAAAGTGGCAGTTTGTCGGCCGGCCGGGCCTTCGGTGGTCACCAAACCCGTGTTTGAAATGGAAACTTTGGTCGTTCCGGGGGCGACAGTGGGGAAGCCACCCACCACCTTTAAACCGTCGCTGGTTTGGACGGTGCCATCCGACCCGACCTTAAAAGAGCCATCGCGCGTGAAGCCGCGGCTTCCATCAGCGAGCACCACCTCAAAAAATCCATCCCCCTTGATGGCCATGTTCCAATTCTCCCCGGTTTCACTCAATTCGCCCGTGGTGAAAATTTTGGAGGTCGCGACCAGGCGGGAACCATGACCGACTTGGGCCGCAGTTGGAACAGTCGCACCGCCGCCCTGGTCCGAGCCGGAGGCCCGGGTGGTCTGGTACAGCAGGTCTTGAAACTCCGCTTTGCTTCGCTTGAACCCCGTGGTGTTGACGTTGGCCAGATTGTTGGCAATAACATCGAGATTAGTCTGCTGCGATTGCATCCCGGCGGCTGAGGTGTACAGGGCTCTTATCATATTCGGTCAGCGAAAATCAGGCACCCAGTTCGGAAATCACTTTGCCCATGCGCTCGTCTTGAACTTGAATAATGCGCTGGTTGGCCTCGGATGAGCGCATGACCGCAATCAGATCGGTCATTTCGCGCATGGTGGAGGTGTTCGCAGCCTCAATGTAACCCGATCGAACCGTCGAGTTGTTGGCAGGGAAAGGCTGAAGGCCGGGCTGTGCGGCCGAGAAAAGTCCCCCTCCGGATTGGACCAGAAGCGCGGGATTGTTGAAATCCATCAATTTGATCCGCCCGCGAACGTCGGAGCCCTGAACCACGTCACCCCGTTCTGTCACGGTGATGGGATTGCTGTTATTAGGATCAATCGTGATGGGGCCTCCTTGCCCCTGGACCGGGTAGCCGGATTTGGTAACCAGCTCGCCACGAGCGCTGATCCCAAATTCACCGTCACGCGTGTAGGCAAGACTGCCGTCGGGACGCTGGACTTCGAAAAATCCGGGGCCTTGGATGGCCATGTCGGTCGCTTTGCGAGTGGCCTGAAGTTCGCCCTGCGAAAAATTGGTCTGAACTTGAGAAAGGGGCTGGACCCATTGGGCAGGGCGTCCCCCTTGGGACGAGGCTTGTGCCTGAAGGCCCGACTCAACGGCAGAGAAGGAGATATCCTGCTTTTTGTAACCGGGGACAGAACTGGCCGAAATGTTCTGTGCGATGGCGTCCTGCCAACGTTCGTTGGCGCTTAGAGCTGAAGCGGCCTGATATAAACTCACATTCACGACAGACCGGTAAGCAGCGGGCGTGCCATCACCGTAAAGCCCTTGGTTTCAACGGTGATTACGTTTGATGAGCGCATATTTGCCGTGTGAACAAGGTGGAATTTGCCGAGATCGAAGCAGGAGGGGGAAGGGTTTGGCCGGGACACTGACGAAGGGAGGTTCTTGGAACTAATAGACGCATTGGACTTCCGTCACCAAACCGCAGGCACATTCAATGCGAATATGAGTCACCACATCACCTTCTTTTTGCAGAGTGATCTTACTCTCACCGTGAGCCTTGGGCGTGGATGGAGAGGAGACGGATGCTCCTCCGTTGGTAAGAGCTGGGGCTGTCAAAGGTTGAAACTGGCTGGAAGTTGCGGGCTTTTGCGAATTCAATCCCATTGAAGGAATGAATGGAACAAAGGTGTTTTTGGCAGCCACGTTGATTATTCCTTTGAACTTGAGGTGCGGAGCATGATCGCCACGCGGCGGTTGTTCTCGTCCTCTGGTGAAAGATCGGGCAAGGGCTTGGTATCGGCGAAGCCGGCCACCTTGCGGACTTGCTCAGTGGAAACACCGTGGAGGATCAGGCGCTTGCGCGCGGCGAGAGCACGATCGGTGCTAAGGGACCAGTCGTTGGAGGGATCAACCAAGGGAACTTTGCGCTTCTCGGTATGCCCCTCGATTTCGACGATAAAATTATTGGTGTAGCGCGCAACCTGCCACGCCAGCGTGGAAATGATGAATTTGCCGTACTCAGTAAAATCAGCGGTGCCTTTTGCGAAAATGGCGTGGTGTGATTTATCGAAAAGGTTGATCCGAACACCGTCATTGGTCATTTCAAGTTTGACGGGATCATCCTGCGGAACCTCAGCATTGGATTGTAGCGTCTTGAGCAGATCGGAAGCGAGGGTTCGAAGCATGTTCAACTCCACAACGGATGCGGAATCGAAGTTGCCTTCTGTAGACTTTACAGCCTGCACATCTTTGTTCGGAACCACTCCGGTGGATTCCTTGGTGAGTGAGACGAAAGGGTTTTTGAAGGAGCGCTGCACTGCTTCCTTAATCTTCTCATCCTGGGAAGTCAGCCAAAGCACCAGAAAGAGGGCCATCATGGCGGTGACAAAGTCCGCATAAGCCACTTTCCAGGCGCCGCCGTGATGTCCATGCTTTTTAGCCATCGCTTTGCAGCCTTATTTAGCGGCTCCCTTGAGCATGTTCTCAAGCTCCTCGGCAGAGGGTTTGACATCGCTGGAGAGACTGCGGCGAGCGACCTCAACGGCCATGATCGGCGCCATGCCGTTGGCAAAACCGACTACGGAGGACGAGATGCATTTAATGTACGTCATCTCCGCCAGACCCATGAAACCCATGTTGACGGCCAGCGGCCCCAGGAATCCGTATGAAATTAAAATACCAAGAAAAGTGCCCACCAGAGCCGACGCGACGTGATGGCCAATCTCTTCGATGGGGCCGGCTATGGAACCCATCGTGATCACAATACCGAGCACCGCCGCCACGATGCCGAAACCGGGCATGGCGTCCGAAGTCTTGTTAAGAACATCGATTGGGTTGTGATGGTCCTCCTCAAATTTCTCGATCTCCATGTCGAGAAGCAGCTTCAACTGGTCGGGCTTGACCTTGCCGTCGATGATGGGCCGGAGTGCGCCGCACAACAAATCCACCGCATGGTGGTTCTTCAGAAAAATGGGATACTTGCTGAAAATGGAGCTGGCCTCGGGGTTGGTCACGTGTTCTTCAAGTGCAACCATGCCGTTGCGGCGTCCCAGCATGAAGAGCTCGTAGAGGGCCTTGAACAATTCGTCATAGGCTGCCTTGTTGTAAGGTGATCCCTTGAGCACGCCCAAAATCTGCTTAACCATGTCGATCAGGACTTTCTTGGGGGCCATGATCACCATGGCGCCAAAGGCGGCACCGCAGATCACGACAAATTCTGAAACGACGATTAATGAGCCCGGTTTTCCGCCAGCCATCATGAAGCCGCCGAGAACGGAGGCGATCACTATGATGGCACCAATGATGGCAATCATGATTTATTTGGCTGAAAAAACCGCACCACAGATACCGCAGCGTTTAAACAGGGGCTGCCTCGTGGTGATGCAAGAATGACTTCAAAGCCAGAATAGCCTGAGCATGAATCTGGCAGATGCGGGATTCGGTCACGCCAAAGACTTCGGCGATTTCGCGCAAACGGAGATCCTCGAAATAATATAGAGCCAGCACCTTGCGCTGCACTTCGGGCAATTGTTCGATCCGGGTGGCGATGACCTGCGCGAGTTCGCGGCGGGACGCGGTATCCACAGGATTTTCCTGGGAAACATCCGCGATGCTCTCGTAACGGCTCGATTCACCCTCATCATCCATGTTGGGTGCGGCATCCAGACAAACGAAAGTGGCGGGGCGGATTTCGCCGAGCAATTCTTCGTAGGCATCCTCGGTGATGTCCATGGCTTTGGCCATTTCCTTTATGGTGGGAACGCGGCCCTTGGCCTGCTCAAGCTTCTGAATCACGGCCTGCACTTTGCGGGCCTTGTCATGCACCGAGCGGGGAACCCAATCCAGACGGCGAAGTTCGTCAAACACCGCGCCGCGAATGCGCACACGAGCGTAGCTTTCAAAAGAACTGCCGCCCTGGGGATCGTAGTTACGGACGGCATTCAGAAGCCCGACCAGCCCGGAGCTGTAAAGGTCCTCGATATCCACATGGGGAGGAAGTGAAAGCGCCAGCCGGCCCACCACTGTTTTGACAAGGGGGAGATAGTCCTCAACCATCTGAGCTTCGGCGCGATTGCCCGGCTTGATGGTTTTGTAACGTTTGGTCATCTCCTTCGCTTTTTGGCGGGCGGTTTCGGAGCGGACATCTTCTGCGCAAGTACTCATGGGAATGATGGGTTATTGGGGTTGTTTGGATTTGCGGGCTGCCTCTTGATTGGCGACGAGCTTTTGGTAGCAAGCCGTCTGCCATGACCTCACCCAGAGCTGGCCCCACCAACGCATTAGCACTGCGCTGATAAAGCAGGCTACGCTGGCTCTCCAGAGAATCGACGGCCACGAACTCTGCTGCAAAAGCCCCAGAACCAGGCCTAGGCAATAACCGAGTAACGCACCGCTTATCATTAATTTCTTCATGAGTGAACTGTCCGAGAGGGTGAATAGCACAAGGTCTGCCAGCAGAAAACGGGGCAACACGAAAAACACCTAAGTGTTTATCGTCCAATGCTTTGAGAATTAATTATTTTTTGGCCAGAGGCGGAAATCAGCGTGCCAGGTATATTTTGCCCAGCCCCCAGCCAGCCAACCAAGAAATTTGTGCCGAACGCCAGATTCCAAACTTTGCCCCAGCGAGTTTCTTCATCAAGATGTGTGAGCACAATATCTTGAAAACCAAAACGCGCGAAAGCGTTGGCTTGCGCAACGAGCAGTGAACTGTCGTAAGCCGCATTGAGGACCAAATGCAGCTTGGCGCCCGGAAATGCCTCCAAAACATGAGCCAAACCCCGACCAGCCTCCAGGTCATTGGAGGCAAAACCCGGCAGGTCCACAAGCACGAGGTCGGCAGTGGATGGGTGGAGGTCTTCCACATCAGGGCGAATGCGCGAGACTCCCACTCCGAGAATCTCCGAATAGACGCTCAACTGCTCGGCAGTGTTGGCCGTTCCCGAATCCAGACGGTAGACATGGGCCGTACGTTCTTCCAACAAGGCAGCCTGGGCCAGCCGCTTGCACAGGCATGTTGTTTTGCCGCTGCCGGCCGGACCGATCAAAATATGAATGCCTGAGCTAAAACCGGAAGGTTCTGCAAAACGGCTGCCTTCAACCAAAATCGCGCCAGCCCAATCGATCTCCCGCGATAGTGAAGTCGGCGGCTCAGAGCCGTGCCGCTGTTGAAGTTGTTTGATGACCTCGCGAATGGTCTCCGGCAATAGTCCCTGCTGCTCCAGAATTGTGGCTACTTTCCACCCGCCGTAGGCAGCGGCCCAACGAGGTGTCGGAGTTTGGGTATTGGTGTTGGGGGCAGGCGAGCCCCGAGGAAAAAAGGCGGGTTCCGGGGCAACTGCGGGTGGATTAAGAAGCGAAGGAAGCAGCTGGCGCAGTTGTGCGACCTGCGAATGAAGTTCGGCCAACTCGGATCGCGTCGGAGCCACGGGCTCCGGCTCGCCTTCCGGCACATGGGCAACCACCTCAATCTGATCGCGGCCCAACAATCGTCCCAAGCCGGATTTGGGCAGCTTTCGCACGCTCAACACAACGGCCTCAGGGCCCAAGGTCGCTTTGATGCGCGCCACCGCTTGTGCGGCGGAATCCGCCACAAACCGCTGCGGCGCGGAGGACCGGTCAGAGGGTGCTGATGGCATCAGTCAAGGGGGGTGAGAATTGCAGTGCTCTGCACATCGGCGCGAGCTGGAATATCTGCGTAAGATAGCACCGCAAGATCCGCAAACGTGCTGTCAAAAAAGCGACGGAAAGCCAGACGAAGCTGTGGAGCGCAAATGACTAGAGGAGGCTGGCCTGCCGCCAACAAGCCCTGAAGGTGCCTGCCCAATTGATCCACCACATGGCGCGCAAGTCGGGGATCGAGCATCATGGTGATTTCGTTGGCTGTCTGCCGAAGACCAGTTGCGAGTTGCTGCTCTAGTTTGGGATCCATGGTAATGCCACGAATGGCCCCGCCTTCATTCTGAAAAGGCTTCGCCAGCTGTGCGCCCAGTGCTTTTCGGGCGTGCTCCGAAAGTTCGTCCGGATTCTTACAAGTGGGCGCGTAATCGCCTATTTTTTCCAAAACTCCCGCCAAATTGCGTATGGAAAGCCCCTCAGCCAAAAGGTTCTGCAAAATCCGTTGGATTTGACCCACCGTCAGTTGCGAAGGGATCAGTTCATTGACGACGGTGGGGTTCGTGACTTTAAGGTTGTCGAGCAGGTTCTGCACATCCTGCCGAGTGAGGATCTCATGGCAATTTCGTTTGACCACCTCGGAAAGATGGGTCACCAACACAGAAGCTGCATCCACCACAGTGTAGCCATGCATTTCCGCATGTTTGCGCTCAGGATCAGTAATCCAAGTCGCGGGCAGTTGGAACACAGGTTCAACAGTCGGAACCCCTTTCAGTACCGTGCGACTGTTGGTGGCATTCATGGCCAGCCAATAACCGGGCATCAGAGTGCCCTGAGCGATTGAATTGCCCTTAAGAAGGAATCGATAATCGTTGGCACCCAAATTCAGGTTATCACGCAAACGGATGGGAGGAACAATCACCCCAATATCACCGGCAAAGGTTTTCCGAACACCAGTCACACGCTCCAGCAAATCGCCTCCTTTACGGGCGTCAGCGAGGCTGACTAACCCATAGCCCAGCTCTATTTGAAGGGTGTCTACCGCAAGCAAGGACTCGAGTTTCTCAGGTGCTTTGGACGAGGATGATGCTGCATCACCTTCGGGCGCAGACTGCGTCGTGCTCGCCCCCCCTCCGCTTCGGGCAGACGCCCGGACGGTTGATTTCTGAAGGGTTGAAGCCTTGCGAAGATGGTATCCTACGGCCCCGCTCGCTGCGGCCAGCAGCATAAAGGGAGTAAAAGGCAGTCCGGGCACGAGACCGAGCAGTCCGAGCATGGCGCTTACCATCTGGAAGGCCCTGGGGTAAGTCGTCAGCTGATTGCCCAACTCGTCACCAAGGTTGTTTTTGGACGCGGCTCGGGTCACAAGCATGGCCGCAGCCATTGAAGTAATAAGTGCCGGAACTTGGGAGACAAGGCCGTCGCCAATGGAAAGAAGAGTGTATTGTTTTAAAGATTCGGTAACCGACAGATGCTTATCTGACATTCCCATCGCAAAACCACCTATGATGTTAACCAACATCATGAGAATGGCTACGATGGCATCACCTCTCACAAACTTGCTCGCACCGTCCATCGAACCATAAAAATCGGCCTCCTGCTCCACTTTCCGACGCTTCGCGCGCGCCTCCGCCTCGTTCAAAACACCAGCGTTGAGCTCGGCATCGATGGCCATTTGTTTGCCCGGCAGGGAATCGAGGGTAAAACGCGCCGCGACTTCAGCAATACGCCCTGCACCCTTGGTGATTACGATGAAGTTGATCATCGCCAACATTGCGAAGACGACGATACCAACGATGTATTTCCCCCCCACGACGAAGTTGCCGAACGCATCGATGATGTGACCGGCGTAGCCATCCCTTAAAATGAGCCGGGTGGTGGCGATATTAAGAGCCAATCGAAAAAGCGTAATAAACAACAATAACGAGGGAAAGCCGCTGAAATCAGAGGGTGACTCCACGTAAAGGACCACCAACAACATCAACAATGCCAAGGCGATGCTAACGGCCAGCAGCATATCAATCAGCAACGCTGGCACCGGCAGGATCAGCAGCAGGACAGTGCCAAATACGCCCAACACCATCCACAGGTCTCCCTGACGGATGAGTCGGCCCAGACTAAATGGCTGGCTAGGTCGAGAATCAGCTGCCATGCGTTAAAAAGCGCGCCGTGGTCGGCACATTCTCGATTTGTAATCCAAAATCATATTTCCTTCAGAACATCCACTGTCTTGGGCGGCAATACGGTCGCCGCATTCTGCCGGGAGAAGTAGCGATACCGGTTCACGCGGTATACCCACGCAAGCACTTCAGCCACGGCGGAGTACAGTTCAGCAGGAATCTCGCCATCAACCCGGCCGTACTTGAACATCATGCGCGCCAAAGGCTTATTCTCCATGATCGGCACTTGATGCTTTGCGGCCATTTCACGAATACGGAGGGCGTTCAAACGTGATCCTTTAGCAATAATCTTGGGTGCCTTCATCGATTCGCGATCATACAAGAGTGCCACAGCCAGATGCGTCGGATTCGTCACAATCACATCAGCCTTAGGTACATCCGCAAGCATTTGACTCAGACTTTTAGTGGCGCGACGGCGGCGCATGCGCGCTTTCATCTGGGGATTTCCTTCCATCCCCTTCATTTCGTCTTTCTGCTCCTGCTTGGTCATCATCAAATCCTGGCTGGTCTGCCAAAATTGATATCCATAATCAATCGCAGCCAAGACCAGCACTGCCGAAGCGATGCGATAACCAATCTGTGAGGCAGTATTGGCCATGAACTCGGCAATTCTTGCCACACTGATTGAGGTGACAAAAATAGGGTCATCCACAACCCCCCGAATCGTTTTGTAAGAGAGGCCAAAAATGATGGACATCTTGGCGACCCCCAAGAAGGCCGGCATCGCGGCCCGCGCTGAAAACATGCGTTGGAGACCCTCCGCAGGATTCAACTTATCCCACTTGATATCCAGAGCCTCCGAGGCCGTGGTAAAGCGGGATTGAAGCAGGCCCACCAACACCGCCGCGCCAGCGCAGGAAAGAACCACCGGCCCCACTATCAACGCCAGCGTCAGCAATCCGCGCACCGCATAGTCCTGCAAAACAATCTCGCTAATGGGGATGTCATGCAGGTGCCCCAATATACCCAGATAAACCTCCACAATCCGCCGCCAAATCTGAGGACCGGCCAATTGCAGCGAAATGAGTCCTGCAAACAGAATTGCCGCTGTTTGAATCTCCGCGCTGCGCGGGAATTGCCCTTGGGAAAAGGCTTCCTCAAGCTTCTTTTGCGAAGCTTGCTCTGTCTTCTCTCCCGCTTCTTCAGACATCGTTCAAACCCTGCCAAGCAACAAGCGAGCCATAGCGAAATCGGGCCTTGATCTTATCACCTGATAAGACGATAGTGTTCCAGTGAGAACAATGGTCACAGATTGCCTGAACCCAAAACAGGCGTTGTCCTCGGTGGAAATGATTTCCCATATCAAAGACGGCCTTTCCGTCGGCGAGTTTGATTCGCTGCGGGACCTGTTGGGGTTGTCGGATCGCGAACTCGCCAGCAAGGTGGGGGTTTCCGTACCCACGCTCTACCGCCGCCGCCAAGCCAAGGGTCGATTGGATTCGCAAGCCAGTGACCGCATCATGCGTCTGGCCCGTTTATTTGCCTTAAGCGTGCAATTCTTTGAAGGTGACGAGGCCGCCGCAAGACGCTGGATGCAACGCCCCGCCCCGGCACTGGCCGGACTCCGCCCTCTCGACGCTGCCGAAACCGAAGTAGGCGCACGCGCCGTTGAACAGCTCATCGGTCGGTTGGAACACAGTGTTTTAACATGACCCTCTGGCGGATCGTCAAAGCATCGCGCGTCTCAAGTGCTTTTGATGGTGAGGGAGCGCGCCTCAACGGCGGCCGGTGGAATTCTCCTGGTCTTTCCGCAGTTTACGCCAGTGCAACCAAATCCCTCTCGTTGCTCGAAATTCTTGTTCACCTCGACCCGGTCGACGCGCCCAAACGCTGGGTTGGCTTTCGAGCCACGCTGCAACCTGAACAAATTGAAACCATTAAACTTCCCCCGCGCTGGCCTGTGCGCGAGGCCCGCACCCAACATATCGGCGATGCCTGGCTTAAAAGCCGGACTTCCGTGGCCCTTGCCCTGCCCAGTGTCATTGTTCCGGAGGAGTACAATTACCTTCTCAACCCCGCCCACCCCGATTTCCCAAAAATCGATTTCGGCCCTCCCCTGCCCTTTGCTCTCGATCTCCGCCTGCTGAGTTAGCAACCGCGCAATTTCTGCTCTGGGGATTTGATCAGGACCCTGCCACCTTCTGATTGCCGCCGCTACTCACTGAGCTATGATGACCACCAGAGGAATATAAAAAAGGACAACCAAGGACCTGAATGACCACAAGGACCCAAATCTCCCAGCTTGCTCTTTGCGTCGCTTGTGTCTCTTTCATCATTACAGTCCCTTTCCCCTAAACCCCATGAGCGCCCACTTCATTTCTCCTCATGGCGGTTACAAAGACCTCCTCTCCTTCCAAAAAGCCAGGATTGTCTAAGACGGCACCGTTTGGTTCTGTGGCCGCTACCTGGAAAAACGCGACCGCACCAACGACCAGATGATTTAAGCCGCCCGCTCCGGCAAACAAAATATTCTTGAAGGCAGCCAAGCTTCGGGCACTTCCAAAGAAACCGAAATCAAACTCACGAACGTCGCCCGCGCCAGCCTCGAAGAATTGCTTGAGGATTACCGCGACTTCCTCCGCGTGCGCAGCCTTGAAGAGTGGAGCAAGGACCACCGTTATACCCAACGTCTCCGCGAACTGAACCGTCAACCAGACGCCACCTACGAAACGTTCAAGAAAGGCATCCAAAACCCAGACTCCGCCATTGCTGCAAACGTCATGATCGGTTTGATCAAAGTCACCAACTATCTCCTCGACCAGCAACTAAAACACTTGGAACAAGCATTCATCCACGAAGGTGGCCTCCGTGAACGGATGACCAAAGCCCGCCTAACCCAGAGAAACAAGCAGCCTTAGACCCTTTAAAATCCCACCTCTTCCTATTTGCCACCGCGCGGTTTTGAGGAACACTATTGGCCATGCCTTCAACCCAAGGATTGTTGCGCGTCCAACAAGTGACGAAGCAATTTGCCTCCGCCTCCGGGGAGGTTCTGGAAATTTTGAAAGGGGTCGATCTAGACCTTGAACGCGGCGAGTCTGTGGCCATTCTTGGGCCATCAGGCTGCGGCAAATCTACTTTGCTCAATCTGATAGGCACGCTGGACCGCCCAACTTCCGGCAGCATCCAACTGGCTGGCCGCGACCTCGCCCCGCTGGACGATCTCGCTTTGGCGGCCCTTCGTAACCGAGAGATCGGGTTCATTTTCCAGATGCACCACCTCCTTCCGCATCTCACGGTGCTGGAAAATGTGCTGATACCGACCATGCCGCTGAGCGATGCGAAAATCCGCGAGGCTGCTGTCCAACGTGCCCGTCCGTTGCTGGAACGCGTCGGCCTTGGCTCTCGAATTGACGAGAAGCCCGGCACGCTTTCGGGCGGTGAACGCCAGCGCGCCGCCGTGGTTCGAGCGCTGATCAACCAGCCCGCTTTATTGTTGGCTGATGAACCCACGGGGGCGCTTGATCGAGCCTCCTCCGAAACGCTCACTCAATTGCTGCTGCAACTGAACCGTGAGGAATCCCTGGGCATGATCGTGGTGACGCACTCAATTGATTTGGCCCGCAAAATGTCGCGTGTCATTGAACTTCGTGACGGACGAGTAATTCCTGCTCAAGTCGCATGAATTCGCTACGGTTGATCCGCCAAAGCCTGTTCCATTACTGGCGCTGGCATTTGGGAGTGCTGCTGGGAGGCGCTCTTGGCACTGCTGTTTTGGTGGGCGCGTTGATCGTGGGCGATTCTGTACGCGGAAGTTTGCGGGAGCAGGCTTACGCGCGACTGGCCCGTGTTACCCATGCCGTGATTGGCAATGATAGGTTCGTACGCGAGGATTTGGCTCGGTTGACCTCAGCAAAAGCGGGTGTGCCGGTGGAGCCTGCCGTCATCCTCCCGGGGGTGGCGGTGCGTGCGGATGGGACTGCTCGGGCAAATCGCATTCAAGTGCTCGGGGTGCGTCCTGCGTTTTTCTCCCTATCGCCCGATGGCAAGGCAATCGGCCCTGAACTTGATGATGAGGTTTGGTTCAATCAATCGTTGGCTGTTCAGCTTAACGCCAAGACGGGAGACACCGTGGTCCTGCGTATCGCCAAACCCAGCCTGCTTTCCCGCGATGCCCCACTTTCACCTGCGGATGATACCGCAGTTGCCCTGCGCCTAAAAATCTCGCGTGTTCTCGATGACCAATCTTTCGGACGGTTCAGCTTTCAAGCCAGCCAGATTCCCCCGTTGAACGCTTTTGTGAAGTTAAGCCTTTTGCAAAATCGCGCGGGCGTCACCAATCAGGCCAATATCCTCGTCGCCATGGCAGAAGGCCGGGGAACAAATCTCGCCGAAGCCCTGCGCGCCGAATTCCGCCCCGCCGACGCAGGACTCCGGCTGCTCACGACCGTCACCCACGAAACTGAACTGCGCTCCTCCCGCGTCTTTATCGACCCGCCCATCGCGGAACTCGTGCGCAAGTCAGGCTTGCCTGCCAAACCGATCCTGACTTACTTCGCCAACGAAATGCGGGTCGGGACAAACACGACGCCTTACTCCATGGCCACGGCCATCAACACCGCTCCAGTGCCAGTTGGTCTCAAGGACGACGAAATCATCCTTAACCAGTGGACGGCTGACGATCTCCACGCAAAAGCGGGAGATCCACTGACTATTGCCTACTACGTGGTGGGTCCCATGCGCCAGTTGGTGGAACAAAAATCAGATTTCCGTGTGCATTCGATTATACCCATGACCGGGCCCGGAGCGGATCGCGATTTGATGCCCGATTTCCCCGGCATGAGCGGTGCGGAGAATTGTCGAGATTGGGATACAGGATTTCCCATCAAAACGGACGCCATTCGCGACAAGGACGAAGCCTACTGGAAACAATATCGCGGCACACCGAAAGCCTTTGTCAACCTCGCCACGGGACAGCGCATGTGGGGCAACCGTTTTGGTGATTTGACCGCCTTCCGTTTCGAAGCGCCCTTGGCAGAAGTTGAACAAAAGCTCTCATCGCAACTGGACCCGACTCTTCTCGGTCTTGCTTTTGTGGATGTTCGAGCTCAAGCCACCGCTGCGAGCACCCAAGGCCTGGACTTCGGCCAATATTTCATTGGGTTCAGTTTTTTTCTGATTGGCTCCGCACTGTTGCTTATGGGATTGCTACTTCGATTTGGATTGGAACAGCGTCGCACCGAGATGGGAGTCTTGCTCGCTCTGGGCTGGAAATCCAAAAGTGTGCGCAACCTGCTGCTGAGGGAAGGCACGATCCTCGGTGTCATCGGCGCCCTGGTGGGTGCTCTCAGCGGATGGCTCTACGCCAAAGCCATGCTGCTCGGGCTCTCAACCGTCTGGAGCGAGGCCGTCGCGGCCCAGACCATTAGCCTTCACGTGGAACCCGCTTCTGTTATCTCCGGAGCAATCTCCGGCGTAGTGCTTACCTTTCTCGTCACCTTTTGGTCGGTCCGCAAAGCCGCCTCCCGTCCTGCGCGCGAACTGTTGCAGGAGACTGGTGAAACTGATCTTCCCGCGAAACAATCCAAGCGCCGCTGGCTGCTTCCGGCGTGGGTGTGCCTCACCGGCTTGGGTGCGCTGGCTCAAGGGCTGAGTGAATTTATGGGCGGCAAGGGAGCTGATCCCGAAACATTCTTTGGTGCCGGGGGCTCCTTGCTTCTTTGCGGAATTGCGGCCATCGCCTGGATATTGCGAAGCACCTCGGCGGGCAAACATTCGAGCACTCCCACCCTCTGGTCCCTCAGTTGGCGCGGCATCGCACGACGACGCGGACGCAGCCAGGCGGTGGTTGCGCTCATTGCTTGCGGTGTGTTTTTAATCGCCAGTCTCGGCGTGTTTCGGCTGGATGCCGCACGCGATGCGGATGTTCGGACGTCTGGCACAGGTGGATTTCAGCTCGTTGGCGAAAGTGCCTTGCCGGTCATCCAAGACCTAGACTCCGCAGGGGGACGCGAGGCATTCAACTTAAATGCAGGCACCCTCACCAATGTTTCAATCGTTCACCTCCGACTGCGCGAAGGCGACGACGCTTCCTGCTTAAATCTAAATCGAGCCCAGCGACCGCGATTGCTTGGCGTAAATCCGAACGAACTCGCCCGGCGAGGATCATTCAGCATTGCCGAGACGCATTCCAAGACCACCAACTCCCCGTGGGTGCTCTTGGATCAATCCCTGCCAAATGGCGACATCCCCGTCATCGGCGATGCCAACTCCATCCAATACGCGCTGGGGTCCTCGGTCGGCGGAACGATTCCCTACCCCGACGAACACGGTCGGACGGTCCAATTGCGGATTGTGGGATCGGTGGCTAACAGCATCCTGCAGGGCGGCCTGATCATGTCGGAAAGGAATTTCACAACGCTATTTCCAACCGAGAGCGGCTACCGCTTTTTCCTGGTCGATGTGGCCGGGACCGCCACCATTCCCTCCCGCCTGACTGATGTTTCCACCCATCTTGCCAAAGGATTGCAGGACCTCGGGCTCGAAATCACCCTAGCTGTGGCCCGCCTCAACGCCTTCAACGCCGTGCAAAACACGTATCTCGGGACGTTCCAACTTCTAGGCGGACTTGGCCTGATCCTCGGAACTCTTGGATTGGGAGTGGTGGTGATGAGGCACGTGTTGGAGCGACGCGGAGAACTCGGAGTGCTTCAGGCCATTGGGTTTGAGCAACGATCATTACGCGCATTGGTCCTCGGCGAACACGCCCTGCTTTTGGTGATGGGCCTTGTGGTGGGGATTGCCTCGGCCGGTCTAGCCGTGATGCCGGTCGTTCTTGCGCCTGGCGGCAAACCGCCTGGTCTCTCCCTCTGGCTGACTCTTCTCGCCGTGGCTGCCTTCGGGATCGGCTCAGCCTGGCTTGCCACCAGGTATGCCTTGCGAGGGAGCGTGGTTGAAGCCCTGCGCGAGGAATGAAGCACTTGCTTGACCTTCGCGTCAAATCCACGAATTTATGCACATGCTTGATTTACGTAAATGGGTGGCCACTCTCACGCTGTCCGCCAGCCTCACTGCGTTTGCTGAGGATGCGAAGCCTCTCTACGAAAACAATTTTGAAAGTGGCAAAGTCGGAGAGATTCCTTCTGAGTTTCTTGTGTTGGATGGTGCCTATGCGGTGCAGGAAGACGGCGGCAACAAATTCCTAGAGCTTCCCGGCTCCCCGCTTGAAACCTTTTCAGTGCTGTTTGGCCCCACTCAAGCCGAAGGTATTTCAGTCTCAGCCCGCATCTTTGGCACAGGCAAAGGCCGCCGATTCCCCACCTTTTCCATCGGCCTCAATGGCAACGCTGGATATAAACTCCAAGTCAGTCCCGCCAAAGATTTAATCGAATTGTACAAAGGCGACGCTGTTAAGGCATCCGTGCCTTTCAAATGGACTTCAGCGAAATGGGCGCGCCTGCAACTCGGTGTGCATCCCGGCAAGGATGGAATTTGGAAAATCGAGGGTAGTATCTGGCCTGACGGTACCGCCTTGCCCTCCACGCCCACTATCGTTTTCGAGGAAAAAGATAAACCCGCCCCCGGCCGCGCTTCCATCACCGGCTGTCCCTTCAGCAACACACCCATCCGATTCGACGATCTTGCTATCCGTGCGGTGGCCAACTGACTCCCCTTGGTCCCCCAATCCCTATCCCGTGAGAGCGATCCTGAAAGACGCCTCAACCTTTTCAAGGTTGAAGGATTTTTGGCCTGCAACCTAGGGTAGCACTATGCGTGCAACCCTAGGCTGAATGAAGCAATCCTTTCAGGATTGAGGATTGGGAACAGGGAAAGGAAATTTGCGCTAAATACCCTCACTGGAAGCCTCTCCGGAGATTTGCCCTTCTTTGAACACGGGCACCGGAGAACGATTTTCGAGGAAAGTTTTCAATTCCTCGGCGGCCTTGCCGCCAAAACCGTGGACTTCCGCTATCTGTTCCAGCGTGGCCAGCCGCAGCCTTTGCAATGACCCAAACTTTTTGAGTAAGGCTGCTTTGCGCTGTTGGCCGATGCCCGGAAATTCGTCCAAGATGCTTTCCGAAATCTTTTTAAGCCGGAGTTGCGCATTGAAGGTATTGGCAAAACGATGAGACTCGTCGCGAACGCGCTGCAATAATTTGAGAGCGCCCAGATCGTGGCTTAGGCGCAATGGTTCCTCATGGCCGGGCCGATAAATCTCCTCATATTCCTTGGCAAGTCCGATGGTTGGAATATGGCTTAGCCCCAGCTTGCGCAATTCCTCACACGCCATGCCGAGCTGGCCCTTGCCGCCGTCGATCAGAATCAAGTCCGGCAAGGCTAAAGGTTCGGCTGCCTCCTCTCCGGGTTCAGGCTTTGATTCTTTGACGAGTCTTGTATACCGCCGCCGAATGGTCTCAGCCATGCTGGCAAAGTCATTCTGCGTCTTCACCTCCTTCATCTTGAAGCGACGGTAATTCGAGCGGTCTGGACGGCCCTGCTTGAAGCTGACCATTGATGAAACGATGAACGTGCCGCTGATATTGGAAATATCGAAACCTTCGATCCGATGCGGCGGCGCGGGCAAATCCAAAATCTTTGCCAGCTCCTCAAGATCACGATCCGGATTCATCGAGACCGGCAGGGTGTAGGGAACACGCGAGAACTTGCTGGTTTTCTGCACCGTCCTGCGCAGATCCTGCAACGCATCACGCAAACGGGCGGCTTTCTCGTATTCCTGGGCCGCCGCCGCCTTCCTCATCTCGCTATCGAGTTGCTGCTCCAGCTCTCCCGTCTGCCCAGTAAGAAATTCAACGGCGGCTTTGACCTGTGCCAGATACTGCTCCGCCGTGACGTTCCCAATGCAGGGAGCTGTGCAGTGCTTAAGATTTCCGTAGAGGCAATGTTTGTAATCCTCTGCCCCGGGCGTCATGGGACGGCAACCACGCAGGTGAAATTTGCGACGAACCAAGGATAAAGTCCCGCGAAGCGATGAGGAATGAGCGAAAGGCCCAAAATAAAGTGCGCCGTCCTCCTTGCGCAGACGCGTAAAGGTGAACCGGGGAATGGGATCACTCAGGCTGATTTTGAGCAGCAGAAAATTCTTGTCGTCCCGCAGGTCGATGTTGAATTTCGGTTGAAACTGCTTGATCAGTTTGCTTTCGAGCAGAAGCGACTCCGGCTCATTCCGCACCACATGAACATCAAGGTCATGGATGGAATCGACCAGAGCATTGAATTTGAGATCCCAACCCTGCCGACGCGAGGCCTGAAAATAAGTGCTGACGCGTTTGTGCAGGTCCCGCGCCTTTCCAACATAGATGACCGTGCCAAAACGGTCCTTCATCAGGTAGATGCCGGGCTTGTGGGGGAGCTGGCTGACTTTGGTTCTGACTAGTTCGGTGGCGGGCACTGAGTTCTGTTGGATGGGGACGGCCGGGTGAGGGCACCCGGCCCACAGGACAAACCTACCGACACTTCCGGATTAATCAACCGTGCCGGGCAATTCCATAAAGGCGTAGCAGAGCATGTGACAAATGTTCATCTGCACGTCCTCAGCGCGTCCGTAATGCTCGGAAGGAATAACAATCGTGTGATGGGCAAGCTCGGCCAGTTTGCCTTTTTTACCGCCGACCAAGGCAATGGTCTCCAACCCATTGCCCAACGCCCATTCATAGGCTTTGAGCAAATTGGGTGAGTTCCCGCTGACGCTGAGGCCCAAAAGAACATCGCCAGGCTTGGCGAAATTCATCAACTGACGAACAAAAATCTGGTCGTAAGCGTAGTCGTTGCCGATGGCTGTTATCCAACTCACGTTGTCGGTCAGCGAGAGCACTTTGAATCGTTTCTTAAGTTTGTCGGATGCACCTTTGCCCAAGTCCGTGGCAAAGTGCGAGGCATTGGCGGCACTGCCACCATTGCCAACCACAAAGACTTGACGGTCGTTGGCATAAGCCACCCTCAAAACCTCAATCAACTGTTCAATTTCAGAAGCCGGGATCGATTCGAGAGTTGCGTTCTGCTGCTGGATATAAGAATTGATCCAAGTTTTCATATGATCCAAATCAAAGACTCAGGTTGGAATCAGTAGTGGCACCGAGATGCGCTGAACTGACCAACGCGGCGTACTTGGCCAAAACACCTTTTGTATAACGAGGCTTTGGCTGCTTCCAAATCTTAAGGCGCGCTTTGATCTCCTTGGCTGGAATGTCCAGATTCAACATGCGTTTCTCAGCATCAATGGTGATTGAATCGCCGTTCTTGACGATCGCCAGAGGCCCACCCACATAGGCCTCGGGTGAAATATGACCCACCACAAAGCCATGACTTCCGCCGGAGAACCGCCCGTCAGTAATCAACGCCACCGTTTTACCGAGGCCGCGTCCCATCACAGCCGAGGTCGGCCCAAGCATTTCGCGCATGCCGGGACCGCCCTTTGGCCCTTCGTTGCGTATGACGATGACATCACCGCTCTTGATCGAACCATCAAGAATTTTTTCCATGGCGGCCTCTTCTGAGTTAAACACCTTGGCCTTGCCGGTGAAACTGAGGCCTTCTTTGCCGCTGATTTTGGCAACCGCACCCGATGGCGAGAGATTGCCGTAAAGGACCACAAGATGGCTGTCCTTTTTGATGGGATTGTTCAAGGGGCGGATAATTTCCTGGGCAGCTGGATAGGGCTTAACGTTGGACAGATTCTCCGCCAGCGTTTTACCGGTCACTGTGATACATTCGCCGTGCAGATAACCTGCATCCAAAAGGGTCTTCATCATGGGGACGATGCCGCCGATGGCCACAAGTTCGGCCATAACGAAGCGTCCGCTTGGTTTGAGATCCGCCAAAACCGGGACTTTTTTGCCAACCCGCGTAAAATCGTCGATGGAAAGCTTCACCCCGGCTGAATCGGCCATGGCCAGCAAGTGCAAGACTGCATTGGTTGATCCACCCAAAGCAATAATCACGGTGATCGCGTTCTCAAACGCTTTCTTGGTCATGATATCGCGGGGTTTGATGCCGAGTTTCAGCAGGTTGAGCACGGCTGCTCCCGCTTCCTGGCAATCCCGCATTTTATCTTTCGAGATGGCCGATTGGGCGGAGCTGTTGGGCAGGCTCATCCCGAGCGCCTCGATGCCACTGGCCATCGTGTTCGCAGTGTACATGCCGCCGCAGGAGCCGGGCCCGGGTATGGCGCATTTCTCAATTTCGGACAGTTCAGCGTCGGAAATTTTCTTGTTGGCGTGCGCGCCCACCGCCTCAAACACCGAAACAACATCGACGTTCTTCTTCTGGAAACAGCCTGGCAGAATCGTGCCTCCATAGACAAAAATGGAAGGCCGGTTCAACCGCGCCATGGCCATGATGCAGCCCGGCATATTTTTGTCGCATCCGCCTATGGCCACAAAACCGTCAAAACCTTCGCAGCCCACCACGGTCTCGATGGAATCGGCAATCACTTCCCGTGATACGAGGGAATACTTCATCCCCTCTGTCCCCATCGAGATTCCATCAGAAATGGTGATGGTGTTGAAAATAACGCCCTTGCCCCCGGCGGCATTGGCCCCGATGCAGGCTTCCACGGCCAGCTTGTCGATGTGCATGTTGCACGGCGTAACCATGCTCCAGGTCGAGGCGATGCCGATCTGCGGTTTTTTGAAATCCGACTCGCCAAAGCCTACTGCGTACAACATGGCCCGGCTGGCGGCACGGTCAGGCCCGTCGACCACTTGGGCCGAAAAGGCGCGCATCAACGGTTGGGAATCACTCGAATTCTTGGCGGGCTTTTTCATTTAATACCCAAAGTTAGCCAGACAGCCCCTCCAGAGCAACACCGGAGCGCGACTGTGTTTCGCGCCGAGCGAAATCAGTCGCAGCGTATTGAGGCCGCCAAGGCAGATGCTTGATTCACAAACCTTGGTTTTGATCCGGGGCGAAGGAACAGGGCCGGCAAAGATACCGGCGCTCCAAGGGAAAGCCGTCCCCAACATTTTTGCATCCGATTTCAATCCGCGTGCGTAAACCCATTTGAAAGCCGCTTTGAATTGGGCGGCTCAAGCAAAAAACGCTCAGAAGATTTATGAACCGATCAACCCTACTCAGCCTGTTGGCGGCCGTGGCCGCTGGAACCTCCGCCACCCTGGCCTCAAGCCACCGGGAAGCCCCCCTCATCACCACCACTCCGAAATTGGACAGCACCGATTTCTACATGTTTAACAGCTACGAACCGGGACGCGAAGGTTACGTCACGATCGTGGCCAATTACATCCCCTTGGAGGACGCCTACGGTGGACCCAATTATTTCACTCTCGATCCTGAAGCGGTCTACGAAATCCACGTAGACAATACCGGCGACGCCATCGAGGACCTGACTTTCCAGTTTAAATTCAACAATACCCTGCGCAACATTGCCCTCCCTATCGGTCCGGATGGCAACCGCCGCACCAACTCCGTGCCAGTGCTCGCAGTCGGTCGCATCTCGGCAGGCAACAATGGAGCCTTGAACCTTGATCAAACCTACTCCTTGAATTTGATCACAGGCCCCCGCCGCACTGGAGCCTCCACCGCGATCGCCGGCACCAATGGAGTGACCACCTTTACCAAACCGATGGACAACGTTGGGACGAATACTTTCCCCAACTACGCCGCTTACGCCAACCAGTACATCTACACCATCAACCTGCCCGGCACGACCAAAACTGGACGCGTGTTCGTTGGGCAGCGCAAGGATCCTTTTGTGGTCAACCTCGGCGAAACCTTTGACCTCATTAATATCACCACAAGCCCTGTTGGACCCGAAAACGCCAACAAAGACACACTGTGGGACAAAAACGTTACTTCCTTGATTTTGGAGATTCCCAAAGAAGCACTCACCTTAGCATCAGACAAACCGGTGATCGGCGCATGGACGACCGCCAGTAAAGTGACAAAAAACGGTGACACCACCAATTACACCCAACTTTCCCGGCTCTCCATGCCTCTTGTAAATGAGGTGGTCATTGGTCTGGCCGACAAGGACAAATTCAACACCAGCGAGCCGAAAGACGATGGCCAATTTGCTGATTACATCACCCACCCCACCCTTCCTGCAATCATCGAACTGCTGTATGGTCCCAACGGATTGAACGCTGCGGCAGGGGTCAAAGCCCCCACCCTCTTCCCTCGCAGTGACCTTGTGAATGTGTTCGCCCTGGGTCTAGCTGGTTTGAATCAAGTCAGCGCAAACCCTTCACTGGGCGAAATGACACGCCTTAACACCAGCACCCCCGCGGTGGCCCCTGCTGATCAAAAAAACATGGGCGTTATTGCCGGTGATGTCTCAGGCTTTCCCAATGGTCGCCGCCCCGGTGACGACGTCGTGGATATTGCGCTTCGCGTCGTGATGGGCAAACTTCTGACTGCCGAACAGGCTCCCACAGGTCAACTCCCCTACACCGACGGTGCCACCGTGAACGCCCTCATGTTCCTGCCCGTCTTCCCTTATCTCAACACCCCGCTGGGCGGTTCCCCCAACGATCCGGAAGTCAAAGTCACCTTGCAATCCGCCCCTCAGGCTGGAGCACAGTTTCACAATGTGATTGCGACCTTCGACGAATCCACCCATTCGCTTAAGACAGCGGTTGAAGGCGAAACTGCCATCTATCAAACGAAATCCGCCAACAACATCAAAGTTGGCGCCGTTAAAGTGGAAAACAACACCGTCTCCATCGGCGTGACCCAATAATCAGCTCCCTGCGTAAAATTTCGACCTCTTGTGAGGCGACGGCGGGCTTTGGTGAAAAATCGTGTGTGCGCCAAAGCCCGCCGCTTTTCGTTAATACTGACTTCTGCATGAAAATGCTTCTTCTAGTCTCGCTGCTCGCCTGCTCGGCGCAGCTCGTTTGGTCCGGCACTCCGTACAAGCCATCCAGCGGCAGCCAGGTTTTGGAGAAGCTCCGAGCCACACCCCTCGATTCCGCCCAACGCGAACTCCGCGAACAAGCCCGCCAACTCAGCCAGAAGCCCACTAATCTCGTCCTAGCCGTCACGGTTGCCACCGGATTTATCGAACGCGCCCGCGTCGAAGGCGATCCCCGTTATCGTGGATACGCCACTCACGCTCTCCAACCTTGGTGGGATGCCAGCGACCGCCCCAGCTCCGTAAGCCTGCTCAGGGCCTCCCTGCTCCAATCGGACCACCACTTTCCCGAGGCCCTTCAGGAGCTTGACCACCTCCTCGCATCCAACCCGCGCCACGGCGGTGCCCAACTCATGCGCGCCAACATCCTCACCGTCACCGGCCGTTACCCTGAGGCCCAACGAGCCACCATTAGATTGATCGGTCAAGTGCCCGGCCACCTCGCACTCGGTGCCACCGCCCTTATAGCAAGCCTCACCGGCCGTTCCGAAACCGCCTCAACCCTGCTCACCACGGAAATGAAACGCCTCCCCGCCGACACCAGCACCTCCGACCGTGTCTGGTTGCTGACTCTTCTGGCTGAAATCGAGAACCGTCGCGGTAACTCCGGTGAAGCTGAGACCTCGTTCAAACAAGCCGTCGCGCTTGGCACCAAGGACGTCTATCTTCTTGCCGCCTACTCTGATTTCCTTCTCAATCAAAAACGTCCCTCCGAAGTAATCCCCCTCCTGGAAGACCAAACCCGCGTCGACCCTCTGCTTCTCCGCTACGCCATGGCTCAGGCCTCCGTCGATCGGCAATCCTCCGTGGCAAAGGCCGCCATAGAACAGCTCCAAGCCCGCTTTGAGGCCGCCCACCTTCGCGGCGATTCCGCCCACCAACGCGAGGAAGGCCTCTTCGCCCTTCACCTCCAGCAAGATGCAAATGCGGCATTGAAGCTTGCCAAAGCGAACTGGGACGTGCAAAAGGAGCCCACAGATGCCCGTTTGTTTCTCCAAGCCGCCCGCGCTGCCCAACAGCCCCAAGCCGCCACACCCGTTCTTGAATGGATGCGAACCAACAAAATCGAGGACATCCATCTGACCTCCGAATTGCGCCCAAGCTCAAAAACGACGACTGATTTGCAAAAACAGTGAGAGCCAAACAGCATTGCCCTATCCCCTATAGACCGGCTGCCCTTACCCGGCGTTTATTCTCGTCAACTCGCGCGCTGATTCTCCTCCTGTCCCTAAACTTTCTTCTCCCCGTCATGCTCCTCGCCCACAAACCGAGCGACAGCTACCTCACTTTCGACCTCCACCCCGCTGAGGTCCTCGTACAATGGGATATCGCCTTGCGCGATCTCGAGTTCGTCATCGGTCTGGATCGCAACGAGGATGGTCGCATCACTTGGGAAGAACTATCTGCCCGCCGCACCGAGGTGGAAGCCTACGCCCTCGCCAGACTCAAAGTCACCGACGCTGCCAATGTCCTAAAACCCACCATAGAAGACCTTCTGGTGGCCGACCACTCCGACGGTGCTTACGCCGTCCTCAGTCTTAAATACGAGACCCAGCGGCCCTCCAACTCACTTCTTGTTGAATACAGCCTCCTTTTCGAAACTGACCCTACCCATCGGGGGCTCTATCAAGTCCGGCGCGGCAACAGCACCAGCACAGGACTTTTCTCCCCAACCCACCCGCAACTGAGCCTCGACCTCGGCGGGTTGACCCCGATGGGCGACACCTCCGCCTTCGGTCACTTCGTCTACGAAGGGGTGTGGCACATCTGGACCGGGTTCGACCACATCCTCTTTCTGCTGGCGCTCCTCTTGCCCTCGGTACTTCGACGCAAGGACGGCCATTGGCTGCCCTCGGATTCCCTCCGTGCGTCCTTCATCAAAATTCTCCGCGTCGTTACCTCCTTCACCGTCGCCCACTCGATCACGCTGACTCTCGCCGCCATCGGCTGGGTCCACCTTCCCTCTCGCCTGATTGAATCCACCATTGCCTTCTCCGTCATCATCGCGGCCGTGAACAACATCCGTCCTTTCTTTACCGAACGCGGTTGGATCGTCGCCTTCGCCTTTGGACTCATCCATGGCTTCGGTTTTGCCAGCGTACTGCAGGATCTCGAGCTCCCCGCCTCCCTCCTTGCCCGATCCCTTCTGGGGTTCAACCTCGGCGTCGAACTCGGCCAACTCGCCATCCTTCTTGCCTTTGTCCCCGCAGCTTTCGCCCTGCGCGCCTCGATGTTTTATCGTGGAGCCCTTGTTCACGCTGGCTCCTGTCTAATTGGAGGCATTGCCACCGTCTGGCTAATCGAACGCGCCTTCAACCTGCGTATTCTGCCTTTTTAAGGAGTGCGCGCCTGCTTGCCCCTGCAGATCAATCCCTTAAATCCCTGCGGCTGGAAGCCCTTTTGGAACCGTCAAAAAGGGAAATGCCCCTCTGCCAAACTGTTCCTTGACGACAAGGTCCATCAGGAGGAGTGTCTGGGTAGATCCACCTCTATATTTCGGAAGGAAAATCCTTATGAATGCACCACGCTCACGGCGGGAGTTTTTGGCTGAAGTCGGTTGCGGGATGTTGGTTGCCTCAGTTGGGGCAGCTGTGGCGGGTGAACTGGGGTTGGCTTCCGCCTTGGGGGAAGAGGCACCGGCAGCGCTATCATTCGGAGATCTGGAACCCTTGGTGTGCTTGATGCAGGAGACGCCCATCAATGATCTCCTCCCTGCTCTCGTTAAGCAATTGCGTTCGGGCACAGACCTGAAACAACTGACTGCTGCAGCCGCACTTGCAAACGCCCGCACCTTTGGAGGCGAGGATTATATCGGATTTCACACGATGATGGCGCTGGCGCCTGCCCTGCACATGTCGCAGGAGCTCCCAGTCGATTTGCAGCCGCTGCCGGTTCTTAAAGTTCTTTACCGAAACACCAACCGGATTCAAGAACAGGGCGGACGAAAACAGGAAGTTTTGCATGCTGTCAAAAGCACTGGGTTGGCTGAATCGCATCCCAGTGCCGAAATGCTTAGGGAAGCGGTGCGAGGCAAAAAAGTGGAGGAGGCTGAAAAGCTTTTTGCAGCCATTGCGCAGCATTCCCCAGAGGATGCTTTTAACGATGCTTTGTTCGCCGTTCAGGATCACACCGAGGTGCACCGGGTGGTGCTGCCTTATCGGGCATGGGATTTGATGGGCCTGATCGGGAAGGAGCAGGCGCACACCTTGCTGCGCCAGTCGGTGCGTTATTGTGTCAAAGCGGAGTCTTGGTCACATACGGCTGCGGATAGGGAGCCGCAGACATTGCTGCCGAAATTATTGGAGGAACATAAGCTGCTCGGCCGGGCCCAAGGTGAACGCAAGGCTGAGGACGGTTGGATTGAGCAGATGAGCCAGACCATTTTGCGATCCGCCCCGGACCAAGCCGCAGCGGCCGCAGCAGCCGCGCTGGCGGAAGGCATCTCGCCAGACGACATCGGCCAGGCCATGACGCTGGCGGCAAATCAATTGATTCTGCGCGATGTGGGCCGGACCGCTCTTGATGAAATAAAGGGGAAACCTTTGGGAAGCGTACACGGAGACTCCATCGGGGTCCACGCCAGCGATTCGGCCAACGCCTGGCGAAACATGGCCCGGGTTAGCAATGACAGGAATTGCTTTGCCAGCCTGATTCTCGGCTCATATCAAGTTGCCCTAGATCGGGCCGCACGTGGCGGTGATTTTCTCAATTGGCAGCCGCTTCCCCTTTCACGAAACATTGCCGAGATTAAGTCCAATGAAGCAGACTCACTGCTTCGCGAGCTGGAAGAAGCAGTTCGCGGAAATCTGCAAGCCAAAGCCAGTGCCATTGTCCATCGCTACGGCCAATTGGGACATCCAGTTCGTCCGGCTTTTGATCTGCTGCTTCGCTTTGCCGTGAGCGAAGATGGCGCGTTGCACGCCGAAAAATTTTACCGTACTTCATTCGAAGGTTTTGCCACCACTCGCGAGGCTTTCCGCTGGCGTCATGTGGTGGCCCTGGCCCGTGTCACAGCCAGCGAATTTGGCCGGCCTGCCGCAGGCGTGGCAGAAGCCCGTTCCCTGCTAAAGGTTTGAAATCACCTTACCGTTGCTTCAGCCGGTCGGCGATACCTGCTTGCTGAATCCTGCCCGCATGGCCTATCTTCGCGGTCGAATTTATGGCCACTGTAAAACCTTTTGCCGCTCTCAGACCCAAGCCTGAACTGGCCTCGCGTATTTGCGAGCTGCCTTATGACGTAATGTCCTCAGAAGAAGCCCGTCAGATGGCTGCGGGCAATCCGCTGAGCTTTCTGCACGTCAGCAAGCCGGAAATTGATTTGGAGCCGGGGGTTGATCTCTACTCGCCAGCAGTTTACGCAAAGGGACATGAGAATTTTGCGCGAATGATTGCAGAGGGTGCGCTGAAGCAAGACGCAGCGCCTCATTATTATCTCTACCGGCAGATCATGGGCGCTCATGCGCAGACAGGGCTTGTCGCTGCTGTCTCCTGCCAGGAATACGCGGATAACATCATCAAAAAGCACGAATTAACTCGTCCTGACAAGGAGGACGACCGAGTCCGGCATATTGAGGCTCTCAGCTCCCAAACTGGCCCGGTATTTCTAACCTACCGAGCTGAAGCAGCGTTTGATGCCTTGGTGGCCAAGTTGACCAATGGGACACCGGATGTTGATTTGACTGCGCCGGACGGAGTGCGACACACGGCGTGGGTGGTAAAGGAGGCCAAGGACGCACAGGCCATTGAAGCGGCTTTTGCAAAGATTCCATTCCTTTACATCGCTGATGGGCATCACCGGAGTGCGGCTGCGGGTCGCGTTTGCAAATCGCGCAACGGCGCAGGCGAGAGCAGCCGATTTCTGGCGGTGATTTTCCCGCATAATCAGATGCAAATCCTGCCCTACAATCGTGTGTTAAAAGATCTGAATGGGCTGACTCCCGCGACGTTGTTGGAGAAATTGGACGCGGTGTTTGTCATTTCCAAAGACGGCAAACCCAAGCCAACCCGCAAGCACGAGCTTGCACTTTACATGGAAGGCCAATGGCGCACGCTTCATTTCCGACCGGCTTTTGCCTCCACGCAGGATCCCATCGAAAAACTGGATGTCACCCTTCTGCAAAAATATATACTGCAGCCGATTTTCGGAATTGATGATCCGCGCACCAGCAAGCGCATCAATTTTGTGGGCGGAATTCGAGGCACGGCTGAATTGGAGAAATTAGTGAACTCAGGCGAATATGCCTGCGCGATATCCATGTTCCCGACCAGCATTGAAGATTTGATGACCATTGCCGACGCCGGTGGAATTATGCCGCCGAAGAGCACTTGGTTTGAGCCGAAGCTCCGCGACGCCATGTTCTGCCACTTGATTTAAATTGCCGCCGCCGATCGGGGCGTTGTCCCAATGCAAAAAAGCCGCCTCGAACGCAGCGTTAAAATCACCCTCATCGGGCTGGTCACCAATGCAATTCTGGCCTTGGGGAAGATGGTGGCGGGAGTGGCGGGCAATTCACATGCTCTGATTGCCGATGCGACAGAATCAATTGCCGATCTGTTAAGCTCGCTGGTGGTATGGCGCGCGGTGGTGGTATCAAACACTCCCCCCGACGAGGACCACCCTTATGGGCACGGAAAAGCAGAGGCCATAGCCTCGGCGGTGGTGGCTTCGATGCTAATCGCAGCGGCAGTTTGGATTTTCGTCACAGCCGTCGTTGATGCTCTTTCCCTGTCAAAACCGGGGCCCAAAGCTTTTACGCTCTACGTTCTGATCGCAGTGGTCTTCATCAAGGAATACCTTTACCGCAAGGTGATGAGAGAGGCCAACGACTTGGAAAACACCGCTATCACCTCTGACGCCTGGCACCACCGTGCAGATGCCATTACATCCCTCACGGCGGGTCTGGGAATTGTGGTGGCTCTGGTGGGTGGGGCCAGATTTGTCATCGCCGATGATATCGCCGCGATGATCGCTGCGGTTGTCGTTGGCTTCAATGGTTATCATTTGCTGCGTCCCGCACTGGATGAACTGATGGATGCCTCCCCCTCGTCCGAATTACATGATCGAATCCGGCAGGTGGCGAGTGCTGATGCCTCAGTGAGCAACGTGGAGAAATGCAGGCTGCGCAAGGTGGGCAACCGCTACTTCGTGGATATGCACCTGAGGGTAAACCCGATGATGACCGTTGCCGAGGCCCACATTGTGGCCCACCGGGTCAAAGATCACATCCGCGAGGAATACCCCTCGGTGCAGGATGTGTTGGTCCACATCGAACCCAGCCGAGAGGCTATCTAACAGGTAAGATTTGATTTTTGATCAGTAGTGGAAGGATTCAGGCTTGCGTTTGACCGCCAAATCCGGAAACTAAACGAACCACATGCCGATGTGGCGGAATTGGCAGAGGCGCTAGACTCAAAATCTGGTGTCTTCGGACGTGGGGGTTCGAGCCCCTCCATCGGTACCATGGTTGTTAATAAAATCCCCACCCCGGGCACTTTGTCCGGGGTGGGGATTTTGCATTTGGGGGGCGTGGCAGACGAGAAACCAAAAACGAAGCGGCCCGGAACCTTTCGATTCCGGGCCGCTTGTGAATTTGCAACTATGGCAGGTTAGTTACATTTGGGGACACCTTGGCCGCCGTTGCAGTAGCTTTCGAGCTTGGTGCAGATGGCAGAGCCTTCGTTCCAGGCGGTGGAGCCATATTTGACACATGTGCCAACGCCGTACTTCTTGAGCCAATTGTCACCAGCGGTGATGGTGTCGCAGATACCAGTGCTCTTACAGCCGTTGAGAACATTGAGCTTGCAGGCCGCCACTTGGCAGAACATGGAGTAGCTCTTGTCAATAGTCTGTGAGCATCCCATCAGGGAGACGATCTGGCATTTGGTGTAGCACTTGCCGCCAATGGTCAGCGAGCAGCTAGACCATTCGCAGGTGTGGCATTTCCAGTAGCTGTAGGTGTAAACACACTTGCACTTGTAGCCGAAGTTGTTGTTCTTCGATTCCTGACCGGCACTCAAGTTAACCGTGAGCGGGTTGGTGGTGACGATGGATTGTCCATTGTAGCAGGAGGACACCTTAACGGTGTAGCATCCCGCTGGGAGGCAGCCCTTGAACTCGTAGTAACCGTTTGCATCGGTCGTGGCGGTGGCAATGACATAGCAGCCCTTGAGCAAGCTGACTTTGATGCCCTAGAGGACATCGTCGCCAGTATCCTTAATGCAGTTACCATTGGCGTCGCAGTAGACGTAGCCGCTAATCAAACCGCCCTTGTAAGCGAAGTTGGCTGTGCCCGTTCCGGTGCCGATGATGGTGACAGGTGTCGAAGAGGAGCCCGAGACAGCCAAACCGCCGGAGGTCGAGGGAACACTCACGGTGTAGCTGCCGGGTGCCAGGTTGTCGAACTTGTAGTTGCCCGATGCATCCGTGGTCTTGGTGGCAACAACGCTGCCGTTGCTGTTCTTCAAGGTGACAAGCACCCCTGATAGCGGGGAGTTGTTGTCCGAGCAAACCACTTTGCCGGTGATATTACCTGTGACCGGGGTCTGAGGGTTACAATCAACTAGATCAATGTTGATGTCACCATGGGTTGTGCAGGAAATGGCAGCGCCAGTAGTCGGCTGGTGTGTCACCGTGACAGTGAACCAACCGGACGCACCAAAGTGGGTGTTCTTACCGTTGGCTCCGACACCAATTTGGAAGGCAGCCATGTAATCATTGATCGTGAGGATCGCACCGGCATATTTGCCCTGACCGGTGAGTGTGCCGGTGAAATCGGTGTAGTAACCCCATGTAGTTGGATCAATGGGGCCGTAAGGCTTATAGGCGCTGCTGCTGAGCTCTTTTTTGGGGCTGCCTGCAGGAGCAACTTTGGTGTAACCAGTGAATAGGAGGTCAACCAGCCACATTTTGGTTGCATCACTCTTGCTTACAGCTGTGCCGACCAAGCGTGCGGTTCCATCAAGGTTATCAATGAACTTCGCGGGTGTGGGGAACACGAAATCGGTGCCAATGCCAGGCAGATAGATGGCATGACCAGCAGTGGTGGTGCACCTCGAATCGGGATCAGCTTGCACCACGCAGATGCAGTTGCCGATATCCACACTGGCCTTGGCCTCGACAGAACAGCCAGTGACAGAAGTGACAATGACAGAATAATCCGTGTCGACAGTTGGCTTAACCGTGATGGAGGGGGTGGTGGCTCCGGTGTTCCAAAGGTAAGTTGCACCTGCACCAGCATCAGTGGTAACCGTCAGCGTCGCACTGTCACCCAAACAGATCACAGTGGATTTAACCGAGGCGGTGGGAAGAGGCTTGAGGGTGACGGTGGCGGAGGCATCGTCCGAACAATACGTCGCCGTTGCTACGGTAATAGTATAGGTCGTAGTCGCATCAGGAGTAACCGTCAAGGTCGGGTCGGTGGAAACGATGGAACCGTTGACCGTCCAAACGAAGCTGGTGGGGTTGCCAGTGACAACTGGCGTGAGGGTGACGGTACCGCCAACACAAACGCTGGTGTTCTCCAACGAAACCGTGGGGAGCGGGTTAACAGTCACGTTGCCGATGCCGCTGCCTTTGCAACCGCCTTTGAAGACTTGCACGGTGTAAGGGCTTGAGGCGGAAGGTGTGACCGTAATCGATGGAGTGGTTTCACCATTGCTCCAAAGATAAGTAACATCAGGATCGCTGGGGGTTGCGGTCAGCATGGCTGAATAACCCGCACAAACAGCTGCATCGTTCACACTCACGGTCAGAGGAGGAAGGACTGTGAGAACCGCTGAACAGGTGGAGGTCTGGTTCTTGGAATCACTCACCACCACTGTGTAGGTGCCGGGAGCTGAAACTGTGATTTTGTCGGAAGTGGAGGAGAAACCTCCGGGACCGCTCCAAAGATAAGTGTATGTAGGGCTTCCATCAACGCCAGTGGCCGTAAAAGTGGCACTGCCGCCAGAGCAAACGGTCTGGGCGGTTTGGGGTGCGATGGAGCAGGACAAAGGAGGAAGGGGGCAAGTCACTTCAAGAATGATCCATTGCCTGCTGTAGGTGTAACCGCCGAATGTGTAAGGGGGATAGGGATCATTCCACGCGGCGCCGCCATCAAGCAGCACTGCCTGACGTTCACCA